>CAZHYZ010000001.1:0-169737 GCA_964537195.1 uncultured Methanosarcinales archaeon
AATTGCCATTCTCGGCGCACCGAATACAGGAAAGTCCTCCCTCCTGAATACCCTGCTAGGAGAAGACAGGGCCCTGGTTTCCAGCATGCCGGGTACGACACGGGATTTTCTGGAAGGAGATGTCGAAATCAGCGGCCTCGCCTGTCGCTTTGTAGACACAGCAGGGTTGCGCCGACTGCAGCAGCCTCCTGGAAATCCCGGGATGTCGACCCCTGCCCTCGATCATCATGCAGATATTGAATCCATGGGAATTTCCCGCAGCCTGCAGAAGGCAGCTTCTGCAGATTTTATTGGCGCCCTTTTGAGAGGAACAGGTATATTGTTGACTGTGATGATTATATATAGATTGTATGAAGAGATTGCACGTGAACATATGTACGATATGAATCCAATGTTAAGGAAATTCATGGGCAAATAACCCCTAAACACGTAAATTTTAAATAAGTCTTATTTATCTTGAGTTAAGATGGGGGAAAAAAAAGATATGGGGGAGGAAATTACGCTGGACTTTTCTTGGTTGAAAAATATCTTTTCTGGAGAAAAGAAAAAAAACCCAAAGAAAAAGACAAAGCGCTCAAAAGATGAAGAAGACATTACTATAGACCTTAATCAGATCACGTCATTTCTAAAAAAATATTCTACAATACTACTTATTCTTATACCAATTTTCTTATCAATCTATATTAGGACCCTACCAGCAAGTATTCCAATAGCAGAAGATTGGGCAAGACAAAGCATAAAAAACACGATAAGTAATAATGTGGCAACCCAGGTTAATCAGCAGTATCCTAATTTAAATCCAGAAACAAAACAAAATATGATTAATTCACAAGTAAACACCGTTCTACAACAACAGGCACAAGAGATAGAACAGGCGGTTAAAGTGCAAGCAGACCAAATAAGGGAGAGATTTAAAGATGATACTGGAATCACTTACTTAGGAGACATAGACTCATATTATTGGTTGAGATACACTAGGAACATAATAGAAAAAGGCATGTATGGTGACGAGATACAAGATGGAGAACCATTTGATAATCACATGAAGGCCCCAAGGGGTCTAAAAGTTGAAAAAAACTTATACCCGTATTTTGAGGCAGCATTGTTTAAGTTAATATCCACATTTGACAAGTCTTTTTCATACATACAAACAGCCTTCTATACTCCAATGGTGTTATCTTTTTTTGCTATTGTGGCAGCTTTTCTTATAGGTAAAAAAATCTCTGGAAATTTAGCAGGTCTTATTGCGTCGATACTAATTGCTGTTAATCCGACAGTTTTAAGCAGGTCTTTAGGATCTGACAATGACATTGTAAACGCAGTATTTCCCTTATTAATCATGTTATTTGTAATATATGCTTTTGATACTAAAAAAACTAGGAACAGAGCGGTTTTTGCAGCATTGGCAGGAACATTGATTGGAGCATATAGTTTTGCATGGTCTGGTTGGTGGTTTATGTTCCAATTTATTATTGGAGCTACTTTTATTTATGCTGGATATATCTTTGTTTATGAGATAATCAATAATAAAAACAAGAAGAATTCTTTCCTTACTGTTTTTCAGAAAAATGAAACACTGAAACAAATCTATGTTTTCTTAGGTCTTTTTTTCATATTTTCTGTGTTATCTTTGTTCTTATTTGGAGACGGTCATAAATTCTTGGGTTCTTTTAATAATCCTATAAGAATTACACAAATAAAGGCTGCTGCACAAGGGACAAACATATGGCCAAATGTATACACAACAGTAGCAGAGTTAAATGCAGCAAATGTTCCTCAAATTCTTGCTAGTCTAGGTGGCAAGAATTTCTTTTGGATAGCTTTGGTGGGATCACTTGTTTCTTTAGTAAATTTCAATACAGAAGGACAGAAAAAAAAGATAAACATGCTTTTTTTAGTTATATCTTCACTGTATTTATTTATTTTTGTTGGCCTGGCCTCACAAAATACACTTGGCATATTTGTTCTTCTTGGGTTGTTCTCTTTACCTCTCTGGGTAGGATTGCTACTCTCGATTATTTTTGATTATAAATTAGACCCACAACACTCAATTTTGTTGACCATCTGGTTCATGGCAACAATATATGCATCTACAAAAGGAGTTAGATTTATACTTTTGATTATACCTGCTTTTGTAGTTTCTTTTGCAACTTTTTTTGGTAAGATAACACATTGGTTTTCAGAATTTATTAGTGAGAATTTAGATATTAGCAAAACAATAACAAAGACGATGTTTTTTATTCTTATATCTGTTGTTCTCATTCAACCAATAAGAATAGGTTACGATGTTGCATATAGTTATGCACCCAGTGTGAGCGATGCCTGGGTTGAATCACTAACAAAGATTAAAGAAGAATCACAACCAGACGCGATCATAAATTCTTGGTGGGACTTTGGTCATTGGTTTAAATACTTTGGAGATAGACAAGTTACGTTTGACGGAGCATCACAAAACAGTCAACAAGCACATTGGATAGGGAAAGTATTGTTAACTGATGATGAAGACCAAGCAATTGCAATTCTTAGGATGCTAGACTGTAGTGCGACAGGGGCAGAAAATAAAATAAATGAAATTATTGGAGACAGATATCAGACAGTTGTTCTACTCTATGAACTTCTGGATATGTCTGAAGACCAAACAAGACAAAAATTAATTACATTGACAGACGAACAAAAAACAGAGGAGATACTCAACGAGATGTATTGTTCTCCTCCTGAAAACTATTTTATTACAAGTGGAGACATGGTTGGGAAATCAGGGGTTTGGGCACATTTCGGAAGCTGGGATTTCAAAAAAGCAAAAGTATATTCAACATATAAGACACAAGAGTTTAATGGTTTCATAAATATATTAACCAACGATCTAGGATTTTCATCTGATGAGGCACAAAGGAAATATTATGAACTCAATTCATTAACCTCTGACAGTCAGATAAATAACTGGATAGCTCCTTGGCCAAGCTATGGCGGAACAACAGGATGTGCCAAGATAGATAATACAACATTACAATGTAACATTCCTCAACAAAATCAACAGTACATACCCCTTTTAATTAATTTAACATCTATGGATGCTTATGTTTTATCTCAGCAAGGAAATTATTATCCTAATACTTTTGGGTATGTTGAGCAAGGAGAATTAAAAATTAAAAAATACGACGGAAATAAACTGGGATACAGTGCAGTTCTAAGAGAAGACAAAAAAGGAATAATCTTAATGTCTCCAGAGTTAACAGGAAGTATATTTACAAGATTGTATTATTTAAATGGATTAGGTCTTTCAAAGTTTGAGAAGTTTTATGATACAACATCTATTGATGGAACAAGGATTATAACCTGGAAAATTGATTGGGATGAATAAGAAAATAGGTGTTTTTCTAGTTGTTCTATGTACTTTTTTTACATCTCCTGGTGAGTATTTTCTGAAAAAAGCCTTGGAAAACATAGTTCTTGATTTAAGTATCTTTCATAATTACACACTATTTTTAGGACTTTCACTATATGTTCTCGGAGCATTCATACTTCTTATTGCATTAAAATTTGGTCCTCTCTCTACACTTTATCCTATCCTGTCTCTGAATTATGTCTGGGTAGCAACAATCTCTGTTAATATTTTGGGAGAGCAAATATCTCCTTTGCAATATTTAGGACTTGGGTTTATCATTATTGGTGTTATTTTAATAGCGGGGGGAAAGAAATGATAGATATTACTTTCTTGTTTTTTTTAATTCCGGGAATATTTATTGGTGCATTTGGTTCTGTGTTCCTTAAAAAAGGATCAAATAAACTTGTTTTTAAACTTGATGAAATTATTAAAAACTGGCAAATATTTTTAGGACTCTTTTTATATGGTGTTTCAATGTTACTTTATTTGCCAGCATTAAAACTTGGTAATCTCTCTGTAGTATATCCACTTAGTGCTTCTAATTATGCTATTGTTGCATTACTCTCTGTTAAATTTTTAAATGAAAACATGAGTCTTAGGAAATGGGTGGGAATAAGTTTTATAATTATGGGTTCATTCCTTTTAGTATTATGAAAGAAAAGATATTGGTTACGGGAGGGGCAGGATTTATTGGTAGTCATCTTTGCGATACCCTTTTAGATAAAGGCATGGATGTAATTTGTGTTGACAATTTCAATGATTATTACAGTCCGGAAAGAAAAAGAAATAATATAAAACACAACCAAGAAAACAAAGATTTCTTTCTTGAAGAGACTGATATATGCGAAAAAAAAGAGATAGAAAAAGTTTTCAAAAAACACAACCCAGACAAGATTGTTCATTTGGCTGCGAGAGCAGGAGTTAGGGCCTCGATAAAAGACCCATTTATTTATGAAATGACAAATATTAAAGGAACTTTAAATCTTCTTGAGTTGTCAAAAGAACACAAAATTAAGAAATTTGTTTTTGGATCTAGTTCTTCTGTATATGGGAGAAACAAAGAAGCACCTTTTTCTGAGGATCACAGGACAGACTTTCCAGTCAGTCCATATGCTGCTACAAAAAAATCAGGAGAATTAATGTGTTACACATATAGTTATCTCTATGATCTTAACATAGTCTGTTTAAGGTTCTTTACAGTCTATGGGCCAAGGGGTAGACCAGATATGGCACCATATCTGTTTACCCAAAAAATAAACAAGGGAGACCCCCTAAAAATGTTTGGAGACGGAACATCGAGAAGAGATTACACTTATGTTGGAGACATAGTTAAAGGGATTGTTTCTGCTCTTGAGAGAGAAATCAAGTTTGAAATTTTTAACCTAGGGAATTCCCAAACTGTAGAATTAAAAGAATTGATATCTGTAATTGAGAAAAAATTAGGAAAGAAAGCAGAAATTATAAGGGTGGAGATGCCAAAAGAAGATGTTCCCATGACATATGCGGACATATCTAAAGCAAAGAAGTTATTAAACTATAATCCTAAGACCGATATTGATGAAGGAATCTCAAAGTTTGTTGATTGGTACTTAGATCAGGAAAGAAATTAAGGTAAAATATGAACATCTATCAAACACTCTTAATGTATGTTGTATGGTTTCTGTCTACTTATTTTGTAATACTTTTTATTCTTCTTATCTTCAAATACAGAGTAAAATTGTTTGAAAGTAAAAAAGAAAAATTTTTCACTAAGTTACCTTTTGTAAGTTTTGTAGTACCTGCCTATAATGAAGAAAAAACCATAATAGCTTGTCTTCAATCATTGGAGAAGTTAGATTATCCTGGGAAAAAATTTGAAGTTATTGTTATTAATGACGGTAGTAAAGACAATACAGGCAGAGTAGTAAAAAAATTCATAAATACTACAAAAAAGAATTTTAAACTATTAAACCACAGAAAAAATAAAGGCAAAGCCAACAGACTCAATGAAGGAATTGGAAAAGCAGTGGGAAAATATATTGTGTGCATGGATGCGGATACGACAGTTACTCCCACAGTTTTAAAGAAGTCATTAAAATACTTTTATTCAGAGAAAATAGGGGCAGTCACGGTTGCAATCGATGTAAGAGCCAACAATTTTTTACAGAAGATAACAGCCATAGAATATGATATTGGAATATCTCTTAGCATAGGCATCTTGTCTAAATTAAGTTCTGTTCATGTTACTCCCGGTCCATTTACAATTTATAGAGCAAATGTTTTGCGGGAAATTGGAGGATTTGATGAGAAAAACATTACTGAAGATATGGAAATAGCATATAGGATACACAAATACGGATATGATATAAAATGTGCACTTGATGCAAAAGTTACGACAAATGTGCCCGAAAATCTGAAACAATTATATAAACAGAGAAAGAGATGGTATACTGGAGCATTGCAAACCCTAAACAAACATAGAGACGTAGTTTTTAATAAAGAGCTTGGTATTTTCGGTTATTTTGTTCCCTATAATTTTTCACTTATACTTCTTGGACTGTTGCTTTTTATTGTATCAACTCTTATTTCAGCGTATAATCAATACAGAAGCATCTCATTTTATAGATTTACAGGATTTAACTTTTTCCAACACTTATTTGACTTTAATCTGGACATATTATCTATTTTCAATATATTTAGTATATTAATTATGATTTCATTTGCACTGACAGGAATAATGACTTTTATAGGATTGAGAACACTAAAAAAAAGTCTAAGGAAAAACTTAATGGGATACGTTGGTTTTTTACCATTTTTTATTTTGTACCAGATTTTCTGGACAGTTTCATTATATGCTTTTGTTTTTAAGAGGGATGTGACATGGAGATAGATAAGAAAATGTTTGTTTTAGCCGGTTTAGTTACTCTGGTTTTGTTTGGTTTAATTTATATTGCAAATGAATTATTAAACACACAGAGAGAAAGAAAATTAGAACAGTTGAGAGAAGAAGTTATTGACGAATTAGAATATATGAAGGCTTTTACAGCAATTTCAGATCTTGTTGGTGAAGAGGGTAACTGTGATATACTGCAGACTCAACTGAGGTATTTAGATAAAAGTGTGTGGGACCTGGGCAAAAAACTAGACAGTTATGAAGAGGCATCAAGAAACATTTTTGATAATCCTTTTTATAAAACACAAAAAAAGAGATTTATGGTAAATGAGCTTGTTTATCTAAGCATGCTTGAAAAAATGAAAGAAAAATGTGAATCTGAAAAACCAGTAACACTACTTTATTTTTATGCTAATGCACAAGATTGTCCTGATTGTGATGCACAGTCATTTATTCTTACAGACTTGAATAAGGAAATAGATAATGAGCTGGCAATCTTCTCTCTTGATTCTGATATTGAACTTATGGCAACAAATGTTCTTATAGAATATTATAACATTACAAATCTTCCCTGTGTTGTTATTGAAGAAGAAGTGTATTGCGGGTTACAGGATAAGAGAACAATAATAAAAAACATTTGTTTAGACACTAACATCAGTGCTTGTTCTTAATTCCCAGATTTTAACTCCGGCATAATCATAAACTTTGTTGAAGTCATCACTATTATGAAGAATGAGAAGCATCCCTTCATTTTCTCTTTTCCACACTAACCCTTGTTTCATTTCCTCATTTATCCATATATATTTTAAATCGTTTTTTTTCATGAAAGAAGTAATCTCTTCTAAATTTCTTGACATGAAAATATTTTGACTCTGTTTTATTTTTGTTTTATCTTTTGATAGAGAATAATATCTTTCATCAGTATATGTTTCCAAACCAGACATAGATTGGATAAGGAAACCATATTTATGATGACTTATTACTTTTCCATCCCCAGCATTAAATCTTAGCCAGTTTAGACTGATAGCTTCGCTATGGACAGGACCCCCTTGTGAGAACCTATTGATAAACGAACCAGCAGAAAATATTAATCCACAGAAAATTAGTATGAGAACGTAGTTTTTTAGGGTGGAGCTTTTCCATTTGGTTTTCCATATATAAGATATGGCAACACCCCCAAAATAGGCCAGGACTAATTGAAGGAAAACCAGCAGAGATTTATCAAACAAAGAGCAAATCAACAAAGCTAGCAAAGCAAAATAAATAGTGGAAAATTTTTCTTTCTCAGACCAAGAGAGGATAATGCCAAGGATAGAAACAAATAATTCAAAAATACCCAAACCAAACAATGCACCAAGATCAGAGACATAGTTAGTCAAAAAACTATGTAAGCCTGCATTGAAAAGGTTATAGTTTTTTAATTGTATAAATAAAAATCCTGTAATCAAAATGCCAAGGACAGGCAAATAAGGAGATTTGGCCTTGTATCTATCATAGAACACTATCAAAACAAGTATGATGGCAATGAAAAACGGCGGGTTAAGTATAAACCCCACCACAAACAAAACAAGACTTATCCAATATTTGTCTTTGAGTAGAAGATATGTTCCGAGTAATAAGGTAGTCATAGTTGAGAAAACCCGATTATATGTGCCATATACATAAACAAAAACTGGGGAGAGAAAAATAATAAGTGAAGAAAAAATAATTTGTTTTTTGTTTTTTGTTATCTCTTTTAGAATAAGACAAATCAAATATATATTAATTAAACCAAAAACGAATGGTAGAAAACGCATCCAGAAAAAAAAGTTATTTGTAAGAGAAACAACCACATCTATTAAATATGTGTCTTCTAATATGAACGAAGGAGAGAAATCCTCCTTAAGAGAATTTATGCTGTTTAGATAGTAATATTGTTCGTATCCAACCAATTCAGAACTAAAACCAAATCTTAGAGTGTGGAATCCAGACAAGATTAATGCTGACAAAACCACAACAAAAATGAAATCTTTGTTTATATTTTTTTTAGTTAGCATGTTCTATCTCTTCTATATATTTTTGTGGTATCATTTAAGATTAGACTAAAACACTCGTCATTTATGTAAGATATGCTTTCTATGTCGTATTTTTCTCTTGCTTTCTTGGAAAAGACAATATAGTCTACCTCATATTTTTCTAATAGCCTGAGAGCTTCTATTCTAAATTTTTGAGTATAGGCCTTTTTTATATCATCTACTCTTACATCTACGTCCTGTATCAGTAAGTAGTCTGTGTCTAAAACATTTTTTCTTTCACCAAAGTAAGTGATTAAATGGCCTTCTTCAGGAGTGCCCAGTATAACAGAATTTTTTGGTGTTGATTTAAGAAATCTAAAACTTTCTATATATTCTTCGGTCGGAGTATTTTTGATTTGGTGGGACATACTGAAAATTCCCGGAAGAACCTGAGTTAATATTAATAGAACAATCACCAAAATAAAAACTGAGTTCTCATATTTTGCAAATTTAGTTTTTCTCAATCCAGAGAAAAAATCTCGTAGGAATTGTCCAAACAAGATTACTAGTGAGGATCCCATGAAAATTAGTGCAAGTTCAGCCTGGACCATTTTTAACCAGAAAATTATTAAAGTTGAGAGAAATAAGCTAATAAAAACAAGGAGATTCTTACTTTTCTTCCGCATAATATAATTATATAAAGAGAACATTCCAAAAACAAAAGGAAGGAGGCCGATGTTGTATATTGCTTGTAAAAGATTTATATTAACAAAATACTGGCTCAATATTTGAGTGGGTGTATTTTTCCATATTATGTCAAATCCATGTAATTGAAAGGCCGATTTATATATGATAAAATTTGTCCATAAGAAAAAAAAGGTAAAAAATGAGATATATTCCAAATTAATTCTGGAGGAAGGCACTTTCTCTATATATCTCAATAAAAGCAGGATTATTAAACCAAACAAGAGCAAAAAGATAGCTGAAGTGGCTAGGGTTAGAAAAAGGGTTAGAGGTATGATGTATTGGAGCATTTTTTCATCTTTTTCTAGACTTATGAAGAAATATAATAAAAAGAAAGTTCCGGGGAAGATAAGAGAGTATATACTAAGATCATTTATTGTCTGATTAATATATATTGGTAGCAATGCAGACACAGTAGCCACTATTATTGAAATTTTCCTGTTTTTTATGATTCTTTTTGCAAGAAGATAAACAGCAACAATAATGGTGGATGCAAGAATGTTGTTTACAATTTTTAGAGTAAAGACTCCTGGGAAAATCCATGAGAAAAAAGCAAGTAGATAGTAGTATACAGGAAGCAATATAAAGGTTCTCCCACCATAACTAAGGGTGTCCTTTGTTAAAGGAAGACCTACTTTTTTTATATGCTCTATCTGCCTAAGAGCATAGTATGATTCTTCATTAGTGAAATAAGGTGTTTGTAGAGAGAAATATAATCTAATCCCAAGATACAAAACAAACAACACCATAAGTATAATATATCTTCTTCTAATCTTCATTGCTTTAATAAAACAGTGTCAATTTTTATATTTTTAGAAAAAATCTTTCAAATATCCTGTAAATGTTAATAAAACTATCAAAACCGTAGTGATAAAAAAGACAAATTTAGCTAAGGGAATTTTGAATACAACATCAATTAAGACATATACTGCAGCATAACTTAAACCTGCAAGATGTGATAGAACGTATTTCTCAACAAAATTTATTTTTAATCTTATAATCAAAGGCAAAAAGGGCAAATAAACAAAAAACATGTATGTTAATGTTAGCACAAAACTGGCAACAAAACTATTTAATAACAAACTTATAATGAATACAGAGGCAAAACCAATTACAACACACTTAAACAATTCTTTAATTTTATCTTCCATTTTTTATTATCATATATCCTTCATTATCATAAACGAGATTAAATCCTTGTTCATTAATATAACGTGCGGAAAAATAATTATTGATCTGGGACATTTGCAGGTTCAAATCCTGGAACAATACATAATCAAAATCATATATTGAAAAATTACTGCCCGGTTCTTCAAAGGTCTGATAATTTAAGAATGACACTTCATATTTATGCACCGCTCTGACGGTTCTTCCACCCCAAGTACCAGAGAAGGAAGTTGCAGTTACATTGTTTTCAGTTACTTTATTGACTATTCTCTGCAACTCTGCTTGTGGAAAGGATGCAGAGATTCTTTTTGTATAAATGATTTCAGATTGAAAAGTTCCATCAAAAAAGAGTACTTTATCATTTTTGTTAGTGTTTTCATGCAACCAGACATATGCTTTCCATTCCCCCAAAGGTATGTGCTCTCCCTGTATTCTGTTTGTAGTTTCTTTATACTGTGGAAATGCAAGTACCAAAGGGAGAATTGTAATAAAAAGAACCAAGGCAAACTCAATTAATTTGGTCTTTTTAAGATTTGAGACAGACACTATCAAAAATATACTCCCTTGGATGAGTACATATAATGCGACAGCAACAAAGGGCACAATTATAAAAACTTGGAGGGCCCGCATTCTTCCTATATAATAAGGAAGTTTGATAAATAGCGGCACCAGATAAACATATATAAAATAATATAAAGAGATAAAATTCCACAAAAGCAGGGGTTTAGTCATTTTTTTATTCTTAGGCAGAACAAGTTTCTTTTTTTTGTATTTTGGCAGACCAATATCCTTCTTTTTAATTAACAAAGCAACCAAAATGAAACCAAGAATAAACAAGACAACGAACACAATAGGCAAACTAAAGAATTTTGGAAAGATAGAGCCAGATTGTACATTTCTGTTAAAGATGTTTCTGATACCATAAAATCCAACACCATATTGTTTTCCACCTTGTGCTCCCCAAACAAACAAAAACCGGGGCAACATAGTTAAAAACACAATTCCTGGTACCAAACCAAAAATTAAGGTTTTTTTTATTGTTTGATAAAAGTTTTTCGAGATGTTTTTTAATATTTTGAATAATATTATTACAGAGGGGATAAAGAGAAACATAAGGTCTTGGGGATGTAATAAAATCACGGAAGA
Source organism: uncultured Methanosarcinales archaeon (assembly GCA_964537195.1). Lineage (GTDB taxonomy): Archaea > Nanobdellota > Nanobdellia > Woesearchaeales > GW2011-AR15 > CAZHYZ01. The sequence continues at coordinate 11,309 of CAZHYZ010000001.1, forward strand.
AATACAAACGCCCAGAAAGATTAGTGTCCAATTTTCCCTGTTTTTCAAAAATCTAATAAACAACCAGAGAAAAGTCAAAACAAACAGATATGACGGGACTTGAATCCAGAACCCGATGTATAAACCATACAACCAGGCACTAATTGGGATAGGCAATATTGAAAGACCAGCACCAATTAAACCAACCATTTCATTATCAAAAATCTCTATTGTTATAAGGTAAATTAATACTATAAATAATGCTTGGGATATAGAGATTAAAAAATAAAGTGTGTCCCAAACAGGAACATTAGAGAACAGATTTAAGATTGCTGCATTTAGATAATATAGGGGGGGCTGAGAATTAACTGCTTTTTCTTGACCAAGAGAAAAAACAACATCATAATAGTTCCATTGTTGTGTGTCTATTATACCTTCAGTAATTAGTGCATGATAAAAAGCATCTGCGGCCTTTAAATTTCCCGGATGCGACAAAGGCAATTTATTTATGTTTGTGTAAAGGAGAGTTGTAATTATAAACAGAATCAAGACAAGGTATTGAATGTTTTTCTTGAAATTAATTTTTAGTTTCATATTTTCCCATTAAGTCGTTGTATCTGATTTTTAACAAGTCTAAGAACATGAGTGCAGAATCTTTTATTAATTTTACTTTTGTTTCTCCATCATTAAACCAGCTTACCCCTAGTTCTTTTATCTTTAATTTGTTTTTTCTTGCGATATGCAATATCTCCACATCAAAACCAAACCCAAACAAAGTCTGTTTTTTGAATACTGCGAAACATTTTTTTCTATCAAACAGTTTAAAGCCACATTGTGTGTCTTTTATGTCTTGTTTCATAATTACTCTTACAACAAAAGGAAACATGTTCCCTGCAAAAATTCTCCATACGGGTTGCTTCTCAACTACCTGAGCATTATCTGCTTTTCTTGAAGCTATCACAATGTCATATTCTGGGAGAAACTTTTCAAATTTATCCAATTCTTCTATTGGTGTGCTCAAATCAGCATCAGTAAATAGTACATAATCACCTCTACTTTTTAAAAACCCCCTTCTTACAGAATATCCTTTTCCCATGTTTTTTTCATTATTTATCAACTTTATTTTCTTGTTGTTGATGTCTTCTACTTCTCTCACTGTTTTGTCTTTAGAACCATCATTTACAACAAGAAGCTCATATTGTATTTTCCTTTTATTAAGATATTTGGTTATTTTCTTAATTGAATGGGTTATTCTGTTTTCTTCATTATAAGCAGGAATAACTATGGAGAGAAAGTTTATCTTTTTCATCAAATATCAACAGTTATTGTTTTTGTTTTCTGATCATATTCTTTTACCTTTTTAATATCTTTAATCTTCTTCTCAACATCTTTAGGAGAGACCTTTCTTATTTCACTGATAATCTCCTCCAATTTAGTGTAATTTTCATATATTGCCTCTCCTTTTTCTTTATTTGATTTGTGAGATTTTTTTAATCCTTGGATTTGTTTTGTTTGTGTTTTTATTATTCCTTCAATTTTTTCTTTTTCCTTGTCATATTTGTTTTTCTTCTCTTTTTTCTTCTCTTTTCTTAGTCTAATATTATTATACTCACTAATAGCTTTACTAAATGTTTGTTTTTCCTCAAACTTCTTAGTCTCATATTGTTTAAGAGGGAAAGGAACGATTTCTAAAACTGAGTTTTTTTCATAATATGTTCCGGGAGAAATTTTTTTCCCTCTTATCTCTTTTATCGCATTGTATAATCTTATGATTTCTTTTTTTTCAAGACTTGATTTCTTTTTGTCAATCTCTGCTATTGCACAGAGCTCTTCAGCATATAACCCACCCAGACCAAGATTAACAGCTAATGTTATAACAATAGAGTTTTTTTCAGATCCTTCTAACAATTTATTTAGCCCATGTTCATCTATTTCAAGAAAGTTAAACTCTGTTTTAGGGTATTTATAATCTTTATTTGGTCTCAAAACTCTAGATCCGAAACTCTTGTATTCTTTAGCAACAACAATTTTCCCCCCCTCATTACATAGAATGATGTTGCCTGGATTAAATAACTCCACATATAGACAATAAACGGAATTTTTAAAACTCAATTCAAACTTTAAAATTCTTTCAAAACCTACTTGTTCTATTTTTTGGATCCAGGAATTATTGATATGTTTTCTTAAAGAAAGTCCAAACTTGTCAGTTTTGTATTTTCTTTTTGTTTCTGATAGATATATGAGGCTAGGAAGTATGATCCTTAAATACAATTTACCTAATTTTGTGTCATATAGTTGGAAAAGAAAGTTTTCTCTTTCTTGGTAGATCTGATCTATTTTTGCCTTCTTTATCTTCTGAAATTCTCTTACTAGAAAATGTAATTCTAAGGAAGTTATTTCTGTCTTCATGAAGGAGAAAATACAGTATAGATATTAATAATTAACTATCTACTTTACTGTAACAGATTTTGCCAAATTTCTTGGTTTGTCTATTGGTAATTTTTTTTCTAGGGCCACATAATAAGTTAGCAATTGTCCAACAATAGTTGCAAGAATTCCAAACTTCCCATCGTTTGAAGTGTTTATTTTAATGTCTCCATTAAATTCATTGGTTATTTTTATTACCTTTGCTCCGCGCGCTTCTACTTCCTTGGTATTAGAAATCATGTCATAATCTTTGTTGCTTATTAGAGATATTACGGGTGTTCCCTTTTCTATGAGAGCAATTGTTCCATGTTTTAATTCTCCTCCCATCATTCCTTCTGCATGAATATAAGAAATTTCTTTTATCTTTAATGCAATCTCTCTTGCAACAGGATAACTTAACCCCCTGCCCAAAACATATAAGTCTTTTTTCTTGTAAATCTCTTTTGCAATTTTCTTTATCTTCTTTTTCATTAGAAGAACTTCCTCAATCCTATCTGGTAAAGTTTCTAAGTTGATTTTAAATCCGAACTCTTTTGCTAAAGCCAAGAGAAGTGTTACTTGATTAACAAAAGATTTTGTTGCTGCAACACATATTTCTTGTCCTGCAGCTATATTTAATGATATTTCAGACATTCTTTGTATTGTTGAGTAAGGGACATTAACAATAGATGCAATCTTTGCACCATTTTCTTTTGCATATTTTAGAGCTTCAATGACATCCATTGTTTCTCCAGACTGAGAAATTGGGATAACTAATGTGTCTTTGTCAACACCAACGAAATGACGAAATTCAGAAGCAATTATTGTCTGTGCTTCGACACCACATTTGTGAAGATAATATACCCCCAACAAGGAAGCGTGATAACTTGTACCAGCGGCAACAAAAGTAACTTTTCTCGAGTTCTTGATGAGTTCTACAAACTTAGTATAGTTTTCTTTTTGTTCTCCCTTCAAACTTAATAGAAGCCTTTTAACAACCTTTGGTTCCTCCATGATCTCTTTAATCATATAGTGACCATAATTTTCAGTAGTTGATTCTTCTTGTGTCCATTCAAACTGTTGAATCTTTTTTTTAATCTCTTTTCCTGTTTTATCATAAAATTGGTAATCTTTTTTTCCAATTACAGCAAATTCATTGTTTTCAAAGAAAATCGCTTTATTTATTATGTCTGAGAAAGCATATATGTCAGAAGCTAAGACATTTTGATTTTCTCCAATTCCAAGGACAAGAGGAGAATCTCTTCTTAGAGCATATAGGTTGTCATGTCCTTTTATCATAATCACTACAGCAAACTCTCCTTTAATTTCTTTAATGAAATCAACACAAACATCTTTAATATCTTTCTTTTTCAATCTTTCTTCAAAATAATGGGCTATTACTTCTGAATCTGTTTCACTTACAAATTGGTATCCTTTTTTTATTAGCGCCTCTTTTAATTCTTCATAATTCTCAATTATACCATTATGAACAATCGTAACTGTTCCCTCTTCAGATTGGTGGGGGTGTGCATTTTTTTTGATAACACCTCCATGGGTGGCCCACCTTGTGTGTAATATTATTTTGTTGGCTTTTTCTTTTGTTTTTGGAACAACAATATCTCCAACTTTCTTATATAGTGTTTTACCATCGAAATATCCGAACGAATCATACCCTCTATATTCTAACCTTTTTAGTCTTCCGACAGCATCTTTAATTGATATTTCCTCTCTAGAATTAATCCCCACTATTCCACACATATAATCACCTTATGTCCTCTTTTACTACTTGTCCTGGAAATGTGGTTTTGTCTATCCAGATTTTTCTCCCAGGATAAATAGATGTATGAATTCCTGTATGTACGCTATCTCCAATAATTGCTCCAAGTTTTCTTCTTCTAGTATCAACCATGCTTTTTTTAACTGGAGACATAATGTTTTTTTCATCATGTCTTAGATTAGCAGTTATTGTTCCGGCTCCCAGATTAACATTTTCACCAATGACAGAATCTCCAACATATGATAAATGTCCTATACAAGTGTTTTTTCCAATAATTGAATTTTTAATTTCAACCCCGTTTCCGATTTTGCATCCGTTTTCTATGGTTGAGCATGGTCTAATGTAACAATTAGGTCCAATAGTACAATTGTCTCCTATTATAACTGGTCCTTCTATATATGCTCCTGATTTTATTATTGTATTTTTTCCAATAACAATGGGGTTTTTCAATACAGCACCTTTTTCAACAACAGCTTTGTTTTTTCCTTTTAGAGATTTCATAAAAAATTCATTTGCATCCAACAAACTCCAAGGGAAAGTTATAGGAAACCAGTATTCCTTGACTGTCTCAAAAAAGACCTTTTTTTCATCCTTAATTAGGAAATTAATATAGTCTGTAATTTCATATTCACCCCTAGCAGATTTTTTTAGTTTATATGAAAAAATCTCTTTTGTAAAAACATATAATCCTGTATTGGCTAATCCAGGTTTCTCCATTAATGGCTTCTCTTTTATGTCCATTACTTGGTTATCTTTTATATCTATTTGTCCAAAATTCCTAACATCTTCAACTTCTTTTACAAGAATACAAAAATCATGTTTTAAACACCCCTTTATATCTTTTCTGGAAAACAAATCATCTCCATTTACAACTAAAAATTTATCTTTAAGCAAGTCTTTAGCAAGCACTATAGCTTTTCCTGTTCCTTCTGCTTGTTTTTGTTCAATATATTTTATCTTTATACTCCCATATTTTTGACCAACCTCTTTTTTTATCAAATCCGACTTAAATCCCACGATAATTATGGCTTCTTTCACTATTCCTTGTAACTGTTCTAATGTGTGTTTTAAGATAGGTTTATTGCATATTTTTAATAGTGGTTTTGGTTTTTCAATTGTCAAAGGATGAGTTCTTGTGGATTCTCCAGCAGCCATTATTATTGCTTGCATTTTATTCCTCCTCCATTAATATATTTAATAATTCTGAATGAACTAGGCCATTTGTAGCAACAATTTTTGAATAGTCTTCTTTTATCTCATTTCCCCCTAAATCAGTCACTTCTCCTCCTGCTTCTTTTAATATTATTTGTCCGGCAGCTGTATCAACTTTCTTTATTCCAATCTCCCAGTATCCGTCTAAACGACCAGTAGCAACATAACACATATCCAAAGCAGCACTTCCGCTTCTTCGCATTCCTTGAACTTTTTCAGCAACTTTTCTTAGGTACTCAAGGTTCTGCTTTCTGTGTTTATAAGGAAAGCCTGTTGCAATCAGACTTTTTTTAATAGAATCTATATTTGATACACTTATTTTCTTATTGTTTAGAAAACTTCCACTTCCCAATTCTGCATAAAATAATTCTTTTAGATATGGTGCATAAACAACACCAACAATTGGTTTTTTATTTTTAAACAAAGCGAGAGATATGCTGAAAATCGGATAATTATGTGAGAATCCAGTTGTTCCATCGATAGGATCAATCACCCAAACATATTCTGCATTTTCATTAATGTTTTTTTGTTCTTCCATTATAAAACCATGATTTGGAAATTTCTTTTTGATGATTGTCAATATTTTTTTCTCAGATTCAAGGTCTGCTTTTGTGACTAAGTTAAATTCACCTTTGTTTTTGATATTTTTTTCTTTTCCATAATAACTCATTACTATTTTCTCAGCTTCTTTTACTGCTTTTTTAGCAACATCTAAAAATTCTGACATATCAACCAACCTCTTTTTTTATTTCTTGAGCAATGTTGTCAGCCAATTTTCTTATTGTTTCTTTGTCTTTTCCTTCAATCATCACACGCGCTTTCATTTCAGTTCCAGAATATCTGACTAGGTGTCTACCATTGTTACCTAATATTTTTTCAGCTTTCATAATTTCTTCCCTCACTTTTTTCATCCCACCCAAGGGAACTTTTTGTTTTACATTCACATTGACCGTAATTTGTGGAAATTTTTTCAGCACAGAAGCTAATTCTGATAGTGATTTCTTGCTTTCTTTCATTATTCTTAGTATTTGTAAGCCAGCAATCATCCCATCTCCAGTGCTATTGTGATCTGAGAAAATTATGTGCCCGGAGAATTCACCACCTAGATTATAATCTCTTTTTAACATCTCTTCAATAACATATCTGTCTCCATTATTTGTTCTGACGACTTTTCCTCTGTGTTTTCTGATTAATGTGTCAAATGCAAGGTTAGTATAATGAGTTACAACCACAGTGTTTTTTTTAAGTGTTTTTTTATCCAACATATCAATAGCTGCGATTGCTAAAACATAATCTCCATCGAGAATTTTTCCTTTGTTATCCACCATTATTATTCTGTCTGCATCACCGTCTAAGGATATCCCAACATCTGCCTTGTGTTTTATAACCCCTTTCTTAGTAAGTTCTGGATGAAGAGCACCACAGTTTTTGTTTATATTAACACCGTCGGGTTGATTACTCAAAACAATTACTTTTGCACCCAGTTCAGACAAGATTAATGGAGCAACTTTATATGCTGCACCGTTTGCACAATCTAATACAATCTTTAGTCCTTCTAAAGAAACATTATTAATAGAACTTTTTGCAAATTCAATATATCTTCCTTGTGCATCATCTATTCTTTTTGCTCTACCTATGTTGTCAGAATCAACATGGTCTGTATTCATCTCATCATTTAAAACAAGTTTTTCAATCTCGGCTTCAATCTTATCAGGCAATTTGTGACCCTTAGAATCAAAGAATTTTATTCCATTATCATAATAGGGATTGTGGCTTGCAGATATCATTATGCCAGCATCTGCATTAAAAGATCTCACCAAATGTGCAACTCCCGGAGTAGGACAAGGACCAACTAACAAAACATTTGCTCCCATAGAAGTCAATCCAGAAGTTAGGGCATTCTCTAACATATAACAAGAAGCACGGGTATCTTTTCCTATCAAAAACAAGGGTTTTTTCTTACCCTTAGTTAGTACTCTTGCTGCAGCTTTACCTAGTCTTAATGCTATTTCTGCAGTTATTGGATATTTATTGGCGGGCCCTCTTACCCCGTCAGTTCCAAATAGTTTTTTCATGGGCATAAAGTATTAGCTTTCTTTTAAAAGCTTAATTAAAATATATTTTATAATTATATTATAAAATAAAGAAAAAGAACCTTTTTTACTATTTTTGAATATATTTGTGTTTTAGAAAATAAAAAAAAAGGTTTATAGTCTTTTAATTATTATATAGAAGGAATTAGGACTTTATTTTATTTTTGATTATTATAAAAAACTATATAAATATTATAACTATTCTTATAATAAAAATGAAAGCATACATTGCAAAAGAAAAAGACGGCAAACTTGTTTACGACAATTGTATTATTGTAGAGAATCCTGCAGCACTTAAGATAATAGATCATCCAATAAGACTTCAAATATTAAATTTGTTAGCAAAAAAACCAATGTATCCTGCAGAGTTAGCTAAGGAACTCAAAATGCATGAACAGAAAGTATATTATCACATCAAACAGATGACAAATTCTGGTTTATTAGACGTTGTTGAGAAGGAAGAGATAAGGGGGACAGTAGCAAAGAAACTCTCTCCCAAAGTATTAAATTTTGCATTTACCTTATCAGAGGATTGGTCGGATTTGCGATCCTTATTTGAAGAAAAAGATAAAGATATTGTAAATTTCTTAAATCCTTTTGTTCATGAAGGAAAAATGAGTTCATCTGTTGTTGTAGGTTCTCCAGATCCTCATGGTCCACATAAAGCCAGAGCAAGAGATGGACACTATGCAATTGATTTGGCACTTTTTTTGGGAGCGTTTGCAGATATGAACAAGGATTTCTCAACAAAGTTAGATGTAGATGTAGATCTAAAACAAGAAGGCAATTTTATACTTGTTGGTGGTCCAGTCACAAATCTGCTCGTATCTAAAGTAAATGATTTTTTACCTGCAAAATTTTCAGATAAGAAACCGTGGGGAATTATCTCAAACAAAAAAACATATACAGAGGAATCGGTTGGACTTATTTCTAGAATACCAAACCCCTATAATCCAAAATATTTCATAATGGTTATAGCCGGAATTAGATTTATAGGTACAAAAGCATCTGTTCTTGCCTTGACTAGACACACAAATGAAGTAATCTATAGATATTCAGGTCAAAAAGAGTTTTATTCTATTGTACAAGGATTTGACATGGCTGGAGATGGAAAGATAGACAACATAGAGGTTCTAGAATAATTAATCTGTATAAACTACTTCAATCTTATGTCCAACTTCCAAAGCCTCAACCTTACATGTATCAAAAATCTCTACATCTAAGTTTTCTCTGATTTTTTCTTTAGAATAGCCTCTCTTTTCAAGTCTTTCTTTTAATGTCTTAAGGTCGCATTTTGTAATAATACATTTATCTACTTTTCCGGGTGGCAAATAATGGGATAAATGAGAATCAATCACTAATCCTTTTTCTCTACTATCCTCAATAAGTTTAAGCAGGATTGTATTTAATTTATCTGTATCAACAACAAAAGTTTGTCTTTTTTTATCATATGTTTCCTTTAGTTTTTTTTGTTCAATAATCTCTTTAACATCAACATAATTGTAATCCTTTTTTTTAGCTAATTTCTTTGCATATGTTGTTTTTCCTGTTCCTGGCGTTCCAGAAACGATTATGACTTTCATGTTTTGTCTGAGTAGAAACAAATATAAAAAACTATTTAAATAATCTAATAATGTATAATATACAGTTAAAAATCAAATTTGGAGGGATATCCTATGTTAAAAATGAAAAGAATTTCAGAAGTTTATGATATGAAGGTTTTCACTGATCAAGGAGATTATTTTGGAGACATAGATGAAGCAATTGTCACAACAAATAAAATCTCCGGTTGGAGAGTCAAAGCAACAAAGAACTCATTCCTAAATCAAGTTTTAGGTAGTGCCAAAGGAGTTATTGTTCCGCATCCTCTTGTAAAGGCAACAGGAGACATAATGATTATAAATAAATCTGCTGTGCCTTCCTACAACCCAGAGGAAGAATAAGTGTTCTTCCTTTAATTAGAAAAAAAGGCCTTATAGGCCTTATAAGTTTCATACAAATCTACTTTTGATAACACTTCTCTTGGAGAATGCATTCCAAGCACGGGTGGACCCATATCTACAGTATCCATCCCATATCTTGACATGAATAAAGCAATGGTTCCTCCTCCCCCCATATCAACCTTTCCCAATTCCCCAGTTTGCCATTTTATCTTGTTTTTTGTTAGGATTTGTCTTATCTTGTTCATATATTCTGCAGAAGCATCATTTGCACTGTACTTTCCACCAGAGCCAGTGTACTTTTCAACAACTACACCATTGCCTAAAATGGCAGCATTTTTTTCTTCATGCACCTCTGAAAAACTTGGATTTATTCCAGAACCCACATCAGCACTTATTGCATTTGAGTTTCTTAGGATCTCTTCTGCAGAAATATTTAACTTTAGTTTTTTCCCTAGCATCTCAGCAAAGTCAAGCAAAATAAAACTGTATGCTCCTGTGTTTCCTATAGACCCTATCTCTTCTTTATCTGAGAAGTAAGATACAACTGTGTCTTCTGTGGTTTTTATTTGTAAGATAGCTTGTAGACTAGCAAAAGAGCAAGCTTTGTCATCTTGTCCATATCCTGCAATTAGAGATTTATCAAAACCAATATCTTTTGGATTTTCAGCAGGAACAAAAGTAAGTTCGGCAAAATTAAAATCCTCCTCAATAATTCCATATTCTTTATTTAATATTTCCAGAACATTTAACTTAATCTTTTCCTTAACTTTTTTGTCATCTATAGGTATGTTTCCGAGGTAAACATTAAGCTGTTCTGCCTCAACAATTTCATTTCCAGATTTTTCAAGTTGTTTTTTTGCAAGGTGCGGTAACAAATCAGATGCAATAAACCTTGGATCTTTTTGTTTTTCACCTATGGCAAACTCAATCTTCTTTCCAGCCTTTGTATGTAGGACACCATATAATGCCAGGTCAACATTTGTCCATTGGTATTTTTTTATTCCACCATAATAATGTGTTTTCATTAAGGACAATCCTTTGTCTTCATATATCGGGTGTGGTTTGATATCTAATCTTGGAGAATCAAGATGAGATCCTATAAGTCTCAGACAAGGATTTTTTCCAATAACAGCACAGATAACAGATTTCTCTTTTTGATTTAAATATACTTTGTCACCTTTTTTCAGTTCTTTTTGTTTACTTATATCTTTAAATCCAGCTTTCTTCAGATGAAACAATATTGTCTTTACTGCTGTTCTTTCTGTTTTTGAACAACTAAGGAATTGTTTATATTCTTCTGCAAAGTCAAACACATTGTTTTTTTCAGATGAAACCCAAGCAGATTTTTTTTCTTTGAATAGTTTTTCTTGTAGTTTTTGATATTTTGTTTTTTCACCCATCTATTTCACCTTTTCTTACAATATTAAATTTTATTATAAATTTTTTGAAGCATCATTGCATCTTCTTCAATGTTTGGACTCTCACAAACAACACTGCCTTTTATATTGAATTCTTTCCAAACTTTCAACAAATCTTCATATTTCATATCAGATTCTTGTAAATTAACATGGTTCTTTTCTCCTTTTTCTCCATACTCTATTCCGGAAACATGTAAATGCATATTATCAAGACCTTCTCTTCCAAGACTTTTTTCGGTCAATTCTAACACTTCTTTAAATTCTTTTTTTGAGTTGTATTTTCCATTTGTTCTAGCATGGAGATGAGAAAAGTCAATAACGGGCATAACCCCATCAACTTCTTGGCTTATTCTTAGCAATTCATTTAAGTTTCCGAACTGTGTGCGCTTTCCTGTTGTTTCTGGTCTTATCCAGACATCTACTCCTTTTTCGTCTAATTTTTCTCTTACTTCTTTTATTCTCTTTTTTATGTTTTCATAAACAGTGTCTTTTTCCATTTTAAGATAGTGTCCTGGATGAAAACACACACTCCAACCACCACACATATACAATGTCTCAGCAGATTTTTCAATCCTATACATACTAGCATATACTTTCTGCTTTTCCTTAGCATTTAGGTTAATATAATAGGGGGCATGACATGTTAAGAAAACATTATGTTTTTCTGCCTGCCTTTTAACTTCTGGAGCCTTTTCTTTAGATATGTTAATTCTCCTAACAAACTCAAGTTCCATAGCATCTAATCCTAGATTTCTTACAGCCCTTATTCCTTCTAATGTGTCTCCTCCCTTGGCATTTCTAGGTATTCCTGCAGATGAAAACATTAATTTTTTTGGTTTTTTCATATGTTGCACTAAATTCTCAGCACTATTTAAAATTATGTTAAAATAAAGGATAGATAAGAAAAACTTAGCCGAAATATGCTGGCTTATTTTCTTTCATCTCTTCTCCGCGAGCCGCACTGAATTGTTTTAATATGTCTTTGTAAGCCTTTGCTACTTCTTTTGAGACACTCGGAGAAACTTTTTTTAGGGCATCTTCAAAATGTTTTGCCTTTATCTTCTTTGCTTTCAGATCTTTTCTTAGTGCAAGAATTGCAGCCTCCTTACATATCGCTTCAATGTCTGCTCCAACATATCCTTCTGTTTTTTCTGCGAGTTCTTCAATTTTTACAGATTTATCAAGAGGCATACCTTTTGTATGTATGTTGAATATTTCTTGTCTAGCTTTTTTGTTTGGTGCAGGAGCCAGAATAATTCTATCAAATCTACCTGGTCTCAAAAGAGCCGTATCGACAATATCTGGCCTGTTTGTTGCTCCAAGAATTACAATATTATGTAGATCAACAAGTCCATCCATTTCTGTTAAAAGCTGATTAACCACCCTTTCTGAAACATGACTATCCGAGCTAGCACCCCTTCTTGGAGCAAGGGAATCAATTTCATCAAAAAAGATTATTGCAGGAGAAGTTTGTCTTGCTTTTTCAAATATTTTTCTTACTGCTTTTTCTGATTCACCCACCCATTTGCTCAACAATTCAGGTCCTTTAACTAATATGAAGTTTGCCTTGCTTTCATTTGCGACAGCTTTTGCGAGCAGTGTTTTTCCTGTTCCGGGAGGCCCATATAAAAGAATTCCTTTTGGTGGTTTTATTCCCATTCTCTCAAACACCTCTGGATGTTGCAAGGGCCATTCTACTGCCTCAACAAGTTCTTGTTGAACATCACTAAGACCACCCACATCTTTCCATTTAACATCAGGAACTTCAATGAACACTTCTCTTAATGCACTAGGTCTCACTACTCTAAGGGCTTCAACAAAATCTTTTTTTGTAACTTTTAGTTTTTCAAGAATTTCTCTTGGAATTGGTTGGTCTTCTTCTAATTTTAATTCAGGATATATGTTTCTAAGTAGATTCATAGCAGCCTCTTTTGCTAGTGCCGCAAGATCTGCCCCCACAAAACCATGGGTTATATCTGCAAATTCTTTTAGGTCAACATTTTTTGCAAGTGGCATGTGTCTTGTGTGAATCCTTAAAATTTTATGCCTGCCTTCTTGGTCAGGAACACCAATCTCAAGTTCTCTGTCAAATCTCCCCGGTCTTCTAAGGGCAGGATCTAATTCATTAGGAATGTTGGTTGCTCCTATAACAATTACTTTACCACGACTTTTTAGACCATCCATCAATGCCAATAACTGAGCTACAACCCTTCTCTCTACCTCTCCTTTTGATTCTTCTCTCTTGCTGGCTATTGCATCAATTTCATCTATGAATATTATTGTTGGAGCATTTTTCTCTGCTTCTTCAAATTTTTTTCTTAAGTTTTCTTCTGATTGTCCATAATATTTACTCATAATCTCTGGACCATTAATAAGAATGAAATTTGCTGCTGTTTCGTTTGCCACGGCTTTTGCAAGCAAAGTTTTTCCTGTTCCGGGAGGTCCATGTAACAAGACACCTTTTGGTGGCTCTATTCCTAGAGCTTCAAACAACTCGGGGTGTTTTAATGGTAACTCAACCATCTCTCTTATTTTCTTAATCTCGTCATGTAATCCACCAATGTCTTCATAAGTTACTTCTAATAATCTTTCTTCGGAAACTTCAGTTGCCTCTGGGTTGAATTTGACTTCTGTTTGTTCAGTTATAAGTACAGGCTGTTTTGGATTTGTATCAACAACCACAAATTTTAAATCTCCAAGACCAAAACCCACAAGACTTTCATCTAACATGTTAAAGAAATCTTCTCCAAATAATGGATTAGAGGACATTGCAGAACGTCTTCTTCTTGTTCCACCCAAAGAAACAATATCACCTTTACTTACGGCCCTTCCTAATAAACCTTGTTTGAAAATCACAGGATTTGCTCTTATTACAATTCCTTTTCTTTGAGGAGCAATAACAACTTTTTTAGCTTCTACAACTTCAGCTTTTCTTATAGTTACTATCTCACCTATACCTGCCTTGGCATTTCTTCTAATTAGTCCGTCCATCCTAATTATGTTTAGACCAATATCTCCAGGATAAGCCCTGTCTGTGACAGCCACAGTAGTTCTTTCTCCTTTTATTTCAACAATATCTCCTGGACGTATACCTAATTCATGCATAAAACTACTATCTACACGAACAACGCCTTTATTCACATCATCTTGAATTGCTTCTGCAACTTTGAGTTTGAGTTCTTTAGCCATTACATTATCACCTATAAATAAAAAATTCTAATATTTTAATAAAGGTATCGTTTAGATTAATCTAATAATACAAAAAGAAAAACCCTTATCCTTGCAATTTGGGCATCGGTATGTGTGGTGGTAGTTGCATATCCCTTCCTAACACAAGAGCCTCTATGTTACATTTGGCTAAGACATGATTATAGACTTCCTCTGCAACATCTTTGTCTAATTTTTTGTCCTTGTTCCATTTTTTTAAGATGCCATCTATTTTTGTATCTTTTCCTAAATAAACAACAGCACCTTCTAAGTCTAGATTAGCAACATCTGGCTGATATCTTGTCTTATAATGGAAAGAGAATTCTGCACCTTTCTGTTTAGAATTGCCCATATTGACTTTGGCTTCCTTAACATTAGTAATCACAATGTTGTTGTTGACATTAATTTTACCTGTAGCTGCTTTTTTCTTTTCAGCGGATATTTTTTTAAAATGAAATCCTATAACTGCCATTTTATCACCTGTGTTCGAAATTCTTTGTTAATTTATAAAAATATCTGAAAAAAGCCCGCCTGCTGAAATATCAGGGACGCAAAGTTTTGTTGGACACAGTCCTTTGTATTTTTAGAGCCCCTTGAACTCCAGTTGGGCAGGCAATACTATGTTAGTAATATTAATTTATAAAGCTTTTTATTATAGCTTACTTTACTCACAAACATGGCAAAGAAAAGTAAGGAGAAATTCAAAATCTATAAGAATGTGTTTGATAACTTTACGTTAAGGACGCTTTTCAAGTTATCAGGTCAGGGACATTTTGAGGACTTGGTCTCTCCAGTTGAGATAGGTAAAGAATCCAACATATTTCTAGCAGAAAAGGGAGAAGAATATGTAATTGTCAAGATTTATAGATTAGAAAACTGTAACTTTAATAAGATGTACTCTTACATAAAATCAGACCCCCGATTTATGGATATAAAAAACCAAAGAAGACAAGTAATATTCAAATGGGTTCAGAGAGAATATAGAAATCTTCTGATGGCACGTGAAAAAATAAATGTTCCCACTCCCATGGTTTTTGAGAATAATGTTCTTGTAATGGAGTCTATAGGTGGAAATATTCCTGCTCCACAATTAAGGAATACTGAATTAGAAGATCCGGTGGGTTTCTCTAAGAAAGTATTAAAATCCATAGAAGGAATAACTGAAATGGGATTAATACATGCAGACTTATCAGAATTTAACATTCTAGTCCATAATGACATACCTTATTTCATTGATTTTTCACAGGGTACAAGTAAAAAAGATCCTAATGCCAGAGAGTATCTCAAGAGGGACTTGACAAATATTTCCAAATATTTTGCTAAATTAGATATAAAAATAGAGGTTGAAAAGGAGTACAAGAGATTAGTTGAAATTTTTAAAAAAGGAAATAATTAAATAACAAGTTAGATTTATTTTAAAAAGGTGATTTTATGGTTGACGAAAAAGCTTCAAAAGATGAACAAATAGGTTTTCATAAAGGTGCTCTATCGACACTAGCTAAAGAGAGACAGGAATTAATGAAATTAACAAGCATAGTGGAGCAATTGATGCAGATGCATGTTAAAGCATTGAAAGACTTGGGTGTTGATCTCCAAAAGATGGCAGAGAAAGCAGAAAAAGGCGAGAAAAAACCTATTGAAGACTTAGTAAAAAAGGAATCAAGAGAACAATAATTATGTTTTTTTCTATTAAAGGACATAAAAATGTATTATGTACTCACGAGACGACACTCGAGTTTACAAAAGACAAACACCTTACTAAAAGAGGAGATTGTATTCTTGGAGTGGTGGCAGATTTTAATTTTTCTGAGTTAAAGCAGATAGTCGAGAAATATGAATCAATTAGGCTCACAATTAATATGGGGGGAGAGACGGAAGTAATAACTGCAAAAACAAATAAAAACTTTAACAACCAAAATGAAATGGTGATTAGAACAAGTGATTTTCTTTCTGAAAGAACTATTGCAATCAAAGCAGACAAGGCAGCAATCGATGTTAATAGGAACATTGTTGAAAAATTGAAAAACCCAAAAAACAAAGCAAAAATTGAGATCAAAGGAATATGAAAACATTAAGCAATCAAGAAATCAGAGAACTAATAACACAAATTGAAGAGTCATACGGAGATTTAGGATTATCAAAAAAAGACAAATATGAAATTGATGACAAGATAATATTGATTAATAATAAACCAACTTTTTTCTATGGTGGAGGGAAGATTTGTCCTACTTTAAAAGTAATTCTTAAAAAAAACTTTTTGCCAAAAATTACTGTTGATATGGGCGCTGTAAAATTTGTGATAAAAGGTGCAAACATAATGAGGCCCGGAATAACCAAACTAGATGAAGACATAAAAAAAGGAGACATTGTATCTGTTGTTGATGAAACACATAAGAAACCTTTAGCAATAGGAAGGGCAAAATATTCTGGTTCTAAAATAAAGGAAAAGGAAAAAGGTAATGTAGTTGAGAATCTACACCAGATTGGAGACGACATCTGGAACTATTAAATTTAAAAATTAGATTAAGTTTCCACCAAGAATGAATATTAATTTGTCCAGCGAGCTTACCACATTGAGAGAGTTGGTGCTTGATCAAGATATTGTTGAAATCCCTACCGACTTAATTTATGGAGCTTTTGGTTTAGATACAAACACATACAAGCTATTAGATTTGAATTCTTTTGTAATCATATTTAATTTGGCTAAAAAAGTTTTTATTGACCAATACAGGATTTGTGGGAACCCTAAATTGATTCATTCTGTTGATGCCACAGATTATGTGAAAGAGATTGTTGATCAACTAATTCATTCTGGAGCATATTTTAATCCAGTTCCTTTATTTAATGTTACATTAGGGCATGATGTGGTAGAAGATGATAAAGATAATTATAAATCAGAATTAAACACAATGGTAGAGCGCGGAGTGTTTTCAATTGATCAGTATCTTGCTATAAGAGCACTTACAAAAAATGATCAAGTTTTTCATCCACAAAAAAAAGAAGTAATAAAGTATGAAACAGAGCCAGAGAGATATCTGGAGAATTATGCAGATTATCTTAGGGGGTTGTTGGATGTTAATATTTTAGAATATAACCTTACAAAAGCAACAGAAAACCACAACATGTCTTTTCCACTTCCCCCAAATACAAACCTCGACGTTATTAGTTTAGAGGATATAGCTTTGCTTGGTTGTGCTGCAAAATCAGGAGATGCACTGGACAACATTAATACAGCCACTTCTTTAAGAAATAGTATTTATGTTCCTCTGAGAATCCATGAACCGAGATATGAAATAGAAAATGGTTCAATAATAAACAGAAACATGCATTTTGAAGATTATATCAAACAAATAAGAAAATCTAGCATAGTTTTAGAATTTTTGGGGGAATACATCTCAAATTCAGATGAAGACCCCATAAAGTATCAACTTACTTCTGCGTTGGTTATTAAGCTATATGAGGACACAGTAGAAGAATTAGAAAAAGAAATAAGGAGAACAGAAGTAGAACTTGACGATACAAAAGACCACAAAGATAAAATTGAAGAATTAAAATCTATGATTCCACCAAACATCAGACTTAGTGTTATGAAAAGGAGATATGATTGGGCTTTAAATTTATTGCACGGAGACACAAATTATATGACACCAGAACTTAATGATGCTTTGTTATTCCATCTTGAAACCGTTCAAGGGGTGTTAGAAAACGTTCGGAAAAGACGCGGAAAGAGAATGTCGGTGTTCAAAGAAAGATCCCTCTTATCATATTAGTTACTGAAACTAAGGATAAACAATAAAAATGTATGGGAATGAACAACACGAATTAGTACTTGAGAATTTAATAGAAAGAATAGATCCTAATAGAGTAATAACTAATGACTTTGGACATTTAGTGGTTTTTCATCCTGGAGAACCTGGTTATGATGAGGCAAGACCAAGAAAACCAAACGAACTGTCTCTCGCAAAATTAACTAGGAAACTCTTTCTTGATGAGGACACAAAGGAGTTGAGGACAGAGTTAGATCTTAGTGAAGAGGAGAGAGAAGCACTCCTATATTTTACATATAAAAGAAAAGAAGCAGGAGCATTTAAGACAGCAATCATTATGGCTGACCTAATGGATTCACACAGGTTCCAGAAGGACGGTAGGAAACCACTGTCAGAGTTTTGGCAAAGCAATTATATTGAGAACGAGGCCCAATTTCTTGATGTCTTAGTAAATGAAGTATTTAGAAGAGGAAACAGAGTTTTTGATCCCAGCAGAAGGATCGATTTTAAAGATAAGAAATACGTAGCCATTGATGTTTTAAAGGAATTTGTTAGGGGATTGAAGAACCAGGGAACAAAGTCTGTAAACCACAGGGTTCAGAAACTTATGAAAGAAGCCAGCAAGACACCCTACCACATGATGTTTCATTCTAGGGACAACATGCCAAGCAACAGAAATCATTTAGCAGTAATTTATGGTAGGGTGAAAGAGTCTAATAGTGAAAACAAGAAGCAATCTGCATATTGGGCAAGGGACATAAAACAGATGGAAGAAATAGCAACACTTAGAGACTTGGGAGTTGATTTGTCGCTCGAGGAGGTTCCTGGAGATATAAAACAGGAATATAGGCGTGCATTAAAAGCTGCTGAGAGATATCGAGACATGAAACCAGAGTATTATATTTATAAATTAGATAATCGAACTAGGTTTGATGAGTTAATGGACAGATGGTATTATGGAATCGAGGACAGTTATGGAATAACTATTGTTTATTCTCACAGAGTCGGTCCTGAAGAAATTGAAGAAACAAGAGAATATTTCCATGATCTAGTTCTTTGTGACATAGTTCCTGGATCTTTTGATGACCACACCAAACAACCAAATAAACCTCAGGAAGTACAATTTAAGATTAAATTAAATAGATATTGGGTAGAAGAAGCATTACCTCCACATTTGTTTCATGATTTTTATGTACCAGACAATATTGAAATTCAAGTCACTAGTTTACCAGACTTAGTACACAAATATCTGACCCCTGGGTTGGCAGAAACAGACTATAAAAAAAGGTTTATTACTGAAAAATTAGGTATAAGCGAATCTAATCCAGATTTTCTGACCATATTTCAGACATTACAAGGAATATCTCCTGTTCAGGGAACAATGGAGTATTTTAGAGAACATAGAAATCAACTAAGGAAAAATCTTTCTTATATTGGACGAGAGTCTCGGCATGAGTTACAAGAAGATTATGAAGCAGTTATCTTAGATTTATTAACAGCCGGAACATTTGATATTAATTAATTCCTTCTCTCCTTAGGGACATAATTTAACAGTTTCTTATTCTTTAATTTACCACAACCTAGAAAGTCTCCCTTATTCTTTACTAAAATAAAACCTTCTCTTTTATCATCAATTTTAAAATCCTGTCCGCCCATCCACAACTCAGCTTGTTCATCATTTAATTCTAAGACCTTTTTTCTAGCAATTTTTCCAATAATTTGAGAACCTTCTATACTCAATCTTATTTCATCATTATCATAAAGAAGTCCAAAATATAATCCCAGAGAATTAAGTCTCAACTCATCAATATCAATTAATTTAATCTCTTTATTAAGAATGTAAATTTTATTATGATTGTTCATAAAAACTTCGTAATCAAACTCAAAATTACATCCATAGTATTCACTAATTACTTCTGCAATCTCTTTTCTTTTTTTTGAATTTAAGATTTCTAGCTTTTGCATTTGGATAAATTTAAAAGTTTGTAAATGTATTTTATATGTATGAGAAAATATGTTCTATTATTAATGTTGTTGTTAACATTAAATATTTCTTTAGCATCTACTGTACATTATGGCGAAGTTAGAATACGGGTGGTAAACAAACCTCCCACCATCACAAAAATAAATATTCTACCAGAAGAACCCTATTATGATGATGTTCTTCAGTGTCATATTGAAGTTGATGACGAATCTCCCGAGACAGTTTCTTTTGATTATAAATGGTATGTAAATAAAAAATTACAGAACCGAAAAGGTAGCACTTTTTTTATTTTTGATGAGACCGATAACATTACTTGTATAGCAACACCTACAGACCAACATGATTTACAGGGAAGAACTAAGAAAGCTATTACAAAAATTAACACCGCACCAATTCATGTAAAAGCATTGAAGCCAACGCTTAATTTAGCAGGTATTCAAGTGAGTGCCAAAGAAATTACAGAAAGTACAAGTATGGGTACAATAACAGGCATGGTTACGGGGGAAAGAGAAGGGAGTAACATAACTTTGGTGTTCATGTTAACTGTATTTACATTAATATTAATCTCAATTAATCTCTTTGGGTTAGTAATTACACTAAAAAGAAAGTCTAAATCCCCCAAACAGGATTATCAGATCGCATAATTTCAGCAATTTCCTTTAAAACTTCAATTTCTCCCTTAGAAAGATATTTTGTTAATTTCTTTATTCTCCTGAAATCTTTTTCAGGAATGTAACTATAAAGTATATCACCTTCATTTATTTGTCTTCCCACAGTCACTCTAGAAAGCGACATTGCAACTTGCTTACCTTTTGTAACTGAATTAAGATTTTCTTTATCAAGTTGTATTCCCTTTAGCACGGTAATGGTTTTCCCCTTTTTCATTAATCCTGTTCCTGTTTTTATTTTTCCTTCTAAGACATCTACACCAACAATTGCAGGATTACTCTGTCTAAAAATATAATTTGGCATTATCTCGATTTTACAGGGCCTAACCAAATTGTCAAGTTTTTTTGCTTCCATAACTTTTCTCTGTTGTTCTCTCCAGATTTCGTATTCCTCTAATATTTTATAGATTATATCACTTGTAATTATCTTAACTTTATCAGAACCCGTTATGTCTGCATCTCTGTCCACATTAAAACCCAAAACAACAGCCTGTAATGGATCTTTTTCATAATTTGCTTCTGCTTCCGATAGGTCTTTTTTAGATATTTTACCAATATTTGCTTTTCTTACAAGAATCCCCTTTTCTTTTAACATAAACGTAAGTGCCTCTAAAGAACCGAGGGTGTCTGCTTTTATGATGACGCCCTCTTTTCCAGTCTCAATCATAATCTCTTCAATTTCTTTTTGGACTTCTTTTTCAACTTTTTCTTTATTCTCCTTAGTATAACTCTGTAGAGGCATTCCAGCTATAACCTTCTCAATTTCTGGAGCACATATTTTAACTCCAGTAGCAGCAGTTACTTTCTCAACTTTTTTGAACTTTGTTTTTTTATCCCTCATCTCTTTTAAAGGCAAAGGACACAACAAAGCTTTAACTCTCGTCTCTATTGGTTCTTCAACACCCCCAACAATTAAATTGTCATTTCTTTTTAGAATCCCATCATAGATAATAACATCTAAGGTTTTCCCAAGACCTGTTGTTTCTTTTACTTCAAGTACGGTTCCTTTAGCATTTCCCTTAACATGTAATTTCAATGAGTCTTCAAGATATTTCTGAGCCAAACCAATTAATACCATTAATAATTCAGGGATACCATCTCCAGTAATTGCAGAAACAGGAACAATTGCAATCTGCTTAGTGTAATCCTCAATCCTATCAAATCTTTCGGAATTAAATCCTTTTTCAGATAGTTTTCCAAGGATTTCATAAATTTTTGTATCAATTTTTTCTCTAACATATGGATCCTGGCTTTCTAAATTTTTTAGGAGATATCTTTCTTTATTATCTCTATACCCAGGAATTAGGTCAATCTTGTTTGCAGCAATAATAAATGGTGTCTTAAATTTTTTTAGAATCTCTAGACTTTCCAATGTTTGAGGCATTAATCCCTCATTAATATCTATTACTAAAATAGCAATATCAGCTATACTTCCACCCCTTTTTCTTAGTGTAGTGAAAGCTGCGTGTCCAGGAGTATCTATGAATAATAATCCCGGAATCGTAAATTTTGATTTTTCGCTTAATAAGTTGCCACAGACTTTTTTAATTGTGTCTAATGGGATAATTGAGGCTCCAATTGCTTGTGTTATGCCTCCTGCCTCTCCTGATTGTGTAGCAGTTCCTCTAATTTTATCTAATATTTTTGTCTTTCCATGATCAACATGGCCCAAAACACCAATGACTGCCTGTCTTAACTCTGTCATAATACACAGAACATTTGTTAGATTTTTAAAAGTTATTAATTCAGTAAGTTTTAAATATACTCACCACTTCGCAATAGTCATGAGTTGTGGGGGATTGAAATATGAAAAAAATAATGGTCTTTTTAGCAATAAGTTTTCTTTTGATAAGTAGTGTAACAGCAATAATTAGTAATGTTTATCCCAGATCAGTTTCATCTGGAAAACACGAAGTATTACTAGTCACATTGTGGAACCATGAAAGATACAATGTAGATGGTGGACAAGTTACAATGTATATCCCTTACTTAGATGTTTATTCAAAATCCAGAGGATTAGAAATTAATTCTGGTGATTATGGTAGATCATATCTTGATGTATATGTCCCTAGCGCAAGAAAAGGTTATTATCCTGTTATACTTACTCTTGTAGACAAAGACGGCGTAAGAGATAGAGAACACACATGGATTTGGGTAAATTAATTAATCCATTCTTTTTTTCTTTAATTTATGAAAACTGTACAAGAAGGACTTGCCAAAATAAAGATTTCTGAGAAATCAAAAGTATCTAAAGAACTCCCAGTGTTCTATAATCCAGTTATGAAACTAAATAGAGATTTTTCTATTTTGTTAATCAATGCAGTAAAAGATAAAGATATGCAAATAGCCTTGCCTCTCTCTGCAACAGGTGTAAGAGGAATAAGGTTTTTGAAAGAATTGAAAAAAGGAAAAACAAGAGAAGTTTTTTTTAATGATAAGGAAACCTCTGAACACATTAAGAGAAACTTAAAAATAAACAATCTTAGTGCAAAAGTGTTCTCTAAAGATGCCAATATGTTTCTACTTGAAGGGAAGGGGTTTGATTATATAGATATTGATCCCTTCGGTAGTCCAAATCCTTTTTTAGATTCTGCGATTGTTAGATTGGCCAGACAAGGGATATTGGCAGTTACAGCAACAGACACAAGTGCACTAGCAGGCACATATCCAAAAGTGTGTAAACGTAATTACTGGGCAAAACCCTTGAGAAACGAATTAATGCATGAACTTGGAATAAGAATATTGATCAGGAAGATTCAATTAATTGGAACGCAATATGAAAAAGCATTAACACCTCTTTTTTCTTATTTTCAAGACCATTATTATAGAATCTTTTTTAGGTGTGAGAAGGGAAAAAAGAAAGCAGACAACATAATAAAACAACACAAATATTTCATTTATAATACAAAGACGCTTGAGATGAAAACAAGTTCTAATTTTGATGAGAGAAAAGAGTATACAGGACCATTATGGATAGGAGCATTATGGGATGAAAAAATAGTTGAAAAGATGTATAAAGCCACAGATAAAAGCAATGAGAAACTTTACAAGCTTCTTCAAATAATCAAGGAAGAAAGCAAGATTGAGGCAGTTGGATTTTATGATTTACATAAATTAGCCAAAGTCAATAATGTTAAAATTCCCAAAGTTGAAGAGGTTTTAGAGATGAACAAAAATTCAGCAAGAACACATTTTCTTAATTGGGGGATCAGATCAAAAAATTTGCCTGTCTGGTAAGCTTTCTCTATAATCAAATCTTGTGAAATATGAACTTATTCCCGCATCTTTGAACTGCTTTTTTATCCATGCAATCTGTTTTTCTAGTTCTTCTGGAGAATCAAAAGGAGTAATTTTATATGAGCCGGTTCCTATATTAGGAACATAGATAGATGCTTCAAAAACAATCCTGTCTTCAAAAGTACTACTATTGTATTGGTTGTTTAGTGTAATTAATTGTTCAATAGTTGGTGAGAGAAATTCTCTTATAGGTATGCCTTCTAATTCTTTACCAAATCCAACAAGATAAGTTAATTTTAACTTTTGTAATTCTTGGAAACCAAGTATGTAGTGTATTGATTCTAGTTTTAATTCATCAGATACAGGTTTTCTTACTAAGTGTGAGTATTTTCCTAAACTTTCGATTCCAATGATGGCTCTATTGAAAAAAGAATAAAATTTTCTAAAGTAATCTTCTGGGTTTGGATGGTTTTCTCTTAACCAATGAATGTTTTGTGCACTGTTAAATGCATTTATCTTTTCTAAGGAAGTGCCCCTAGCACCTGGAAAGTTATTCAATAAACCAATCATTAATTCAAGCGGATTTGGCACATCATGCTTAGATTCCAATCTAGATCTTTCGAATTCAAGCATATCATATCCCAAAGCAATTACTTCATTGAATAAGCCAGTTGAGGGATGAAAAAATCTAACTATATTTGTCACGTATGAGATGTTTTTTCTAATTTCATCTTCACTTTTTAGTCTAACATTCTCAGACATCGAATAAGGACAAAAAGGAGCACAATGATATCTACACCCATCCATAAATTTTAAGACAACAGAAGTATCATTCATATCAGGAACGATATCTCCCTTAAACAACTTGTTGTATTCTTGAAACCACCTTGAAATCTTTTCATTAGTCCAGTGAAATATCCTTTTTCTTTTATCCCATTTAGGAAAATCCATGTCATTTATTTTGTGATATAATTTAGAAGTAACTCTTTTTTGTTCTTTTTCTGATTTTTTTTTAAATAAACCAAAAGAGTTTCTTTGGAATTCTGCTTCATCCAAATTAGCATAAAGAAAAGTCCTAATTATTCCTGTAGGACCAAATTCAGCCACAAAGGGCCTTTCCAACTCATCAAAACCCTTGCTTAATAATAAGAAATAGGAGTCTTCATCTGTTGTCTCTGCAACACAAATTAATTGAGTACTGTTATCTTCAGACAAAACTTCATGTGCAGGAAGAGCTCCATCTCCTAACAACCTATTTATTAAATTCATAGAATTGGAGAAAAAGAAATTAATTAAAAAGATTAACCAATAGCTCTTCTAACATCCGTAACTTCAACAGAATTAACACCTTCAATCTTAGAAATATTCTCTTCAAGAGGGTCTGTTGTACCGACATCTTCAGACATTACAAACATTATTTTTAAGGCCTTTAAGCCAAAAGCAACGTTTTCTTGTTCAGATTTATGATTATCAATACCTGCAAAATCTTTTATTTTTGCAAGGGCTTGTTCTTCTACTTTACTAAGGTCTACTTCTGGAGAATTAGGCATTATCTTTAAAGTTATAACTATGTCTGCCATTTTAATTTGGTCCCTCAAATCCACATTCAGGACAAATGTACTTAGCAACTGTTTTTCTGCAATCTACACACCTGATTATTTCATATTTCC
Organism: uncultured Methanosarcinales archaeon; assembly: GCA_964537195.1. GTDB lineage: Archaea > Nanobdellota > Nanobdellia > Woesearchaeales > GW2011-AR15 > CAZHYZ01. Next base: position 36,670 of record CAZHYZ010000001.1, read on the forward strand.
CACATTTTGGGCATAGAAATCTAGCTGTTCCTTCTCTATTGGCGATTTTTTTCTTACAGGTAATACACTTAAGTTCTGTCATTGTTTCACCTTCTAGAACCAGGATTTAAATCTACTTTAAAAAGGTTTTGTTGCTTCTGGAACAGATTCAAAGAGGCTCATTAAACCACGTTTTAATGATTTCTCATCAGAAATTTTTGCGTGAAGATGAGGTATAAGAGACCAGTGTGTGTTTTCTTCAGGATTGACAAACATTATTTTTAATTTTGGATTTTTAATTAAAGAGTCCCATTCTTCAATTATGTGATTTAGATTTTCTTTAATATTTAGACAGACGATTACTATGCTTCCTTCTTTTTCTATGTCTTTAGATAAAACAGGAATGACGAAGTAATCTGTTTTCCCCCCATTTTTTAAAAAACATACAATCTTTTCTTTTTCATCTTTTCTTTCTTTTATGTTTTTCTTAAAATTATTCACATGATTAAGATATATAGAAGTCCATTGATTTAAGTTCATTTTTCTAGAGAAAAAAACTCTTTTCTTTCTTTTATTTTGAATATTAGGTGTGGTGCAGCGAAACTAATAAGGTATATAATAGCAACAAACAAAGGGTTTGCTTTTAATGACAAACCCACTTTTATTGCCATTGATTTTGCAACACCAATAACCACAAAAACAGTAATTGTAGCAATAACAGGGATTAATATCCCTGCAATAACATAATGTTTTATACTAATCTCATCTAGTTCTCTTATTATAACATCTATTAACATTCCAAAGCAAACCCCAATTGTGGCTACAAATAGAAAAACAAAAATCTGTGGCATTTCAATCATTAATGGGGTGATGCCTGCAAGAATGAACATATTCCCTGTTATGGCAACGAAAAGAGCTGTCCAATAAACAAACTTATCTAATCTTTTGTGTTTTGCTTTTTTAATTATATGTAGTGTTTTTGCTATGTGGTGATTATCCCATTCTTTTTTTCCTAATCTGTGTGCTAGCTTGTTGTGGTCTGTTGTAATCATCTCAATCCAAGCCTCTTTAACATATAATCTAATAACGAATCTTCTTTTTCAACGGACTCAACATATTTTTCTCCAAGTAATTCGGCTGCTAACTTTTTATAACCTAAAGATGAAGGGGCATTTGGATGCGTATGGGTCACAGGAGATTTCATCTGTACGGCTTCTCTCATTGTTTCATCTTCTGGAATAAGTCCAATTACCGGAGTCTCAAGCATTGTCTCAACATCTTCCTTACTTAATTCAAGTTGGTCTTCATATACTCTTGTTAAAATTACTCCTGAAACCTTTTTTCCATGAGATTGTGCGTTTCTTATTGTTTTCAAAGCATCAACAACACTTGGTAGTTCTGGGGTTGATACCACAAGTATTTCATCACCAACTTTCATTGTATTAATTGCTTCCTCAGTCAACCCCGGACCACTATCAATAATAATAAAATCAGCATGACCAGATAGTTCCCTAATTAATTTTCTGAATTTGGCATGATCAATTTTTTTATCTTTTATAGCAGTTCTGCCAGGTATTACTTTTAGACCGTGATTGTGCTGATACAAAGCATCTGTGATTGGTTTATCTCTTTCAAGAACATCATGTAAAGTTAGAGGTATGTTTGGAGCTCCTAGATAAAGAGAAAGGTTGGGAGTATCCAGATTAGCATCAACAACAATAACGTCTCTTCCAAACACAGTTAGTGCAGTGCCGAGGTTAATAGCTGTGGTAGTCTTACCTACACCACCTTTACTAGAGGCTATTACAATGAATTTAGTCATTTTGATATTTCTTCTCAACAAAAGATATGAACTCTTTCAAAGAATGATAATCTTCAGTGATATTGTCAATATTTACTTGAACAACTTTCCCATCTATGATGGCAGACATTGTAACATGTCTTCTGAATTCATTACTCTTTTCATAATTAGATCTTCTTAATTTTCTAAAAACGAGATATTTTTCTATGTTTTCTTTGATCTGTTTTGAATCATACAACTCTAAAACCATTTGTGCTTTTTCTAGAGGAATGTCTGGAATTTGAACAATCTTTTTTTCAGAAAGTGCCTTCTCTAATAAGGCATCAACAATAAACTCATACGAATTAATCATTCTCCCAATAATACTAAGAAAAACATCAACAGTTCGTGTATACTTAAGCGTAACATAAATTAGATGATCAATTCTTTTAAGCTCTTCTTTAGCGTCTTTTAGTAATTCTTTCATTTCCATGTATAACACCTATTACTTCTTTCATAAAAAACTTTGCTTTTCTTAAATAATCTTTAATTTCTTGTTCCGTTATTGTACTTAATTTATAATCTCCGGATGCAAACACAAATTTGTCTTTTCTTATAAATTCTATGTCTGATTCTTTTTGTTTATCTGTAATCTCTTTTATTTCTTTCACAAAATTTAGGTATCCTGTACTAAGATTGTTAATCTTTAAACTTTTTTCTAAATTTGAATACCTCCCAACAAAAGATTCATTAAATGGGGGAATTTTTTTCTGTTGTCTATCAGCACATAAAAGAGCAGCCATTGTTTTATCTACACCAAGAAATATCTTGTGCAAGGCAAATTTTAAAATTTTAGGATCTTGTAAAAGAGGATAAGTTACATTAAGAACATGTTCTGCAACAGTAAGATACTTTGTTGCTTCTTTGATCGCTGTTTCATACTTTTCCATTATTCTTGGTAGTATTGTTCACTATAAAAACTTCACTCTTTTTGTAAATCCATAATGGCAGCTGCTAAATCTCCTTTATTTTTTTTAAGAGCCGTTTTGGCTTTTTCTTTAGTTACATTTGCTTGTTCCATTACGGTTTTTATGTCTTCTTCACTGATTTCAATCTCTTCTTCAACAGGCCTTATTTCTTCTTCCCCACTCACTTGATAGCTCTTGTTTCCAGAAAAATCTATTTTCTGGACAGAAGGATTCCTAATAATGATATCCTCTCTTTTTGTTCTTATTATAACAGCTATAGCATCAATTTCTTCTTGTTTCATTCCAAGCTTTTTCATAGCTTGTTGCATTTGTCTTGGGTTCATACCGGGGAACATATTCAAGAATGAATGTGAAGAAATTTAAAAAAGTTGTTGTTAAAAAAGGTTTTTTAACTCTTCAAAAGGAAAATATTTCACATATCTAAACAAAACAGGGTTATTTCTGGCAACAGATAGTAACATTTTTACTATATTCTCCCGGCTTTTACTATATAATATCTTTTTCATTTTTCTCTGTGAGAAGATTCTTATTAGGTCGTTCCAGTCATTATCTGAGAATTTTTCTAACATCTTATGGATTATTAGGTGCGTGTGTAGATTTCTATATAGGGTTTTTCTCCATTCTCTGTCATAATTTTTACCTTTATCAACACATTCTGCAAGTATTTCTGCAGCCTTTAAACTCTGATTTATACCTCCGCCAGAAGTAGCTTTCACAAAAGTTGCTGCATCTCCTATTAAGTATATTTTTTCTTTTTGTGCTTTTACTCTTGGATTAAATATAGGAATAACACCGGATTGATTCTCTATTGTTTTTTTATCATAATTTTTTCCTATCTTTTCTTTAGCAAACTTTTTGAAAATCTTTACTCCGGAACCATATGAAGCAAGTCCAATTCTTACAGTTTTTTTATCTACAGGAACAATCCATCCATAGCTCCCTAAGTATGGATAAAATTCAACAACATTGTCATTTTTCTTTTTGACCTCTATTTGTGTTCCTATTAAGAAATTTCTATTTTCAAACAATCCTACTTCTCTAGCGACAGTGCTATTTGGTCCATCTGCCCCGATTAAAATATCAACTTTTTGTTTTACTTTTTTCCCATTATTGTTTAGTATTATCTCGATTTTTTCTCCTCTAACATAAGATATAAAACTATGATTTAAATAGTATTTAGCACCTTCTTTTTTTGCTAATCCAGCAAGATAATTATCAAACTTCTTCCTACAGATAATATAATTTTTTTTGATTTTAGCACCTACAAACTTACCATTTGGTGCATAAATTCTGGTGTTATTTACGGTGTTCACGACAAATTCCTCTTTTGGAGACATTATTGATACAAAATAATCACTTAAAATGCCCGTACACCGCACAGGAGACCCTATTTTTTGGTTTTTTTCATAGATGTGTACTTTGTGCCCGATTTTAGCTAAAAGATATCCAGTATAGCTTCCTGCGGGTCCAGCGCCAATTATAGCTATTTTCATAGTCCAGAGGAATATATTCTATTTAATAAATAATCTGATTACTACTATTTAATAATAAAAAAGCAAAACATTTATATAGTACTTGTTCTTACTGTATGGTAGTTAAATAATTAGAAAATAAAAGATGGTCGACAAAATGAAAAAAAACATTTTATTTCGCTCTAGTATATTATTTGCATTAATGATATTTATATTGTTTTTTAACGCCAACTCAGTAAGTGCTTTTGAAGGTTGTAAGATTGATTATTCAGTAGGTAATTCTGCGTGTTATGGTGTTTCAGACTGGGGTTCAACAGATATTAATCATTTAGTTAAAAAAGCAGCTAAGAACAACCCAGGAACAACATATATGGGCTGGTGTCCTTATGACGGCGCCAAACCTTATGCTACAAACGTAGTTGCTGCATGTGGTTGTCCTTCATTACCAAAACCAGCACCAGGAGATTTTTCAAGTGGAACCTGTAGTGCATGTGGAAACCCAGTTTATAGATATAATTCAGCTCCAACATGCGAAGACGAATGTTATCTTGGTCAGACAAAGTGTAGACCCGGAGATGATTTGTGGGTATGTGGAGATTTTGATTCAGATCCCTGTTTTGAATGGGGATTTGATAAAAGTTGTGATTTTTCACATGAATCAGAATCATATTTTGTTTGTGAAAATGAAGATTCTGTAGAGTATAAAGAAGTAGGAGAAGGTTTTTGTAATGATCAACCAGGATACAACGACTATTGTGATTCTACAGAAGACACTATTAGAGTAGATGAGACAGATTGTGGTTATACAACATGTGAAGATGAAGAATTTTGTCAAAATAATGATGTTTATTCTACTATAGAATGTGTTGAAAGAGGATGTAGAGAATCTACAGGAATATGTTATGAGCAAGAGACAAGTTTTACAGAGAAAGAACAGGAATGTGGAGAAGATACACAAACAGAAGATTATTGTGAAGGAGAAAACGTTGTTTATGAAATAGTAGATAGAGGATGTACGGAGAGTAATGGACACGCTTCTTGTTTTGAAGACCCGGATAAAATTATTGTGGATGAATGTGGTCCTGACACTTGTACACCCTACACCGAGATGGATCCCTACACACAAGAATATGTGTATGATGAAGAGAGCTGTATTGAAAATGGATATGCTTATTGCTCTCCAAATGACGAAGAAGTACATGATATGTGTATAACATCAGATATATTATGGCAGGCTTATTGTAATGGTCAGGATAGTGCATTTCAAGAGTTTAACTGTGGTCAGAAAACAGGTTGTTATGAATTTCAAGTAGAACAATGTTTCTATTGTGAAGATAACTATGGTAATTGTTATGAAAAGAATTGCACTGTTACAGGAGAAAAATATAGAACCTATTCATGTAGTTCAGGAGCATGCCAATATGAAGAAAAAGAACTTGTAGATGAAGACATGGACTTCAAAGATGATGAATATTGTGATGATTGTATAGATGTAGATAGAGATGGTATTTGTGATGACGTTGATAATTGTCCTGGAGTTAAAAATAGTAACCAAATAGATACAGATAAAGACGGTCTCGGAAATATGTGTGATAAGGATAGAGATAATGATGGATATTCAGAAAATGTAGATTGTGATGACTGGAATCCAAACATAAATCCAGGAATGAAAGAGATTCCTAACAACAATATTGATGATGATTGTAATCCAGACACACCAGACTTTGTTGTAAATACTGCAAAAGAAGCATTGTATGTGGACATACAGATGACTGAAGAATATCTTAAAGCAGGAGAAGACGCAGTCATAATGGTCACAGTAAGAAACATGGCAAGCAAGGATATGGACAATGTTCAATTAACGGTTAGTATACCAAGATATCAAATATACCAAAGAAAACTATTATATGAAGTAGAATCAGGAGAGATAGTTTCAAGAATTTTTGAAATTAGGCTTCCAGAGAATTTGAAGACAGACTATGAATATTTAAGGGTTAGTGTTAGTAGCAACCAATACAAGAGAATAATCTATAGAGAGATTAAGTTACCACAATAGAGATAGTTACTACTTTAAAATACTAATAAAAGCGAAACCTTTAAATATTAAAGACTAGTCATGAAAACTAAGAAAATCCCTATTCGGGGGAATAATTATAAAGAGGCAAAGGAGGTCATTCAACATGAAAAAAACAATGTTTGTGCTAGTAACATTCGTTATAGCCATACTAACTTTGTATTCAGCATTTGCTGACTCTCAGGAGTGTATAGACTGCTGCGGAGGAGGTCCATGTGATTCTGATCCAGCTGAAACACCAACGTTGGATATAGAGACATGTACAGTGGAGATAAACGATATTCCTTTAGAAGAAGACGTTGTATTAAACGAGGTCTTTGAAAGAGGAGAAGATCTTGAAATATTTGTTAGATTTCAATCAAATCAGGACGCAGAGGATGTCCAGGTCATGGTATTTCTAACAGGATATCACAGATCAAAATACACAGATGATATATCTGATATGACATCAACTTTTGATATCGAAGCAAACGACGGTATCCACAAGTATCTAGAATTAAGACTACCAGATGATTTCAGAGTGGATTCAGAAGATAGACTTAAAATAAGAATTGTTATATCTGATAAATACTCTACAACATATATTAAGGATTACAATATTAGAGTAGAGCCAAAAGACCATAACATAGTCATACAAGATATTCTATTAGATCCTTCAACAAGAGTTCAGGCAGGAAGAGCTTTGTTCTCAAGCGTTAGAGTTAGAAACATGGGAGATGAAGACGAAGAAAGCATAAAAATTACAACTTCGATACCAGCTCTTGATGTTAAAGCAACAGAATATATTGATGAGCTTGAGTTTGACGAAGCAACAACCTCAGAAGACATGTTCTTAAGAATTCCAACATGTGCTGAACCAGGAGAATACGTTGTTAAAGTCACAGTTGATTATGCTGATGGAGACGAACTAGTAACAAAACAAACCAAAATAGAAGTTACAGAAAACCCAGAATGTCAACTAATAGATGGTAGAGACGATAAAACAGTTGTTACTGTACCTGGAAGGCAAGATGTTATTAAAGGCACATCAGGAACAGTTTATCCAATTATATTGGAAAACAGAGGAGTTACTGATAGATCTTATGAATTGTCAGCATCAGGATTAGATGCCTGGGCAACATACAGATTTGAGCCAGGAACGGTTGTTATTGTCAGAGCCGGAGAAATGAAGACAGCATACTTATATATTACACCAAAAGAAGAAGCTTCTGAAGGTGAGAAAGTCTTCATGGTAAATGTTGAAACACAAAACGACCAGAAACAAATTGGTCTTACAGCTAACGTAGTAGCAGGAGAAGCACCATCACCACTAGGAGATCTTGGAGATTTGAAAAGACCTCTTGAAATAGGTTTGATAGTGTTAGTAGTCTTGCTAGTAGTACTTGGCTTAGTAATTGGTTTCAGCAAAATGAAAGGCGAAGGCGAAGAGCCTGATGAAATATCAGGACAAACCTACTATTAATTTTTATTTTTTTATTTTTTTTATTTATTGAATAGGAGATAAAATTGAACAGTAAACAAGCAGCATTAATTGTTGTATTAGCACTTTTTCTAGTTTTTCCTGTATCAGCAGAAATTATTGTTAACACAGGAGAAAATGTTGAATTAGATTCAGGATATGGAAAAGAGATTAATGTCAAACATTCTTTTGAAGTAAATAAATATTATTCACAGTATCAAGAAGGAGAATTACAGATAATAATGATAGAACCAATAGTTTCAGAAGCAAGCATTATGCAGTGTAGAAAAGCAAACTTCTCATTTAAATTGACAAATATAGCTCCAACAGAGCAGTTATATAGTTTTAGAGTTGAAAATTTTGATGGATTAGCATATATAACTCCAAATTTAAAACTTAACCCAGGAAATATTGCACAGGTAAGATACATATTGCAACCAAATTGCAATTCTTCAGGAATATTAACACCCGAGATTGTTGTTGAGACATCTTCAAAAAAGGCAATTGTGCCAGTAGTATTAACAGTAAACAAGACAAAGCAAGAAGTAATTGATGAGACCAAGTGTGAGACACATTTTAACTCCACTGTTTGTGATTCAAATTACTATATAAGGTTCTATGAGGACACAAAGTATGAATTAGATTTATCAGAAATGTTCTATGACCCAGATGAAGACGAATTAGAATTTGGATATTCAAATGGATTTAATATAAATATTAAATTAAGAGATAATAAAGCAACCTTACTTCCTCAGAAAAATTGGTATGGTACAGAAGAAATCATCTTTACTGCAGAGGATGGAAGAGGAGGCTATGCTCAATCTAAAAATTTCTTTATACATGTTATTGATAGAGAAGAAATTTCTTTTTTTCAATGGTTGTCTAACTTATTTGGTTAACAGCATATAAAAACAACCCAGAACTCCAAGCAAAAGGTTGTTCTGCTTTGTATATAATTCTTTTAACAGGCAGTCCTTTCTTATCATACACTTCATAGACACCATTATGTTTTACTATAATGTCAGCAATTTTTTCTAACATTTCTTTAGCTTCTTTTTTCATTTCAACTCGATATTTTGCTAAAGCATTAATACTTCCTAGCCAAAGCCAGGATAATCCATTATGGTAGTCACCCAGACCCACTAATCTTATTTGTTCTGAGATTAATCTTTTTGGATACACAGGATGAACACATTGAGAGGGAACATCATGGATGTCAAAAAGGTGTGCTGCCTCTTCAACATGTTTTTTGTTTTCTTTGTCAGCAATATCCCACAAAACACCTAAGAAATTACCATCACTTGAAAAATAACTGTATATCTTTTCTTTGTGAATCCAGTCTATATAGTGTTCTCCATTCCAGAAAATTTCATTTATCTTTTCTTTTACTTTTTCATATAAGCTCAAATATTTCTTCTGTTTGTTTTTGTCTTTTAATAACCTAAATAATTCAGAGATGCAGAACAAAGAATAACAATGACAGACATTAGTATATAGAACTTTACCTTGTTTTTTTACACTATCTGTCCAGTTGCAAAATTTTTCTTCTTCGATTAGGAGATCCTTATCTGTATGACCCAAATTCCAGGCAACAATATTCTCTATTTTATGTATGTTGTCTTTTAAGAGTTTCTTATCTTTTGTTTTCTTTAGATATTCATATAGAGTTATTATAAAGAGAGAGTTCTGGTCTTTTGGAAAAGCTTTAGATTTGTCTATATGATATATTGGTTTTCTTTTGCTATCTTTTGATTTAAATCCGAGATAAGACAAAACAACACCAAAAGAAGTCTTTCCAACTCTTAAAGGTATCTGGCCTGCCTTGACATTTTCTAAGAAAAGTTCTAGATTCTTTTTTACAATATTTTTATCATTAATTGCTAAGCTTCCTAAACTCGCAAAGAAAGAATCTCTTGCCCAATAATCTTTAAAATGATTTGTTCCAGCAAAAATACCTTTTTTGCCATAACATGCTTTTAGATCTCTTTTGGCGATTTCTTTTGCTTTTTCTAAGTTGCTCATAGATCCAGCTAATACAATTGATTATATAATTTTTTTCACAAAATTTATAAATATATCAATCACTATACTAGTTTAGGGGAAGATTCGTTGGATTTTGATAAACTCATGGATTACCAGAACATGATGCAGAAAAGACTGCGTCGAGAGCAACAGAGAGATAGAAAAATAGACTTGCTTTCTATAATTAATCAACTTACTGCAGGACCAAAAAATATAGTTCAGAAAGAACAATTACTTATAGAAGCTCAAAACAGAGGATTTTCTGAAAACGAGATAGAGAAATTACTTGTGCAGTTAAAAAAAGATAATATTATATTTGAGCCTTCTCCAGGGTATATAAAGAAGAGATAGTTCTTAAAAAAACTTTTATAGTCTTTCCATATACACATTTCTGGTGATATTATGGCTAAAGCACTATATATGGATGATTCCTATCTAAAAGAGTGGAATGCAACCGTTGAAGAAGTATCAAAAGATAAATTTATTGTCCTAGATAAAACTGCTTTTTTTCCTCGGGGAGGCGGCGTGGAATGGGATACAGGCACCATTACAAATGAGGATGAAAAAAAATTCAAAGTTGTTTATGCTGGGAAATTTTCTGGAGAGATTAGTCATGAAATTGACAAACCAGGATTAAAAGAAGGGGACAAAGTTAGTTGTAAGTTAGATTGGGATAGAAGATATAAATTAATGAAATACCATACTGCAACACATGTTCTGAGCGGAGTTCTTTTTAAAGAATATGATTTACAAGTCACAGGGAATAATCTAACTACAGAAAAAGGCCGCATCGACTTGAATATGGATGAATTTAATGTTGGATTGTTAAATGAAGCCATAGAAAAATCCAATAAGATAATAGAGAAAAATCTTCCCGTAGAAATATATTATAAAACAAGAGAAGAAGCAGAGAAAGACCCAGATTTATTTAAACTTGCGATGGGTTTTCCACACAAAATTGACACAATAAGAATAGTTGACATAAAAGGATTTGACAGGCAAGCAGATGGAGGGTGTCATGTTAAATTTCTTGGAGAAATAGGAAAAATAACATATCAAGATGCTATAAATAAGGGTAAAGACAATAAGAGAGTTTATTTTATTGTAGAATAATTTTTTAAAGATTATTCTCTTATATTTTTTTATGAAACAAATATTCTGCCCTAAGTGTAATTCAACTAAGTTGAAAAGTCTAGGAAACTCTTATTATAAATGTCTTAGTTGTGGTTATACAGGTACTTTAACAGGTCAAGGAATAATAAAAAAATAAATTAATCCCTTGAAACGGAATATAAAGCTTTTAGTGCAACAACAGCTGCTCCTGGAGCCACAAATAAGGTAATGTTTGCCAAGAGAGGATTAATAAAGTTAAGCCATTCTCCAATGACAGGCACCAAATTTACTAGTTGTGTTAGAGTTACTGAAAGAGCGTTTGCACTTACCATGAATGTCAAGCTGGCAAGCAAATAATTTGAAACTTCCTTCTCAGTTATGTTTAATAATCCAACCACAATACCAAGTGCCCCTAACATCCAGAATATTCCACCAGTCAATGCAGACACTACAGCAATTATTAGTCCAAGAACAAAAGACCATGGACCAATCTTTCTCATTAAACCGTCTTCTTCTAAGGGTAATTCTTCTTCCTTTTTTTCTTTTTTAGCCATAAACTCCACCCCCACAATATACTATTCTAAGAGAAGTTTATATAAAAATGTTTTCATTTAAGAGTAGAAAATGGGGACACAGGGAATTTCACATATAAAGAAATAAACTTTATATGATTTGAACCCCGATCTAGCGGTCACTTCCTCGGAACGACTGACCGCGCTTAATTCATCGTCTTTCGACTCATCGCTCCATGACTGGAGCCGCTTATACTAGCCAGGTTGTACTATGTCCCCTTGAAAAGTAAGAAAAATATAATGTTTAAAAAGTTTATTTATCTTTATCGATTATATAGTCAGGGACGATGATGAAATCAATATCTTCTCTCTGAAAATAATTTATTTTTTCTTTTAACTCCTTATCCAATATATCAATCTCAGATGAGTTGTAGGGATTAAATTTTTTCCAAGCTTGTTTTATGGGGTAAATAACAACTACGGGATTATTATGTTTTGTTTGTCTGACAAGTGAATTCACATACTTAACATAGTCTTCCATATGTATCCATAAATTTTTGTTTTGAAAGAAGAAGTTTGGAGGATAATCTTCCTTTTGGATGTCTCTCTCTGTGCTGTAGAAAAATGCATGTGGAACAATTATATCTATCCCATTCTGATTCAGCCAGTTAGTTACTTCTTTAACCCCGTCATATGTAATGTTGTTTCCATATCCTCCAAAAGTTTCTGTTAATGTGTATGGTTTATTGTAGATTCTTTTTGCAGAAGACGCGATATTTGGAGTAATTCTTTTTTCATCAAATTTGGCTATATCATCTGTACCCAAAACATCAAAATATTTCAGGTGAGCAAACAAATCTCCTTCTGCAGACACAACACCATATAGATTTTCTTCATTTAGCAAATGTCCCGTTAATAAAGTGTTATGAGAAGAAGTCCAATTATGTAATGTCTGAAAATAACTCTTAGAGTATCTCTCTGTCAACACTTCAAAATAATCTGCTTTTATTTTTTCAGAAATCTCGTTTTCATCGACCCAGATATAATTAATATAATCTCTCATATCATATTCTTTTTTTCCCTCAAATATCTCTTCAAATGAATCTGTCCAGGGAATTGCTCCCTCTTCATCATAATTATAAGAGCTATAGAATCCAGGCTCATCTGTAAAAAATCCTACAACAGTATTGCCGAAATAATTACAGAATCTCGTATAATACTCTTCATGGGTGATTTCAATAAACTTGGAGCCAGTCCTTGGGTTTAATACATCGACATATTTGTCTTTGGAATATTCAGTTTCAAAATGTGAAAAATCTTGATAAAAAATATATTTAGTAATCTTGTCCTCTATCAAAGAGAAATCACATGACAAATCAGAACAGTATCTGTTTTTAACATTTCTGGTAGAATTATCTTTTGGAACAATTACGGAGACAATTTTTCTTACTGGATATTCCTGGCTTTGTATTAGTGTGAAATTCTTCTCTTTTATTTTTATTCTTTTCAAGTTTTTTGCAATTAATTCTGGGTCTTGATCAAGTACTTTGTCTTTGGCTCTTCCACTTGGCCAATCAATATCATCATAAATCCAAACTTTCATATCTCTTTTTTTCAGTTCTTTAAGTGCATGACCTACAAAATAAAACCATTCTTCTGATAAATACTCTTGTTCAAGACCTATTCTTGCGTGTATTATTACTTCTTTTATACCCACAGAAGCCATTAATTGTATTTGTCTGGTAATTTCATTTTTTGTTAGATTTCCGTTCCAAAACCAGAAAGGTATTATTTTTGAGGGAGTATAGTTCATAGAAACCACCAGTTCCTGGCTTTTGTTTGATTGATAATCAGATAACTTAAGATCTTTGTATCTAAGAGTTGTATTTTCTTTTGTATTTATTTTAAAATGATATATGTTTATTATCAGAATGAGGATTATAAATAGATAAACTCCTAAGAAGAACGTCTTGTATCTTTTTTGTATCATAATCTGAGAAATTACTTTCCGAATTGTTTTTTTACAATATCAACTATTTTTTTACCTTCTGCTTTTCCCCTTAGTTTTCCCATGACTTTTCCAACAATTGCATTTAAGGGAAGATTTTTGTTTTTATCAATTATTTTTTTAATTTCTTTTTCCAACACCTTATCAGACATTAGTTCGTATTCCGAATAATCAACTTTTTTTCCGTGAGACAACTCAATTAAAATTTCAAAGACAGCATCCTTACTGATTTTTTTCTTATTTAATTTTTCAAATATATCCTCGATATATTCTTCGATATTTATTTCTCTTCCATATCTTTTCCTAATTTCTTTTGGTGACTCAATAATTGTTCTGGCAATAAAGTCAGAACTTATTTTTTTGTATTTCTTGATATATTCCTCAAAATTCAAGTTACTGTCTATTAATTCTTTAGCCAGAGACTTCGAGATATCATGTCTCTTTGAGAGTCTATTGATTTTATCAGTGATTAACTCAGGAATTTTTATTGAATTAAGGAGAGTCTTAGTTACGTCAATATTTGGAATGTCTGTTTCAGGATACAATCTGTGTGCTCCTGGCAAGGGTCTTGCATATGATGAAGTAGCATCATGGTGGTTTGGGACTCTTGTTTCTTCAGGCACGCCTTTTAATGCATAAATTGATCTATCATAAACAGAATTAATTGCCCTTTCTACAGTTTCCTTTCCTTCAGCAACTATTAGTATTAAATCGTTCTTTTCTGCTTTGAATTCTCTTTTTAGACAATCAAATTCATTTTCAAGTTTATACTTCTTGAGGTCTTCATCAGTGTGTATCATTCCTTTTGTTCCATAAGCAACAGCATAATCTGCTAATTCCTTTCCAAAGGTTTTTCCCGGACAAATTTCTTTTTTTAAGAGCCCTGAGAAGTTAGGTAATAACAGACCATAAACTTTCCCGCCATTCTTAATTATCTTTGATATAATTTTAGACTTTGTTTTTGTAAATATGTTTGTAACATCTTTGGTTTTTTTACTGAACTTCTTTAATTTTCTTTTTTTAAGTTCTTTTTTTATCTTTAAAAGACTAATTTGTCTAAGCACTTCGTTTTCAACAAGTTCGGGCAATTTATTTAGGTCTTGCCATCCCTTGACTTCTATTCTTGCTCCTCCTTTAATTGAAACATTTACATCCTGTCTTATTGTGCCGAGTCCGCGTTTAACTTTGAAAGACCGTAGCAGTGTTCCAATTTTCTCAGCAACTTCTTTAACATGTTTAGGATTTTTTATTGAAGCATCAGTTCCAATCTCAAGAAGAGGGATACCTTGTCTTGATAATGAGTAAAATACTTTGTTCCCTTTTTTTCCCTCTATTTTACAGGCGTCTTCTTCTAGATTAAGTTGAATAATCTTTACTTTTCCCAGGTTTGTTTCAATAAAAGAATTTTTGTTTTCTATACCTACTAAAATAGTTCTCTGAAATCCAGCAACAGAACTCCCATCAGTTACTGTCTTTCTCATAATACAAATGCTGTCAGGAACCTCAAGCTTGAATAATTTTGCAACACCTAGAGCAATCTTAAAAGCTTCTTTGTCTAAGGGCCGGGGTGGTTCCTCATCCAAGTCAACAAGACAAGACTCATTTTCATAACCATGGTAAACAAATTCTCTATCTCTTATTTGTTCATATGCACTTGCAAGATCCACCTCCCCGGTCTCTCCAGCCACGGCCCTCAATTTTCTTTGTACAGTAGAGATGAGATTTTCTTCATTCATAGAAGAAGAACAATTACAGAATAGTTTGTTTGTATCAAGCTCCTGATGTATTTCAATACCTGCTTTGAATCCCAGGTTTTTATAATCCAAACCCATGTTATTGTTGATAAAGGTATAATTTAAAAAATTATTGAAAACAAGACACAGATTATATTCTCTCTTTAAAATCGCAACTTCCTGAGAGTGGTTTATTGGGGTTGTTCATCTTATCAATTAATTTACTTTTTAGTCTTTTTACAACCTCTTCTCTTTCAAAAAATAGGTTGTTTTTTTCTTCAGAATCATTTTCCAGATCAAACAATTCACTCTTATCATCTATTATAAAGCATTTTGATGATACACGTTCAATATCCGCAATATACTTCCAGTTGTCTTCTATTAATGCAATCTTCTCACCATATAATTCACTAATAATTACTTTATTTTTATTTTCAATATGGTTTTCCCCCCCTAACATCATTTCTTTAAGAGAGGTTCCTTGAATATACTTGGGAGATTCTAACCCTATCAAATCTAATGTTGTTGGTAATATGTCCAGAGAACTTACCCTTATTTTTACTCTCCTTTTTTGACCCTTTGGAACATAGATTATTAATGGAACCTTTATTACTTCATCATATAATGTAATCCCGTGTCCTATGCGTTTGTGTTCATAGAATTCTTGTCCGTGGTCACCAGTTAGTATTATTATTGTGTTGTCTAAAATTCCTTTTTCTTGTAACTTATCAATAAACATCCCAAACTTCTTATCCATTTCATATAGTTCTGCATCATATAATGTTTTAAAATATTCCATGTTTTCTTTATTCATATCAAGAAACCCAAACTTTCCAGCTAAATAATTACTCTCTTTTGTTAGATTTTTATCGAACAATTCAATGGTTTCTGGTTGTGGAGAATATGGAGAATGAAGTTTGTAAGAGTGGAGAAACATAAAAAACTTTTCTGAGTTGTTGTAATTATCTATTAGGTAAAAAGCATTTTTCCAGTAGTTTTCTTCTTTTTCATAAGATTTTTCATAACTCTGAGAAGAGTTGCTGTATGAACTGTAAAATTCATCAAAACCCCTTTCAAAACCCCTTTCAAGATTTAAAAATTCGAGCCAGAGCGGCGCCACCCAAATATTTTTGTAGTCTTTTTCTTTTAACAACTCAGGTAGAGTATAGATTTCATTTGATAAAGTTGAATCTTGGCTGACATTGTACAATTTGTGATAAGAAGGCACAACAGAAGTGAAGATAGACATCTGACTTGGCAAAGTCCAGGAGGATGTTGAATATACATCTTCAAATAAAGTGGATTTCTCAGCAAATTTGTCAATATTTGGTGTTGTGTTTCTAGGATATCCATAGGTGCCAAGGTGGTCGGATCTCAATGTAGTAATAGATATTAGGATTATATTACAATCTTTACAGTCTGTTTCGTTTTGTATTTCTGATAATGAATAGAGAATTCCTAAAGCAATTAGACTAGCAAAAATAAAAAAAACAACAAACTTTTTCTTTTTATCTAGCATTTTTCTAGTAAATACAAACAGTTTCCAACATTATTGATTCATAATCTTTTATTTCTTCCTTAAGAGGAAGAAACATTTCAATAACATATATTGAATTGTCACATTGTTTATAGTATAAAATACTTCTGAATTCTATTAAATCCCAGGAACATGCACCATATGTGTATCTGTTTGTTGCATACAATAAAAAATAATTGAATGGTAAATTCAATTTTTCTTTAGGAAGAAAGGATTTATCACAAGATATTGTTTGTGAGATTCTTCCAGGATAAGGTGAGGGCACTTCTTTGTATAATGATAGTAAAATTTTTCTTTCTTCATTTATGAAATAAATTATTTCTGTCTGATTTAGATTATTTATTCTTTTAATCCTTATTGTGGTGTTTTTCCCTTTTCCTGTGAAAAGATCATAGTTTTGATGATTGATGAATTCAAAATCTATCTCTTTTATTATTTCATTCTCTATACCAAGGCTTCTTTGATTTGGAAATAATTTAATTATTATAACAAAAAAAATAGAAAGAAAAAGAACCAAACAAAAAAATTTGTAGAGCGATATTTTATTTTTTCCCATATTATTTAAATATTTCTCTGAGGATTTTACCATCTACATCATTTGGACTTTCAATATTTAGCAAGTGTAGAATGGTTGGATATTGATCTACATGTTCAATTGGTTTACTCAATTCATAACCTTCTTTTATTCCCGACCCTGCTATGATGAAAGGGGACCACATTCCTTTTGTTTCATTTGCAAAGATAGCCTGTTTGTAACCGGTTTTTAATGGTGTGTCAAATATTTTCCTGTCTTCTGTCATTTCCTCATTCCAACCATAGCCTGCCTCGTTTGCAATAATCAAATCTCCGACACGATCTTTTGGCAAATCAAGATATTCACTTACGTCTTCCCATTTTACAACTGCCCTGACAGGATTCTCGCCGGTTTCTGGATCTTCAATATCCCTTAAGCTGTTTATCACTTCTTGTCTGAGTTTCTCATATTCTTCTCCAGATGCTCTTGTCCAGTTTCCATCCAATCCCTCTGGATCAATATAGATGTTGTCCATTTTTAGATATATTACTTGGCTATTTTTCCAGTCAATTATTGGTTCTCCTGTTGTTGGATCAATTTCAAAATCTAACCATCCTTTCTCAGCAAAAAAATTGTTTAATCTCACCCATTTATTTAGTGGAACTGCTCCATGATCAGAACTGAAAACGATAATTGTGTTCTCATCAGAAACTTTGAGAATTTCTCCAACCATCTTGTCTAACTCTTTATACATATCTTTTACTTCTTTCCAGAGTTCTTCCCTTGTTTGATTATCTACTTCATTGTATCTCTTGCTAACAGGATCAATATATCCAAGCCACCACCTGCTTGTTAGCATTTGGTTTGGTGAATATATGTCATGTATTATTACATCAGGATTGTAGGTTTCATCTACAAAAGAAATTTCCTTGGTGTGCCAATCAAAAGACATGTTCATTTCTTCTAGAAACGTTTTCTTGTCCTCCGGATAATATATTAATTGTGGCGGGAAATTATCTACAAAATCAACCATAGGCCCCAGGTTCTCATTAAACTCAGTTCTAACAGAAGAAGGTTTCACATTATATTCATTTAGGTTGTTGTAGAAGAGTCTTATTCTAAAAAAGCCATCATCTTCCAATTTGATTATGTTTATTATTACGTGTGTGTCTACATCAAGTGAGTTCCAATTAAGAACCAAGGGATTCCATTCACTCCACTCTCCCTGTTCTAAAACGGCCCATTTGTTTCTTTTATCAGGAGAGAATAAGATTTTATTGTAATTCTCAGACTCATCATTTGTACTGTCATATACATATCCATAAATTTTTTCTCCCCAACCAGAAAGTTCTATCTCAAAAGGTGGAGAATACGACTTTGGATTCAAAGTCCAATTTTTTGGCTCATTAGTTTTAATATATCTTGTGAGCTCAGGACCAAAAAAGAACAACCTAGAACCTCGTCCCTGTTTTTTTCTCTGGCTTAAATTCGATTCATATTCAAAGTTAATAGCATGAAAATCTGCCCCCCAACCACCCCATCTTCCTCTGATTGTCATTCCTTTGTCTAACTCAGGGGGCGTAGATCCGGGCATTGATAATAAAGCAACATTTAAATCATTTTTTTCTAGAGTTGTCCATATTGGTTCATTTTTCTTTGCTACAGAAGAAAATCCTGCTACTGAAACTTTATTTAATGGTGCACCTTCAACGTGCATGGGCCCATCTGCTACCCCATGTTTTTCAGGATATGTGCCTGTTAATAGTGTAGCGAAGTTTGTTGGAGTGTGGCTTGGAAAAGTCGGAATAGAATAACCATATGATCCTTTTTCCATTAATTTTTTTATATTAGGTAATTCCCCGGCCTCGGCCCACTCGAACAACTTAAATAAATCCGGATCTGCCCTCACACCATCCGGAATGAACCAGTATAGTTTTAATGATTTATCTTTTTCAATTTTTTTTTCTGAGTTTATAGTGCAAGAAACACCAAATATTAAAATAAAAATGAGAGACACAAAAATAACATTTTTTTTATTCAATTTATACACCCCAATCAAAGGAAAGAAACACTTTATTTAAATTATTATCTTTCTTTTTCTCTATGAAACAAACTTACATCCTAGATTTTCTAGATATCTAAATTTTTCTGTGGTATTTTCTTTTAATGCAAAAAAATATTTCATTTCAATCAAATCTTCTCCGCATTTATGATAATATAGTATTGAACTGTAATTTATCAAATCCCAAGAGCAAGCCCCATAGGTGAATCTTTCAGTCGCGTAGACAACATAGTAGTTTGAAATGTTGTTCTTTAAAGGTTTAAATTCTTTTCTACATTCTCTTAGATTGGAAATTCTTCCCGGATAGGGAGAAGGGGTTGTGTCATATAATGAATATAATATTAATAGACTATCGGATATGAACTCATCTGAAAAATCGCTATAGTTATAGTAAATATTAATATCAATTCTTTCATCATCTTTTTTGGCAACTATATGTTTTCCATCTTTTAAATCATATTCTTCTTTTGAGAACTCTTTAGGGCCAGAATCTTTCTGACAGGAAACCAAATTGAACATTAATAGTAAAAGAACAATTATAATCATTATAGGGTATTTTTTAATATACATTTTTTTATTTTGATTTGTTGTTTTGTGTTTTATTTAACATTTTCTCTTTACATTCTTCTGAGTACTTATCTGGTAGCTTGTCACAAACTTTTGGATCATTATAAAACTCTGACATTAAAATTTCTGTCAGTAATAAATTATAGCAAAAATTACTATGTTTGTCTTTGAAGGTTGTGCTATTTACAGATATTTCTGAACATTTTTTAACACCTTCCTCAATATCAAGCAGTAAATATTCACTTAAATAATAAATATACCCAAGTATGCACTCCTCTTTATATTTTTCCGGAAAATCCTCACAAAGCTCGTGTGTGTTCTCCATCCTGTCCTCAAACCAACCGTGCCTTGCTATTTTAATGAAACATAAGTCAGATAAATTCTTATCTTCTAGGGATTTACAATAGTTAAGATCTATCTTCATGTCTTCATTATAGCTTAACATAATACCAAAGATTCCCTCAAAACAAAAATTACGAAACCCAGAGGTATTACACAAAGCAAAGGATTCATTTTTTTTATTTATGTAGTATGTTCCGCCTAGTCCCCCATAACAGTCTTTTTTAAATTCTTTGTTTGTTATATTACAAAACAACTCTGTCTTGTTAGATTCTAATAGATAAACAACATGATCATGGCATCCAAAATATTTTGAAGTGCTGCTGAGAGTACATAACTCATCAATTATTTTAAGATTAGGTTCTTTTGTTTTAGAAATCTCGTCTGCTAGAAGGAAAAAACATTCAGACCTCCAATTTTTATCCTTAATTTCAGAACAGAAGTTCTTGTAGTCTTTGATATTTGATTCAATTGAAGACTTGTTCAGACTTAGGGAGGTCATTACATAATATTGGCACTCACCAGCGAGGGCCTCATTCTCTAAATCACAAATTTCTTTTACCTTAGAAACATTTTTCTTTCCATATTTTATTGCTTCAAGAAAGATTGTATGAATCTGATAATAATCTTCTTCCGCACTTATGTTCTTTGTTATAAATTCCACCATGTGAGGTCTATCGATTATTCTATTACAGATCCTTTTTATGTATGGGTTCTGAATATATGAAATAGAAACTTCTGCTTCATCCAAGGGACCACTGCTTCTCAATTGAAAGATTAATTTGTCTTTGTAACACAAATCTTTTTTAAGACCATTTCTTATATCCTGACAATCAAAAGTGAAGGAATTCATTGTATTATTAATGGTGTTGTCTAGATTAGGATTATTGCAGGAGTTAATTAAAAACAGGATTAACGCCATAAATATAACTGTGGTCTTTTTATTAAGATTAATCATTGAGAATTAGAAAAACTTTTTTCGTATAAATGTCTTTCTGATGACAAACCATTCAAAGAAAGAAATTTATATAACTCTTCTATTACTATTTATTTATATGAAAAGATATACCAAAGAACAACTGATTTTTTACCTTCAGAAATTAGCTAAGAAACTAAAGGCTACCCCCACAACAAAAGAGATGGATAGTTATAAGAAATTTCCTTCCTCTGGAACCTATTATGTGAGGTTTGGTTCGTGGAATAAAGCACTAAAAAAAGCGGGACTAAAACTCAATATTAAAACGAAATATACGAAAGAAGAACTTAAAGAGAATCTTAGATTACTTACCAAAGAACTTGGTCGCGTTCCAAAATCATCAGATTTAAAAAATAAGAAATGGGCAGCTTCCTACGCCACATACAGAAAATACTTCGGGAGCTGGAAAAAAGCACTGAGAGCAGCAAAACTAAACCAACTTAGTTTCATTAATCTTAAATCTTTCTCCAAATAAAAAGAAACAAATTTAAGTTAACAACTATAACAAACTAGTATGGAATATAAACAGCTTGTTGAATTATATGAAAAGCTCGACAGCACTTCAAAAAGGCTTGAAATGACTTATTATGTTTCTCGGTTCATAGAAAAGATAGATGTAGAGGATTTACCTAGAATCATGTTACTCATACAAGGCAAAATATTCCCAGATTGGCAAGACAAAAAGATTGGAATGTCATCTAATCTAGTTATTAAATGTATAAACAAAGCAACAGGGATTTCTGAAAAGGAAATCAAAAGAGAGTGGAAAAAAGAAGGTGATTTAGGGACTGTTGCAGGAAAATTAATAAAAAAAAGAAAGCAAGCTTCTCTTTTTCCTAAAAAACTTACTGTAAAGAAAGTCTTTGACAGTTTACAGAGTCTATCCTTAATGAAAGGAAGAGGTAGCACAAGCAGGAAGACAGATCTTGTTGCAGAACTTCTGATATCAGCAAGTCCAAAAGAGGCAAAGTATGTTACAAGGACTGTTCTGGACAAATTAAGATTGGGGATAGGTCGCGGAACAATTAGAGATTCCTTGGTTTGGGCATTTTTTTCAGATAAATTGGATCTTGAGTATGATGAAAAAGAAAATGACATTTCTCTTTCAGACGAGAAAAGAGATCAACATAACCAAATATTAGAAAAAGTACAGCATGCTTATGACCTTACAAATGACTTTGGCAAAGTTGCAAATAAATTAAAAAAAGGCGGTTTAGAAGAACTTGAAGAATTAAGTATTGAAGTAGGTAAGCCAATAAATGTAATGCTTTTCCAGAAAGTAGACACAGTTGAAGAGGCGTTTGAGACAGTTGGAAAGCCTGCTGCTTTTGAATATAAATATGATGGTTTTAGATTACAGATTCACAAAAACAAAGACGAGATTAAACTATTTACAAGACGTTTGGAAAATGTTACTGAACAATTTCCGGATATTGTCTCTGCTTTAAAAGAAGCAATAAAAGTTGATTTCTGTATTATTGATGGTGAAACAGTTGGATTTAATCCTAAAAATGGAGAGTATTTACCCTTCCAGAAAATCTCTCAAAGGATTAAGAGAAAATATGATATAGAAACCATGTCAGAAAAATTCCCTGTAGAGATAAATTTGTTTGATATACTTTATTATAGAGACAAGAATGTGATAAAAGAACCATTTAGAAAAAGGCGTGAATTTTTGAAAAAATCAATTAAAGAAATCCAGAAAAAGGTTGTTCTTGCAAAACAGATAATAACAGACAATATTGAAGAAGCACAAAAATTCTATGAAGAATCTCTAGCACTGGGAGAGGAGGGATTAATGGCTAAAAACTTGGAAGCTGAATACAAACCAGGATCTCGTGTTGGTTATGGTGTAAAGATTAAATCTATTATGGAACCACTTGATTTAGTAATTGTTGCAGCAGAATATGGAGAAGGCAAACGCTCCGGTTGGTTAACTAGCTTTTATTTAGCGTGTTCTGATAATGGCAACCTAAAAGAGATAGGGAAGGTCTCCACAGGATTGAAAGAGCTACAGACAGAGGAAGAAACCTCATTTAAAGATATGACCGACTTACTAAAACCACATATTACTAAGAGCACAGGTAAACATGTTGAGATAGTGCCAAAGATAGTGATTGAAGTAGGTTACGAAGAGATACAGAAATCAACTAAGTATGATTCTGGATATGCCCTAAGGTTTCCCAGATTTTCTAGGTTAAGGACAGATGAGAAAACTGTTGAAGATATTAATTCTTTGAAAGAGGTAGAAAGACTATATAAAAACCAGAGAGGACGTAACAAATAATATAAATAATCTCTTAATTTGATTTAAAATGGCAAAATGTGCAATCTGTAAAAACAAAATTGGAGAAACCTTTCTCAATAAGATTATAGGAACACACATTAAAGATGAGAAAGGAAAGAAATATGTTGTCTGTTTTGAATGTCAACGTAAATTTCCAAGTAAAGAAGAGAAACTAAAACAGATAAAATAAAAATCTTTTTTAAACTCTTATTTATTCTTATCTTGAGTGCCCTCATAGCTCAGCGGTAGAGCGACAGTCTCGTAACTAGCCAAGAAAACTGTAGGTCGGGAGTTCAACTCTCTCTGAGGGCTTGAAAATGTACTCTTCTTATGAATAGTACGTTCCTTTGGTTTCTAACCTTTGAAAAGGTTAGGTTTAAATCGCTCTGAGGGCTTGAAATGGAAAAAATACTTGTCGTATTAAGTGATTTATTTTTCGCTGCAAAAATAAGAACCGTAGCAGCAAAGTTAAACAAAGAACTTGTAATTGTTCGGACAAAAGAAGACTTGCTTAGTGAGTTGTCTTTTGGTGATGTGGATAAAATGATTATAGATCTTAATTTCTCTAAATTTGACATATTCACTCTTTTTAATGAAATAGATACAAAAGACATTTACACTATCGGATATTGTTTAGAGGTAAATGTTAACATAATGAGAAAAGCAGAGAACTTCTTTGATTTGGTGTTAACAAGAGAAGATTTTTCTAAGCGTCTTCCAGAATTACTGTCATAATAACATATGTTTTTTTAAATATTGTGTGCTTTCTTTTTTGGATGGCGGTAAAGAAAATCCCTATGCAGAGAATCCGTGAGCAATACAAGAAGTTAAATATAGATAGAAGATGGTTTCTTCTGCTATTTGTCTTGCTTGTTTTATCTTTTTTCATTAATATATGGCCATTTGTTTTTTTGATGTTGTTTAGTGTAGCAAATGCTTTACTGCTTTCTATTGATAGATATGTGCAAGCCCCACTTGATTTAGAGTTTTCAACATTCTCTGCTGTCTTGATGACAATGGAATATAATGTTAAGTGGGGAATTGCTGCAGCAATATTGACAAAAATAGCAGGCATAATTTATAATAGAAATGTTAGGATGGATCACTTGTTTATGGTTATTGGTTATATTATAGCAGCAATTACTGCAAGCCTTTTTTCTGGGATGGGTGTTGCTTCAGTAGGGATTATCTCAACGTTAGTTGTTAATCTTTATATTGTGTTTGTTTCTAGATTTATTACAATGCTTTCTACATATGAGATTATTATGTATGGTAGCTCAAACACAATCTTTAACATAGTTCTTTTTATTGGGTTTGGAGATCTCTTTAGAATATTAATGTTTTAGAAAGAGTTTTATATATAAAAAACCGAATACCTTAGATGTCTAGAAAAAAAAGTTCTCCAAGCAAAAAGAGACATCTGAAATTCAAAGTAGATAAAAAGTGGCTCTTTCTTGGATTATTTGTGTGGATAATTTCTTTTTTCATTGATGTGTGGCCAATTATTTTTTTAACTTTTTTTTCTGTATTGAATTCAATGATGCTTTCTTTTAAGAGGTATTTTGACGCCCCTGCGGATATAGAACTATCAACTTTTTCCGCTATCTTAATGACTAATCAGTATGGTCTTACATATGGCATTATAACAGCAATCGTCACAAAGCTTGTTTCCATGTTGTATATTAAAGTGATAAAAGTAAATTATTTTTTCATGATGACATCCTATGTTGTGGCTGCAATATTGGCAGAAGTATTCTCAGGAATGAATATAGTTACTCTGGGTTTACTTGTTACAGGTTTATCAAATATATATGTAAGTTTTGTAAGAAAGTTTGTAGTCCAATATTCTACTTTTGAGATAATATCTTATGGACTTACTAATATTATATTTAATGTTGTTATGTTTGTTGGGTTTGCTGAATTAGTATTGAAAATCATGATATAATTTTTATATCAGAGAGGTTTTTTCCTTTTATGACACATTATTACTCAGAAAAACAAAATTCTGAAGTTAGCTTAAAAAAAATTCATATAGGAGTTAAGGGATTAAGTTTTGATATATTTACTGCTCAAGGAGTTTTTTCAAAAGATAAGCTGGACAAAGGTACGAAGACACTTATTGAAAATTGTGTTATTGAAAAAGATTGGTCTGTATTGGACATGGGTTCTGGTTATGGTGTTGTGGGGATTTCTATAAAGAAATTATTTCCTTCTGTTAAGGTTGTTATGGCAGACATAAATGAAAGGGCAGTTATGCTTTGTAAGAAAAATATCAAGTTGCACAAATTGAAAGAAGTAAGAGCTATTAAAAGTGATATATATTCTGAAATAGAAGGAGACTTTAATACAGTCTTAGTGAATCCTCCCCAGACAGCAGGTAAAGAGATTTGTTTTAGCATTATTGAGGGTGCTAAAAAACATCTTTTTGAAAGGGGATTGTTGCAATTAGTTGCAAGACACAGAAAAGGTGGTGTATCTTTAGAAAAAAAGATGAAAGAAGTCTTCGGAAATGTTGATACAATTGCTAAATCTGGCGGATACAGAGTTTATGTTAGTAAGAGGTAAAATTTATATAATGTGTTTGCAGTAAACTAATTAATATGAAATCCACAAAAAAATCTCAGATATCTTTATTTCTTATAGTGGGCTTGGTTTTGTTATTAGTTGTGTCCCTATTTGTAGTTGTAAGAATAAATATGAAGCGAGCAGATGTACAACAAGTTAAACAAGAAAGTATTACTTTTCAAAATCTTGAAGAAGATGCAGGATTGTATGTTGAAGATTGTATTGAGCAATCTGTTTTTGAGGGTATAGAGAATTATGGTCTTGATTCACCAGGCATTCTTGAAGTATATGTAGGTGAACAGATTATGATTTGTACAGATGAGTTTAAGATATATGAGAACATAGCAGAGATATCTGAGGAAGAACCAGTTGTCAATGTTGAGATTAATGACGATATAATTAATTTTAATATAGATTATCCAGTAATTTTTTCAAAAGGCGAAGAACAATTCAGATTAAAAAAATTCAGCTATAGTTTTAGGACTAACACCTTAATTGATTCTGACGGCGGCATAATTGAAGAAGGCACAGTATATACAACAGAAGATGGAAGATTGAATCTTTATTTTTCTGACGATACTACAGTAACAAAAGACGGTGATAGTGTTGATGCTATTAGTTTGAATGTTGAGGACGAACATATAAATGGATTGTCTAACGCTGTTGTGATAGGTTCTGTTTTATATGAAGGATTGCCTCATGGAGCAAAATTTAATCCTGCCATTGAGGTTACAGTTGAGCTTGATGAAGAAGACATTCAAGGTCTAGATACTTCTGCATTGAAATTAGCATATTATGATGATGATGCAGATTTGTGGATAACATATCCTAGTTACTTTGATGAAGAAAACATGGTTGTTCGTGGTAAAGTTGATCATTTCTCTTTGATATCCGTATCAATGTGTGGTTCAAGCGTGGATGGACAAGCTACAATGCAAATGAGTACAGGAGAGAAGACCTTTCCTATGGAGTTTATTTTTAAAGATCCTTTTTTAGATGGAGAAGACAACGGATGTAATCCAACCCATTGGATGTATAACTCTCTAGAGGATGACGAACACGGCAGTTATGGTTTTCATTTGTTGCCTGAATTCATGTCTTCTTTTGAATGCGAGTATGATAATTATGATATGACTACTTACTATTATGGAGAAGAATTTCCTGTGGATGTATGTGATTTAAACTCTGAACATATAAGGGACTGGGATAATGATGATGATCCTGCTTATGAATTTGGTGTTGGAGAAATTAAGATTTCTTTTTCAGGTATAGAAAACCCTCAAGAATTTACACTTTTTGCAGAAATGTCATCTGATCAAAGTAAGGAAGTTTATACCTATTTGGAAAATAAATGTGTTTCTGCTGCAAGTGCTTTTGCAAAAGAAAAGATTAAAGAAAAGTTTGACTGGGTTACAGACGACTTAATTAGTGGAGATGGAATTAGAGACGGAGCAACCCTACATTGTACAGCAGACCTTAGTGGAACAGAAGGAGACACTCTTGATTCCTTTATGGGCAGGGTTGCTATTGGAAGTATTGGAGTGCAATTTAATGAAGGAAGTATAACAGATAATTTAGAAAATCCTGATTCTATTTGTTGGGGTGGAGGAAAATGTTCACCAGTCCAGACAATAGAAGATTATGGTGATGGAGTTCCCCTTGTTCCTGGGGCTACAAAAACCAGATTAGGTTTCTTTGCAACTCCAAAAACATTTGGGTTTGCATTTGAGCAACAAGAGCCATTTCAAGTGCTAACTACTTATGAAGATATTGGAGCAATAAAAGATGATGTTGACCAAACTTTTCATCCTTTGCTTGGAGAAGGAGAATTCACTTTTTATCTGAGAACTGGAGGAGATGCATGTGTTAGTTATGAACCTAGTGGATTAGGTTGTTGTGTTAACTCACAACAAGTTGGAGATGAAACAGTCATAACTGACTGCCAAGGAAAGCCCGATGAGAATGGGTGTCGGGGGGAATTTTTTGATAAAGATTGTCATGAATTGTCTCAGTGTATAGGGAAAACAAATGATTTAGAAGCATTTCTCATACAAGAAGAAGTAGAAGTTGAGAATTATATTCTTAAAAGTACACCTTCTAACATAATAACTATTGCTTCTCAGGCAGGTTCAACCCCCATTAAAAACACTATTGCTACAGATCTTCAAAAAACACAAGGAGAAACAGATTTAAGTGTGGCAAATGATGATGAGTACCTTCCTTTAGTTTATGACATGTCCAAAATTGAGGGAAGAGACTGGTCTTGTTCTGATACTTGTTTATGGACAATAAATGAAGAACCTGGAAAAATATTGAGCGAGACAACTCAGCAAAAAACAAAATCAACACCTGCCTCTCCGGGTAAATTGAGATCAGGAACAAACACAGTTAAAGTCAGGGTAGCAAACTTAAATGATGTTTGTATGTATGCTCGGGCATTTCTACAATTAAAAGGACAAGGAGTTACTTTCTTTGATATCTCTGAAGATGTTGATAGACCACTAACAGAAGATGATTGTAAGGCTGTTGATAGTTGTTGGGTAAGTAGACCAAACATAGAAAACGGCGGATTTTGTGTAGTTAAGGGAGAGAATAACGGAGGTTATTGTTGTTTTGGTGCAGAAGAGGGCAATTATATGTACCCATATCCACACTTTGAATATTTTGGTGACCAAGAATGTAAAGCAAATGAAAACGCACGACCAATGGATGAGTTGAGCTGTACCACCCAGGGTGGAAAATGGACAAATGGTTTTTGTGTTAGAGCCGGAGAATACAATGCAGAATATTGTGTTGTTGGTCCTACAGAAGAGAAGAATTATGTACATTATGAACTTGCAGAGGAAAATATCTGTCCTTGTGAAGATGGAAGAGAATGTCTTGTTGCCAGTGAGTGTGAGGTTGTGGATGAATATCATTCTGTGAGATGTTCTCAGACAGAGCAAGGAGAGAGAATGTATTGTTGTGATAGAAAAGAACCTGAGGAAGAAGTTATTGAAGAAGAACCCGTAGGACAACTAAGTTGTTCAAGTGGTGGAAATGCAATTATAGATGATAACGGAAAAAGGTTCTCTTACTGTACTTATGGTTGTAATCCAGGTCAAGATGAATGTAAAGATGATTTGATGAGTTGTCAAAATTCTGTTTGTTATTCTGATTGTTCTACTAACTGTGATTCACAAGCAGACGATTATACAGATTGTTTGTTCACATGTCAAGAAAATTGTCCAGAATGTTATTCTGAGATTGACTGTGAGAAATTCCCCAATTATGAAACCACAGAATGGAAATGTGAAGGTAGCCGAGTAGTTCCACAGACATGTGGGGATGGCAATCTTGATCCTAATGAAGAGTGTGATGACGGCAACAATGATGATGGAGACGGGTGTAATGCAGAATGTATATTAGAATATTGTGGAGACGGCCTTATTAACAATGTTGATGAAGAATGTGATGATGGTGATACTGTTGGTTTAAACGGTTGCTCAGATACTTGCCAAATAGAAGACGGTTGGACATGTGATGAAGAGCCGTCTGTTTGTGTTAAGGAAGAGGTGACTATTTCAGATGTTCAGAGAGATAAACTTGAAAAGGAATTTCCTGGAACACGCATTGGAAATGCACAAGTCTTATCACAAATGATAACTACTTGTTATGAGTTATATTATAGCCAACTTAAATCTGATTTATATGAATGTTTAGATAATTATGCTCCAAATATTGGACAAATTAACCAATTATCTTCAGATGCTTGGCCTTATACTTTTACTACTTGTGCAGTCTCTGAACCATATTTACAATGTCTCTGTTATGTAAATGCCTTTGGTGTTGCATCAGGCTACGAGGTATCTACAGCTTATGGTCTTGTTGGAGTAGACAGTAATTTAGAAGAATATACTGGCGAAAGTCAATTAGCAACAGGAAAATATGTTATATTTGGTGATAGTGCTCCAGGCCACATAGCATATATTGTTGGTCAAGATAGTGAAGGAGACTATCTTTATACAGATGCCAACTCAAATGATGTTGGTGGAGTAGTTTATGGTGGAAAACTGAAGAATCATCCAAGAGGTCAAATAACATATATAAGCAAAGTACCAAGAACTTAATCCTTTTTTTTCTTTTTTCCGTTTTTCTTTTTCTCTTTATTATTCCCATTTTCTGTTTTTGTCCTGTGTATAATTGTACCAAAAATAGAAACAATAGATGTGGCAAATATCAACAATAATACAAGCTCAGGAAATCCCGGAATTATAATGCCTTCATTAAAAGGCAGGAAAGCTAATAATGTGGCTACAAAACCCCTTGGAACCATTGTAGATATCAAGAAAGCATGTTTGTTGTATCTTTTATCAACTAAAGAGATTATGTTTACGCTGAGATATCTAGTTATGATCATTATCATAATAATTCCTAAAGCAGTTAAAGCCAAGTCCGTGGTTACAACACTTAAATCAGTAATCATCCCTAGAAAAACAAAAAAGAAAGTTCTTATAAAAAAAGAGAAATCTAATTGTACTAGTTTTATAGATCTCAGAGATCTAATATGCTCTTGTGTATAATACCTATCCTTTAGGTCGAGAGACTTCATTATAGAAGATAAATTACCTAATAACAAGGCAAATATCAGAACAGAAACAACTCCACTCCCACTTAAAAATTCAACAAACCCATACTGTATAAATAACAGACCAAGGATAAAAACATAATTACGCTTTCTGTGAGGAGGAATTATTTTTGTTATCTCTAGCCATACAAAAAAGAAGAGAATCCCAAACATTGTTCCTAATGCTAACTGTACAATGAAAGTCTGTACACTAGAAACAACAGAAGATATTATCTCTGTGCTTGTCTCTTTTATTAAATCTATAATTGTGACGGCAATAATTATCAAGGTAGTATCATTAAGTATTGATTCTAAAACAAGCAAATGGCGTGTTTCCTTGTTTATAGTCAAATCTTGTAAAAGCGATTGTACCATCACTGTGGTGGTTCCGCTAGAAACAATCCCTAAAAGAAAACCATGCAATAAATTCCAACCAAATACCAAATGAACAAAAAACCCGACAGACAAAGTAATTATTATGTTGACAACCACAGTAAAGAGTGCAGCATCAAACATCTTCTTAAATAGTGTAGAAACATCAAAATCAAGACCACTATCTATAAGAATAATGACAATAGCAATGGTCGCAAAGGTTCCAGAAAGTCCCCTTAAACTGGCAGGTTCTATTATTCCGAAAATAGGTCCTATCAAAAGACCAATTAGAATCATAAATAAGGATTCAGGGATCTTTGTCTTCTCAGAGAAAATGTTTCCAGCATAGCCTATCATAATTATTAATCCTAAAAAAAGGATTATCTCAAGTGCGATATATAATCACCCATCTTTTTCTCATGCTTGAAAACTGCCATACTTAAAAAACCTTTCTATATCTCTTTTAAACCATTTACTGTGTGTATAATTAGTCTAATACCTAGACCCATTTTTAATAATGCTGAAAGCACAGCCATATGTTCTTTTCCTGTTCCAGAAACAAAATTCAACGCAACCTCAGGACCAGAGAGTTTATTTTTTAATTTTTCCTGAATATGATCTATAATTAATTCTATGCTTTCATTAGTATTTATCACAATAAACTCCATGTTCTCTTGTTTCTTGAATGTGTTTGCACCAAATTCATTAGTTATAAGATAAATCTTGTCCCATTCTTCACTATTTATAACCTTAATTACTTGAGACCAGGTTCCTTTTCCAGTAGAAAGTATAGCAACTAGCTCTGTCATATTAATAGTAAATAGGGCAATACTTTTAAAAATTGCTATAAACCTATTAAATATGGGTAAAATAACTCTCTTGAATGAGCTTAGAGACGAAATTTTAAGGAATGAACTTCCTCTGAAAAAAGAAGCAAGAAATTTAGTCTTTGGTGGAGGAAATCCTGATGCAGAAGTTGTTTTTGTTGGTGAAGCACCAGGTAGAAATGAAGATATACAAGGAAGGCCCTTTGTAGGGAGAGCAGGTAATCTGTTAACAGAATTATTAACACACATAGGATTAAGGAGACAAGACGTTTACATTACAAACATAGTAAAATATAGGCCACCAAACAACAGAAATCCAACAACATCAGAAATAAGGGCACATTCTCCTTTTTTGGTAAAACAACTTAAGATAATAAATCCAAAGATTGTTGTTACGCTGGGAAATTTTTCCACAAAATTCTTATTAGCAAATTTTAGTGTTGACAGAATGAAGAATATTTCAGGGATATCTGAAATACACGGTATGATGAAAAAAATTGATGCTATTGATTCTTTAATTATGCCTACATATCACCCTGCAGCAGCATTGTATAATCCGGGACTTAGGCCAATCTTAAAAATAGATTTTGAAAACATAAAAAAAGAATTAAATTCTGCCTGATTTCAAGTAGCTTTCAATATCTCTTCTATTCATGTGTGTTCCATGTGAGAATCTCTTTCTGTAATTTCCTCTCTGTTTTTTCAAATATAGGCCATACAACAAACCCACACCCAAACCAACAAGATGAGCTAAATTAGCTACATTTGAAGGTAAAAATATACCAACAAAATCAATTACAGCCCAAAGAATTCCAGCTACCCAAAGAGGCATAGGAATAGCAAAAAACAACAATAATCTCAAGTCAGGCATTAAAATTATTAGTGCTCCGATGATACCCATTAAGGCTCCAGATGCTCCTAAAGCAGGAGGTGCAGTACCATATATTAATTTGCTAAGAACAACATGCCCTAATCCAGCCAATATGCCTGATATTAGATAGAGAGACAAGAATCTTTTTGGTCCTATTTTCTCTTCTAATAAAGGTCCGAAAATCAATAGACCATACATGTTATAAAATATGTGTGAACCACTTCCATGCAAAAACATGCTTGTGATTAAAATCCAAGGTCTTGAGAGAATTTGAGAAGGAAACAAAACAAAAGTATTAGTTATGTTTGTAAATACAAATTGCAATACAAATACAACTATGTTAATTCCAATTAAGGGCATTACAACACTTCTATTTTTCATCTTAACTAAGGAATATTAATCTGTTTTAAAATATATTGTCTAACAAGAGGGTAAAGTATTTATATGAATGTTATCTCACATAATAAAAAGGGGGCTCATTTGAATAAGAAATTCATAATCTTTGTTTTAGTATTGCTTGTTCTCACTAGTTTTACAGTCAGTAAAGACAATGAAGTATTTATTAGTTCAGATGTTGTTTCAAAAGCAGCAGAAAATGGAAAAGTTGATGTTATAATAAAGTTTAGAGAACCAGATGTTCAGAAAGGGTTTGGTTTGCTTTCTTCAGAAAAAAAGTCGGAAGCTAAAAAAACCATCATTAAAAAAGAACAAGAACAGGCATTGTCTACTCTAATGGGAGACAAAGGCTTTAGATTAAAAAGACAATATAAGTATGTTAATAGTGTAGCTGCCTCCGTAACTCAAAAAGAATTAGAAAAACTAAAGAACCATCCCCATGTTGAGGGAATATACTATGATGAACCTGTTTATACTTTGTTAACCGAGTCTGTTCCTTTAATAAATGCTTCCTCTTTCTGGGATGTCTCTATAAATGGACTATCTACAAATGGTACTGGAGAAACGGTTTGTGTTATTGACTCAGGTATTGATTACACACATCCATTTTTAGGGGGGTGTATGATTGGGAATTATTCTTCTATAGGAAATATAGAAAGTCTTCCTCAAAACATAGAATCAGCACACCCATATCCTAACGGGATAGAGATAACTTATAAAGTGAATTATACAGGATTCCAACAGATATCTGCACATTTTGTCAATATTAGTTTACAACAAGCATATGATTATATAAAAGTTTTAGAAGGAGATAATGAGACAATAATTGCATCTTACACAGATTTCCATGAAGACATATGGACACCAACAGTAGAGGGAGACACACTTTATATTAGATTAGAGACAAGTGCATTTACAGAGGATGATGGTTTTATTATTGATAAAGTAATTAATGGAACAATTAATACAACCTTAAACTGGTCTGGCTGTGGAAAAGTGATTGGTGGCTGGGATTTCTATAGTGGTGGTGATTCTGATCCCCGACCAGATACACAAACAGAAAAGCATGGAACACATGTGGCAGGCATAGTAACTTCTGTTGATGGTTCTTATGCAGGTGTAGCACCAGGAACAAGGATAGTTGCAGTTAGGGCGTTGGGAGGAGCAGATCCTGGAAGCGGTTACTCATCAGATGTTGATGCGGGAATTGAGTGGTGTATTGAAAACAAAGACAAATATAATATCTCAGTAATTACAATGAGTTTGGGAAGCACAAGCACCTATACAAGTGTTTGTGATGGAGAATCTTTACAGGAAACAAGATCTGCTATTGTTCAGACTGCAATAAGTGAAGGAATCTTTGTGGTTGCGGCATCAGGTAATGCTGCTTATACAGATAGAATGAGTAGTCCTGCGTGTCTCGAAAATGTTACTTCAGTTGGTGCTGTTTATGATGGTAATACAGGTGGTTGGAGTTATGGTGTTACATGTACTGATGACGGATCTGAAGCAGACAACGTTACTTGTTTTAGTAATTCAGCATCTTTCTTGGATTTATTAGCGCCGGGAGCAATTATTAATTCATCTGTTCCAGGAGGGGAGCATGAACTTAAAGCAGGTACCTCCCAGGCAACGCCTCACGTTGCTGGAGCAGCAGCATTACTTATTGAATTTAAGAAAAGAGAAAACGGCACTATATTAAGACCACTTCAAGTTAGAGATATCTTGAAAAATACAGGAAAAGACATAACCGATCCAAGAAACAGCTTGGTTTTTCCAAGAATAAATCTATCATCAGCTTTAGCTTATATTGATGATATTCCAAGATTAACGTTTGTCCAAGTTCTTGCAAACAATTCAAATATTTCTCAGAATAGCACGTTTGTCAATATCACTTCATCTGAACCATTAAATAATGCAACAATAGATATTGATGGTACAAACAAAACAATGGTAGGGAGTAATAGGAATTTCTACTATAACATTACTGATGAAGAAGATGGTGAACATAACTTTACAATACATATTATAGATAGTACGGGTAATGAAGTAAGCTCAGGCATATATGCTTTTGATGTTGACACGACAAAACCAAATATAACAGGAGTCAGAAATGAATCCTTGCCTACAGGATTTATTGTTTATTTTAACACATCTGAACCAGCGATTGGTAGGATACACTATGGAACAAGCCAGGGAGCATATGATAAAGGGGCAGTAAACACACTTGAATATAAGACAAAACACAACATCTCAATAACTGGCTTGGCTTCTAATACTACTTATTATTATGTGGTTAATGCTACAGATTTAGTTGGTAACAGCAACATATCAGAGGAATTCAATTATACCACAGGGCTAATAGATCTTACAAACCCTTATTGGTCAAACAATTCAACACATCCACCAACAACCACAACAACCCACAATAAAAGTTTGGAGTATCAATTCAATGTAACTTGGCAAGACAACATTAAAATTAGTTCTGTATGGGTTGAGCACAACTTCTCTGGCCAAAGCACAAACAGCTCAATTACAGGAAATAAAAGCACAACATATTACTTCAACATTTCAGGAATTGCAGCTGGCAAACATTTCTGGAAGATGTATGCTAATGACACATCTAATAATATTAACTTTACAGACACTTTCTTCTATTATGTATCAAGAGCAAGTAGTTCAGTTAATCTCACATTAAATGGAACACAAGCCAACAGGACAATTAATCAAACAGACAAACTAAACATTACAGCAAACACAACAGGAGACCACACCATATTACTTTATGTAAATGGCACATTAATTAACAGCCAGACTAAGTCAGTAAATAACTTAACCACATTCAATAGAAAAGGCCTGTATAATATAACAGCAAAGTATCCGCTCTCTCCAAATTACACAGCTAGTTCAAGAACCCTATGGGTGAATGTACAAGACTCCTTGCCACCACAAGTAAACATAACTAACCCATTAAATAATACACCTTATTCAAGTAACCCAATTGTAAATGTAACTACAAGTGAAAGTGCTTCTTGTAATTATACTATAAATACAGGAACTAATTCTACTTTAGCTTCTTCAAACAGAGTCCACACAGCAACATTAAGTTTGCCAGACGGCATTTATAATGTCACTGTTCTTTGTGAAGACACTGCAGGATTTGTAGGAAGGGCAGAAGCAGTTAATTTTTCAATAGATACAACTTCTCCAGTTGTATATATAACTTATCCTACATCTAATCTTAGAATAAATTCAAAATCAATACAAGTAAACTATACAATTAATGAGACAAACTTAGATAGTGCTTGGTATATCTTAAATCATAATATAACGAAAATTCCTTTAACTCCAACAGATAAAACAGGAGGAAATAATTCACAAATAATTAACTTCGGGAGAGCAGGAAAACAAGTCTTAAAATTATATGCTAATGACAGTGCAGGTAGAACCACCAGTGAACAAGTTACTTTCTTTATTAATAGAACATTAAACATAACAAATTGGATAATAGATTTCACCAATATTGAGCACAACATAACAACAATAGAAGTATTTAATTCAACAGATTCAGAATTATCTCAAAATATTTCTCTAGACCAAGATGTTTCTCTGGAAATAAATCTAACCAACACAACAATGAAAGTGTATAACCTTTCTCCATCTAATGTAAATTGGGATTATTTCTTCCAAGTAAGTGATAATAGTAGTTACTTTGAATCACAAATCACATCTAGATATGGAACAGAAGCAGTAGATTATGTTTATGTTACAAACTTCTCCCTATTCCTTAATGATACCACAGATTACTATGGCAGAATAATATTGCCTAAAAATAAAACCAACTCATATGGAAATATATATTATTGCAGCAGAGATGATTTAACAGATTGCGGCATTATTGGTGTTTGTTCAGGAGACTATACAGAACCAGATACAACAGCATGTTATAATGAATCTGACAGACATACTTATGTCTATGTTCCACATTTCAGTGCAGTGTTTGGGGATAATGACACACTTGCTCCCCAGATTAATATTACTTCTCCAAGTAATAACTCTGTCTTGACTGCAAGCTATAATCAAGACATAGCCTTCTCAACAAATGAAAACAGCACATGTAAACATAGGATAGACACAGGAAGTTGGACAAATTCAACAACCACAAATTATAGAGATTTTACATCAACATATGACTTTAATTCAAATGGCGACCATAACTTAACAGTAAACTGCATAGATACAACAGGAAACTTGAGATCTTCTCAAATTAACTTTACAGTTAGTGATACAACTGCTCCTGTAATATCTAACTTAGATGATAATGATGATACAACAACAGAACAAATAAAGATTACATTCAACACAAATGAACCAGCCAACCACACAATAAGTATGGAAGGAGAAGGCACAGAAAGACAAACTAGCTTTTCTTTGTCTCATTCTGAAACATTTACTAATCTTGATGAAGATACAATCTATAATTATAACATAACAGCTTGTGATAGGGTAGGAAATTGCGTCTCAGACTCAGACAGCAAGAGAACTGATGAGGAAACTTCTGATGAGGATGATGACAACGGAGGTGGAAGTAGTGGAGGCAGTAGTGGTTCTAATGATGACATATCAGCTCCAACAAAAGTAACTCAAGTTTATTATAGTCCTGAAGAAGGGCAACACACAATGAACATAGCATCTACAAACATTCCCTTCACACACATAATATTTACACTAAATAAACAAGTTAATGGGACGGTTTTAATGAATGTTGAACAGAGAGATTTACCTTCTTTTATTGATTCACTTCCAAGACTTGTTTATAAATATGTAAAGATAGATAAATCATTGATACAAGACGAAGATGTCTCGAGAACTGTAATTAAATTCAGAGTAACAAAGAACTGGATTAATAATAATAACATAGATGAAGAAAAAATATTCCTGTATAGGTATACTGATGATTGGTCAGAAGTTGATACAGTAAAGACAAATGAAGATTCAACATATGTTTACTACGAATCAGACTCTCCCGGACTAAGTTATTTCGGAATCAGAGGAGATGAAGCAGAGATTATACCACAAGAACAAGAAGATGATGGTCCCGGCCAACAAACAACAGGAGATGTTATAAAAGATGTTTCTCAAGATGATAATCCGAACCAAGACTCTTCTCAAGAAAGGAAGAAGTTTCCGTGGGGAATTCTATCAATAGTCTTAATCACACTTATTGTTGGGGGCGTAGTTGGATTCTTACTTTACCAGAAAAACGTGTCTGTTTTATCTGATCAGGAATTAAGAGAATTGGATGAGTATGTACAGAAATGTAAATCTGAAGGTATAGAATTTAAACATATAAAATCCACTTTGTTAAAAGTAGGCTGGCCAGAATATATCATTGATTTAGTTTTGCATGATGTTCATATTCCTAAAGAGGATAGAAAGCAACTAATATCTTATATAAACAAAGCCAGAATACTAAATAAGAAGGATGAAGATATTAGATTAGCTCTAAAAAAAGTTGGTTGGCAGGAAGAGATTATAGATGAAGCTTTCAAAAAAGCTTAATCTTTTGATTTTATAATATCTCCAATTGTGAATTCTGTCTTTTTACTCTTTAGTTTTTGGGGTTTAATCTCTTTTTCTTCAACAAGAGAAATGTTGAGTTGTTTTTCCATTTTCCTAGCTAGTTCTAAACTGGGTTTATATGAGCCAGATTCAATCTTATGTATTATGGATTCCCTTTCTGCTATAAATTTTGCAAATTCCTTTTGTTTTAGACCAAGCTTTTCTCTTTTTCCTCTGATTATTTTTGAATAATCTTTTGTTATTACTTGTATTTTTTCTGTTCGAGATTCTTTTCTCTTTGTAGATTTCTTTTTTTTAACTATTTTTTTAGGCCTTTTAATTATCTGTCCATATGAAGAACAATCTTTACAAACATTTAGCTCTACGCCTTCTATTCTTGCAAGGCATAATTTAGAATCTACTCCGCACATTTCACATGTTGCCATATTAATCCCTCTTAAAAACTACAATGTTGAATATTTCTTGTCCTTGGTATATCTTATATTTTTTATTTATTTTAAATTTATATTTTTTACTAGCCTTTTCTATGAGTTCATTACTTTTTGTTAATAGCACAACCTTTCCTTTTTTCTTGATTACAAATTCAGCCTGATAAAAAAACTCAGTATATAATTTTAGCATTTCTTTGTCATCTTTTCTATTGGAATTTCTAGGAGGATCACTAACAATAACATCTATTATGTTTTTATCAAATTTTGTGTCCAGCCATTCTACATCTACTTTACTTAGATTGAGAAGTTTGTTTATCCCCGCTAGTTTAGCATTTTTTTGTGTGGCTTTGAGAAATCTTAAGTGTGAATCATAGCCGTATATTTTTGTTTCTTCTTTTTTAATCTCTTTATCTATTTCATCAAAGAAAGTTTCTTTATGTTCTTTAAAGAAATCATACCTCGTAAAAATTAATTTGTCTTTATCATAGAACCTAACAGGATACTTTGCAACATACAACCCTGCTTCAATAACAATGACTCCAGAACCCATAAAAGGATCTAATACAACCTTTTCTTTAGAAATGCCCGCCTCTCTTGCTAGAACATAACCTGTAACACCTTTTAGAGATTCCGGGTGGTTAAATATTTTATATTGTCTTTTGGCTAGTTCCATTCCAGAAAAATCAACACCAAAATAGCCTTTATTACCATTTATATAAATATAGAAAATCAAATCTGGATTATTGAAATCTGTGTTCATTGATTTCTCTTTTGACAAAATAAATTTGCTAATCTCTGCTGCAATATCCACACTATGGAAATCATGTTCTCCTTCTCTTTCACATTCTACTAGAAAACTCATACCTTTTTTTAACCAGGGAGAAAAGTCAATCTTTTTCAATACTTTTTCTGCATTTTTATAACTTTTTTCAAGGTTTTTTTCTACTTTGAATTCCTCTAATAAAAGAACTGCTCTGTAGATAGATTGTCCTATATAACATACTTTACATAAATCAAGATAATTTTTAATAGCGAATTTTACAACACGTTCTTCTTTGTGTATTTTTGAAGAGTTTGTTATTTCCTTTATCTCTTGAGCACAAATATCTTCTGCTCCCTTGCTTGTTATAACGTATGCTTCCATGATTTAAAGGAAAAGATAAGGATTTTTAATATTATGCTTAACTAACAATCTTAGCAGCATCTGCTAGTTTATCTCCTTTATTGAGTCTCATAATTGTTACTCCTTGGGTGTTTCTTCCAATCACAGATATAAACTTAGCGCTTGTCCTTATTATCTGCCCTTCTTCACTAATGAACATTAGTTCATCTTCCTCAGTAACTGTTTTTATTTTGACGACATTCCCATTTCTTTTTGTTGTCTTTATATTTATAACTCCTGAGCCACCACGATTTATTAATCTATATTCTTCAATCTCTGTTCTTTTTCCATATCCATTTTCTGTTATAGTTAACAGTGTTTTACTTGTGTCTGCCACAACCATGCCTATAACTTCATCATCCTTCTTCTTTAAAGTAATGCCTTTTACACCCATAGAATTTCTACCAACAGATCGGACATCTGTCTCATGAAATCGTACAGCCATCCCTCTTTTAGTTGCCAAAATTAATTGCTCTTGGCCATCTGTTTTTACAACATCAACAACATCATCGCCTTCTCTAAGATTAATTGCCCAAATACCTCCTTTTCTTGGTCTGGAATATGATTTCAATTTAGTTTTTTTAACTAGTCCTTTTTTTGTACTAAATACAAGATATTGATCTTCTTTGAATTCCTTAACTGGAATAACAGCAGAAATTAATTCGTCTTTTTCTACTTCAACAAGATTTACTATTGGAGTCCCTTTTGAATAACGAGAAGTCTCAGGTATTTTGTATACCTTCCTCCAATAAACTTTTCCTTTGTTCGTGAATACAAGTAAATATGAATGGGTATTAGCTACAAACAAATGTTCTAAAGAATCTTCTTCTTTGGTGTTTGCCCCAATTATTCCTTTTCCACCTCTTCCCTGTTGTCTGTATTCAGAAAGCTGCATTCTTTTTATATATCCAGAATGACTAATTGTAACAACAACTTCTTCCTCTTCAATCAAATCTTCAATATCTAAGTCTTCTTCATATTCAATGATTTTTGTTCTCCTTTCATCACCATATTTCTCTATAAGTTCTTCTTGCTCCTTAATAATCATGTTCAGGACTTTGGTTTTGTCTGCTAGAATGCTTTCAAGCTTTTCTATTGTCTTTGTTAATTCTTTATGTTCGTCTTTTATGTTCTTTTGTTCCATTGAAGCAAGCTTTTGCAGTTTCATATCAAGAATAGCTTTGGCTTGTTCCTCACTTAGTGAGTAATCTTTTATCAGAATATTCTTGGCCTTATTTGCATCAACAGATTTTCTAATCTTTTTAATAACATTTTCAATGTCATTTAATGCAACAATTAAGCCTTCTAATATGTGTGCACGGGCTTTTGCTTTCTTTAGATTATATTTTGTTCTTCGTGTTATTATTTCTATTCTATGTTCAATAAATAACTCAAGCATTCTCTTTAGATTAAGAGTTCTTGGGATATTGTTAACGAGAGCAAGGAATCTAACTCCATAGGAGTTTTCTAATCTAGAATGTTTGTATAGCTGATTCATGACTATTTCAGGATTTCCTCCTCTTTTTAAGGTAATAACTACTCTCATTCCATCTCTGTCTGATTCATCCCTCAATTCAGAGATTTCAGTAATTATCTTTTTCTTAACTAAGTCTGCTATTTGTTCTAAAAGCTGAGATTTGTTGACCATGTAAGGAATTTCATTTACTATTAAAGAGGTTTTTCCCTTTTTCTCCTCTAATTCTATCTTTGCTCTTAACTTGATGCCTCCAGTACCATTAGAGTAAGCTAATTTTGATCCTTGGTCTCCACACAATAATCCACCTGTAGGGAAATCCGGACCTTTGACCACATTAAACAAATCATTAATGCTGATTTCAGGATTCTCAATTGTCATAATAATGGCTCTACAAATTTCTTTGAGGTTGTGTGGAGGTATAGAAGTGGCCATTCCTACAGCAATACCTGATGAGCCATTAATTAGTAAGTTGGGAATTTTGCTGGGCAATATTTTTGGTTCTTCTAAAGAACCATCAAAATTCTCCTGAAAATCAACTGTTTCTTTATCAATATCTTCTAATACTTCATCTGAAATTTTTTGTAATCTTGCTTCAGTATAACGCATTGCTGCAGGCGAATCACCATCAATACTTCCAAAGTTGCCTTGTCCATCTATTAATGGATATCTTAAGGACCAAGGCTGTGCCATCCTAACAAGGGCATCATAAACACTAGAATCACCATGAGGATGCCATTTACCAAGACAATCACCAACAATACGAGCACATTTCTTATGTGATTTTCCATATTGGAGACCTAGCTCCATCATAGTGTATAGAACACGCCTATGGACAGGTTTAAGGCCATCTCTGATATCGGGTAGTGCCCTGCTAACTATAACAGACATTGCATAGTCAATAAAGTCAGACTTTAACTCATCCTCGATTACGGCAGGTATAATTCTGTCTCGGTTATCAGTTTTTTCTTCCATTATTTTTCATATTAGAAATTGCCTTTATTTGTGCACTTTCTCCTCTATATTTAACAAATGAATAGTATTTAAAAACCTTTGGGTTTCAAGACCATATTAAACAATAAATATATAAATGTTTTACAACTTTTAATATTTTGTAAATTTTGTAAAAATGAACAAGGTAGGAAATTGAATTTTTGTTGAATGGTAAAGATTGTAAAATGAATTCGTTGGAAAAAGAATGCTGGAATTTGTTTAGAAGAATGGGTCATGCTTATAATTTCCCAGATGTTATGACAAAGGTAATGGCAGTTTTATATATGCAGCCAGAGGAGATTGCCATGGAAGAGGTGGCCAAAAAGACAAAATACAGTCTAGCTTCTGTTTCAAACACAGTTAAAAGGCTTGAAACAATAGGGGTTGTACAAAAAAGAAGAAAACCTGGTTCAAAAAAAGTATATCTGTACTTAGAGAAAAACTTAGCAAAACTTAACATACAGAAATTAAGAGCCGCAAAGGAGAATTTCATAGGCCCAATAAGGAAGATTCTTCCAGAGAGAATAGAAAAGTATGAGGGGGCAGAAAAAGATAAGAAATCAAAAGAACAATTAAATTTGATGAAGGATTATTTTATGCAATTAAAAAAATTTGAGGAATTATTTGAAAAATGGGAACAGGATCTTGAGGAAGTCTCAAGAGAAATCTCAAGCAAACTTTATTAAATTCAGACAAGGTTTATAAAAAAGATGATAAAAAGTAAAACACTGATTAACTTAAAAAGTGTCTGGAAAACATATCATATGGGAGAAGTAGAAGTACATGCTCTTCGTGGGTTGGATTTAGAAGTGAAAAGAGGAGAGTTTCTAGCCATACAAGGTCCTTCTGGTTCTGGGAAAAGCACAGCCATGAATTTAATTGGATGTTTGGATATTCCTACAAAAGGCACAATCTATCTGGAAAAGCAAGACATATCTGAATTAGATGAATCTGATTTAGCTCAGATAAGGGGCAGAAAGATTGGGTTTATTTTTCAACAGTTTAATCTGATCAACACCTTGACAGCTATAGAGAATGTTATGCTGCCCATGGTATTTCAAGATATACCAGAGAGAGAAAGAAGAAAAAGAGCAGCAGAACTTTTAACTAAAGTGGGTCTTGGAGAGAGATTAGATCACAGACCAACAGAATTGTCTGGAGGGCAACAACAAAGAGTAGCTATTGCACGTGCTTTGTCTGTAGATCCTGAAGTAATTTTAGCAGATGAACCAACAGGTAATTTAGATTCAAAAACAGGAGCAACAGTTATGGATTTCCTAAAAAAATTACATAAAGAAGAAGGAAAAACAATAGTAATGGTTACTCATGATAATCATCTAGCAAAAAAAGCAGAGAGAATTGAATATCTAAAAGATGGT
The DNA here is from genome assembly GCA_964537195.1 of uncultured Methanosarcinales archaeon. Classification (GTDB taxonomy): domain Archaea; phylum Nanobdellota; class Nanobdellia; order Woesearchaeales; family GW2011-AR15; genus CAZHYZ01. The sequence continues at coordinate 80,752 of CAZHYZ010000001.1, forward strand.
AAGATAGTCAACAAAGGAGGTTAAAATGAAATATAAATTATACACAATGTTATTTGTTTTAATGTTAGTTACAATATTCACAGTAAGTGCTCAGAGTATTGAATCACCACAGATTAATATCTCATTGATGAATCAGGATCCAGATCCTGTTGATCCTGGGCAGTATGTGGAAGTGAGATTTCTGATCCTTAATGAATATCCCGGGTCTACTGCTGGAGACTTTCAAGTAATGCTTGATCCGCAGTATCCCTTTTCTCTAGATTCAAATGAGAATGCACTTAGAGACATAGGGGATTTGCCTGCATTAGGAGATGGTCAAAATGTTATTGTTGTAAAATACAAGATTAGGGTTGATGAAGATGCAGTTGAAGGCGAGAATCCAATAAGAATTAAGTATAAGCACGATAGTACATTGTGGATATCTAAAGAGTTTGACATTAATGTACAAACAGTGGATGCTAATCTTGCAGTTGTTTCTGTACAAACAGAACCAGATTTAATAAAACCGGGAGAAGAGGTTAAGCTTAATGTTAAAGTAAAGAATATGGCAGACTCAACCATGAAGGATGTCTCATTCAAATTAGATTTAACTTTGTCAACTTTTTTAAGCCAGGCTACTTTAACAGCAAGCGACTCAGTTACTGCATTCAATGCACTTCCTTTTGCCCCAATTGGGAGCACATCTGAAAAGAAAATATACAGTCTAGAATCTGGGGGGGAACATATTTTTTCATATGATTTGATAACTTATTCAGATGCAGAATCAAGAGTTTACAAAGTCCCAATAATAATAACTTACTATGATGAGCTTGAAACCCAATACGTAAAAACAGATATTATTGGGTTAATAGTTGGTACCAAACCCGATTTAAGTGTTGTCATTGATGAAACAGAACTACATGTGGGTAGAAGAACAGGAAATGTCATAATAAGATTCATAAACAAAGGATTTTCTGATGTGAAGTTCCTTGATGTGAATTTGAGAGAAACTGATGAATTTGAATTGTTAAGTTCTTCGGAAGTCTATGTAGGAAATGTAGATAGTGATGATTATGAGACAGCAGAGTATGAAATATATATGACTAATGGAGCAGCAAGAGAAGAGAAAACAATAACCTTGCCACTATACATTGAATATAAGGATGCAAACAACAACGTATATACTGAGGAATATGACTTGCCTTTGAAAATACTTGAACCTGAGAAATTGGGAATACAAAGTGGAGTAGGTACTGGAACAGTATTGTTGGTTGTGATAGTTATTGGAGCCATCGTCTTCTTCTATTTGAGAAGGAGGAGAAAGAAGAAGAAAAAATAATTTTCTTTAAAATATGTTAAATGAATATATTGGCCTATCATTCAAGAACTTGAGCCAGAGAAGGTTGAGAAGCTGGCTTACTATGATAGGAATATTTATTGGGATAGCTGCTGTAGTCTCATTAATTGGATTGGGAGAGGGATTGAGAACAGCAATAACTTCTCAATTTGGTTTTCTAGGAACAGATGTACTAAGTGTAAGAGCTGCAGGATTGGATTTTGCAGGACCTCCAGGGACGGGAGCAGTGAATCCTTTGGAAGATGATTTGGTTGAAGAGATTGTAAGGGTTAATGGTGTTGCTGCGGCATTTAATAGAGGAGTAGCTCCTGCCACACTAGAATTCAATGATGTACAGACCTTAGGTTATATTGCTTCTGTTCCAGAGGGAGAGAATAGGAAGGAATTTGAGCGTTTGCTTAACCTTGAAACTGAAAGAGGCAGGTTATTAAGAGATTCAGATAGTAGAGGAATTGTGTTGGGAAACAACTTTGCAGAGGATGAGATATTAGGAGAAGAAAATGTTTTTGAGAAACCATTGAGGATTGGAGACACACTCATTGTGAATGATTTTGAGTTTGAGGTCGTAGGGATATTAGAAAAAAAAGGCAGCTTTATTATTGATGGGTCTGCTTTAATGAATGAAGAAAATTATTTGGATGTCTTTGGAGATGATGGGACTACAGATATAATTGCAGTCAGAGTAAAAGATGTTGATGAGATTGACCAAGTTCAGGAAGACATTGAAAAACTTCTTAGGAGAGAAAGAGATGTTAAAGAAGGAGAAGAAGATTTTACTGTTGAAAGTCCACAATCTGCATTGCAATCTTTAAATGATACTTTATTTGCAGTACAATTGTTTGTTTACATTGTTGCTGGAATTTCTCTTTTGGTGGGAGGGATTGGAATAATGAATACAATGTATACCGCAGTCTTGCAGAGAACCAGAGATATAGGTATAATGAAAGCAATTGGTGCGAGAAATTCGAGAATTTTTCTTCTTTTTTTTATTGAATCAGGGTTTCTAGGCATGGTTGGAGGCATTATTGGGATATTGTTGGGATTGGCATTTGCATATGGGATGGCAGCATTAGGGAGATTGTTTTTGGGAGCAGAGTTAATACAAGCGAACGTAAGTCCTTTACTTATATTTGGGGCATTGTTGTTTTCATTCACATTGGGAACAGGATTTGGAGTATTGCCAGCGCTTCAAGCATCAAAGTTACAACCAGTTGAGGCTTTAAAAAAATGAATGTTGAAGAAATTAAATACTCAATTAAGAATCTGATGAGCAGGAAACTTAGAAGTTATCTTACAGTTTTGAGTATTTTAATTGGTATTACGGCCGTTTTCGCTCTTGTAAGCTTCGGATTAGGAATTAAAAATTATGTTAATGTTTTAGCAGAAGAAGCAGGAGCAGACAAACTATATATTCAAGCAGCCTCTGCTTCAGCCCCTGGATTAGATGATTCTTTTTCAATTACGTCAGAAGATCTTGGTTTTGTCGGTAAAGTGAATGGGGTTAAGAAAGTAGCGGGAATGTACATGAAAGTGGGGGAAATAGATTTCAAAGGAGAGTCGGCGTATAATTTTTTAATAGGATATAATACAGATAATACAGAATTTCTTTTTGAAGGATTCAATGTTGATATACTAAAAGGAAGAGAGTTAAAAGATGGCCAAAAAAGTAAGGTTACATTAGGTTATAATTATCAACTAGAAAATAAGGTTTTTGATAGGGCTTTGTCTGTTGGAGACAAAGTAGAAATTAATGGTGAAAAATTTGAAGTCATAGGATTTTATACAGAAGTTGGTAATCCTGCAGATGATGCTAACATCTATGTTACGGAAGGCGGATTTGAAACTCTATTTCCGGAATCTAAGGACAAATATGGTATGGCAATGATACAGGCACAGCCGGGAGTAGATGTAAATGAACTCGAAGGCAAAATCAGAAAAGAACTAAGAAATTTCAGAGGAGAAGAAGAAGGAAAAGAAACATTCTATGTCCAGACTTTTGAAGATGTTTTAGAAATATTTACAAGCATTATCAACATTATTAATGGTGTCCTATTATTAATAGCATTGATTTCTGTTATTGTTGCTTCTGTCAACATAATGAATACAATGTATACTTCTGTTTTAGAAAGAACAAAAGAGATAGGTATAATGAAAGCAATCGGTGCAAGGAACTCAGACATTGGTTTTATTTTTGTATTTGAATCTGGATTTTTAGGATTAGTAGGAGGCATACTAGGTATCCTTTTTGGATATGTAATTGCTTCCTTTGGTGGGTTTATAGCAGCACAATCTGGTTATTCAGCATTATATCCTATCTTTCCATGGTATTTGATTGCAGCATGTCTATTTTTTGCATTTTCAGTTGGAGCAATATCTGGTGTTTTGCCAGCACTCCATGCGTCAAAATTAAATCCAGTTGATGCTCTTCGTTACGAATAAAATGGTAAGAATAAATCTAATACACCCGAAGAAACTAGCAGATCAACACTTGGTTGCAGAGTATACTGAAATTCTTATGTTGTTGGGACATGTAAGAAAATTTCCCCATCTAAAAGATATCCCTAAAGAATATACTCTTGGCAAGGGCCATATTAAGTTCTTTAAAGATAAACTTAAGTATCTGAAAAAGAGACATGAACTAATAAAAAAAGAAATGAAGAAGAGAGGGTTTGTTCCTAAAAAAACAATAGATCTAAAAGACTTTGCAGAACACCTTCTTGGAGACTGGTCACCTTCTTTTGATGATATTAACAAAATAAAAAAGAGACTCAAAGAAAAAATTGAGCTAAAACCAACGTTCTATAAATATCATAGAAAGAATAAGAAAAAAGAATTTTTTCTGAATTTGTTAAAATAATATGCCGATATATTTATATAGTTTTTATATATAAAATAAAGATATGGTAAAAGCCAATGTTGATAAGATTCTTGATTATTTGCGTGTAAATAAAAAAGCTTCTCTGGGGGAATTATCAAGAAAACTTGGTCTGCCAAAAAAAGATTTAGAAAAATCTGCAGAGTATTTGGAACAAGACGGTGTTGTTAAAATAGATAAAAATATTTCAGGGACTAGTGTTGTTTTAGTTAATGATCCTGATGAGAAAAAAGAAGCAAAAGGAATACCTGAACCACCCAAAATTCAGCAACCAGAAACCAAATCAAATCAGGAATTGCCTTACCCGCCACAACCAAAACAACCAACTCTACAAGTAAAACAAGAGCAAACTTTATCAGCACCACCAGACGTAAAAACAGAAACACCCAAACAAGAAGAACTGGATATGCCTTTGTCTCCACAACCAAAAAAAGAAATCCAACCCACAGAAGATTTGGACATGCCTCCCCCACCACTTCCTAAAGAGAAAATAAAAGTTAAGAGCGAGACAACTCCACAGATACCAAAACCAGATACGTCTGAAGCACAACAACCAATCATGCCTCAAACACCTAAGCAACAAGAGATTCAGAAAACACCAAAAGAAGAAAATCCTTTTTTAATAGACAGCCCCAAAAATCCAGAAGAACCATTTAAGCCAGAGCCTAACGAACCAGTTCTCAAATCCTCTCAACCACACCCAAATGTTTCATTAACAGAAAATGCAGATCCTTTAGAAACTCCACCACCAGATTTTACCATGAATGCTCCACAACCAATGCCAAGGACAACAATCCAACAACAGTCTGGACAGACAACAACAACACCAGAAATTTCTCAAGAGATTTCTAGAGAGACACCAATCACACAACCGGATGAATCAAGTGGTAAATACCACTTTCCTGAATATGCAGAATCTACTGTGGATAAAATAGATTATTTAATTTGGGAAGCTAATAAGAAAATTGAACTTCATGATTATGAAAATGTAAATGTTCTCTACAGAAGAATTTATGATATGTATCTGAATTCAGAGGATATAACTCCTAATGAGCGTTATTTCATAGGAGAGAAAGTTAAAGAATTATTTGATAGAATAAAGCGTGTCTATATAATAGAGCATGTAACATAGGAAAGTTTATTAAATTACATCTTCTTTTTTAGTTCTATGGCAGATTCTGGAGACATAGTAGAAGTATCAACAGAAAAAGAAAAAATAAAAGGTAGATTAATGCCTTCTCCAGAATTAACAGGGGAAGACAAGATAATTCTTAAGCTTGATAATGGCTATAATATAGGTCTTGACAAAAACAAGGTTAAGAAGATAAGAGTTTTAAAAAAGTACAAAGGAAAGAAGGAGAAAAAATCAAAAATAAAAAAGCAGAAAGGCCTTCCTACAGTGTCTATTTTATCTACGGGTGGGACAATATCTTCTAAAGTTGATTATAGAACTGGCGGAGTATATGCAGATTATACTGCAAAGGATTTTGTTGATATGATGCCTGAGTTGAAAAAAATTGCTAATATTAATGCAAAGAAAGTTATGTCTCTAATGTCTGAAGACATGCTTCCTGAAGATTGGATTAATATAACAAATGTTATTGAGAAAGAAGTTAAGAAAGGTGTTGATGGTATTGTTGTTACTCAGGGAACAGACACATTGCATTTTACTGCAGCAGCATTATCTTTTATGTTAGATGAGATTAATATTCCAATAATCATAACTGGCTCCCAGAGATCAATTGATAGGGGTAGTAGTGATGCTTTTATGAATCTTCTTTGTAGTATTAAGGCAGCAGCTCAGTTTCATGGTGCAGAGGTAATGACTTGTATGCATGGCAGTATTAGTGATGATTATTGTCTTTTAATAAGAGGAACAAAAGTAAGAAAAATGCACACTTCAAGAAGGGATGCATTTAGGCCAATAAACGATTTACCCCTTGCCAAAGTATTCCCTGATAAAGAAACCAAAATTTTAAGTTCTAATTATAAAAAGACAAACAGATATAGAAAGAAGGACATAAAGACTAAAAAAAAATTTGAAGAAAATGTTGCATTAGTTTATGTATATCCAGGAATGGACCCGGAAATAATTGATTTTCACATTAAGAAAGGTGTTAAAGGATTTGTGATAGCGGCAACAGCCCTTGGCCACGTTAATATTTGGACCGAGAAGTCTCTGATACCAAAACTAAATAAATGTTATAAAAAGAAAATTCCGGTATTCATAACTTCGCAGACATTATACGGTAGTGTCAATCCTTATGTTTATACAAATCTAAGAAAAGTTTCTATAGGTGCACATGGAATCTATCTAAAAGATATTCTTCCTGAGACAGCATATATTAAATTAGGTTGGGTATTGGCACAAGAAACAGAATATGATAAAATAAAAGAAAGAATGTTAGAGGATTTGAAAGGAGAATTCTCTGATAAACTTACTTCTGAAATGTTCCTTAATTAAGGCTCCTTTCTTGTCATGGTTCTTGGGAAAGGTATAGCATCTTTTATATTGTCTAATCCACAAATCCATGCTACAACTCTCTCTACACCAAGACCGTATCCTGAGTGAGGAACACTTCCGTATCTTCTCAAGTCGAAATACCAATCATATCTTTTTGGATCTTCGCCTTCTTTTTCCAAATATTTCTTTAGTTCCTCAATATCAGTGTCTCTTTCAGACCCACCAATAATCTCACCATATTCTTCTGGAGCTAGCATATCAAAGCACAATGCTACTTCCCCTGGAGCGTCTTTTGGTTTTGGCGTTCTTCTTTTTTTATAGAAGGCCATTGTTTCTTTTGGATAATCTATAACTACAACTGGAGTATCAAAATGTTTCATCAATTTGTTTTCTTCAATTGTTCTCAGATCCTTTCCCCATCTAACTTTCATATTTTCTTTTTCTTTTAGAATTTTCAGTGCTTCTGTATATGTTAATGTAGGATATTTTTTCTCTGCGCTTGGCTTTAATTTCGAAACATCTCTCCCAAGAATTTCTAGTTCTTTTTTATTTTCTTCCAAAACCTTCTTTACAACAAATTTAACTTCATCTTTAGCAACCTCTGTTACCTCTTCTAGTTCCATCCATGCAGCTTCCATTTCAGCCATCCAGAACTCTGCTAAATGTCTTGATGTCTTTGATTTCTCTGATCTGAAAGTTGGCCCCATATTGTATATCTTTCCTAAGGAAAATACAGCTGCTTCTGCATATAATTGCCAAGATTGTGATAAATATACAACATCATTCTCAAAATACTTAACTTCAAACAAAGTAGAGCCACCTTCACAAGCATTTGGCTGGAATATAGGAGCATCAAACTCGTAATAACCTCTTTTTCTGAAAAACTCATGTATTGCACCCGTAACAGTATGTCTAATCTTAAAGATGGCATTCATCTTTCTTGATCTAATCCACAAGTGCCTTTGATCTAGTAGAAACTCAGTAGAAAAATCTTCAGTAATAGGAAAAGGTTCTGAACTATTAACTATCTCTAAATCTCCGACTTCAATTTCATATCCGGTTGGAGCACGATCATCTTTTTTTATTTCACCACCAATCTTAATGGATGACTCCATGCCTAGACCAATGGCTTTTTTAAATAATTTTGGGGTTTTTGCTTTCTTAATAATACATTGTATAATCTCTGTTTCGTCTCTCAAAACAATAAAACAGAATTTATTGCTGTTTCTGATTCTGTAAATCCAACCCCTAATATTTACTTTGCCGTTACCTTTCTCAATAGCTTCTTGAATGGTGATATATTTTGTCATAGTGTAAATAGCAAATAAAGACAATATAAAAACCTTATTGCTATTCAAAATCTTTTTAAATTACTTGAACTTTTTACGAGAATAATATGAAGAGAAAAGAAAGAGAACGGATTACAAAGAGAAATAAAGCAATAATTAGTATTTTGGCTGTTTTCTTAATGATATCTAGCATAGGTGGATTTGTTGTATTGAACTCACCCTCACAAAGCAATACACTTACAAGAACATATGATGGGGTTAGATATACATTTAGTGTTATACAAGATAGTACAGGAAACCTTTTTTATGAGGTCAAATATGATGATAGAACTTTTAATGCATTTTATTTGCCAGACGAACTTTTTTTAGAAGAGAAGATTTCTAACTATCTAAACAATGTTAATTTTTTCTATCTTACTTTTAGTCCAAACATCTCAGATTTAAGTTATGTTGATTATATAAGATATGATCTTCAGCAGAATATTCCCAACAATATTTTTTATCAAAGTGGAATTATTGAAGAGAACCCAGAATACAATTTACCAATTATTTCGTGTGAAAATGCTACCATTATTGAACCGGTGATATTTCTAGAAGAAGGAAATGAAACAACAATTATCTTAAGTGATAATTGTATTACTATAAAGAACACACTACAAGATGTATTAAGAGTAAGAGACATTCTTGTCTATACATTGAACGGTGTTAATTTGCAAGGTGGATAAAAATGCCAAATAAAAAAACTACTAAGAAAACAAAAAACACAAAGAATAAAAAACCATCTAAGAAACCCAAAGAAAGAAAAAAGGAAAAACATGAGGGTGACTTTTCTAAAGACAAGGCTTTGATAGTGGGATTAATAATCTTGGTATTACTGTTTGGAGGAATTCTTGCTGTGATAAAATTAAATCCCCCTGAAATAGTTGAGTCACCAGAAATAAAGACTTATAATGGTTTTGTTTTTGAGAAAGAGGGAAACATATGGAAAACCCACTTCCTAGTAGAAGATAAGTTCAAGGGTTGGAAAAGAACGTATGTGCTTTTGTTCCATTATACACCCGACGAAGTAGAAAATATCACCACTATGAGAAATTCTAGGGGAGAAACAATATCTCCAAATTTATTCCTAAATGTTAACAAGGTGTATATAACAACAGATCCAGACTATCCTGCAGAGGTAATATTGGGAGCTGTTGAGATTTCAAAGATTATTGGTCAGATATATGAGAAAGATGTAAAGGGAGCAACAACAAGGCAAGACAACAGAACAGATGCCCCAGTCATAACTTGTGAAGATATAAGTAGTACTGCCAGAGTAATTCGTTTAGATATTGGTGATCAGACAAGAATCTATAGTGATAAGGGGTGCGTTATTGTAGAGGGCACAACTCCTACAGAAGTTGTTCGGGCCTCGGAGAGACTTGCATACGAGATGTTAAATATTCTTTAATTGAAAGTTTTCACAACATCATATCTTGGACCTTTCTTGGTTAATGTGCTCTCATAGAGAATAAACTTATCAACATCGAAGCTTTTTTCTTCTTTTTTTATTTCATCTATATATTTCTTGAATTTTTCTTTATCTTTTATATAAGAAACACGTGCCAGTGTTATGTGGGGATTAAAATTGTGTTTTTCTTTAATTTCTAGAAAAGAAAGTTTGTCCTCAATTTCTTTTTTCAATTTGGTCAAAGCATCGTTCTGTTTTATTCCTATCCAGAGAACTCGGACATTATTCTTGTTAGGAAAGACACCAATATCTGAAGTCATCAGATTAAATTTCTCAAATTCAATCTTCGATAACTCTTTTATTATTCTATCAGAATCTTCTATATCTCCAAGGAATTTTAAAGTAATGTGAAAACTATTGCTGAATCTTAAGCCAAAACCATCAAAACTTTTTTGTAGTCTCTTCAGATATTCATTAATTTCTTCAGCATCTATTGCAATAAATAGTCTCATAATAAAAAGAAAGAGTTAGGAATTAAAAATTTTTACAGTTATCCTTCTAATTCTTCGCCAAAATCTTCAGTATCTTTTATTTCTTCTTGAGGTTCTTCATCTTCTTCAGAGAGCTCTTCGTTTTCTTCTTCACTGGATTCTTCTTGCTCTTCTGCAGGTTGTTCTTCATCCTGAGATTCTTCGCTTTCTTGAGCTTCTCCTATTACCTCACCAAATCCAACATTCCTAAAAACTTTGGATACTTTTATTTTGACTGCGTCATCTACTTTTGTACCAGGTACAACAATAACAAAGCCATCAATTTTTGCTATTCCATCCCCTTTATCACCAAGGGCAATGATTTTTACATCTATTTCGTCTCCTACATTAACCGGAGCGGTTTTACCAAATCTATTGTCCATATTTTTTAACACCTTATTTAATTTATAGGTTAATAAAAAGAACCAGATTATATAAATTTAATTGAAAAAAATAAAAAAATTAGATGTCTCTAAGACCACCGGACTCCACAACAAATGCTGCTTCGCCCTCTGGCAGATTGGGGCTATCTACAAGTTTTGCTACACGCGAACCTTTTTTACCTTTTCTTAGGTAAACTCTAAAAGTAGACGCATGTGCAACAATGTGGCCACCGATAGCTCTGGTTGGATCACCAAAAAAGACATCTGGTCTTGACATAACTTGGTTTGTCACATAAACCAAAACATTATAGGAATCAGAAAGTCTTAACAAAGTGTGCATATGCTTGTTTAGTTTTTGTTGTCTTTCTGCTAATGTGCCACGACCAATAAACTCAGCTCTGAAATGACCTGTCAAAGAATCAACAATCACAACTTTAACTTTTAGTTCTTCTTTTTTTATCAGGTCATCAACTTTTTCTGCTAATAACATCTGGTGGTCCGAGTTATATGCTCGTGCAACTTTTATGTTTTTTAGAACTTTGTCAGGATTAAGTCCAGCTCCTTTTGATAATTCTATAATTCTTTCTGGCCTAAACGTATTCTCTGTGTCAATAAATACAGCCACAGCATTGGGATCTTGTTTTTGGACTTGTACAGCTAATGCATGTGCAATTTGTGTTTTTCCACTACCAAACTCACCAAAACATTCTACAATTGCACTGCTCTCAAAACCTCCTCCGAGCAAGTTATTTAAGTTTTCTGATCCTGTTTGGACTTTTAATATCCTCTCTCTTTTTTTGAGGATATCTGTACCAGACTCAAAACCCATCTTTAGTTCTGAGCGAGCAGCATTAATTATTCTCCTTGCTGTGGATTCACCTACACCTGCAGCATCACACAATTCACCTGGGGTGGCTACAGCAATTGCCATGAGATCATCAAAACCAGTACTTGCTAATTTATCAGCAGTAGCAGGACCAACGCCTGGCAAATCCATGACCTTCATATTTTCTTCGTTTTCTTCTTCTTTCATTTTTTCTTTTTGTATTGTAACAGCTTCTTGTTTAGACATAATTATCACCTTTTTATATTGTTTTTGTATAAAAAGAAAGCAAAATATGCTTTCTTATATTTTAAGAGACATACTCTTCATCAGAGCCTTCTCGCAATGTAATGTACTCATATGCTTTTTGAAGCACTAGAGCAGCACGCGGCAAATCACTAACTCTGAATGAGTTTGTAGATTGCCACTCGCCTTGCTTATCTTGGTAACCTCTTTCAAGAGAGATTGTATGGTATTCTACTACCTTACCATCCCTATCTGTTTGGTTTTTCCACACAGTTGCAGAAATAGCTCCTGATCTGAATTTCTTTTCAGGCAGATTTTTTAATTCAGTTTTTTGCATTTTTACACCTCCTTTCCTTATCGGTTTTTCTTTCATCATCCCCTTCTATTATGCATGACAAGATGCCAGGGATGGGAGGGCTTGCCAAATTGACAAGCTAAAAGTTAGATAGATTAAATCATTTATATATCTCACAACAGAATGTCTAGTGTCCAGTGACTTATGTTTTATGGACACTAGTTTACGAATGAAATGAGTATGTCCAGTGGCTAATCCACAGATTTATATAATTTAAACAAATTATTCTTATCAGTTTTTAGTTGTGTAATTTACTACTTCTTATTTCACTTGAAAAGTAAATTATTAAAATCTAAGTTTGGGACATTATTACTTGGTTTCTTTTTTGGGATTAATTTATTTGAAACATAGTAATTTTTTCTGGACGGCAATATCTCATAGGGTTCTTGCAACACACTATTACATTAATATATATAAAGGAGGTGTTTTAAGAAAACATGTAAAACTTACAACTAAATTAGAAAAATTAAAGTGAATCAAGATCAGTTATTTCATCAATATCTTCAACTTCTTCTAGTTCTTCGTCTTCATCTAGTTCACTTAGGTCTTCATCTTTGGTAAAATCTTCTTCTACTTCATCGTCATCAACCATCTTAATCTCTTCAGGTTCTTCATACCTTTCTTTGATTTCCTCTTCGTTTTCTTGTTCAGTAGTATCTATTGATTCTTCAGATTGTAATTCTTCTTCAACTTCTTCCGTTCTTTCAATTTCTCCCTGTTTTTCACTTAATGGAGTTTCTTTGGGTTCAGGACTTTTTTCTTGTTCTTTTTTCAGTTCTTCTTTCAATCTTTTACTTTCTTCTTCAGGCTCAGGATCTCTAACCACAAGATTGGGAACAAATTCAATTCTGTCGAACATCTCATTTTTGTTTGTCCTTCCTTGAAACTTAACAATCTTGCCAAGAAGATCATTCTTAATTTCTTCAAAATCCCCATCTTTTTTTTCTACTATCTCTTCGTGGTCCATATCAAATAGTTTTTGTGTTTGGTTTCTCCATAAAACAACACGGATATTATCAGAACCATCATCTAAAAACAAATTTGTAACATAAGAATAAGTAATTTCGTCAAGTTTTTTGTCATCAACATAATAGTCACCGTCTTTCATAATTGCCTTTTTTCCAGTATCTGGGTCTGCTTCCCAAAACCTAGGATCAAACACTTGTACAATTGTACCCAAAATCTCAACATTTGACTCGTTTTCATTTAGGTCCTTAATCTTCTTTCTTTCAATAGTTATTTCCTTGACATCTATGTCTGGAGCATCCTCAGGGTTTAAGATTACTTTTGTCTTATTACCCAGATGGACTTCCATCCTTCCTCTATTTTCTCTGGCATATCCGTTTTCTATTCTTATTACCATATCTTGAGCTAATTTGTTTAGAATGTCTGCTTTATCATTCCAGGCTACAATTCTTATAACTCCTGTATTATCTCCAAGAAGAAAATTACCAACTTTGCCTTTTCTTTTTTCAGTTTCAAAATTTCTTACTTCATAAACTCTGACTACTTTACCAGTTAGTTCAACATTACGCATACCGGCCATGACGTTCTTTATATCCAATTTTCCAGATTCTTCAAATAACTTGACACCTAGTTCATTTGCTATTATGTGTAATGCTCCTTCTTCACTTATTAAACCTGAAAGTTGATCTAATTTGTCTTTAATCCTGCTTTGTATTTCCTTATCAGAAAGTCCAGATTTATCCTTTATCTTCTCTATTATAATGTCTTTTGGAACCTTAATCATTAATTACCCCCAACTAATAAGAAAGCTAAGTTATATATAAAAGTTATTTATCAAAAAATTATTTAAACCTTAATATAAATATTAGATTAAATGAACAAAAAAGCACAAGCCACTTCCTGGTCACTTAAAGAAATTTTTACTTTGTTTCTTAGAATAATGGCTGTTATTGTTCTTGTTGCATTTATTGCAGGAATTGTATCAATATTTACAAAACCAAAGATGTTGGGAAATGCTTATCAAGATTTGGAGAGAGTAGCAGGGGAAATACAAGATCTTGAAGAGGGTGAATCAATTATTGTTCCAACACTCTCAGTTGGTTATTCTGTAATGATTCGTACATCTGAAGTTGCCGAAAGTCTTAGACTTCCATGTAAAACAAAAGAAGCAGATTATTGTGCTTGTTTACTAGATAAGGATGAGAATATATTAACTTGTAAAGAAATTGTGACTGAAGCAGATATTTCTAATATTGATTTTAATTTAAGATCTGGCGAAACAATTGTTGTTGAACACACAAACGATAGAATAACAATTGGACGAGCATAATTTTTATGTTACACCACTTGCAACTTCTCCATTACCCAATAAACAACCTTTCTGATTCATTTCAGAATATGCTGCAGAATTACAAATAGCAGCTTTCTGTAGTAAACTTGGAGAACAACCATTACTTATCAATATTTGGGCTAGTTGTTGTGCTGTCCACTCTTTACCATTTCTTATAAATCTATAATACTTACTACCGGAGTTGTATTCAGCACCCCATTCAGAACTTATTTGACCACTGCATCCGCCCTGCATGTGTTGTAGGTTATGGGTGATTTCGTGTTTGAATAGGGTGTTTAAGGTCTCTTTGCCTGCACTTTCTAATTTATCTCTTTTACAATATATCCCTATACCATGACAACCAGAGTGGACCCAACACCAGGCATTTTTATTAATGTCGTTTGTACAATCTGTATAAAGCTTATATGTGCCCCCCATATCGGCCTTTACTTGGTTGAATATTTCCATATGTGGTCCATCATATATCTCTCCAGTGCCTGGAGAATATTCTCCTGTTGATTGTATAGTACTTGGTTCTGAATATTCCATCTCAGGGATTTCTTTTACACCCTCACTATGCATTGTAACAGCAAACCTAACATTAACAGGAAGTTCTGAATATTTATATCTGGAATAAGCATAAACTGTTTCTCCAGTTTCAATACAGAACTTTAATGTAGAACTTTCATCATAATCATCAGGTTTTTCTATGCAAGAAGTGCCGTCCCAAATACCCCCGCCAGTATAACAATCACTTTCTATTGAGCTATATGTACAATAGTCAATATTCCAATCATCTTTTCCATTTTCATCAAGCACTTCTTGTGCACATTCTTTATATGTAACATCCAGGTCTCTGCATTTCATTTCTTGCCCATCATCTTTACATAATTTTTCTTGTCCATCTTGTCCAATACATAAGGGTTGATCAAAGTGGAATTTACATTCATAGTCATATGAATAAGTTGTTGTGGGAGTTATAAAATTATAACATTCAAGAGTCTGGCCATCATTACTGCATGATTGATAATTTCCATTAATATCTAAACAAATATCTTTAGGGAGAATTCCTTCACAAGTATAATCATAGAAAGCACAATCTAATGTTTCTGTTATTAATTCATTGCTGGCAAATGCCATGTCATTATGGATGCTTACCAGATCAACATCTGATTCTTCATTAATTTCAGGATTTATAAAATAAAATCCAGTGCTTAATTCTTTCATTAGTTTTGATAGGGCTATTAGGTCTAGTGTTTCTGTTAACTCATCAACCGGCTTAGTAGTTGTTGATGAAGGATCCCATTCTATATCATTTGGACAGGCATCTTGAAATTGAACTGCCGTGGTATGGAAATCTTCTACATAGCTTTGGATCGCTCTGACAATATCTTCATAGTTATCCTCATTCTCAAATGTAGGTGCACGACAACCCCAGCCATTATATAATCTTAAAGCCATATCCCACCCACGGTATACAACATGTTTATCAGGAATACTTGAAAATTCACTATTATAACAATCATATTCTTTACTAGAACTATGACAATTATATGCATTACATTTTTCCAATAATATTTTAGCGCCACATTCAATATTATCATTAACTTTATAGATATCTAATTTGTGACCGTCTATCTCGCTATTACCACAATCTTTTCTGCCCGTTATTTGCATTATACCAACTCCACCGTCACCAGTAACTAATACACCACCATTTCTATAATGGTCACCACCGCTTTCTTTCTCTGCTATTGTTAATAATATAGTCCCAGGTATATCATATGCATTTGCAACTTGACATACATTTTTTTGCTGATCTGATAATTGTTCATAAGTAACCTTACCAGTAATTTGATTGTCTTGAGGTTGAGATATTAATAAAAATGCAAATGCCAATATAACAAAAACACCCATTGTAGAGAACACAATTATTTTCTTTTTCTTTATGTAAAAGAAAGCAAAAACAATCAACAAGGTAATAACCAGAGCAACAATGGTGGGAATTACAAGATTGTTATCCTCCTTTTTATCTGGGATTTGTGATTCTTCTTTTTTCGGAGGAACATATTCATTACCTGCTTTAGTATATTCAATTATTTCTTTTTGTTCTTCCGGAAGGTATTCTGTTGGAACTTCTTTTGCCTCAAATTGATTTTTACAAGTCCCCATACAACAAGCAGAGGTATCATAGGCAGATATACTTAATCCAAAACAGCTTTTTCCCTCTGTACAGATGTCGCCACCAGTTTCTTCACATGATTTAAATTGTTCAAAAACAACAGGTTCTTCTTCTGCTTTTGGAATGAATTCAAAACTTGTTTCAGTTATTTCATTATCTTCAAGAACATCTACTGCTCTCCCACTTATTAAGGAATTTCCCAGATTACTATCAGAACATACTCGTTTACCCCCTATATAATGTTTGTTCCATTCCTCTTCTTCAAGACTTTTTATTTCTACATTATTTCCCACATGTATAAATTGACAATCTCCATAATAAATACCAACATGTGAAATTCCTTGTTTTGATGTGTTTGCAAAAAATATTAAATCTCCTTTTTGGAATTCCTCACAATTTGGAGTTATTTCTTCCCACACATCTAACTCTTGTGTTGGGTCATGGTCAACAACAAACCCGATATTTTCTGCTTGCCATTCTGCGTTTCTTACAGGAATTGTGAAGTCTCCATCTTTTTCTTGATTTGAATAATAATTATAGACCCACTTTGTAAATGCACTACTGTCAGTGGGACATTTCCCAGTCATTCTCACAATCTCTTCCCATTCTTCCATTATTTCTGCCCATTCATCTTCACCATAATCAGCATGATTTAAGATTATATTAGAACAATCATCAGGTTCAAGAGGTAATCTTTCTGGATCCCATTCTCCACTACCAAAAAAATAAGGAAACCCAATACCTTTCTCAGCTATCTTTACAATTGTATCCCCACAATTACTTCCTTGAATAATCTCTTGTTCTTCAGTTGGTGGATTTCTGAGAATAAAAGGAGATTCACTAACAACAATATCCTCTCTATTTATACAATTTTCATCTTCTACTTCCTTTATACTTCTATATGAAGTTAGGATTTCTGGAGCACTTTCATAACATTCTCCTTCTGAAACTGAGAAATATAAAGGTCCTGCATTTGTAGATCCAACACAACACTTTCCCTTAAATTCTGGCATTATCTCAATTTTTAGATGATTTCCCGGGTAGCCATATAGCATGAATCCATCACTCGTTTCAGAGAACAACATATTGTAGTCGATTGTGGGCATTCCTACGTCCTGGAATTTTTCAGTATATGTTGGAAGAATTTCTTTAATATATAATGCTAAATTTGTAGAAACAGAAGGAGCACAAGAACCTTCATCACTGTTAATCAATTTGTATCCATAATTTTCTCCAATTCCACAACTAAGGCCATACATAAATCCAGTTATAGAACCAGTATATATTCCTTCCATTAAAACTTGTCTTGCTGAAAAGTCTATATAGTGTTGTACTATCTCTCCTTTTTCATAAGCATCCATTAGGTAGAATTGAGTTGTTCCAGTTCTTTCTTTATATTGATTGAATTTCCCCCACATATTTACAATGGTTGTTGTTACTAGAATTATCATTACTACTACTAAAAAAAGTGAGTACTCTGTTCCCCTTTTTCTTAGTTTCATGATTTGAATATTACCTCCAGATTCTCAATCTCTCCATTAATCATATAAGGAATTTTTGTTCTGGCATCAAGGTCTCCAATCTTCAA
This sequence comes from uncultured Methanosarcinales archaeon, assembly GCA_964537195.1. Classification (GTDB taxonomy): domain Archaea; phylum Nanobdellota; class Nanobdellia; order Woesearchaeales; family GW2011-AR15; genus CAZHYZ01. The sequence goes on from CAZHYZ010000001.1 coordinate 98,569, forward strand.
ATCAGACATATCAACACAATTATTGTCTTCTTTAATTATGACACTTTCAAGAAACAAGGTCCAACAAACTTTTTCCCCAAATGCCTCTTCTAGAACATAATTGATTTGTGTTTTACTATCTGTAAAATCCTCTTCTAAATAGTCAGAGATTAATCTTTCTTGTAATCTTCCTTCTGGTGTTTCAGCTCTTAACAAGTTTAATAAAAACAAATCATTGTTAAGTTTATTTTTAGTTTCCTCAATCTTAAATACAGATTTCTCCATGAACCCAAGAGAAGCCATTAGAAAAATAAAAAGAAGAATAATTACAATAGTGGCAGCAACATCTACTTCCACAAAGGCTTTTTTCTTCATTTTCTCCATGCCACCTCAATTAACAAATTAGCAGGAGCTAAATCTTCAGTTAATACTAAATATCTTTTTTCTATAGCTTCATAATCATCTGAGAAAGCCAGAGGGAGAATATCTTCATAATACTCTTGGTTATAGTATATCGTTGTCTCTTGGTCTTTTTGTGTAAGTACTAATCTCGCACCAAGAGGTGTTTTTGATGGGGTCATACAATTGCCTATAGAATCCTCATTAAACTTATCTGTTTCAATAATTCCAGGATAAGCTCTAGTGTTCTCGGTTTTGATAAAGCAATCAGGCGAGAATAAAAAACGCTCTGCAATTGAATAATATCTCAAATCATCTGTATCAAGACTTTCTTCTATCGTTCCATTGATAACAAATACAAGCAACCCAATGACAACAATGGTTCCAATAATTCTGGCAATCCATAAAACATTCTCTCCAGAATCACCTCTTTTATTCATCAACTAAATCCTCCTTTGAATTATAAAACCTAATAGTATCTCCTGCTTTAATCATAGAAAGTTTTACTGGAATAACTGATTCAGGCTCATCTTTGTTTTCAAAAAAAGTGAACAGGGGGGACATTTCATCATAATATACCTTAATGCTGGGATTTTCAATATAGGAAGATTTTGCAACACTTCCAATTATTATTCCATTCTTAGAGTTATATACAGAAATCTCATTCTTTCTGACATCAAATGAGAAATCTTGTGTGTTCTTGTTGTAATTAAATATCAAATCATTTGGACTGGCCATTAGGGTGTCTGCTAAAATTGCTAAGTCAAGAGCAAGATAATTTTTTTCAAAATAATTTGATGTTGTTACCTGCATTATAAACATATAGACAGGTATGAATACAATAACAAAAACCACTATGAACCTTACAATCACATTCCATGACAATGAGAAGTATTCACTACCTCTTTTTGACTTCCACAAATCCATGTCTTTTTCATAGTAAGTTTTCTTTATATAGTTTTTTGTTAAAAACAAAACTTATTTAAATCTCAAAAAGCAGGTAAAAGTTAATGTTTCCTAATATATTTAAGAAGGCTCAAACCACCACAATGGAGCCGGCCACAAGGTTGATAGGGGTTATTTTGCTTGGCGTAGTAATCTTTTTACTCATCTATTTTGCTATATCAGGAAAACTCTCACAGATACTTGTAAGTGATTTCATATGAAGAAAGGATATATGACAATACATGGAATAATGGGCATTCTGTTAATATTGGTAGTATTTATGATCTTGTTTGGAGCTACCCCATTATATTATCAGATTATATCTAATTTTGGAGAGGACACACAATGTCAGGCAAGCTTTATAGCAAGTGCTATGACAAGGACACTTGGAAAAACAGTAATAGATCCAAAATGTCAGACAAAAAGAATAACTTTTGTTGTTGATCAGAAAGAGGAAGGGCAGACAGAAACAGGAGGAGAGAAAAAAGCCATATTGAGAGATTATTCTAGTAATTTGCCTAGTTTACCTCATGATACTGTTGCAAGAGTTGAAGCTTGGAATGATATTGTTGATGATAATCCTGAATTTTCTGATAATCTAAAATATACTTATTATGAGGATTATGAAGATTTGACAGATAAAAAAGAACTAGAGGAAGAAGATTATATTACAATGCGTTACAACATGGATTATTTGATGGCTGATGAACTGCAGAGATGCTGGCAGATTGTAGGTAGGGGTAACTTGCCTTTATTTGATGAGTATTGGAAGTTTATTGGGTGTCGTGATTCAGAAGGTGGCCCTGTTAGAGAGTGTAAAGATGCTGATGATTTTTGGTCTAATGTTGAAAATATTAGGGCCTGGAAAACCAGACCAACAGCAAATTTCTGTGTTTTATGTTCCAGAGTAAAATTTGATACAGAGTTACAAGAAAAATTTCACGAAGAATATGAATCTATTAATGTATGGATGAAAGTAAATCCTTATACTACTTCCTTGACCGGAGATGTGTCTGAAAAAAGTTATTATGAATATGTTATCGATGATTCATTTAAAGGGATAGGAGCACAGCCATATTTTAGTTATACTACGGATGAGGCACAGGCAGTTGTTTTCATTAGGTATAACTGGCACAAAGGATCTCAATTTGCTGCTGGAGCAGTTCAAATTTCAGACAACATTTTAGGTAAATTGCCTTTTTATGAAGGAACCTTTGATAACCAGATTGTTCACTATTATAACAGTCTTCAAATAATACCTTATTCAGAATTATCAAATGAATGTAATTACATAGTTGGTTCATATGTTTAAAAAATCAGAAATAACACTTGAAATGGTTATAATATATATACTTGCACTACTCTTTGCTGTGGTTGTAATTGTATTAGTTGTAAGAAATAATCAGTCATTCAGAGATTTATTATCAATGTTTTCAAGAATACTATGAATAAAAGAGGTCTTACTTTAGAATTAGTTGTAAAAGCTGCAATCTTAGTAATTGTACTTTTTGTAATGGGGAATTTCATTAGGACAACTTTTTTAGCAGGGGAAGAAGCAAGACATGTAATATTACCAGATTATGGAGAATTTGAACCTTATGAGTATGAACCTGTTGGTGATGACGCCACAGTTTCAGATTCTGTTAATGCATTGATTTGTGCTATAAATGCTGTTGCAAAGATTGACAACATAGATGACAAATATTTTTTGCAATATGAGGGTTATGAAACTTTCTTTGAGGAAAAAGACTGGAGGAAAGGAACTTGTGAAGGCGGTGTTGTAGTTGAGGAAATTGAGAAGGAGGAAGAACCCACAGGAACACTATGTAGAGCTAACTATGGAAATTGTGTTGCTTCATTAAGTAATGAGAAAGCACATTTTGAAGAAGCAGATTATGATGAGAACAATAATGAGAATGTTGAAGAGTTATGTCCAGAAGAAAAACCTTTCTGTGAAATCCAATGTCCTTTTGAGTGGGGTAGTGGATGTAATGATGTTGGAGAAAAGAAATGTAGATTAGCAACTGCTCGATATTGTATGTCTTCTGGTTATTGGTGTCAGACAAATTGTAAAGAAGAGCTTTATAGGGGTGCTTGTTCAGAAGATAATGGAGATATCTTTTGTGGATATTCAAATTATGTTGAATTCGAAATTGAGGAAGAAATTCAGAAACAAGTTGAGCAAGAAGAAACCACACTTAGCTGTACAGATGGAATTCTATATGGTTCTAACTGTGTTCAATGTTTTGCTGAAGGAGCTACAAACTTCAAATGTACTGTTTCAGATTTCTATCTGCCTCAGACAGGTGCAGGAGACAGAGGCACTTTGGACAGGTGGATAGCAGGACTGGGAGATCCTGAATATATAGTTTATTACGAGAAATTTCCACAGGGAGAAGACATATATTGGACAGCAGATTTTGCATCATTCGGCCCAGCAGTATTGGTGCTTAGTGGGATATCAGCTTTTGTATTTCCATTAAGTGATGAGATTAAGGCAGCCACAAAAGTAGATGATTTTGGAGATGCCCTTAAAATTGCAAAGACACAGGTCCCATTCTATCGTGTAGTTACAGGTGGATCATCCTTGGTTTCGTCTATCGGAAACGTAAGAAAATGGTTCAGTAAAGACACTTATGAAGGACTTGTCAAGAAAAAAGGTTTGAGACATATACTGATTACAAATCAAGATTATTTGCTTGATCCTAAAACCGCAGATGAGAAGATGGAAGTAATTTCTAAATACATTTCAGGAGGAACTTATAAAGCAGGAGCAAGTAGTACAGATATGATTGATGAATTAGCACCCTTATTCACTAAAGATCTTGATTCTATTTATTATACTGGAAGTGATGAAGCAGTTGCAGAACTAACTAAAATGATTGACGAAATTAAGCCAAAGCATGCTTCTTTTCTTAGATATCCTGAAGATGTCAGGAATGCTTTATATAGGGAAGCTTTAGCCAGGGAATTAACTCAAGAATTTGTTGATGAGGATGTAGGTAGAATATTAAGTATTTCCAGTGGTGAAGTAATAGAGGAAATGGCTCAAAGACAAGCCACAAGACAAGGCATGAAAGCAATTGTGGGAAATATGTTTGATAGTTCAGGAGATTTTAGTGACAGAGCATTTAAAAATTTCCTTAAAGAACATGGCAAAAGTGCAGAAGGACTTGAATGGATAATAGATAATCAACAATTATCTGGGACACAGACAAAGAAATTATTAACACATTTAAACGATGTAACCGGAGACATCCCATTAGACAGGCAAGTACTCTTTAATAGAAAAATTATGTCTGGACAAATAGATGAAATCACACAAAGCATCGATGCTGGCGGAAACATAATTGAAAGTACTGCTTCAACAATGTCTTCAATTTATGGTGGGGCAAAGAATGTTCCTGTGTTTGGAAAGATTGTAGGGCTGCCTGAATTTGCTGCCAAATTAGGATTAGCTCCAGTCTCAACCCCAAGCAGACGTTTCTTTACTTGGGCAGCACTGTCCTATTATGGCACATTACACGATAGTGTAAATCAGAAATTTTATCCTTCTGGGAAAGATTCACTGGTCCTTACAACACCCAGTTTGATTGGAGTAAAGCACGAATTTAATCTTCAAAATGCAGAAAATTATGCTATTGCACTTAGAGAAGATGGTGACACACCAATAAGATTCCACATGGCTAGTCCTTGTAAAGCAGATTTAGAATTGTATCCTGCAACGGTTATTGCAAAATCAGATGAGACCTCGATAACAAGATACGATCTATATGACTTTGGATATGGATTTACCCCTGTTGAAAAAGGTTCTATACAATATGATGAGGTTGCTTTTGAATTTTCACAGAAGGAATATCCACAAGGGGATTCTTTAATTAGGGATGCAGATGAAGCAATGGAAGAAGAGAATTATAAAGAAGCACTAATAAAATATCTTGAATATCTTGAAAAATATCCAGATAGTAAAAAGTTTGATTCTGTGTTTAATAAGGTTGATTCAATCTTAACAACAGGAGAAATATTGACTACGTTTGATAAAGAAGAGTTAAGGGAAATTGCTTTTACAGACAGGTTAGATGTTGATACACGGGCCAGAATTAATAGTTATGCAATTAGAATGAAAGATTCCGTAGATGAAGGGTGTGGTAGTTATGAAGGATATAAAGAAAAAATTGAATGGTGTGAAGGACTTATTAATGGAGAATATTATGCATTTAGAGACTCGGTTTTCATTCAGGATAGTGGAGCGGTTTATGATCCTCTTTATGATTGGACTTACTTTGATTATTCTTATTATGGTTATTTGAAAAAACAGAGGTTTGAAGATATAAGTACAAAGTATATGTTGTCTTTATTGTATGTTGATTCTAGAACACACTTTGATGTTAGGACAGGAGAGTCTGCTTGGTTAATCGACGCCGATTATGATAATTTGGATTTTGATATTGGACTTCTAGAACTTTATAAATGGATTGGAGAAAGATTTAACTTTGGTTATGCAGATAGAGTGGTTTTTGGAGAAGCCGGTCAAGATCCTTGGATTTCTCCATTTATGTTTGACATAGGAGATTTCCCAGTTCCAAAACATTTACTCTACAAGCAAGATGTTTACTTAGATAAGAAGATTTCTTGGCTACCAGATCCTGACACATATGAGGATGAAGTTGTTAGATATAATAGACAGCTCTTAAGAGATAGTTCATTTACAGGAGAAAGTTATGGTGATTTGTTAAAAAAGAAAGTCTTGTATGAAACCAAGGCTTCAATCTTAGAAAATGTTCCTGGACAGAGCATTACAGAACAAGAGGTTGAAAACTGGGTTAGTATATCTAAGGAGATTCAAAATTCTTATGATGAAAAAATAACAAAAGAAAATGCAGTTAAACTTATTGGATTTGATGAAACAGTATATCCAGAAGAGTCCTTTTTTGAGAGTGACTGGCACAAGTTTAGATCTATTACTATAGAAGCAGATATTGATGAATCTCTTGATTCAAATTACTGTTATCATGGACATCATCCAACAAGAGCAACAATAAGGACATTAGTTGTTGGAGCAAGCCTGTTTGCAGATGAAATTGGCGGAACACTTGCAGGAGGTGCTTGCGCATCTACGGCAGTTTTAGCTCCCTTTTCTGGGTTGTGTGCAAGAGGAGGAATGTTTGTAACAGACATCATTTTTGCTTTGGGAGAGAACTTTATTAACAAACTAGACAAGTGGCCAAGACGTTAATATAATCTTATAATGATTGCATCATCTACTTCTTCTGCTAAAACTTCAGATTCAGAAATATCTCCAACAATAATCCCGCCTTTTGATTCCATGTAATTATTACTAAAACGAGATTTATCATCATTTATTTTTGTATAATATATGCCATTAGAAATCTCCTCAAAATCAAATTCTTTATAGTTCTCATAATCAGCTCCCCAAAATATATTTGTCTTTTTCATTTGTTGTTTCCAGTCTTTATCAACAAAAATAAATGCAACTGGGTTGTCATCAATTATTCTTTCAATAATAAAACCTTCAATTACATTGTTATTAGGATTAAGCTCAGATGTGAATCTGATAAGAACATTTTCATCATCATCAACATATTCATCCTTGAAATACACTCCTTTGTAGATTCCGTCGTGTCCAAAAGCAGTTCTGATTTGAGGTTGGTTTATCTGTTGACCTATATAATCTAAATAACTAGTACCTTTTGTGGCTTCTTCTATATCAACTTCTTTTATATTTCCATTTGAGATTATCCAATCTCTTGGATCATCAGAATATTCATCCTTACTCGGAAAGAATTTGTATACAATAAAAGATCCAAGAGTAAAGACTACAATTGCAACAAGAAGTAATACCTTCTTTTGTTCACCTGATTTCATACATTTTTTTAGCCAGACCGAGTTTATATAATTTTCTTTTGGAAAAATATTTATATCTGTGTTCGTAGGATATGTATATGAATAAAAAAGGACTTGAGATATCACCACCTTCATTAGTAGTTGTCATTATACTTCTTTTGTTTGTTTTAGTCGTATTAGTATTTATATTTGGAGGACAGAGTGGAGAATTCTTAAAAATAATAAACAAATGGAGAGGAGACATAACTTCTGAAGATAAATGTGAAAGTTCTATACTTGGCAGATATTGTGGGGAACCTCCTTGCGGGGAAGGATTAAGACCAAGAAAATTGCCACCCCCACCAAGTGGAGATTGGATAGATTGTACAGAAGGCTGTTATGAATGTATTCCAGAGTAAGATAATTAGTTTCTATTTGTTTATTCAGAATTACCGATCTCAGGTATTATTCTTTTACAACAAATGCCACCATCTTCACATTCAGCGCCAGGAACTCTGGCATAATCTTCTATGCATTTGTTGGAATCCTTAGAATCTCTAAAAGCATCATCACACTCTCCACCAACAGTCTCACAACTATTGGCTTGAGTAACAAACAAACCGGACTGCCTGCCAACAATAAACACCAGAATTATCAGGACCATCAGAGCAATAACTGCTATCACAATTGTGTTTATTGAAATAGATTGAGCTTTTTTCATCTTATACACTTATACAACACACTTTGTCTGGATCTTCTTCGCCATTAGTGTAACATGGGTGGTTGGTAACTTTCTGATAATCTCCATCACATGCATCTCCTTTATTAACAGCATCTCTGTCTTCACAACTACCGCCGACAGAATGACAATTGTCTGTCTGTTGTCTCCAATTACCTAAGTTTTGTGTGGTGATTAAAAGAATTAAAATCAAGACTACAAGAGCAATAGCTGCAACAACTATTGTGTTTATTGAAATTGCTTGTGATTTCTTTCTCATGAGGAAAATTATTGATATTAAGATATATAAAAGTTTTGGTTATTTACAGATATCTAATCTAATCTCTAAAGTATTTAAGTATCTGAAACTTGGAGGATATTTCTCAGCAGCATCATCGCAGACAGAATTTTCAGGGATATCGGGTATTAATTTTTGACCTGTTTTTCTATTCTTTACACTGAATTTATATGGTTTTTTCCATTCTCCTAAAGTGATCTTTAAAGCATTAGAAATAGTCTGTCTCGCATATTCACAACAATCAGCATTTGCACCACAGGCATCATTTCTTCCTTGAGCACAATCCAATAAAATATCAGAAACCTCTGAGTTAATCTCTGTCTTTGTATCCAGAATAACATTAAGAAAACTCTGAGCTAATTCAGGATTAACATATTCTGAAGAGAGAGATTCTTCTTTATTAGTCCTTACAACAATCATAAAAAAACCAGCAATAACTAGGATTAATACAATAAAAACAATTCCAACAATCTCTGTTTGTGCTCTTTTCATCTATAAACACCCAGTTTTAAAACACCAAAATAATTTGAGTTTTTAATAGGGTCTCTTAATAAAACAGGATAATGAACATACATTATTCCATTATTTTCTGATGGAGGATTATCATAGATATTCCATTCCTCAATCCATTTATTTTCATCAGGGCTTGGATCAAATCTTTTTACAGTTATATTTAAATTTCCAAGAGCATTATGATAATACCTATCATCTTGAGTTTTTTCTTGCTCTAATCTATCCTTGAATGCAATCATCTTTAATATGTCATAGCAATCTGGATCAATATCATTACTATCAGAACATTGCAACTCTGGTATGAAATTGAGAACTTGAGATTTCTTTACTATTTCCAGCCCCCTAAGTTGTTCAATTTTTTCTTTTCTATCTTGTTCCTGAATTGCCATAACAAAAATAAAAGCTAATATTAGAATAATAAATATAGTAATAAGTACAAAGGAGTTCTCCATCATTTGTAACTGAGCTTTTTTTGACATTTTAATATATAGTTGGACAAGCCTTTTCATTTAATCTTTCATTGATTACATTTAATTCGGTGCTTGCATCAGCAATATTATTTATCTTCTCTTTTGTTATGTCCCCTCTTACTGAGGTATATTCTTCCAAATCGTTCAATAGAGAAAAGGCCTGATTATAATATTGCAAATCACACAAAGAAGGCAGATTTGAATTTCTGATTATATTCACTCTTTTTTTTAGTACGTCTGTTAATCTGTTTAGTCTTTTGAAAGCCTTTTCATCGAGATTGCATTCATAAGTTCCACTATTTTCAGAATATACTGCTGCAATTAATGTTGCTGTATCTAAGTAATATGTCCTATCCTTTTCTACAAACATATTGCCTTGTTTTTCATAAAAAATTATCTCACCATCTTCTATAAGAATTGCAGTAACATCTTCATCGTTTGCTCTTATTACTGATGTGTGTAATGTAAATAAGCTAGGATCTTTTGAATTTGAAATAAATCTGATTTTGTAGTAATTTTCATTCCTGAAATTAAATTCTTCATTAATACTAATTAGAAATTTTGTTAGATCGTCTGGCATTTCCTCATAAAGATGTTCGTTCTCATAATCTTCTCCAACAAAGACATAAGAAACTTCCGGACTTGTCATGTATAAAAAATTATTTACTTTAAATGGAACATTCCAAGACAAACCATAACTTAATATCTTTGTTTTAATTGTATGCGGACTAAACAAAGGAAGAAACTCCGTAGATCTGCCTTCTAAGTCAGACCCAGAGAACGTGTAAAAAAAACAATTGTCTCTTGTAGTACTGACTTCCAATTCTAATCCAGATAGTTCAATGGGGCTCTGAGTTCTTTCACTACTTTGTAATCCAGTAAGAATCTCATCCAATATATTTATGGAATCAATCTCCAACTGTTTTTGAGAACTTTGTCTTATTCCAGAGATAATATTAACAAAAAACAGTAGAATAACTACTCCAATAACACCAATATAAATCCAGTTAAACTGTACTTCTACAACGGCTTTTTTGTTCATCTTAATAGAGCAGAATTACCCTTTCCTATTAATGTAACAGTTAATAATCCTTCGTTCTCTAAGCAAAGATAATCAGATTCTACATTCAAATTATCTACATAAAAAGAGTCCTCGATTATGTTGTTTTTTAATAAGAAAACATTCTTTGGGACATTATCTTTTATACTGTCTTCTATAAATAAATTATCAATATCAGCATCCAAATCAAAGACTTCTTCATCCGTCATGGAATCAACAAAACATATTGTGTCGAATCTATCGGGAAGCCGGAACTCATATTTTTCTACAGATTCATATTGTCTAGATATTTTAGACACGATTCTATCAAAATCATCTTTTAAATTATCTAGTGGGATTTGGTTGCCTGCCTTAAGTATGGTAGAAACTGCCTTGTAGCCTACAGCAAGTATTATGACTACAATTACAGCAGCCATTATATATACAAAAACTTGAGATGATATTTGTGCCTTTGATTTCATTTTTCGCTTAATTTGTCTAATTTTTCTCTTTCTTCTTTTGTCAAACTAGATTTTCTCTTTTTATCTCTCTTGCTAATAATTTCAAGTTCTTCAAATGCATCTTCTTTTGATATGTCTTCTAATCTATTAAATGAACTGCCTTTAGAAACTTTGTCAGGTATTTTTCCAAGTTTCTCGTAAACTTGCTTTTCAATAGGTCTTATCTTTGGCTCTGTTTCTTCAGCAAACTCATCAAAGATAGACCTCATTTTTTTTAATCTTAGTTTTTGTCTTTTTTCTCTTAGTTTTTGATCTAGTTCTGTTATTTGAGTACGTTGTTCTGGTTGTTGTGTTGATGTTGAAACTGGCAATGGTTCTTTCTCCATTTGTTTTTGTGTCTCTTTAAAATTAACCATTGGTTTTTTCCCAGAGGGTTTAATCTTGGTTTTTGGAGTCTTTGGACTATTTTGTGCAAATAGAACTATGCCTCCAACAACGGCTCCAAGTCCTAAAATAAACAATAATATATTCATGAAATATGATTTTGGAAAACTATCAGGATTATCTGGTTCAGTGTCATTGTCATATTCCTGTTTATCTGTGTAGCCATCACCATCTGTATCTTCTTTATTTATGTCACTACCAAAAAAACATTCGATTTTATTTGTTAATCCATCACCATCATCATCAACATCAGCGTCGCTTGAATTATTTGGATTAAGCCCACATTCTTCCTCTTTTATGTCAGTTATTCCATCACCGTCACTATCGGCATTGGGATCAAATGGTTTATCCGTATCATCATTTGGGTCTGAGTTTTCATTAATTTCTTCATAATCAGTGTAACCATCATCATCACTATCCTCTAGTAAGGGGTTTGTTTCATAATTATACTCTTCTAAATTAGTAAGGCCGTCATCATCAGCATCCTCTTCAGCATCTGTTGGGTCGTTAAGATTAAAACCATATTCTGTTTCAAAAGCATCAGACATGCCGTCATCATCAGCATCCATGTTTTTTGGAAGACAATCAACATCCTCAGATTCTGTGCAATCTGGATCACACACAGAATCTTCTTCTCCAAGACAGCACCCATCTTCCTCATTTAAACACAAATCTACTTCAATTTCAAAAGAGCCACTAACAGATTTGTTTCCAGAATCTGTTGCTCTATAACAGATAGTGGAGTCTTCTTTTATTGAAAGGGGAACATAGTACGTTCTATATCCGCAAACCCCGCATTGTTGACAAGAACTATTTGTATCCGAATCAATAATAAAATATTGGACATTTTTACATGGTCCGTCATCGTCTTTACATATTAGGCTAATCTTAACTTCAGAAGCAGATGCTGCTTCAGTATAATTAATTGTGGGGGGATTATTGGTTTGGCAATATTCGGCAGTGCTAGGTAAAATTTCTGTACTGCTGCTTTTTTTGGTAGTTCCATTATTCCCAGCCAAGTCAGTTGCATATACACTCCAATAGTACTCAACACCAACACTTAGGTTGAGTCCTCCAAGAATTGCTGTTTTTTCTGTAAATCCCTCAACTATTGTTTCGTTCTCATCTTCAAAAACATAATGATAACCTTTTAGTCCAATGTTGTCTGTACTTGAGAAACTTGCACTTATGTTTGTAGTATTACACCAATAATCTGGAGCAGATATTGTTGGCGTTGAAGGTTTACTTAGATCAACAACAAAAGATATCTCTTCTTCTTTTACATCTGGTTTTCCTTGGTCAAAAACACATTGTATAAGGATATTATAAGGTCCTTGTTCTTTTATTTCTAATTGTCTTAGGTGTGTCTTTGTATGTTCTCCTTGGAAAGTATTAAGAAAATTCTCTCCATAATAACAAACAGCATCTCTGTTTGTTTTAATAATGACATCAACCTCTTCAGTGGCAATATGTCCTGCTGGAGACATTTCTACTATTTTGTTAGGTAGGGATCTGTTGACAGCAAAAGTAATTGTTTCTGGAGCAGTTTTATCTCCAGCCCTATTTTCACAGAAGACAGCATATGTATAATTTGTGTTATCCTGAAGGTTAGTTATGTGATATTGATTATCTTGAGTAAAATCAGAAAGATTAACTTGGGAAAAGAAATTAGATATCTCCTCTTCTTGTGTTGGGGGTTCACCAAAAAAACAAACTGTCTTATCATCTGTCTCTGCGTGTAAAGTTACTTCCAAATTCTCAATAACTGGATTAGGGTCTGCATATGCACTAATAATTGATGGAGGCGTCTTATCAACCCCAATAGTTAATTCTTTTGGATACCCATTGTTAATATAACCATTATCTAGAACTTTACATAGGACATAGACTTTTTTCTCATCTTGTGGATAACCATAATGAAAATCCTCTATCGTATGATTAAAACCATCCCTTGTAAAATAATTGTCTGTTGAGAAAATCTCAGAAAAATTATAATTAGGGTTTGTACTATAACGACACTCAGAGATATTGCTAACACGAACAACAAAATTAAAAGTATCTACTTTTGAAATACCAAACATTGGTTCTAAAAGTGTGATATTAATGAGACTTCTGTTATAATCTGCATATGCAAAAGGAACCACATAAAATAGTAAGAAAACTATCAAAATAACCCTGCTTAAACTATTTTTCAACAATTTCACCTGCTTTTTAACTAGAAATAAGAAAAAGAGAGTTTAAATATTTTGTTATTAGTCATTATCGACTCTCGGTGCAAGAACAAATGTAAGAGATAATTTGTCTGTAGTCTTATATTCTAACTTTAATGGATAATCATCACTAAATCTGATAACTACTTTATCACTTAACTTGCTGCCCTGTATCATTTTTTTCAAGTATTCTATAGAATATTTTGATCTTACAGGATCTTCACCTTCTTTTGTTATTACAGTACTATCTCCTTCGGGAATCTCAATCTTTGCTTGTGACAAATCACCTTCTGCTTTAACAGTAAACTTCTTTTGATCACATTGAAACTGTACAGATTCTGCAACTATAGAAACATCTTCAATTGCCTCATCCAAAATAGAAGTATCTGCCTGTATAGATAATGGAAATGTCAGAGAAGGAATTTTTTGTTCTCTTTCCTCCAATTCAATTATGGGCAAAAAGAAAGTTCTTGTTGTATTACCTTTTATTGTAACTTTAAAACGGCCATCTGATTGTTCTAATGTTAGAACATCTGCAGAACCAGCTCTCCTTAACACTTGTTTTAGATTATTGAGATTAAGTGCAATCTTTTGCGGTTTATCTACCTTATATTCTGTAAAACTACTACCTAGCAATTTGTAAATAACCATTGCTACGTTTGCAGGATCCATAGCAACCAAGTCTATGGAGTCTTTAGTTATTGAAAAACTAGCTTCTGTGACAAGTTCAGAAATTATTGATACACTATCTTTTAGTAATTTTGGATCAGCTAAAGTAAGTTTCATTTTACACCCCCAAATATATAGACCAAGAATAATGACATAATTTATAAATATTCCGCCTATAATTCCAGCCTCTGGCCGTCATTCATCAAGTGGACAGTTTTACCAAGTTTGTAGCCCATTTCTTTGGCTAACTCAGCCATATGAACTGTTTTCTCAATGCTAGCATGGGCAGGTATTATGTGCTTAGGTTTAACCATGTTAATGAAATCTCTGTGGTCTTCTCTTGAGGCATGTCCACTCTGATGAATACCTCTGAAGATTCTAACTTTTGATAATTTTAAATTATTTTCCAAGGCCTGTCTGTTTGCTATATTTACCGGAGAAGGAATAACAGAGCATGAGAAAATCACATGATCCTGCTCAAACAACTTAAAACCAATTTTTTTATTTGCTATTTCCTGCAATACAGAACCGGGTTCACCTTGGTGTCCAGTACACACAACTATATATTTATCACGGCCTTCTTTCTCTATATCTCTTAATTTTTTCTTTACTTTACTCTTCCAAGGAATAATTTCAACATGTTTTGAGAAATCAACAAGACCAATATCTTCTGCAGCATATACATATTTGGCAAGGGATCTGCCCATAAACACAATTTTTCTCTTCATTTCTTTCCCAAAATCTATTATGGATTTTAACCTGGCTATATGAGATGAAAAAGTAGTAACAATAACTGCTTTATTCTTTGAATCAATATTGAGCATAACATCTTTTAACATTTCTCTGGCTATGTTTTCAGAAGGCGTCTTTCTTGGTTTATAGGCATATAATGAATCTAGAATTAGAGCATTTACTTTTCCTTCCTTTCCTAACATCTTAATTCTCTCATAATCAGGTATAGGACCAAAGACAGGATTATTATCTAGTTTGAAATCATTTGCATAAACAACTTGGCCTTCAGGAGTATGGATAACAACAATTGCAGTATGTGGAATACTGTGTGTTACTGCAACAAATTCTACAGTCAAAAAATTTGATAGTTGTTTTTTCTGTCCATTTTCCAGAACTATGATTTCATTATGGAGAGCAATTTTATTATCTTTTAAGATTGCTTTTAGAACAGATGCAGTATATGGTGTACAAATAATTGGAGCATCATATTTTGCAGCCATATAAGGGATAGCACCAATATGATCAAGATGTGCATGGCTTGGTATTATGGCAAGTACTTTCTTTTTTATTTTATTAATTACAGAATCATTTGGAATAGCTCCTGCAATAGTCAAATCTCTCATAGTCAAATTGTCTTGTTCTTCTTCGTCTGTTAATTGTATGTAGCTTTCTAAATGAAGACCCATGTCTAATATGACTGCCTCTTTTTTATATTGAATAGCAGTCATGTTCTTTCCAACTTCTGAATATCCGCCGATTGTTGTTATTTTTACCATTCTCTTTTTTAGAAAATTATAGACTTATAAAACTTTGGTAAAGAGTTAGTTATAAAAGCAACATAAACATTTCTTTTAATAATGAAACTTAACTTGAGAAAACCCTATAAATTAAAAGAGGAGAAAGTTGTCTCTGAGATACTTTTAAAAAAGAATAATAACGTTAAATTGGCTCGTGTTCTATTATTATTTAATACACCTATTAAGAAATATCCTAATTTTGGTGTTTGGTGTTATCTTATTTACTCTGATACTGGTGTGATAGTATTTGATACAGGTCCAAAATACAAGACGAGCGTACCTTTTGTAAGAATGAGGCGCCATTTTAGAGAAAATAACAATGTAGATATTATCTTACAGACATTAGATAAATATTTTCCCGGAAAGACAATAAGAGAAATCTTACTGTCACATTATCATTTTGATCATTCTGAAACCGCACCAGAACTACAACAAAGAGTATATGAAGAATATGGCAACATACCTCCGATTAGATTACACATAAATGATTATTATCAAAGAAAATTCATGAGACTTTATAGAGATTCTTTAGGTAAATTATACAAAAAAGCTGGTTATGACAATTGGTCTATTGGAAAATTTGTTGAAGATAACGAAGTTATTGATGGTACAAATTTTGTAGTTAAACATCTTCCTGGCCACACAACCGGAACAATAGGTTTAGTTAATGATAAAGATAAAGTAGTTATTTGTGGTTGGTGGGCTCAGGAAGTAGATAATAAATTGATAAAAATAATGATGAAATTTCTTGATGAAGACCTCCAAGAATTAAAAAATTCTTCAAAAAAAGTACAATTTGAGGATTACAAATATTATTATTATCACCCAAAATACTGGGCGGAAACTTAATGTTTAATTTCTGTAATCTTTGGAACCCAATGGAGAAGCATAATATATATAATTAATCCAAACAAAGCTATGCCTAAGTCTGCTAGGTATAATAGCCTGATTATTCTTAATTCAATCCGGTTCTCAACAAAAACAATAGATATTTGATATAAAGAATAAGCTATTGCAATAACATAATTTATTAAGATTCCGTGGTGAATTCCCATTACCAAGACCTTATTTTTTCTTTTCTTGAATTTTTTATTTCTTAACCTAGGGAAAATCTCTGTTGTACCAACATAAATTGTGAGGGCTGAGAAAACCATCCAGAATAACAAACTAACTGCTCTTCTTAATAAGAGAAGATCAAAATCAATCTCATTTGCTTTCCTGAATAATATGGTGATGCTTCCACCACTCAATATTCCAAAGAAAACAAAGAAACCGATTAAAGAGAAAGCCATTAGTAAGAATATGATTGTGCTATGCACTCTTAGTCTTGTTTTTTCGTTCATTTAATTTTGTTAAATTAAGGTATATTAAAAGTTTTACGATATAAGAAATATGCGAAGGGCAGATAAAGATAATGCAGAGATAATCGACATTATCAGACCTGCACTTCTTGTGCACAAAAAACAATATGTTTTTTGGCATCCTGAAAATCAAAAAGATTTTCATGATTTCAATGCGAAGGGCAGGAATTTCGTAATTTGACTTGGTCAAAACATTTCGAACCTGCGAACCCACTAAGGGAGCAGCTCTTGAGGCTGGCGCGTTTGGCCACTTCGCTACCTTCGCATGAATTAGAAAGAAACACAAACATCTTTTAAATTTTATCCAAGTTTAAACCTTTTTACAACATTCCATTCTTCTGGAACATCTCCCCCAGTAACTAAATTTATTTCTTTTACTTTAAATTCTGCAGATATGTCTCCAAGTTTTTTCACAATTTCTTTCTTAATTTTTTCAGGAAAATCACCATACAACAAACTTAGATGAGGGAGATACTCTCTTATATTGTAATTAATGAAAAGACCTCTTGCTTTTTTTGCTGCATTCATAATCTCAGGACTTTTTTCTGCTAAAGCAATGACACATCTGTAATAATCAAACATATATGATGCTTTAACAATCTTTAGATTAAACGGTTTAATCTTTTTGCTGAGTATTTCTGTTTTCTCAAAGACATCCTCATCAGTTACAGAAGCTATTAAGGTTACATGTGGTTCAAACTTCGGAGCATTATATTTCTCAGCAAGATTATTAATTATTTTTTGGAATTTATTAAAAATAGAACCATTGGGCATCAACCATAGTGAATGTATCATTTTTTCTTTCATAACTATTAGTTAAAAAACAGAAATATTTATAATTTGTTAATATGTAACAAATTTATGGAAAAACAAGATAAAACTTTCATTATCACTTTTTTGCTTACTTTGACATTGTTAGTTTTTTTGCTAAGAGGAACAATAACAGGACATGTTGTCCAAACCTCTTATTGTGATGACACGGACTGTTATGAATTCTGTACAAAAGAATCTGACTGTGGATTTACTGAAAAGTGTTGTCAAGAGAGAGATTTCGGAATATGTAAAGAGGACTGTGAAAAAGAGTATGTTTTTAGCCCAGAAATTAATATGGATTCATTGCCTAGATTAGAGCAACCTGCACAAGTTAAGAGCAACAACATATTGTATTTATTTCTGATATTTGTTACACTGATTATAGGAGGATCTTATTTCTTCCTTAGAAACAAACACATACACATAAAATACTAATTTTATTTTAGAATTCTACCATTCTTCATTGACCATAACAAAAGGTCAAGTTCATCCATATTTATATTAATATTATCACTAAACTCTTTGTATTTTTCTTCAATCTCCAAATATTTATTTTTGTTCATGTATCTTGGCAGATTTATAACATCGTATTCTTCCAAAGTTCTTAAAATATGTTTGTCCAATATAGCAAGTCCAAATATTCCTATGTTTCTTAGAAAATGACTACTCTCTTTATAACCAAGACCCTTTATTTTTTCTGCAAACCATTCTCTCAACTCTTTTATATCATTGTGACTTTCAATAATCCCTTTAATATCCAATTCATAATTTTCTTTTAGTTTCTCCCGGGCTTCAATTATATATTCTGCTCTTTTATTTGGATATCTGTATCCTGATTCTTTTAATCTTTCTTGTAATTCTGGTAATGGGGCCGTAAACAAGATGTCTCTTATTGCATCTACACCTTTAAGGCCCATTTCTGCGGAAGTATTTGCAGTTAACAAACAGAAAACTATTTCTTCAAACAATCTTTCATTTGTGTTTCTTGATACAGGTCTTAACTTCATCTCATTATTCTCATAAAACCAAGACACAGGCTGAGTATAGAATTTTTTGAAATCTCTTAATCTAGACCTAATTTTTTCCTTCTTCATATCATAGACTTTTTTTATCATTTTAAAAAATACGCGCCTGAGGACAGCAGAAAAAAGTTTTCTTGGCCCTCAGTCGCTTCGCTTTGTTACGCGCCTGAGGAGATTCGAACTCCCGGCCTTCACCTTAGGAGGGTGCTGCTCTTTTTGGCCCCCAAACAATGTTTGGAGGTATCCAAACTGAGCTACAGGCGCATTTAAGATTAGCCAGGCCTCAGCTAACTCTCTTTCTCCCATAAAGGGACTACTCCGAAGTATCCTCATCGGCCTGGTCATTAAAGGAAAAACATATACATTAAAAAAGTTTAGTAAAAGAAAAATATATAAAACATGTTTCTCTATGAAAACATAATGAAAAAAAGAGGCCAGATAGCAGTAGAGTATATTCTTATTATAACAGTAGCGCTTATGATTATTCTTCCAGGAATTTATCTGTTTAGAAATTATGTGTCTCAATCAAGTGACCAGATAGTGGAAAGAAGACTAACTGAGATATCTAACTCAATAATAACAAAAGGGAGAAAGATGTATTATTATGGACCACCATCAAAATCAACGGTAACGGTTGAGTTGCCTCCTGAGATTAGGGCAATGTACCTTCTTGGAGTCAATGGCTCAGATAAGGAAGTAATTGAATCTTACCTAGTTTTTAGAACAATCTCCTCACAAGGAGAACAAGATTTTCTTTTTGAGTCAGATGTTCCTCTTTATGCTGTGGATGAAGCAAGTAGGTGTGAAATAAGTGATCAGTGTTCAAAAGGATACTGCATATGTTTTGATAACAGATTTTATTCTAAAGGAATAAAGAACTTTGAAGTGCAGGCTAAAGATTGTATTTTTGGTACTTGCATATTCATAGATGAAATCTCTCCGGATTTAAGATGAAGCCAATAAAAAAAAATAATTTTTTTGTGGCCTTGGAAAATTTCAATTCCACGAAAAGTCAAACTTATTGGGAGCAAAAAATTCACAAACTTTTTCGCTTTCGAGGGAAATCTCAAATTATAAGTATGGATTTTATAATGACTTTTGTAGTCTATATTTTTGCATTGTCTGTTTTTTTCTTTGCTCTCGGAGATGCACTCCCAGTAAATGATGCAGATTTAGATGTTCAGGCTGATTTACTGTTTAATAAGTTGGCAGAAATAAATGAATCAGTTGATTTTCTTGACAATTCAAAGATTAAAAACCTAGAGTTAGGTAAATATTTTACCAAATATAATTATGATAGTGGGTATCGTCATATCTTTAGAGATTTTAACAATCCTGCATTCACAAGGACAGATTATTGTATTTATCTTGAGGATCCGAGAACAGGTCTTAGTACAAGAAATGTTGCTGCAGGATTACAAGAAGGATATACCATTTATTTTGATGACACAAATAAATGTGGTGAAGTAATAAATAAAGTATATACTATGCAGCCTTATTGTGCTAAAAACATAAAAACAGAATCAATAGTGCTAACAAAACCCGTGTTGTATAATGGACAAATAACAAATCTTAAGATATTAATCTGTGCAGAGAAAAGATGAATAAAAAAGCCTACATATTTTTGATGGATGGTATAATTGCTGTAGTTATACTGACGGTTGGTTTTCTCCTAATTAGTTCGAATAAACCAGATGAGACAACAGAAATTCCAATAAGTATGATGACTGAGAACACTATGTCTTTATTTTCTAATATTAAATTGTATGAAATATGTGATTTTTCTGATTGTGGTTGCAGCAATGATAAGTTGTCAGAGTATTGTGCATCTGGTTATATTGAAAATAAAAATCAGACACTCTTAGATTATTTTGGTGAATTATATAATAGATCTATGCAAAGTAGAGCTGATGAGCTTTTCTATAATATAACAATAGAAAACGACTTGCTTAGGCAAGACATTTTTGGTGTAGAGTTTAAGATAAATGATGAAACAATATATCTACATGGCATAAACAAAGAAAAAAGCAAAGACCTAATTTCTTCAAAAAGAATTATTTTCGGATATTATGAAGTGCCTTCTTCGGGTATAATTAATTACTGGGGGCCATATTTGGCAGAGGTGAATGTATGGCAAGAATAACAAAGAGGGCAATTATTTTTTCTATAGCAAGTTTGTTAATTGTCATAGTGTTTGTCGTTAGTACACAGCTCGTTACAGAATTTAGATTGGCAGAATCAGAATTAGAAGTCACAAGAACCAGAGTTAAGATATTAAATGAATTAATAGATGATTTTGAAGAAACATATTTTGACAGGTTGCTTTATGTGACTTCCAAGAACACTCTTGAAGGATTATCAGAGTATTATGATAGGCATTACAATAATCCATCTGATTATCCTCACACATTAAAAAAAGCACTAAATATGACAATCCAAAACGGTATTTATATAGATAGAACTGGCAAGCATAACTTGTCAAAAGAAGGTTGTTTTGGGCCGTGTCTTAAAGAAGACTATACTTTTAACAAATTAGCTGACTCAATTAAAGAAGAATTTGATTTTCTAGGTATTGATTTACAAATTAATATGAAAATCACAGAAATAGAACAAGTTAATCCGTGGACTCTTTCTGTTAGTGCCGAGTTTGAATATTATTTTAAAGATAAAAACAATATCGCATCATGGAAAGGATTCACAGAGAGAACAGTAGAGGTTAGTATTTATGGGTTGCACGACCCTACTTCCTCATCAAATCCTATTGATAGTAGTTGGATAGTTGATACTAATGAAGATGGAGAATATACAGAAGCTTCTCTAGAGAGAAAACTTGAAGGTGTTCAAGACCATCAGATGACTTTTTTTGATTATGGGGTGTGTAGCGGAGGATGTTAAAAAAATCTCAGGTATCATTTGAGTTTATCCTAATATTTACACTTGTATTGATGGCATTGATAGGATTTATTTACATAATTAATAGGAGAATTGGAGAGATAAGTGAGCAACAAGAATTTCTTGCCATGAAAAATCTTGCTAATAACATTAAGAATGAAGTTGTGTTGGCTAGTTCTGTTAGAGATAATTATATTAGGAAGTTTGAGATACCATATAGGATATTAGGAAAAGAATATAATATGTTCATTGAGAATGATGAACTTGTTATTGAGACCTTAGAAAATGAAAAAGTTTCTAATTCTTATTTTACTGTTTTCCCTATTCATGTAAGAGGAACATTTATTGAAGACATTCAGCCAGATAATAGAGATCATTGTATAACAAAGAATGAATTTGATGGAATAAGGATTGCTAAGAATCAAGCTAGTCTAGCATCTGAGAAATTTAAGTATGAAGAAGGAGATGAATTTGATGTCCTTGTCAGATTAAACTGTCTTGAAAACATTCAAAGTTTTAGATTTACTTTGAGTTATGATGACTCTGTTCTGGAATTAATTGATGATAAACCAGTTACAAGGGTGTCTGATCCTGACCTAAATCCTTTATTTAGTTCTTATACCACTGTTTATGATTATTCACCAGACCCAAACATTACTCAGACCATATTGTTTGTTTATCCAGGTAGATTTACTTATGGATACATTGGTAGTGACTGTGAAACAGGTTCTGGAAATGTTGCTAAATTGAGATTTAGAATAAAAGATATTTCTGAAAATGTAAAAACAGAAATTAATTTTGACCAAACTTTTGAAGAAGACAATCTGCTTTTGTTGGATTGTTCTAACAAGATTACAAGAGAAGGTTTGCCAGATAGTAAGAAAGGAATTTCATTAACATTATTATCGTCTTGATTTCGAAAAGTTTATATAGCTGGGAAATGCTTTTTAGTTTGATAAAGGTGGGGTCGTTATGATGAAAAATGAAAAATTCTTGAAGTTATTTGTAATTGCAATTGTTTTTTTGTTTGTGTTTTCTTTGATGCCTAAAGATGTTAATGCAGTGAAGTATGTTAATTGTCCAGTGAGTATTGATGGTGTTTCGTGTCCTGGATGTCATGGAAATCTAGTAAATGGAGTGTGTCCTGATCCAAGAGAATGTCCGGTAGGTACTACTTGGGGAGGTTATAAATGTAAGAGTGACGGGCTTTGGCATAAAATACCTGCCTGTACACCAAGCTGTACAGGAAAAGAATGTGGTTCTGGCGGTTGTAATACAGGTAATACATACTGCGGTGTCTGTGTAGGACCATATCTTCAAGACACAGCATGTAGTGATGGAGAATGTATGTATCAACCAGCAGAATTAGCAGCATCTGCAACAGAGCTATGTTTAGGAGAAGATGCATCTACATACGAATTTGTCTTAACTGGAACTAATTCATATTGTGGAGATGTAACAACAATAACTGCTCCATGGCACGAACCAGGAGAGGAAATTGTGATTAATGATAACACGTATGAGCCTTATACTTTTACAGAAACATTAACCCTACCAGAAGACTATGACCTAAACAATTTAGTTATTACAATCACAAGTAATAGAGAAACAATAAAAAATAATAGGGATCAAGAATTTGATTATAATGAAGTATGTGTACAAGAAGTAAATCTTGTTGTAGAGTTTGATAATTTTTTCTACTGTCCAAAACCCGGAGAGAATCATGCAGGATTTGACTTTTATGAAGATTCAATATATTATGACTTCTATAATGAGGGTGTTGAGAGAGATTGGGATGAATGTGTTTCAAATGATAATATTCAAAGTTGCACACCGCATGCAACAGATTGTGTTTCTATAGGGGGTTCCTCAGTAAGTATGGGTTCTGCCTTTGATGGAGATGATGATGTGAATGAATATGAAGTTTGTCATTCTGAAAACAGCATACAAGGAGGCTGGCTTGATCCCGATGTAAATTCAGAAACTTGTGAAATAGTTGATTCTACTTCACCAAGGAGAGCAGAATGGTATGATTGCGCACCAAGCCAAGAATGTAGTAAGGGCGTAGACAGTTTTGATAATGACCTTTCAACAGGATTATGTTGTGGAGATGAGGTTGGAGAATTTGTTACAGAGACCCTGTCTAAAATTCAAGGAGACACAGAATATGTTAAGGATAACCAAGGCCAGAATTTAGAATACAGTGCATGTTGTGATGAGTCTATTAGTTGTGTGGATGAATCTGGTATTTGTAGGGGAATAGGAAACGAGACTTGTGTGTCTAGCGGGGGTTATAGAGCCATTTGTGTTAATAATAATGGAAGAGGAGAATGGGAATTAGTTCCAGACAACAATTGTGAAGACCTCTGTAATAATTGTGATGTCAATGATGATGGAAAAGTTGACCAAATAGATACAAACACAATAACAAGTAATGCATGCACTGAAAATTGCGATGACACTTTTGATATTAATGATGATGGTTTAGTAGATCAATTGGATGTTGATTTATGTACTCCTTTAGTTGAGGAAGGTGCTATTTGTTTTGGTTGTGGTGATAATGAACTAGATTCAGATGAAGGATGTGATTATGAATCTGATATATTACAATTTAATTGTGTCGATGAAGTTTGTGATGGTGCAGTTCTAAAAACACGTTTAGATACTTGTACAGGTGTTTGTTCTTGTGAATATGAAGAATCTTGTGTTATTGGAGAGTGTGGTGCTGAATGTGCAGAAAATTCAGATTGTGGTGATGGTGAGGAATGTAATGGATGTTTATGCGAAAAGATTGGTTGCCCACCTGGTACACAATTATGTGAGGATGACACTTGTAGTGAAAATTGTACTATAACAGACGATGGACCAAAAGGTTGCATTAATGATAACGGAGAATGTGATGAAGGAGAAGGCTGCGCATGTGAAGATTGTTTGGGGGAAAGAGATAGTTGTAGTGAGGGAGCAGTATGTGGAGAAGATGAACTATGTGGTTGTCCTGTTGGGACAACAATGTGTGAAGATGGTACATGCAGTGCTAATTGTGAACTGACAGACGAAGGTGCTGTAGGATGTTTGAATAACAATGGAGAGTGTGATTTTGGAGAAGGTTGTGATTGTATTGATTGTCATGAAGAACAAGATAGCTGTGTATATGGTGCAGTATGTAACTATTATACAGAATCATGCGAATTACCTTGTGTTGTTACAGAAGACCCAGAAGTTACATTAGATGATGGAATTGATAATGATTGTGACGGCTTAATAGATGAACCAAAATTTGATAGTGAATATGGTGCTTATGTTTGGGAATCCAATTGTAGATATTATTTGTGTGCAAATGCTCGCGATTCTGAGCCACACACAACAAAAGGAGAAATAGGTGTTGAAGATCCTTATTATCTTTATAGTATAAGAACAATTTTCTGGGAAACTGCAGATGATTATTCAGTACTCTCAGACAACTTAGGTGTGGATTTTACCTCTTACATTAATAACGATAAAGACTGTATTTTGTTTAAGTCAGATACACTAATGAGTTTTGACCTTGATATGAATGGTTCTCATAGTACAGATAATGTATTCTTAACACAAGAAAAAATAAATCCAATAGAAAATCCTTTTGCATTTGCTTCCCCTGAATGTACTCTAAGTTGTACAGATCCAGCAGATTGTGGTAGAGATTCTTTATTATATGGTACAAATTATTGTGGGTTTGAGGAATGTATGTTTGATTGTGGGGGATACTGGGTAAATACTTCCTCCTTATTGGGAGATGTCTTTACACCAAGCACCAATCCAGGAGATTATTGTGAAGCCTGTACAGAAGAGGTTGAATGTTCAGACTATAACAATATAGCAAGTTGTTTGTTTAATCCATGTGATACAGGAGAGTCAATATTTGGTTGTTATTGGAATGAATCATCTTTGACATGTGATGATATCTTTGAACCATGTAAGCCTGGTACGACTTTATGTGAGGACGGTACTTGCAGTCATGATTGTGAAGAAACAGACACAGATGAGCAAGGTTGTATAAATGATAATGGAGAATGTGATGAAGGAGAAGGCTGCGCATGTGAAGATTGTGAAGGTGAACAAGACAGTTGTACAGAAGGTGCTATTTGTGATGATGATGGTTATTGTGGTTGTCCACCGGGCACAACTTTATGTAAGGACGGTACATGTAGTGACGATTGTGATGAGACAGATGATGGAAATATGGGATGTATAGATGAAAATGGTGTCTGTGAATTAGGAGAGGGTTGTGCATGTGAGGATTGTAATGGTTACCAAGATAGTTGTGTTGATGATGCAGTATGTAATTATTTCTTGGAGGAATGTGTAGAGCTTGAAATAGGAAATTGTCCCGAAGGTACAACTTTGTGTGAAGACTTAACCTGTGATGAAGATTGCGAAGGTCATGGTGGCAAGGCAGGCTGTATAGGAGACCCAAATGATGACTGTGAATTAGGAGAAGGTTGTGCATGTATTGATTGTAATAATAAAAGAGATAGTTGTGATGTGGGTTTAGTGTGTAATTATGAATATGAATTATGTGAAAGTCTTCCAAGTGGCGGCGGAACACAAGCTTGTGAAGATAATGACAATGATGGTTACTATGAAATAGATGAAGATTGCTTTGGGAGCGATGATTGTAATGATTATAACTCGGCAGTCCACCCGGGAGCTATAGAACTTTGTAATAATATTGATGATGATTGTGATGGTGACATAGATGAAAATTGTTTTTCAGATGATGGAGAAAGTTTAGATTTATCTATAAGTAGCACAACAGGTTCTGCAAGAGTATTAGACAAATTTACACTTGTTGCCACAGTCAAGAATAGACTTGATAGAACTGTTTCTGATGTTTTGGTCTCATTAGAGGTTCCATCTAAATTTGCAGTTAAAGGTGGCTCAGTAAAGATTGATGAGATACCCGCAAATGGAGAAAAAGAACTTTCATTTGAAGTTATTGTAAAAGATTATACTCAGGAAAGTGTAGAATTCACACTAAATGCAAAAGTCTCAAATGATAATATTATATCTGAAGATTTCAATATAGGAATTGAGGTCCCAGACTTTTTAATAGCGCCAATGCCCATGTTTGAATATCCAAACACAAGAAGAGTTTGTTTAGACTTTTATTATGTAATAAACAATCCTTCTTTAGGAATGGTGGATGTTGAGTTTGAGATAACAAATCCAAAAGCAGTATTTGGAAAAAGTGTGGTTGTAGATTATGTTTCATCAGTTGATTCAGACAACATACTTGCTAGGCCATTGCTTTCAAACCCCTATTGTATTTCAGGAGGAGAAACATATCATGTAAATGGCTATTTATATAAGCCCGGCGCATTTATTGTGGACAAGGTTGACGAAAGTTCAGAAACATTAGTATTAGGATAAATTTAAATACCAAATGAGGTTTATATGAAGAGGTGACTATCCAATGTTTGTATTCGGAATAAATCTTCCATTGCCAGAAATTTTCTTTATACTAGTTTTCATATTCTTAATATGTCTATTTTTGATATTATATCAGTTACAGAGATTACAAAAAATGACTACAGAAGAACAAGCAGAGTTGGCAGAGTTAGAGAAACTAGCGCAAGAGGAAAAAAAGGATTTAGAACAAATTAAAGCATTTGAGACAATGGAAGGTCAGGATTTGGGGAAATTTGAAAAGGACATAGCAGAACTTGAACAGGATACAGAAACACTATATCTAAAGAACCTTGCTCCTGATTTGTATAAATTACAGAATTATGTTCTTTGGGCCTTGAAAAAGGGAATGTCACCAGACCAGATTAAAGATAATTTATTGAACAAAGGCTGGAAGGACGATAAGTTAATGGAAATGGTCATAAAGGATACCTTGAATTATGTTGATTATTATAAGGGCAAGAAGGGTAAAGTCCAAATACCTCATGTCAAAGTAGAGGAAAAAACCCACATTATTCATCCTGTAAAAATTATAGAGAAAGGATCTCCCAAAGTAGAGATGGAAATTGAGGAGAAACCAAGGGAAAAGACTACAAAGAAAAAATCAACTAAGAAGAAAGCTTCCAAATCAAAGACCAAGAAAAAATCAGCAACCACAAAAAAATCCTCAAAGAAAAAATCAAAAGATGAGTTTGCATCAGTTGAGAAAGAATTGCAAAAACTAGAAAAAGAGTTAAAAAAAGAAGAAAAGAAAACAAAGAGTTCTAAGAAGAAGTCTTCTACAAAGAAATCAAACAAGAAGAAATCTACTAAGAAAAAATCAACTAAGAAAAGTTCTAAGAAAAAAAGCAAACCGAAGACCAAGAAAAAGACAGCAAAGACAAAGAGTTCTAAGAAGAAGTCTTCTACAAAGAAAAGTCCTAAGAAGACTACTAAAAAGAAATCTTCCAAGAAGAAATCAACTTCCAAAAAGAAGAAAACTACTAAAAAGAAATCTTCCAAGAAATCAAAGAGCAAGGGTGTTGTTGTAGAAGCAGACAAAGACGTAGATGTTCACGTAAAATACAAATAATCCAAAATTTCTTTTATTATTTTTCTAAATTAAAGTTATGTTATGGGTGTTCCTATATCAATTTCTTTTTCCACACTTAAGAGAACACATTCGCTTTCATCTTCTTTTTCAGCACACAATAACATCCCTTCAGAGAGTTCTCCCATGAATTTTGTGGGTTTTAGATTGACCAACACAACAATCTTCTTATCTTGTAGTTCTTCCTCACTATAATATGGAACTAAACTTGTAACAATCTGAATTTCCTTATCTTGAATATCTACTTGCAATTTATAGAGTTTTTCTGTTTTTGGCACTCTTTCTACCTCTACAATTTTACCTACTTTCATCTGTAGTTTTTTAAAATCTTTATATTCAATTTCTTCCATAGCCATCACCTTTTTAATTGGATTTAAACAATGTTTATATTTTTTCCTGGCAAAATTTTATATATAATCAGATATTAACTAAAAACATGTATAATTTACTGAAAACACTTATTGTGGTAGTGGTCAACTAGTTTTCAGTGGCTTTTTCTTCTAATGTTTTATGAAGAGTAATAGAAGAGAAAGTTTTTTATTACATAAAATAAAGGTGATTAATATGAAACTTCCAAAGAGATATGATCCAAAAGAATCAGAGAAAAAGTGGCAAGAATACTGGGAAAAGAACCAAATTTACAAGTTTGATAAAAAAGATACTAAAAGACCACTTTATGTAATAGACACACCACCACCAACTGTTTCTGGTGATATGCACTTAGGACATGCTTTTTCATATTCTCAAAATGATTTTGTAGCAAGATATCAGAGAATGACAGGTAAGAATGTTTTTTATCCTTTTGGAACAGATGATAATGGTCTTGCAACAGAAAGATTGGTTGAAAGAAAAAACAAAATTCGTTCTGTAAATATGAAGCGCTCTGAATTCATTAAATTATGCCTTACCACTTTAGATAAGATAAGACCGGACTTTATCCAAGATTGGAAAAATATTGGAATGAGTTGTGACTTTTCATTATTCTATTCTACTATTAATGACCATTGCCGTAGAATAAGCCAGTGGTCTTTCTTAGATTTATACAAAAGGGGTAGAGAGTACAGAAAAGAAGCACCAAC
The DNA here is from genome assembly GCA_964537195.1 of uncultured Methanosarcinales archaeon. Classification (GTDB taxonomy): domain Archaea; phylum Nanobdellota; class Nanobdellia; order Woesearchaeales; family GW2011-AR15; genus CAZHYZ01. Next base: position 127,789 of record CAZHYZ010000001.1, read on the forward strand.
TATGTGGTGTCCCGAATGCCAGACAGCAATAGCACAGGTTGAGTTAGAAGACAAAGAATTCAAGAGTACTTTTAATGACTTGATATTCAAAATAGGGGACAAAGATTTAATTATCGCTACAACAAGACCAGAGTTATTGAGTAGTTGTGTTGCTGTTTTTGTACACCCAGATGATAAACGATATAAGAAATATGTTGGGAAGAAAGCAATCGTTCCAATATTCAATCATGAAGTTCCTATTTTAGTTGATAAAAGAGCTGATATGGAAAAAGGTACGGGGGCAGTAATGTGCTGTACTTTTGGTGACCAGACAGACATTGAGTGGTATAAAGCACACAATCTCCCTTTAAGGATTTCTATAACAAAAGACGGAAGGATGACAAAAAAGGCAGAAAAATATGAAGGAATGTCTACAAAAGAAGCACGCAAGATGATTATTGAAGACCTGGATAAACAAGGTCTTCTTGTAAAACAAGAACCAATTAAACATACAGTAAATGTTCACGAGCGTTGTGGAATACCTGTTGAAATCCTAAATACAAAACAATGGTTTATACAATATCTAGATTTAAAAGACCTATTCTTAATAAAAGGGGCAGAGATGAACTGGTATCCACAACATATGCGTTCTAGATTAGATAATTGGATAGAAGGATTACAATGGGATTGGTGTATCTCAAGACAGAGACATTTTGGAGTCCCATTCCCTGTGTGGTATTGTAAGAAATGTGATAAAGAGATTATTGCAAAACAAAAAGATTTACCAGTTGATCCCATGGAGGATAAGCCACCTGTAAAAAAATGTCCTGAATGTGGCTCTACAGAATTTATTCCAGAAAAAGATGTTTTTGATACCTGGGCGACATCTTCATTAACTCCAATGTTGGCTGGAGAATTAATTAAAGGAACACCTAATTACAAGAAGATGTATCCAATGGACTTAAGGCCACAGGCTCACGACATAATTACTTTTTGGCTCTTCAATACAATGGTTAAAAGTCAATTACACTTTGATAGAAATCCCTGGGAGGACATAATAATTTCAGGTTGGGCACTTGATCCTCACGGTAAAAAAATGTCCAAGAGCAAAGGCAATGTGATTCATCCACAAGAGATGATTAAGAAATATTCTGCAGATGCATTGAGATTCTGGGCAGCAGGCTCTAAACTTGGAGAGGATTTACCATTCCAAGAAAAAGACTTAGTTACGGGCAAGAAAACCATTACAAAATTATGGAATGCATCCAAGTTTTCACTAATGCATTTAGAAGATTACAAAGGAGAAAAGCCAGAACTTGAGGTAATGGATAAATGGTTATTAACTAAATTGCAGAAGTTGATTTTTAGTGTTACTGAATCTTTTGAAAAATATGAATATTCAAAAGTTAAACAAGAGACAGAACAGTTTTTCTGGAATGTCTTTTGTGATAATTATCTTGAGATTGCTAAAGATAGGCTCTATAATCCTGAACAGCATAGAGAAGGTGCAAGAGAATCTGGCCAATATGCTCTTTATGAAGCCTCACTTAACATATTGAAGTTATTTGCTCCAATAATGCCTTACATAACAGAAGAAATCTACCAGTTATATCATGCAGAAAAAGAGAAATTACTTAGCATACATGTATCTCAATGGCCACAGTTTAATGAAAAATTAGTATATAATGATGCAGAGAAAACAGGAGATTATGCTGTAGATATAATCTCTGCCGTTAGAAAGTTCAAATCTGAAAAAAATCTCTCCTTGAAAACAGAGCTTAAGATGTTGACAATTGAATGTTCTAAAAGGGTTAGAGAATTGCTTGAATTAATATTGGGAGATTTATCTGCAACAACAAAAGCTAAAGATATTGAATTTGGAAAAGCAGATTTACAAATAAATGATAAAATAAAATTATCTATTGAATTATAATCTTTTCAGAACTCCATCAATATATTCCTCATTAATGCCTTGCCCTTTTAGTAATGTCTTAATCTCCTCAGGATCATCTGTTTTGTATTTTTCTTTTACTTCTTTTATCTTGCTTTTTATTATCTCATCCATCTTGTCCTCTTTTACAAATTCGAATTTTGTCTTTATCAAGACAACACCAAGAATTATTGCAATTAAGATAAGAGATGGAATAGCAATATTAACTGGGGAATATTCTCCTTCTTTGAAATTAGATGAGTAAACAAAATCTTCTAGTTTATCTAAGCAGCCTTTGTCAACAGTTCCTTCAACATCATATGTTATCTCTAGGTCTTCTTCAACATTGGCAAATCTCCAAGCAATAACTGGGTCATCTTCAATAACATTGTAGTTTTTCCCATTAAAATATATGTTCTGAGATTGTTGAGCAAGACATTTTGGTACATTCTGATAGTAGACAAAATCTTCAACAGGATCCTCAACCTTCATAGAAAGTCTATATCTTGTGAATTTCTTATCTTCTTTCATAAATACCATCTTCTCAAATTTTAAAGAGTTTTTCATCCTTTCAGAATTACTTTCTAATGTATTTCTCATTTCGGGGGAAACATTTAGGAATGAAGATTCCATAAGGTTGTTTAACTTTAATTGTTGTGTTCTTATAACTTGGTGGAAGGTCTCACTTACTATATTTATTTCAGAACAATCCTCTTGATTCGGGTTGTATTTGTTTGGACAGTTATCTATATTTCCGCAAATACTGTCTTCATCAATATCATTATTAGCATCTTCTGGACACAAATCACATACGTTGCCTATTTTATCTTCATCAGAATCTTCTTGATTCGGATTGAAAACAGTAGGACAGTTGTCTATGTTGCCACAGATACCATCATCATCAAAATCATTTAAAGGATCTGAAGGACATATATCACACTCATCTCCAATACCGTCATTGTCTGTGTCATTTTGTTTTGGATTATATATTTCTGGGCAATTGTCAACTATATCTTGGAAACCATCTCCATCAGAATCAGTTGAGCATGAAGAGTCAAAGTCGCAAGCATCTCCTATGCCATTGTTATCACAATCAATTTGGCTAGGATTGAATTTGTTTGGACAATTATCAAAATTACCGCAAATTAAGTCGTTATCAATATCATTCTCAGGGTCGTTTATACACTTATCGCACGTATCTCCTTTTCCGTCTTTGTCTGAGTCAAATTGGTTTTGGTTCTTAAGGGTGGGACAATTATCTATGTTGCCACAGATACCATCATCATCTATATCATTTAATGGATCCAATGGGCAAATATCACAAGCATCTCCAATTCCATCTCCGTCTTTATCGAGTTGGTAGGGATTATCTATCTCAGCACAATTATCTTCTACATTAATAAATTCATCATAATCAATTTCTGTACTGCAATCAGAATCTAAGTCACAGGCATCTCCAGTGTTGTCATTATCGCAATCTATCTGGTTGAGATTAAATCTTGTTGGGCAGTTATCTATATTTCCGCAGATACCATCTTTATCAAGGTCATTATAAGGATCATCTCTACAAATGTCGCACACATCTCCAATCCCGTCAGAATCTATGTCTTTTTGATTGGTATTTCTTGTTAAGGGACAGTTGTCTACGTCCCCACAAATACCATCTCTGTCTTCATCATTAAAAGGATCTTGTGGACACCCATCACAGGCATCTCCAATGTTGTCATTATCACAATCCTTTTGTTTTGGATTATATATTTCTGGGCAATTGTCAACTATATCTTGGAAACCATCTCCATCAGAATCAGTTGAGCATGAAGAGTCAAAGTCGCAAGCATCTCCAATGTTGTCATTATCACAATCTGTCTGGCTTGGATTATATCTTCCCGGACAATTATCTATGTTGCCGCAATAATTGTCTGAGTCAATATCATTTAGTTCATCCTTTGGGCATTGGTCGCATATATTTCCCAGGCCATCATCATCTGAATCTACTTGAGTTGGATTATATTGATAAGGACAATTATCTATGTCTCCACCAACCCCATCATTATCAACATCATTAAATGGATCATTAGGAAAATCATCGCAGACATCTCCTAATTTGTCTCCATCACTATCTCTCTGATTTTTATTTGATTTGCTTGGGCAGTTGTCTATGTTATCTGCTATACCGTCTCCATCAGAATCAGTTGAGCATGAAGAGTCAAAGTCGCAAGCATCTCCAATGTTATCATTATCACAATCTTTTTGTTGTGGGTTTGGTTTGTCTGGGCAATTATCTATGTTACCACACACACCATCAAAATCCTTATCATTAAATTCATCTTCTGGGCAATCATCACACACATCTCCAATTCCATCTCCGTCTGAGTCTTCTTGGTCTTCGTTTGGATAATAAGGACAGTTATCTTCATCTGCACACTTACCATCTCCATCTATATCATTGTCCACATCATATGGACACTCATCGCAAGCATCTCCAGCTCCCGCACCATCAGAATCTTTTTGTTGTGGGTTTGGAGTGTAGACACAATTATCTATTTCATCACACCATCCGTCATCATCATAATCATTATCTAAAATACAACTACCTTCTCCACCACATTTAATAACACCCGGACAAGAGTTCATATTACACGGAATCTCTAAAGTGTAATCTCCTTCATCTTCTTCATTCTCATCTATTAAGGAATCACAGTCATCATCTAAACCATTACATACTTCTGTTTTTGGACCTATGCTGTTTCTGCAAGTAGACCATTCACCATTTACACATGTCTGAGTTCCTTGTTTACATTCTCCTGTTGATATGCCACATGGATTTGTCTCTCCATTATCACAGTTACCACAACCTTCATCTGTGCTTCCATCACAATCATTGTCTAGATTGTCGCCGCATATTTCATTTATGGGTTTAATTTCTCCAACACATTCTTTATTTGTAAAATCCCATTCACCATTTTCACAAGTTGCTGTTTGAGTTCCTTTTTTACATTCTCCAACATCAGAACCACATTTTCTCTTATTGGAACCCACACATATTTCTTCTTCTTCTTCACTAGCCAAAACACAATTGCTTGTATCTCTTTTGCAGCTACTGGTGCATATTAAGTTTCCACTTGAATAAATGCTGTTAAAATTTTTACAAGTTCCGTCATATATTCCAAAATCTTTTGTATCACATTCTTCTCCAAAATTTTTTATAGTGTTTCCACACTCATCTGGTATTTGTTCACCTTCACTAGGATCTGTTTCCTCTTCAGTTGGTACACATTTATTTTCAACAGGATCACATTCATAACCCTCGCCACAAACACAACCATCTCCACAATCATTTGGTGGACAGGTTTCCTGTTCAGGTTCATCTTGATAGCATGTGTTTGTCTCTAAATCACATTTTAAATCATCGCTCGGACAAGGATTATCTTTGTCACAAGAAAATATTGAAAAAAGTGGCTTTGCCCCTCCAGTCCCACTAGGGACACATTGATTGCTCTGAACATCACAAACCAAGCCTTCTCCACAATCCTTTTTTTCTGGCCTACAAATCGCGTTTTCAGTACAAAGACCATACTTACAACCCTCTCCACACCCAATTTGTCCGCATTGTTGTGCATCAGTCACTGGAATCTGAGTTAAAGGTGGTCTTTCTTCATCTCCCTCATCACTCTCTTCACAAAAATCCAAATAACAGCAATCAGGGTGAGAAAGTTTCTCTTCTCCACCACTTACAACAATACAATCTCCTGAGCTTTCTATTCTGTAGTATAAGTAATTTTCATTATAATCATTACATTGATTGAACATTTTAAGGGTGGTACAGATTACTGGATCTGCAATCACAAACGTACTCAATGCCATAAACAACAGAAACAATATCACAACCTTTTTTTTATTCATACCCTTTACATTTCGTTATTAAAGTTTTTAAATCTTTTCAAAAAATTTTTAAACATCAACTTGTAATTACGTGCTATAATAATGAGAAAGTCACAGTCATCACTCTTTATAGTAATAGGACTTACCGTTCTTATTCTTTCTTCTATATTTATGGTAAAATCAACTCAAAAAAACCAAGTTGATTTAGAAAGTCAAAACTATGAAGTTCGTTCAAACTTAATGATGAAGAAGGACATCAATGAGAATATTAACTTCTGTGTTGAAATTTCTGTTGAAACCTCAATTGAAGAGACAGGTATAAGAGAGGAGACATTAAATGATTACAAAAAATTGGTTGCTTCTGAAATTAAAGAATGTATAACTCCTTTCTTTATTGACTTGGAGAAAAGATATTATGATGTTGAAGAAGGAGATGTTGTTGTAGATGCCGGATTAAATTCAGAAAGCATTGTTGTAAATGTCATATATCCAATTACTATAGAAAACGGAAAAGAAATTGCACAATTTGATGAATTTCATTATACTTTTGACAGATCTAGTAAAGTAAGTATACCTGGCGGAATAACTGATAAGGAAACAAGAGTTGTCTCCCCAGATGATAGAGCAGAACTTAGGATTCCTGAAGGAGTAGAGATTAGGGATGAAGAAGGTAATCTGGTTGATGAGGTTGGAATAAAAGTTGAAGATTTGCATTTTGATGGTCTGGAAAACAAAGTTTTGATAGGTGAGCTTGTTTATGAGTTCTTTCCAGACGTTACTTTTTCAGAACCAGTTGAATTAGAAATTGAATTCAATCTTGAAGACATTCCAGAAGGTTATACAACAGAGAATTTGAAATTAGCATATTGGGACGAAGAAGACAGTATCTGGTATGCTCTACCTACAGAGATTAGAGATGATAGAGCAATAGTAAATTCAACCCATCTTTCAAGATGGAGCCTTGGAATTGGAAGACCCATCTTGATTAATAAAAAAATCTTCAGGGAGAGATTTTCTCCTACGGGTGGAAGTCCAAATAAAGGAGAAAAAGTTTGGTTAATTGGAGGCAGTGTTGGTGACCCTAAAGGAACAGTAAGGTTACAGATAAATTATGATCTTGAAAAATTGAAAGCCCACAAACAGTTTGGAGATTGGAGAGAAATAAAAAATGCAGAAAGGATTAATTTTACTTGGTTCCCTAAAACAGACTATGGTTATTATGAGGATCCAAATGATTTTGATTCATTTGTTAACTGTGAAGAACCTGGAGAGAATTATGGTGTAGAATACCTGATGAAAGCAGGATATCCTTATTTTGTTGAAGAATACTATGATGATGAAACAAATACTACTAAAGAAAGAGACATCCTTGGTTGGCATAATCTACAGTGCAATGGCGGCAGAGTATTGCCAGAAGAAGGAAAACCAGTTTCTGATTTCTTGATATTCCAATCAAAAGGCAACTCAATACTTGGCCTTTCACACAGGGAAGATCCATTAATGAAGACTTTTGTCTATCCTATTGAAGGTTCAGTAAATAAATATTATTTATTAGATCCAGATAATGAAGATCCAAAATATACCTTCTATTGTGAATTTATTGAGTTTCCTGATGGAGGCACAGTTAAAGAAATTACTCTTAATCCTGAGGATTTGGCAGGTTCTCCACTTCTAGAAGGCGGCTTAGATATAAACTCTAGCTATTTAACTTTCGGAGTATATGGAGTAAAAGCATTCAAAGATACAAATCATCCAATATCAAGATATGATACACATGCTCAATGTGAACTCTTTTGGTATTATTGGGGAAGTGGAGCAGAATATACAAACGTTCCTGTTAAAGAGACTTTCAAAGGGTTAAAAATACCTTATGAAATTTGGATAGAACCTTTCACTGAGGATGCTTTATCCCTTTTAATTAAAGCAAAAAACACCATTACAGGATTTTTTGATTAACTTCTTTTCAAAAATATTTATATATTACTAAATAAGTAGACTATGTAATAATGAAAAAAGCGCAGTCATCACTATTTGTATTAATAGGTCTTGCCGTTTTAATTTTAGTTTCTATATTCTTTGTTAGTTTATCTGGAAGAAAACAAGTTAATTTTGAAGCAAAAAATTATGATGGCCTTACAGAATTAAGAATGAGGGAAGATATTAGTGAAAACATCAACTTTTGTATAGAAAACTCAGTAAGAACAACAATGCAGGATACAGGAATTAGACAAGAAACACTTGTAGAATATGAAAGTCTAACTACTACCAGAATAGATAATTGTGTCAGTCCTTTAATTGAAGAATTAGAAAGGCAGGAATATGATGTTGATGAAGGCAATATTATTGTTGACATAAATCTAAATCCTGAAGCAATTGTTGTTGAAGTTGATTATCCTACAAAGATAGAAAAAGGTGACAGGCTAATTCAGTTTACTGATTTTCACTATACTTTTGACAGATCTGCCACAGTGAAAATTCCGGGTGGGATAACTGATGATGAAATAATTGTTGTTTCTCCTGATGACAGAGCAGAAATAGTAATTCCTCCAGGAGTTGAGATTAGAGACCAAGAAGGTAATTTGGTTGATGAAATTGGATTGAAAGTTGATGATTTACATTTTGGTGGTTTAGAAAATAAACATGTTGTTGGACAATTAGTATATGAAGGTTATCCAGATGTTACTTTCTCCAAACCCGTTCAACTTTCTTTGGATTTTAGAGAAGAAGATATTGGTGATATTCCAGAAGAAGAAAGCATAGCAGTTTCTTATTGGGACGAAGATAATCAGGTATGGTATGCTTTTCCAACAGAGATACATGATGGAGTTGCTACAGCCAATGTTACACACCTAAGTTTTTGGACAATTAATAGGTGGCTTCCAAGATATTTTATTACTGAAGAATTCAATACTAGATTCACTCCCACAGGTGGAAGTCCTACCGAAGGTGAAAAAATTTGGTTAATAGGTGGTAGAGAATACTCTAAAGAAGGAACAGTCTCTTTTCAGATTAATTGGGACTTTGAAAGATTGAGGGCCAGAGAGGATTATGAAGATTGGAAAGAAACTCTTGAAGAAATAAAAGACGATTATATTTCCTTTCCAGTAACAGAATTTGGATATTATATTAATCCAGAGAATCCCAATTCAGAATTTATAAATTGTGAAGAGTCCCAGGAAATGTATGGAGTGGAATATCTAATGAAAGACGGATATCCTTATTACAAAGTCTGTAATCCTGGAGTTGAAAATGCTGTTCGTTGTGAAGGTTGTGGAGATTATGAGTATTCCTTAAATTATTTGGAATGCAACCCTATTTGTAATGGTACTATGATGGGGGATTCTCCAGGTCAACCAGGTAAAATTTGTGTTCCAATATCTTCAGGTTCAAAAAGATGTAAAATTAGAGATGAATGTATAGAAAGAGAAGGTTGGCATAACCTGCAATGCAACGGGGGGCGTGTTTTGCCAGGAGATGAAGATGCTGCATCCTTCTTTACTTGTGAAGGAAACGGAAATTGTGTTATATATCACTTAGTTGTTCAGGAATACCCTAATGGACCAAATGAGTTTACTTATGCTGATTTCAAATCAGTACTTGGACAAGGTTTTGATACTTCCCCTTTTGCTTTCTATTGTGATATAAAACCCTTTCCAGGCGAAGAGGGCAAAACTTTTCAAGATTATTTAGGAACACAGCACAGCAATTTTGAACTTTCAGATGGTTCAGCAGCATGGGGAGTTTATGGTGTTGATATTTTTAAAAGAGTTGACCATGATAATGCTAGAATATCAACAAATGCACAATGTGAACTTATTTGGGAAATCAAGGGTAAGGGAGATATTACTTTCAATAATCCGAATGCTGTAAGCGGACAGGAGTTTATCAAGAAAAAGATAGAAGAAAGAAGAAATTCTAATAATTAATAAATCTAAACAGGCGGACCAACATAACCTATCCATAACACAGCAAAAACACCAACCAATAAAACAAGCATCATGCCTAAGACCTTAGGGTGGAATAATGTGGCCCCTAAATTCTGAGCATAACTTCCTGTTGCAACATCTCCTCCTTCTCCTGCTTGAACATTGTCAGGATCAACTGTCTGATTACCATTACCTAAAAACGGTCCTGCCTCTTGTCCAATTCTCAAGGAAATATTCAATAATAGGATAAATATAGAGATAACTAAAATCCAAGTTCCCAAGCTTTTTAATAATGGTTCTGGTAGAGAAGAACCCACTGATTGAGTTACAATCAATACAAAGACAAGAGCAATCATCAATATAATAAACCAAGGAACAGTGTCTTTTATTATGTCAATAGCATCCTGTGAGAAAATAAAAATTAAAGAAACAGCAAACGCTAAAAGAGCATTTACACCTTTATCTCCTCCAAGAGGCTTCCTAAACATTAAAACTCCGTAAGTAGCAGTAAATACAAATAAGATTACAAAAATATTTGAAAACTCGTTCAGGAGTGTTATGTCAAGGAATGATGCCATTTAGTGTTGATCACCTTTGAATATTTTTCCCATACCTTCAAAAAAGTCTTTGAAGCCTTCACTTTCTTGATCTGGTTCTGAAGTTATGAACCACACAATTATTCCAAACACCAATATTGCGACCAATAAAGATCTGGTTTGGTCATCTGCTAAAAATCCAATTTGATCTACTACTCCCGCAGATGCTAAGAAAGTATATGCAACAGCAATAATCGCAAATATCACAACAATACCTGCTAAAGGAGTACCTGCAACATTTACATTACTACCAAACACACCAATTAATAATAAGACCATCATAGATGCTATCATCAATAATGAGACATTTGGCAGTGCCTTATTAATAATGTCTACTGCACTCGTTGCTTCCGGATTAGTAACATGAGGTATTATAACTACTAGCGCCAATACTAAAGCCAATATAACATTAAATTTGTGAGATTTCTCCCCAAGTATCTTTGATTTCTGTAAGACTGCAAATGCTATTGTGAATATCAATAAGAAAGGCAGTAACACTTCTGTGATTCCCATTTGATCAAGTTGAATTATGTATGTTTCTAAAAGCGACATTTTTTATTCCTCCTTTTCGCTGCTGGCTTTTGGATTGCTTGTGATCCACATCATCATAACAACAAGCAATATTGTTAACACAAGTGCGCCAAACGCAGCATTGTCAATATTATTAACTATAAAACCCCATGCGAAATATAACCAGGGGGTACCATCATTTGTCTTTAAAGCATGTAAAAATATTACTAATATACCTATAAACATTATCCACATAAAAATGTTTTTGAATGGTTTTCCTAAGGAAAATTCTTCTTTTCCGGTGTGGAATACTCCAGCAAGTAATAAAAACATTACTCCTAGTAACAGGAGTATGGTCATGTTAGCAACAGCCTCATTTACTGCAGCAACTAATCTTGAACTTGCCACAACCAAAAAAGCAGTGACAAAAGCAAACATACTATTCAAGTTTTTCTTTGAAACCTCTTCTCCTGCAAATGTCTCGGTTCCAAACACTTTTGTTTTTTCTAGAATTGCATATACTAAGGTGAATATTAAGAGAAAAGGTAGTAAAACTTCATAAACACCCAATCTATCAAGAAACTGGATACCCGTAGCAAAAGGAGATGTATAATCTGCCATATTAGTATAGGTTTAGATGTTTGTAGCTATATAAATGTTTTGTTTCTCAGTCTATTTTTGAAGTCCACAAAACAGGAATAAATTTTATAAATGACCCACTTTTACTTTTACATAAATGATTGACAAAAAGATTTTTCCACAACTAAAAAAAGAGATAGAAGATCATGATAATATCCGAGAAGAATTAATAGTAGAATCAAGACCTATATTACAGGAATCAAAGAAAGCAATTTATTCTATTCATAGAGGTAATCTAAAAAAAGCTAGACAGATAATAAGAAAAGCAAAAAAACAACTTAAAAAATTAAACAAAAAAGCAAAAAACCCTAGCACGTTTACAGGAGCATATGACAATGCTTTACAAGAATATGTTGAAGCAGTTACATATTATTGTTTTGTGAAAGAAAACAGATTAATGGGAAACAAAGAACTTGGTGTTGATGCTGAGAATTATCTTTTGGGCATTTGTGACTTAACTGGTGAGTTGGGCAGAAGAGCAGTTTTCTCTGTTGTAAATGAAGACTATGATAAAATACCTAAGATAAAAGAATTTGTGGAACAGATTTATTACGAATTTTCACAGTTTGATTTTAAGAATGGACTTCTAAGAAAAAAAGCAGATTCAATCAAATATAACTTAAAGAAAATTGAAGAGATAATGTATGATCTTAAGGTAAGGGATAAGATATGATGAAGTTTAAGCAAGTATTTGAAAAATTACAAAAAAGCAAAGAGTTTAAAGATTGGAAAAAAGATCATGAGAAATCATATGTTAGTTATGGTTTTCTAATGAAAGATTCCAAAGTAAAAAAAGAATGGCAGATTGGTTATTATAATCCAACTAAAGACACAATAACTACTTTCTCAATTAGTTCTAAGATTACAATGAATCCTGAATCTCAGATATTTAAAGATAAAAAGAAAGTAAAAAAATTAGATATTGCAAAAGTCCATTTTGATATGGACAAAGCATTAAAAAAATCAAAGAAGCTTCAAGAAGAAAAATATCCACAGCATATGCCATCAAAAGAAATTGTTATATTGCAGAATTTAGATTTTGGACAGGTCTGGAACATCACTTATGTTACACAAACATTCAAAACTCTTAATATAAAAATAGATGCTTCTTCAGGCCAGATTTTGAAATATGAGTTAATGGATTTGTTCCGTGTTCAAACCTAGACCTGATTTAAAAAGTTTATTTTTCTCAAACATATATATTTGAATTTAATAGTTTTTATAAACAGTAAAAATAATCTTAGAATCGGACCAAATTGTTTTTGTATTGGCAATAATATTGGCTATAAAAAATGGTAGAAATAAGACTAGTAAAATTACATGAAGACATGACAACTCCCCACTATTCTCATGAGGGCGATGCAGGTATTGATTTAAGATCTGCAGAAGAGTTTGTCTTAAAATCTGGCGAATCAAAAGTTGTTAAAACAGGAATCAAGATGGCCATTCCAAAAGGCTATGTCGGTCTAATTTGGGACAAGAGCGGATATGCTGCCAAAAGCAGTATTCATGTTTTAGCTGGTGTCATTGATTCAACATATCGCGGAGAAATTGGAGTTGTTTTAAAGAATCTTGGAAAAGAAGATTTTGAAATAAAGAAAGATATGAAGATTTCTCAAATACTAATTCAACCAGTTGTTACTGCTAATTTAATTGAAACAGATTCATTACAAGATACAAAGAGAGGATCCGGAGGATTCGGAAGTACCGGGACACATTAAGGTGATAATATGATTAAGAAAAACGAACCAACAAATAACAAAACAACAGTAAGCTATAAAGAAATGATTAAAAGCAAAAAATTAGATTCTTTCTTTGATGAAGAAGAGTCAGAATAATTTTTTAAATTAATTATAGTTATCTCTTTCTATGATAATATCAATGGACAAAATTGAAACAGACATCCCTGTTTATTCAAAAGCAAGGAATAAATTTGAAAAATGTGATTATAGAGAATCAGAAACATGTAAATTATTCTTTTACACGTTTGATAATGCTTCAGATATTCTTCATCACTGTGGTTCATGCAAAGTAAATACAAAAGAACCATCTACAGTTCGTGATGATGTAAGAAGTTGTTAACAGCTTTCTGAACTTTTTGATAGACTTCTTCAATAGAGCCAGAACCATCTATTGTTTTCCATTTTTCTTTTAATTCTGGTCTCTTAGAAAGTTCTAAATAAGTTTCTCTGGCTTTTTGAAAGAATTCAATGCTTTCTTTTTCGTGTTTGTCTCCTTCTTCATCAAGGTTTCTTCCCAGAGAAATCTCTGGGTGTAAATCAATAAAAATAACCAAGTCTGGGGTTAATCCAGATAAAGCAGTTTTATTTATTTCATATATCGTTTCAATACCTAACTTTTTACTACCTCCTTGATAACTGCAGCTGGATAAATAAGATCTGTCAGAAATTACTATTGAGCCTTTCTCCAAAGCAGGCATTACAACCTTTCTTAGAGATTGGGCTCTGGCTGCAGCATACAAATATGCCTCACACACAGGTTCCATTGTTTCTCTGAAAGCTTTCCCCTGTACTAATTCACGTATGTCATCAGCTATTTCTGTTCCTCCCGGTTCATATGTTAGTATAATTTTTTTATCAGGATATTTCTTCTTTAGAAATTCTTTTAATCTTCTGGCATGAGTAGATTTTCCAGTTCTTATAATTCCTTCAAACACAATATATAAGCTTGTCATGTTCTGCTGTAATTATACACAGTTTAAAAAAATTATTATAAAAATCTATATAAATGAATTATTACTCTGGATTTCTATGGCGGCCGTGGCGTAATGGTAGCGTAGAAGCCTGTGGAGCTTCAGGAGTGGGTTCGATTCCCGCCGGCCGCCCTCAAGCTTTTTAGAAAATTTTTGTGAAAAAATTTCACAAACCCTGCCAAATCAAAAAGTTTACATTTTTGAAACGAAATCTCAAAGAATTTTCGGAATCTTTGATTTGCGCTGGTTTGAGCAAAATCTGTGCGATATTAAGCTAACGCTTAAATCCCACTTTCTAAGTGTTTTCCGAGGGGAGAAACGAAAAGTTTTATAAAGGACCTATATTTCCAACAATCTATCCCGAGTTAACGCGATTTGAGGGTAAGTTAATTCTCGGGGCAATATAAAATGGCTGAAGATCAAAAATTAAAACACATTATACGTGTAGGAAACACAGACCTTACAGGAAAGAAAGCAATAGCTACAGCATTAACAAAAATTAAAGGAATTGGAGATATATATGCCAACATGGTCTGTAGACTTGCTGAAGTTGATACACATAAGAGAGCAGGACACCTTACACCTTCTGAAGTTGACAGATTAAATGACCTAATACAGAATCCAGATAAATATAATGTTCCAGATTGGATGATGAACAGAAGAAAGGACTATGAAACAGGCAAAGACAAACACGTTATTACTGCAGGCTTACAATTTATTCAAGAACAAGATGTTAGAAGATTAAAGAAAATTAAATCTTATAGAGGATTTAGACATGCAGCAGGACTTCCAGTAAGAGGTCAAAGAACAAAAGGTAATTTTAGAAGGAACAAAGGAAAAGCAATAGGAGTTAAAAGAAAGAAAGGAAGTAAATCAGGACGTGTATAAATAAAATGGGAGATCCAAAATTACTAAGAAAGAAGTATTCAACGCCAACACACCCTTGGCAAAAAGCACGAATTGAAGAAGAAAGGGGACTTACTAGAGAATATGGCTTTAAAAATAAGAAGGAATTATGGAAACTAAATTCTAAATTAAGGGCTTTTAAGTCGCAAGTTAAAGATATAGTTCCTAAGACTGATGAAATTGCACACGAACAAAAGCAGATGTTGTTGAAGAAATTACAGGGTCTTGGTTTAATTGATGAAAAAGCAATTTTAGAAGATATTTTGGCCTTGACATTAAAAGATTTGTGTGAAAGAAGACTACAGACAATTGTATTCAAAAAAGGCTTAGCTAGATCAATAAAACAGGCCAGACAATTGATTGTGCATGAGCATGTTGTTGTTGGAGAGAGAAAGATTACTTCACCATCATATATTCTAGATATAGCAGAAGAATCATTAGTTAATATTTCCAAAGATTCACCAATGATTTCTGAGGACCACCCAGAAAGAGTTCCTTTGGGCCTGGAAATAAAAAAGGAGATGGAAGAAATAGGTTTAAAGAAGAAAGAACCAGAAGAGAAGAAAAAGGAAGAATTAAAAAAAGAACCAAAGGAAAAAGAAGAGATAGAAGAAAGACAAGAACCACAAGAAGAAGAGAAGAAAGAAGACCCTGAAGAAAAAGATTCAAATAAAGATGAGGAGACAGAAGAATGAAGAATACAAGAAAAGGAATAAGGTGGGGGATTTGTCATATTTACTCTTCATATAATAATACTATCATTCATATTACAGATATTACAGGCAGTGAGACAATTGCATTGTCTTCAGGTGGACAGATAGTAAAAGCAGACAGATTAGAAAGTTCACCAACAGCAGCTATGGCTGCATCCAAAAAAGTTGCTGAGATAGCACTTGAGAAAGGAATTAATGGGATACATGTTAAGATTAAAGCTCCTGGAGGACATAATGGTCCAAGTAATCCGGGGCCTGGGGCACAAGCCGCTATAAGGGCCCTATCAAGAATGGGATTAAAGATTGGTATGATTGAAGATGTCACACCTGTTCCCCATGATGGTTGTAGAAAAAAAGGCGGAAGACGTGGAAGGAGGGTGTGAAAATGGTTGATTTTGAAGTTAAATCTCAGGAAGGAAACAAATTAAGCTTTTTTCTTATAGATAGCTCACCGGCATATAGCAATGCTCTGAGAAGAATAATGCTTAATGAAGTTCCAGTAATGGCAATTGAGGATGTTGAGATTGTTAAGAACAGTTCTGCTTTATATGATGAGGTCATTGCACACAGATTAGGTTTACTACCACTTACAACAGATCTTAAATCTTATGAACTTCCCCAATCAGAGAAAGATATTGAAGAAAGAAAAGCAAAGTGTACTGTTCAAATGACTTTGAAAGCAAAAGGACCAAAAACAGTTTATGCTTCAGATTTAAAGACTGCAGATCCTAAAATAAAACCAGTTTATCCAGAAATGCCTATTGTCAAATTGCTTAAGGATCAAGAAATTGAGCTTTCTGCAATCGGAATACTTGGAAAAGGAAAGGACCACGCAAAATGGTCTCCTGGCCATGTTTGGTATAATTATAATCCAATTTTCAAAATAAATAATGCTAATATTGATAAATTTAAGGATATGTATCCGGAACAAATTTTTGATAAGAAAGGAAAAATAGATGAAAAACTTATCCTAAAACATAATCTTACTGATGCTGTTGCTCATGTTAATGAGGAAATCATCAAAGTAGATTATGATGATTCAACATATTTATTTTTTGTAGAAAGTTGGGGACAAATATCCCCAAAAGAGATTCTGACACAAGCCTGTGATGTTTTTGATGAAAGGCTTGAAGAAGTCAGAAAACTAATACCTTAAACAACCGCGTTAAGCTAACTTTACGCGGGGGTGGCAGAGCCTGGTCAAATATTTAGAATAGACCAAATGCGCAAGGTTGAGGTAACATAAATGTTTCAAACGCCTTGTCCCATAGAGGGTGCGCGTGTTCAAATATTGGCGCTTGTCGCTAATGCTTCGAACGCCAGTGAGAAAGTCACGTCCCCCGCATATACTCACAAAAATGAAAAATCAAAACTTGCAAAAACTAATAACTGAATTAAAGAAGACTTCCATAGAACAAAAAGTAAACTTATGGAAGCGTATTGCTTTAGAATTAGAAGGACCTACAAGCAAAAAACGTGTTGTTAATCTCAGCAAGATAAATAAATACTCAAACAAAGATGAAGTTGTGATTGTTCCAGGTAAAGTTTTATCAATGGGTGAGCTTGATAAGAAGATTACAATTGCTGCCCATAAATTTTCACAGACAGCATTTGAAAAAATCAACTCCTCAGGATCAAAAGCACTTACCATTGAAGAACTTTTAAAAGAAAATCCGAAAGGAGCAAAAGTGAGGATAATAGGCTAAAATGATAATTATTGATGCAACAGATAAGATAGCTGGAAGAATTGGTACTTTTGCAGCTAAGAAAGCATTAATGGGAGAGCAAGTCAGAATTATCAATAGTGAGAGAGCAGTTATAACAGGAAAAAAGAGTCAGGTATTCGATGAATTCTTGAGAAAAAGACAAAGAGGCACACCAAAAGGTCCACACTATCCAAAGAGACCAGATAGAATTTTGAGGAGAATAATAAGAGGGATGGTTCCTTTTAAAAAGTCAAGAGGAAAAGACGCATATAGGAGGATTCATTGTTATGTTGGTGTTCCTCAAGAATTTGAAAACAAAAAAACAGCTGATATTAAAGGATCAGATATATCTAAATTGCAAAGGAGAAGATATGTTTATTTGGAAACAATTTCAAAAAGACTAGGTGCTAAATTTGAGTAAGAAAACAATTGTAACATCAGGAAAGAGAAAAACTGCCGTTGCCAGAGCAACATTGAATAAAGGAGATGGTCGAATTAAGATAAATAATGTTCCTCTTAATCTTTATGAGCCAAAGATGTATAGATTAAGAATTAAAGAACCACTTATATTGGCAAAAGACATTACTAGTGAAGTTGACATTAGTGTTGCTGTCAATGGTGGTGGAGTTATGAGTCAAGCAGATGCTGCCAGACTAGCTATTGCTCGTGCTCTGTCAGAATATAAACCAAGTCTTAAATCTGTATTTCTAGATTATGACAGACAATTACTTGTAGCAGATGTAAGAAGGAAAGAAACTCATAAACCAAACAGACATGGTAGTGCTAGAAGTAAAAAGCAAAAATCATACAGATAAAAATTCTATTTTTTTTCTAAATCTTCTTTTATCATTAATATTAGTGCAATAAATATTACAATAGCTGATGCAATCCCAAGACTCCCAGGATAAAAGAATGCAATCATTGAGTTACCGATTAAAGGACCAATTATTTGAGACATACTTCTCAAAGAAGTTCTTACACCATTTATAGAACCTTGTTCTTTCTCACTAACTTGTCTGGATATTTCTCCAGATATTAAGGGCATTGCTAATCCTGAGCCAACAGCAAACAAGGTCATTGCCACAATAAATAGCCAAATTTGATTCAGGAAGCTTAAAAGGACCATACCTATGAACACAGAAGAAAGTCCAACATATCTTAATTTTAGTTCTCCAAATAAGTCGATTAATTTACCTAGTAAAAATCCCCTCATTATTATACTTAAGAAGCCAACATAAGTAAGTAAGAAACCAACATTATCTGATTGAAAGCCAAGTTGTCTCTGTGCAAAATATGCAAACCCAGTAACATAAATTGAATGCGTTAAGGAATATGCAAAATATTGATAGAGTTTAGGAGATATTTTCTTATTTGTAAGATATTTCTTAAAATCTTTTAGATGGAATGCCTTTCTAAAATTAAATTTTAGATTTTTCTTTCTCTTTATTGTTTCCTTTAATAAGAACTGGGTCAATATAATGGTTAAGAATGAAAATCCTGCAGCTATAAATGAAGGAATACTATAATCTATCTTTGCTAATGTTCCGCCTATGGCCGGTCCAATAAGAAAACCAATACCAAAAGCAACACCAACAAAACCAAATGCTTTACTTCTGTTTTTCTTAGTTGATATGTCACTAATGTAAGCAGTGGCAATTGTCATATTACTTCCCAGCATACCATCTACTATTCTGGATAAAAAAACCATCCAAATCGTATTTGAAAACCCTAATATTATAAAACTAATAAATGTTGAGAGTTGTGAGAAAATCAGTAAAGGTTTACGACCATAGTGATCACTCAATCTTCCCATTATTGGAGCGGAAATAAATTGTAATAATGAAAACGTTCCTAATATCAAACCATAAGTTAAGGGTGAGGCTCCAAGATCATCTACAAAGTAAGGTAAGAAAGGTAATATTAAAGAGAATCCAAGAATCTCTGTGACCATTATTAAGAATATGACAACATATTCTTTAGTTATCCTCATCTATTGAAAGATTTTTAGGGTCTTTATATCCTTTTTCCTTGAGAAAGTTTTTTATATAAGATAAGGAAATTGTTTGAAAGAGGGTAGTGATGAAATTAATACTTTATTTACCTGGTAGTGAGGCACACAATTTTTTAGATAAATATGATCAACAGGATTTGTTGGAAGTTTCTCTGCAAGAATATACACCATCTGAGCTTTGTAGATCTATTAAAGAAATCAATCCTGAGAAAATCTTTTGGCTAGGTCTTGAAGATGAAATAAGTCTAGAGTATCTAACTAAATCTCTTGCAGGCCAAGATGTTTCACATGACCAAGCTGGACAGAAATTGTTTCAAGGTTATGTTAATGTTCTGGTTGGTACACATGCGAATTCTGTAATTATCTCAGAAAACAGTAAAATAAGAGCCTTTGCAAGAATCAACAACATATCTTCTTATGATACTCTTGAAGATTCTCTCTGATTCCAAACACTTATAAACAAACAACTCCTCTCTGTTCTTGACAAGTGTCTTTGCTGATTCTTGTTTTTGTGAGGTGTTATTATGGCAAAGAAAAAGAAAAGTTCATCTAAAAAGAAAAAGACTACATCAAAAGAGAAAAAAACAGGCAAAAAAACAGTAAAATCAGGTTCAAAAATCAAGTTTCATTATACTGGTAAATTAAAAACAGGAGAATTATTTGATAAATCTGAAGGTCGCGGACCTTTAGAAGTAGAAATCGGCAAAGGAATGATTATTCCTGGTCTAGAAGAAGGAATTAGTGGCATGAAAGAAGGAGAGAAAAAAGAGATTACTGTGGAGGCAAAAGATGCTTATGGAGCTCCAAGGGATGATATGATAAAAGAGATTCCTAAAGGACCAATTCCAGATGATGTTAAACTGGAACCAGGAACAATGCTTTATTTAAGAACTCAACAAGGACAACCTTTTCCTGCCAAAATACTTGAGGTTAAGGATGACACGGTTGTGTTGGATTTAAATCATCCTTTAGCTGGTAAAGATCTAATCTTCGAGATTGAGATTGTTGAAATAGCTTAAAATTTATATATTATTTTTTCTTTACTTTTTTAATTTTTGAGGTGTTCAAGATTAAGATACCAAGAACTATGTCGACACAGCACCCTGATAATGTCAGGCAGCCTTTCTTTGTAGATAATTCTTTGATTGCAGGAGATGATGAGATTAAAGAAGCATATTATGCTTTTTCTCATTTAGATATTAAAGAACAGTTATGGGACTGTGAAGGTAAGGAAGTTGATAATTTTGTTGTTGAAAAGTTATTGACAAAATATGAAGATTATTTTTCAAAGAAAAAGTTAGGAAAAGATGTTTTTATCACATTACGAGGGCCTAACCCAAGAGTTGAGGAGAACAAAGGAAAGCTATTGCTGGAAACTTTAGAAAGCATACCAAGGAATTACGACATCGCAAATCATTTCTATAAAGAAGACATTGCACCAATATTTGAAATTGCAATTCCAATGACTAGTAGTGCAAATGAAATATTGAGAGTGAAAGATTATTATAATAAATATATAGTTGGAAAACAAGACAAATTAACAAATGATATTAAAATAAAAGATTGGGTTGGTGAATTCAAACCTGACGAATTAAAGGTTATTCCGTTAATAGAAGATAAAGAAAGCATGCTGGATGCGGATAAAATTGTTCATGACTATTTAAAGAAAACAAAAGAAGAATACATGAGAGTATGGCTTGCAAGAAGTGATACTGCTTTAAACTATGGTAATGTTTCTGCTATATTGATTAATAAGATGTCTTTCCAAAGACTGCATAAGTTAGAAGAATCAATTTCAGTAGATTTGTATCCTATTATTGGCTGTGGAAGTGTTCCTTTTAGAGGTGGCTTTCGTCCAGATAAATATCAAAATTGTATGAAAGCATATCCTTCTGTGCAGACATTTACTTTACAATCTGCTTATAAATATGATTTTCCTGAAGATGTTGTCCGTAAATCTGTAGAACATATAGAGAATTCAAAAAGAAAAAATCCTGTGCAAGTAGATGAAGAAAGAGCTTTAGAAATTGTTGAAAAAGTCTCTTCCAAATATCAAGAACAAGTAACACATTTGGCTCCTTTAATAAACAATTTTGCCACTTATATACCTAAAAGAAGGAAACGTAAGTTACATATTGGCTTATTTGGATATGCCAGAAAATATGCTAAAGTAACTTTGCCAAGGGCAATTAAATATTGTGCATCACTTTATTCATTAGGAATACCCCCGGAATTATTTGGTTTGTCTAGTTTAACAGAAAAAGATTTTGATTTTATTGAGGACGTAACAGAATCATTTAGAGAAGATATGAACGATGCTTTAAAATATGTGAATAAAGATAACTTGGAAATATTGCCTGAGAAAATAAAAAAAGATGTAAATAAAGTTTTAGAAAGGTATGATTATGAAGTTGACATAAAACATAAAAAAATAACTTCATTTATATTGGATGAATATAAGAAAAATAAGACAGACTCTTTAATAGAAAATATAGAGAGAGCAGCTGCATCGAGAAATTTTTTAGGATAGTTTTAAATAATAAAATATATTTTGAGGTGGTTTACAACTATGACATCAATAACTGAAATTCATAAGGCAGGAAAGCCATTAATGGCGGTATTATATCCGGATACACAAATGAGACAAGGAAGTTTTCCAAATCCTAATCCGGAAAAGAAAAACATGCCTGAACTTTATGAGACAAACTTATTAGTTGTATGGACAACTACAAGTCACCAAGGCGACATTCAATTAAGGACAGAATATGTTTCGCCAATTG
This sequence comes from uncultured Methanosarcinales archaeon, assembly GCA_964537195.1. Classification (GTDB taxonomy): domain Archaea; phylum Nanobdellota; class Nanobdellia; order Woesearchaeales; family GW2011-AR15; genus CAZHYZ01. The sequence goes on from CAZHYZ010000001.1 coordinate 150,080, forward strand.
AAAAACAATTAATAGAAGAACTGCCAGAACATTACCAGCCAGGTGAACAATTATTTAAGTCTGCTTTAGAGATATATAAAATGTTGCCAGAGAAAGTCGTTCCATTACTGGTCTTATCGGAAGATAGAGAGTTTGAGCAAAGCAGATACTATGTTAATTTAGTGTTTGAAAATCCTCAGGAACTTGGTTATTTTGCTTCACTGCCTTTAGAACATATAATTAAATTAAAAAGGCCCACATATATTCCAAAAAGAGAAAAGGATGTAGATGAGACACCTAGTATCTAATTAAAGATTAAGTGATTCTTTCAGATACTATGTTGAAAATATATTATAAAAAAATTCGAAAGACCAATCTATTATTGGCAAACTTTTAGGATAGATTTATATAATTAATTATGCTTAATAGAGGATAAAAATGTTAAGAACAAATAATTGTGGCGAGTTAAGGGAAAAAGATATTAAGAAATCTGTTAAATTATGTGGATGGGTCCAGTCATATAGAGATCACGGTGGAGTCATTTTTATTGACTTAAGAGACAGATATGGGTTAACACAAATAGTTTTTGACCCAAGTCACAATAAAAAGATGCATAAATTGGCTGATTCTTTGAGAAGAGAAGATGTTATACAGGCGGAAGGAAAAGTCCGATTTAGAGGAAAAGGACTTGTCAATAAAAAATTAGATACTGGAGAGATTGAGGTTCTTGCAGATTCTTTAGAAATATTAAACAAGAGTAAAGTTCCTCCTTTTGAACTTAATGACAGAATCTCTGTAAACGAAGATCTGAGATTAAAATATAGATTTTTAGACCTCAGAAGACCACAGATGCAGAGAAATATTAGGAATAGACACGAAGTAATACAGACAATTAGATCTTATCTGAATAAACAAGACTTTTTAGAGATAGAGACGCCATTATTAGCTAAGAGTACTCCTGAAGGAGCTCGAGATTATTTGGTTCCCAGCAGGGTAAATCCTGGAAAGTTTTATGCACTCCCTCAGAGTCCTCAATTATACAAACAGATATTAATGGTTTCTGGAATGGATCGTTATTATCAAATTGCTCGTTGCTTAAGAGACGAAGATTTAAGAGCAGATAGACAACCAGAATTCACACAGATAGATATTGAGATGTCATTTGTTGAGGAAGAGGACATTTTCTCTTTAGTTGAAGGTATGTTAAAGAAAATCTGGAAAAAAGTTCTAGAAGTAAAAATTAAGACACCTTTTCCAAGAATGACTTACCAAGAAGCAATGGACAAATATGGAACAGATAGACCCGATACAAGTTTTGATATGCATTTAATTAATTTGACAGAGGAAGTAAAAGAATCTAAATTTAAGGTTTTCAGTGATTTAGTAAAAAAAGGTGGTACAGTTAAATGTCTTAATGTTAAAAAATCTAACTTTTCAAGAAAGGACATTGATGAGTTTGCTGAATTTGTTAAGATATACGATGCTAAAGGTCTTGCCTGGATGAGGATGTCAGATAAGTTAGAAAGCAGTATTACGAAACATTTTTCTGATAAAACCCTTAAGAAGATTGAGAAAAAGACAAAAGCGAAAAAAGGGGATTTGTTGTTGTTTGTTGCAGATAAAAAACACAAAATTGTAAATGATGCACTTGCAGCTCTCCGCTTAAGGATAGGTGATGATTTAGGCTTAATAGACAAATCAAAATTCAACTTTTTATGGGTTATTGATTTTCCTATGCTGGAATTTGATGAGAATGAACAAAAACATGTTGCAGTACATCATCCATTTACAAGCCCAAAACCTGAAGATATGAAATATATGGATAAAGATCCTGGTAAAGTCAGAGCAAGAGCATATGATGTTGTTCTCAATGGTTGGGAAATAGGTGGAGGTTCTATTAGAATACACAATCAGGAATTACAAAAAAAAGTCTTTGATGTACTTGGAATTTCAAAAAAAGAAGCAAAAGAAAGGTATGGCTTCTTATTAAGAGCATTTGAATATGGTGCTCCACCCCACGGAGGCATTGCACTTGGTGTGGATAGACTGATTACATTAATTACTCAGAGTGAGTCTTTGAGAGAAGTAATTGCATTCCCTAAAAACAAGGATGCAGAGGAATTAATGGTGGGTTCTCCAAGTGAAGTAGATAAAAACCAATTAAAAGAACTCCATCTTAAATTAGATATAGTAAAGAAAAAATAACATTTTTATATTCACTTCATTAACTTCTATTCATGGTTGAAGTATTTTATGTTGATACAGAGAATATTAAGAAAGGTAAACTAGAGAAACTTACAAGCCATAAAACTTGGATTAGAGTAGTTAATCCTACTTTAGATAAGATAGAATTACTTTCCCAACATACAAAAATCCCTCTCGAGGAATTAAAAGAATCTCTTGAGGAGGAGGAACGTCCAAAGGTTTCTTCTGGAGATTATCTAGAGATAATTTATAGAGCACCTTATACAGTTTCACAAGATCTAGAAACATTGCCGATTTACTTCTATCTTTTTAGAGATAAATTAATTACGATTGAGAAAAAACCCTTGCCAATAATGGAAAAAATCTCCTCAGAGATGTCTAAAAACAAAAACAAATTTCTTTTTAAAAGAGGATTTCCATATTTCATTTTTCATGTAATTGACCAGATTAATGATGATTATCTTCTCAAGATAGATAAAATTGCAGCCCGTATTGACATCTATGAGAATTTTTCAAAACGGGAGATGACTGTAAATGATATTGAGAGAATGTATGATCAGTCAGTCACTTTAAGTTTCTTTAATCAGGCATTAATAGCAAACGTTGAAGTACTTAACTCTTTAAGAAAAGGATATTTTAACTTATTAAGGCCCCGGGATAAACATATGTTTGAAGAACTTTATTATAATGTCTTACAGATAGTGGATACAGAAAAAGTTCAGAGAGAAGCAATTACTAACTTGATCAATGTTCAAGCTATATTAACTTCTACGAGGCTTAATCAATTTATGAAGAGACTAACCTCAATTGCATTGATAGTTGCAATCCCTACATTATTATCTGGAATCTATGGTATGAATTTCAAATATATTCCCTTAGCAGAACACAGATATGGGTTTTGGATAATCTCAGGTATAATGATTATAATTAGTATTATGTTTTTGTATTTATTTGAAAAACTCGATTGGCTATGATTTCGACATATATCTTTGATTTGGACGACACAATTATAGACACAAGTATTTATGCTAGAATGTATAACTCAGTAATACAAGAAATTCTTGATAATTTAGATATCTCAGAAATAGAATTACAAAAAAAAATTAATGAGATTAAAGAGGACTCACAGAGAAAACCAGACACACATGAATTGTGTAAGAAACTGAATGTTGAGGAAATTTATTATAAAGTGTTGAAAAGATACATAAGACACACTTATACTTTAAAAACAAAGTCAATTCCTTCTATCTTCAAGAAAATAAAAGAAAAAGGAAAGAAAATTGGTATAGTGAGTAAATCTCAGGAAAAAACAATAGGTCTTTTTTTAGATAGGTTTAATCTTCTTGATTATGTTGATTTTATTGTTTCTGGAAAGAAAGATACGGTGTTATTTTGGATAACACTTGAGAAAAAACAGAAATTACAAAAAGAAGACACTCTTGTAATAGATGATTCTGATGAAATTTTGGAAGTTGCAGAACATGCAGGATATAAGGTTCTTAATGTGAAGAATCTTGATAATATCGACAAATTTGATTTTTAGTAATAAGTTTTATATATTTTTCAGTAATATAAGTGACTATGAAAATAAATAAAAACGTGATAAAGCATGTTGCAGAGGTTGCTAGGCTTGAGTTAACTGGAGAGGAGATAAGAGAATTCTTGCCACAACTAAAAGAAATTCTAAAAACCCTTTCTAAGATACAAGAAGTTGATACAAAAAACACCCTCCCTAGTTATCATGCTGTTGATATTAAGAATGCATTAAGAGAAGATACTCCCAGAAATAGTCTTTCACAAGATGAAGCATTGAAGAATACAAAGAATAAGAAAGACGGTTATTTTATGGGTCCGAAGGTAGTTTAATGAACTCAATTGAATTTATCAAAGAAGCAAAAAAAGGAAAAGTTGATGTAGTTAAAAACACTGGAAAAACCTTAAAAAAAATAAAAGATATCAACAAAGATTACAATTACTTTATAACGATTGATGAAAAGCATTCTCTAGAACAAGCCAAGAATATTAAAAAAGGTCGATTATATGGGTTGCCTGTTTCTATAAAAGATTGCGTCTGTGTAAAGGATATGGAGACAAAATCAAGCAGTAAGATTCTAGAAGGCTATAAACCTGTTTTTGATTCTACTGTTGTTAAGAAAATAAAGGATGAAGGCGGCATCATTGTCGGAAAGACAACACAAGATGTTTTTGGGTTTGGTTCCTTTAATACAAATGTTGGTATAGGATATAAAAAACCCAAGAATCCTTTTGATAAGAAAAGAGCTACTGGCGGTTCTTCTGGTGGAGCAGCAGGAATTACTCAGAAACTTGACGCACATATTGCTATAGCTGAGAGTACTGGAGGCAGTATTACTTGTCCTGCAGCTTATTGTGGTGTTTATGGGATAACTCCAACTTATGGCCGTGTTTCTAGGTATGGTCTAATAGATTATGCTAACAGCATGGATAAGATTGGAGTGATGGCTAAATCAATGGAGGAAATAGCCCTGATGCTTGAGATTATTTCTGGTTATGATGAAAAAGATTCAACTTCTGTGGATAAAGAATTTCCAAAGTTCACTAAACAGGAACACAGTAAGTTTAAGATAGCAATTTTAGAAGATTTTATGGGGAAAGGAGTTCAAAAAGGTGTTAAGGAAAATCTACTTAGTTCCTTAAATAATGTTGAATACAAGAAAGAAAAACTTCCTCTAACTTTCAAATATGGTATTCCATGTTATTATCTCTTATCAATGTCTGAAGCCTCTACAAATTTAGCTAAATTATCTGGCATGAGATATGGATATGAAATTCCTGTTAAAGGAAACTTCAACGAATATTTCTCTAAAGTTAGGAGTAAGGCTTTTTCAAAAGAAGCTAAACGAAGAATTATTTTAGGGACTTTTGCTAGAATGACAGGATTCAGAGATGCATTTTACCTACAAGCCTTGAAAGTTAGAACAAAAATAATTGAGGAATACAAAAAACTGTTCAGAAAATATGATTTATTGATAACCCCAAGTATGCCTAACATTGCCCCCAAATTTACAGACATAGAAAGATTAACTCCTTTAGAGAATTTCATGATGGATATTATGACTGTAGGTCCAAATATTGCAGGATTGCCTCATTTAACAATACCTAATGGGTTCTCAGATAAAATGCCAACAGGCATGCAAGTTATTGCAGATCATTTCAATGAACAAAAATTAATAGATTTTGGAAGGTGTCTTAAATGAAAAAATTAGGTTTAGCTTTAAGTAGTGGTGGTGCACGTGGATTTGCTCATCTTGGTGTAATTAAGGTTTTAGAAAAACACAACATACCAATACATTGCATTTCTGGAACAAGTATGGGTGCAATAATGGCAGCTTATTATGCTTTGTATCAAGAAACAGAAAAATTAGAGAAGATAGCGTCAGAATTTAGGAAGAGAGACATATTAAAACTTGTTGATCTTAATGATCCTAGAGTTTCAATAGTCAAAGGAGAAAAAGTAAGAAACTTTCTAAACGAATTCTTTGAAGGCAAGACATTTGAAGATACTAAAATTCCTCTTGCGGTTTCAGCCACAACTCTTGAAGAAGGTAAAGAAGTTGTTTTTAAATCTGGGAATATAATGGATGCAATCATTCCATCTGGAACTGTTCCAGGAGTTTTTCCTGCAAGAGAATATAAGGGCAAGCATCTTGTAGACGGAGGTTTGGCTGATGCCACTCCTGTAGATTTATGTGAAGACCTGGGTGCAGAAGCTGTAATTGCTGTCAATCTTTATAATTTTACTAACACAGAGAACAGAAATTACAAAAACATGAAAGAAGTGCTTTTTAGAACATATGAGATAATTATGACAAAATTGTCAGAATACAGGATTAAGGAGTACAAAGAAAACATACTTGTTTTGAGACCTAAAACAGGCAATAAATTTCAGACATTTTCATTTCATCATGCAAAGGATAATGTTGAAGCAGGAATTAGGGTAGCAGAAGAGAATATTGATAAAATCAAGAAATTAATAGAATGAAGCCAGATATTAAGATAGGATTAGAAATTCATGTCGAACTTAATACTTTAAGTAAATTATTTTGTAGTTGCCCCACCCAAGGTAGTGAGGAGCCAAACACAAGAACTTGTGAAATTTGTCTCGGTATGCCGGGTAGTAAACCAAAATTAAATGAAAGAGCCATAAAACATGTTGTGAAATTAGCAAAAGCCCTTAATTGTAAACTTTCTAAAGAAGTATTATTCTCAAGAAAAAATTATTTTTATCCAGACATGTCTAAAAATTATCAAATAACACAATATGAGATTCCTATTGGCTCTAAAGGTAAACTTGATAAAGTTGGCATAATAAGAATACATCTTGAGGAGGATCCAGCTTCTTTGATACATCCTATGGGAATAGAAAATTCAAAATATGTTCTTGTTGATTATAATAGGTCTGGAAATCCTCTTTGCGAAATTGTTACAGAGCCAGATATTGGTTCAGCAGAAGAAGCTCGTAATTTTATGAAGAAATTAATTTCCCTACTTAGATATCTGGAGATTTTTGACCCGAAGAAACACAGGATAAAAGCAGATGTTAATGTCTCAATAAAAGAATCTGGTTACATAAGATCTGAAATAAAAAACATAACAGGAGCTAGAGAAATTTCTCGAGCCATAGAATATGAGATACCTAGACAAAAACAATTAGTTAAAGAAAAGAAATTAAATCAAGAAACCCGTGCGTGGAATGCTGAAAAAGGTATTACAAGTTTGTTGAGAACAAAAGAATCTGAAGAAGATTATGGCTATATTTTTGATCCTGATTTAGTAAAGATTGAACTGACAAATGATTTCATGAAAGATATTGAAATTCCAGAACTTCCTCTGGAGAAGGAAAATCGTTATGTAAAAGATTTAAAATTATCTAAGGGAGATGCTTCTGTAATTACTAGTGAATATAATCTTACAGAATTATTTGAGAAAGCATGTGAAGCAATCGATCCAATTCTTGCTGCTAATTGGATAAGAAGGGAGTTAATGAGGGTTCTCAACTACAATAACATAGATGTCTCTGAAATGGAGATTGATAATGAACAATTCCTTACATTATTAAAATTATTAGAGCAAAAAAAGATAACTGAGAGAGTAGCACAGAAGATTCTTGAGGAAATGTTTGTGAATGATATTGATGTTAAAGAATATATCAGGGGGCATGATTTAGAAGTCCTATCTGACAAGAGTGAAATAGAAACATATTGTAAAGAAGCAATAAAAGAGAACCCTAAAGCAGTTGATGATTATAAAGTTGGAAAAAGTGAGGCATTAAACTTTTTATTAGGACAAGTAATGGGAAAATCACATGGGAAAGCAGAACCTAAAGAAGTTATTAAGTTATTAAGGAAAAATATCAAGTAGATTTTTTATATTACCACTATATTCTTTTTAGAATGGAGAAATATCAGGATGGGTTTGTATTTGAAGATGAGCAGGAAGTAACTAATGTTGAGAAAAGCAAATTTCTTTTAGTCAAGTTTAAAGATACAATTTTTTATCCTGGTGGAGGTGGACAGCCTTGTGATACTGGAACAATAGAGACCAAGAATTTTCTTGGTGAAGTAGTTGATGTATACAAAGAAAAGGATAAAATTATTCATAAAGTAAATCCAAAAAAAGGCACTTTAAAAAAAGGAGACAAAGCTAGATTAAAGATTGATAAAGAGAAAAAAATAAAGATAATTAAGATGCACACCGGTGAGCATGTTCTTTTTAAGAGTATAGAGAAAAGTGCAGAAAATGTTTCCCTTGTTAAGATTACTTTGGGGGAAGATGAAAGTGTTCTGTTCATTAAAGCAAAAGAATTAACATGGGAAAGATTGTTTAAGGCAGAAGAACTTGCCAATAGGATAATTAAAGAAGACAGGGAAGTAATTGAGAAAGAATACCCAAAAAAAGAAGCTATTGAATTGGGGAAATTAAGGATTAAACCGGACAAAATAAAATCGGATACTGTAAGAGTTGTTCAGGTAAAAGACTTTGATTGGTCCGCCTGCACAGGAACACATGCTAAATCTACTGGATTTATCCAGAATATTCTGATATCACATTTTTCTGTTACAAAAGGAAGCTGGGAAATTAGATTCAAAACAGATGTTGAAGCTGAGTTGTTTAAATTATCTCAAATTACAAGGAAAACAGCTTCTTTACTCCAGACAGATACACGCAATGTATTTAATTACATAGAGAAATTACAGGAAGATGTTGATTTGTATAAAGAAAAATACAGAAATCTTTCATCTAAGTTGCTTGATTATTATAAAGAAGAAGAGATTAATGGAATCCATTTTGTTTACAATATTGTGGAAGGTGTTGAGAAAAAACAGTTAACTGATAAGGCTAATTCTTTACAAAAGGGAAAAACTGTTGTATGTTTTATCAATAAGATGGAAAAAAGAAATACAATATTATTGAATTCTTCAGGATTAGATATTAACATACCTAAGTTATTAAATAAAGTGATTTCTAAATACAATGGCAAAGGCGGTGGAAGAGATAACTTTGCTATGGGTTCTCTAGAATCTGGTAACGAAAAAGCAGTAATTGAGGGTATTCAAAAAGAGTTGAGAAAGGTTTAAATATACTAAATTAAACAGTGATTAAGGGGGTATAAATTAGCTTAGATCAGTTAATAGTTGGTTTACAAGGAATTAGTTCTAGTGGTAAGACTTATTTAACAAATTTGTTGGGAGAAGCATTAGTAGAAATGACTACTTTGACACAGGAAGATGTTACTGTTTTAGAATTGGATAATTTTTACAGAGAAATTGATGAAGTATATGAAATTCAAGGAATAGATCCAAATTCTGAAAACCCCAAATTACAGATAAATTGGGATGATCCAAACTTATTGGACTATGAAAAATTAATTGATGCATTAAAAGAGCTTAAAGAAACTGGAAAAACAACTGTTGGAGTATATGATAAGGATAGTGGAACTTATCCAGGAAATAAAACTAAAACATATAGGGCAAAAAAGATTATCTTGATTGAAAGTTTCATTCTTTTTTCTGGAAATGTCCCAATTGAGGGTAAATATTCAAGCGGGAAAGAAATAAAACCCGTAATTGAAAACTCTGAAGAAGTTGCTCAAGAATTAATAGATTTAGTAGATTATAAAATAAGCGTAACTTGTGATGCTCTTGAAGCTTGGAGAAGGAGGATTATTAGAGATACACAAGAAACTAACAGAGACATTACAGTTACAGATACTTATTGGCACAGAGATGCCATGCCTGGAGCTGAGAGGTTTATATATCCTATCTTGCATGCTTCTGAGGAAGAAAACATTTTTGATATATCTATAAGAAATACTATTTTCAGAGAGGTTGATATTGACAATGCTTTTTGTGGAATAGTTGATAACGCAAAAGAGAAAGAAAAAAACGTTTGGATTCTAAATAGATACTCAAATTCCAAATCAAGAATGAATTGGTTTGGAGATAATTATGAACCTTTGGTTATTAAACAAGCAGAACAATCATATAGAACCTTTAGGGCAGAAAATGGAACTTAGAGAGATAATATTTTCTTAACCTCTTCCATCATCCTTGCTTCAAATTCATAGACTTTTTCGCCTTCTTTTCTATCAGAACTTAACACAGACATTAAAGTTTTTATCATAGATTTTTCTTTGTCTTCATTCCAGCCTTTAACTTCTATCTGGCCAACATGTTCTTTAATTATTCTTTCTTCAACCTGCTCAGTACTTTTACTTTCTATCTTAATTTCCTCAAATTCTTTAGTTGTTAGACTGCTTGTATTTCTCATAATAAAATAAGCTGACTTCTCATGAAGCAGATCATAAACCTTTTTGAAATCTATTTCGCTTAACTTTCCGTTCTCCAAAGTACCTTTTACTCTAATTAGGACAATTGTGTCAAAGAATTCTTTATTTTTTATCTCTTCAACAATCTCAGAAGTTATCTGTTCAGGAATTTTATGATTTGCATTAACATTGATTGTAAAGACGTTCTTTATTCTTATGTTCTTCCTTATAACTTCTCCATCATCATAAATATAAAATCCACCGCCCTCTAATTCCTCTAATTCATGAAAATTATTAGGAAACAAAGGACCAGGATAAACAACATTTTTATAACCAGGCAAATCTTTCTTTTCAACAATATGAACATGTCCGCCTGCATAATAATCAAATCCTTTAGGCAGTAAGGAAATTGGAGAAGAATCCATTCTTTCCAATTTTTTAGGTTTTAATTCTGTTAATGCAGTATGGAACATGAAAATCTTGAAACCAGGTTCTTTCTCCAGATATTCATGATCAAGTTCTTCATAATATGATTTTTCTAACATTCCTCTCCTTCCAAGTAAGCCGGTAATTTTAGCTCCTGTTTTTTCATCAACAGTAAATTTCAATCTTAATTTTCCATTTACTTCTTCTCCCTTCACAACATTTTCACAAAGACCTGCTTCTTCTAAAACATCTAACATTGTTTTACCAGAAGGAGAAAAATCATGACTTCCCGGGATTAAATAGATGGGAATTTCTTTTTCCTTAAGTTCACGAAATGTCCTAACCACATCTTTTAGCTTATCAATGCCAGGCAGAGCAGTATTAAATAAGTCTCCAGCTATAAGGATAAAGTCAACTTTTTCATCTAATGAAATATTAATGGCTTTGAAAAAAGCCTCTGTATTAAGGTCTTTTAATTTAGGATCGCGCCAACCACCAATATGACAATCTGCAATATGTGAGAATTTCATACTAACTTGAATATTACAACTATATTTAAAGATTATTTAACCCAGAAGTGGAATTCACTATCGGAAACATGATGGAGCTTAGCTAGGTTGTCTGATTTTTTTCTTAACTCCCGATTTCTTGTTTCTCCATATATAGCAAGTATGCTGCCTTCTTTTGCATAATGTGAAAACATTCTTCTCATTCTCTCATTTTGAATTGGATAAGGATAAACATACCATATGTCAACATCATTTGGGGAGATACCTTGTTCCGATAAATCATCAGTTAATTCTTCAGATAGTAAAAAAGTGGGTAAGGGAAGTGAAAAATCCTCTTTGATATCAAACATTTTTATTCCTTGTTTATATCTCCCTTTAAGATAAGTGGGTTTTTTTTCTTCCTCAAATACATCATGCTCTACAAGATACTCAGAAAATTGATTTGCTAGTTGCAGTAGTTCTTCATTATAATCAAATCCAAAAACTTGAGATCCTTGTTCAGCAAAATGGTTGGAGACAGTTCCAACACCACTTCCAATTTCAAGAACAATCTTTCCTTCAAGATTCATAATGTTTTTTTCTATTATTGATACCAGAGTCCTTAATCTTCTAGGTGGAGAAGGAACAAAACCAGTTGTTAATCTATTCATGTTGACCTGTCGCCAGATGCCAAGCTCATCCATTGCTTCATCATAAATACTTCTCCCAGGAAAATAGCTCATTTTACCACACGTAGAAGCAGTTTATATTTAAAGCTACCCTCTATCTTAGAGAAAGATTTATAATTTAATTATTTTTAATTATCCAAAAAAGAGGTAGTAAAACCTCTAAAAGACTTCTTTAGAGTGATTATGATGAGAAAAGTAGATATTGAAACAACTGAAAAGAATAGAAATATTGAGATAGAAGAAGATAATATTTTAGGTAGTGGCTGGGGTTCAGAAGTACATAAGATTAATGTGATTGATAAATCAGAAAGTCTTGAGAGCATAGTAGCTGAAAAAAGATACAATCTAAAAGGATTAAAAGGTATTATAAGCCGAGTACTTTATGGATTAATCTTTCAGGCTCCATTTCCATATGAACAAAATCATAGCGCTATAAGGTCTGCTTTCTATAGAAGAAAAACACTCAAAATTCTCACAGATTACTGGAGATTAGAAGATCGAGAAATTCCCGTTGTTGCAGATGCTTACTACACTAGATGGGAAAAAGGACTTCAGACTTTTTGTCTTGGTACAGAATACATAGATGGTAAACCTGCAACACCACTTGAAATAGATAATTTGGTGGAGATTATGGAATCACTAAATTCAAGGTTACTTGATGCAGGATTTATTGGATCTGCATGGCAGGCAGAACCAGGTAGTAAACTTACAGGTGTCGCAACCCAAAATTTCTTGAATAAAGAGGGAAAGTGGTATTGGGTAGATATTGAATCAGGAGTAATTCCTCCAAGTTTTAAATATTTGAGAGAAGGAATAAGACTAGGAACAGGATTTGTTTTTGATGATGTTGACGCTGAACAACTAGTAAAGTATGCTAAAGAAAACCTTGAATCAATTGAACAGCATTTCGGTCGTGAGACTGCCACGGATTTAGTTGAGAATATTTTCAATTTATGTACACGTACAAATGAATGGAAACAAAGAGAAGTTGCTCCTTTTAGACATGGACTAAGAATATTTACGGACAAAGAGTTTAGGAGAGGAGTAAGCGAAGAATATCTTTCAGAAAAGCTCCGAAACAATCTTATTGAAGAAGAATCAGCAAATTTAATTAGAGAGAAACCAGTGAGATATATAAAGAGAGCAATGTATGTAGGAATAAACGATTTTCTTACAACATTTGCAAAAAGGAGAATCTCACAGAGCATTTATGACTGGCAGAATTCGGAAATTTTGACAGATGATAAAGCTAGAGAATTAGAGTCTTATGTAAACAGTACTAAAGTAAAGGGATATTTACAAGATGTTGGGGTGCAATTTTTTACTGCAGCACTAACTCCTCCAGGGCTAACAGAAATCGTCCTTACGGGAATGACAGCAGGAGCAGCAATTGCAACAAAAAATCCGGAATGGATTATACCTGCAGGATTGATATATCTGGGTCCTTCAATAATAAGATCTTCTTATAGTACAGCTAGATTCCTTGCTGATTCAGATAGAAGAGGTTCACATACAATTGCAGCATTAAGCTCTCTGCTTAAAATTATTCCTCTTCCGGGATTGCCTCATCTATTATACTACGGTACTCACGCTCCTTTTATGGGTAAAAAAAACTCTGAGATTGTTGAACTAAGCAAATTCCTTTCTTATAAAGAGATAGTATCAAGGGCAGGAAGAATAACACCCATTTTTGGTGGAGAAGGAACAAGATTGTGGAATACACTCTTAGAAAAAACACAATATCATGATTGGCTAGCCTAACTTAACGCCTTCAAAACTCAGAGAACTTTGTTTTTCTTTTACACTAGTCTTTACATAATCCTCAAATAAAGGTATCTTAATTGGAATAGCAAACCTTGTGAAATTGCTTGTTATAATGGCTTCTCCTTTATCCAAAGCAGCAATTGCTCTTGAATCAGAACTTAAATCTTGAGAAGCACTTTCTATAATAGCTTGTCTTTCTGGGTTCATCTCTATACCTAGAATAATCTTTGTATTCATATTAGCTAGTATCTGTCTGGGTATTAGAGATGGAAGTTGTGTAATGGCTGTTAATCCTATTTTGAACTTACGACCTTCTCTTGCAATTGTTGAGAATATGTTTGGACCATTCTCTAGAACTTCTTTTCCCAGAACTCTAGGTGCTTCCTCTATTAAAATAGAAATAACAGGTTTATTTTTTAGTGTACCTTTACTTTTATAATATTTATATTTATTATATATCTCACTTGTAATTAAGCTGCCAATTAATATCTCAATACTCCCTGAGAAACTTGAGGTATCTATCACAACCAACTTTCCTTTTTCTAGATTATCACAAATATCTGAGATAGTTGACTCTCCAGCATTAAAATCAAAAATACCCTTACAGAATATTTTCTCTCCTTGAATATCTAAATCTAATAGAGAAAGCATCCTCCTCTTAATAACAGCAATAGTTCCTTCCATAAATTTCCCTTGAGTAGTCCTTTCCTCTATAATGGCTTGAATCCAATCTTTGCCATGTGCTTTGTAATATGCAGTAAGAGCTTCTCTTTGAGCACCGCTCCAGTTAGCAACACCATTAAAATGACTTGGCTTAATTTGTCTTATATTAATCTTAAGAGATCTTTGGCCAACAGGAACTTTATCTGAAGTATAATACACTAAATTGTCTCTTTTAGGATGATCTTTTAATCCTGTTTTATTACGACCATAATATTCATCATGCGGATCTAATACGAGCATTCCACAATAATCTCGGTTCATCATATCCCACAACATAACAGAAGCTAAGTTAGATTTTCCACGGCCAGTTGTAGCAGCTATTAAAATATGATGACTAAACACTTTTCTGCCTGGTAAAAAGATGTCTACATCTAATGTTTTTGAGCCACTCCTTAGATTACCAACATAAAGTGGGTTATCTGGTTTTGTTAGAAACTTTAAATCATCTTTTTGGACTTCTCTTACAGGAGTAAAGAAATCAGGTAGATTCTTTGATGAATATACTCCTTTACTTGAAATAGTAATTAGATTTTTCAAAAGAGCCAAGTTATAATTCCTCAACTTTTCATCCATAAAAAACAAGTCATTATCCTCTTCCAATTTCATACCACTTACTAATTCTAAATTTGAGGATGACAACTGAGAACCATATATTAAATCATAAACCTGCATTAGTACTTTTGAATTATCTTTCTCAGCTATTAACAGTTCTCCTAATTCAATTTCCTGGCCTGATTTCTGTCTTACTTGGATTTCTCCGAATTTACCGGAAATGATAATGCCTTTAGTCATGTCAGAAAAGAATTAGTGGTTTTATTTAATATTATTGAAAAAATAAAAGAAAAAAAGGAAGTTTACCTTCTTCCTCTTGCCATCTTGGCTCTTGAAATGTCTCCGTCTTTGTCCACGAAGTACAAGTATCCAGACTCTTTCCTAACGCCTGCTCTTGCAACTTTTTCTTTAGGTTGTGATCCTGATTTTCTTCCTCCACGGGACATTTTAGCTCTTGAGACGTCTCCTTGTTTATCAACAAAATAGAGCCATCCACTTTCTTTTGATACGCCTACTCTTTTAACTTTTTCAGCCATTTTTTCTACCTCCTATTAAATTATATATTGGGGCGACTAACTAGGCAAAAAAACCCAATTTTTCCCCCATCGTCTAATAATAGAGGAGAATAGATATTTAAATCTTTTGGCTTTGTTTATAAATAGAACCTCGACATAACCTATCCATCTAATTGCATAACGTCCTTGATTTCTTGCTCTGTAACTGAACAACCATTAAGTTTTACAGCCCACAGAAGGCCTTCTAGAAGAGTTTTTTTAGGCTCTGGCAAATTTAATTTATACAAATCTTGAAATAATCCAAGTTCATATGCAACAGTAACAAATTCAAAGGACCTTATTACATTGATACCTTTTACTTCTTGTTTAAATTTAGCGAGATTATTATTATCTACATTAATTCTTGTGTGTAGTTTTTTTCGCATCCTGTTCATCACAGATTTTGGATCTTCTATTAACGCTCTAGTTATAAATTCATCAATAACTACAGCATCAGCTTTCAAAAGTTTAGAAGCAACAACAGTCTCGATTTCCGCGTATTGAACATTCTTTATATAACTTCCTTTAGCTTTGAACAAACTATTAGAGAGGTTAAGAAGTTCCAAACTCTTATCTTTTAATTCCGGATTCTTATATATCTTTAGGTATCCTTCATCTATTAACTTAAGGTTTTGCAAAGCCTCATATTTGAACTTTTTTCCAGACAAGGGCTTATCAACACACTCTTTTTTTACACCTTCAGTTATGTAGAAATCACCTTTAAATCTTTTAGACATTGGTTCAATTAACCAGAGCAGATTATTCATTGCTAAACTTATTAATGGTCCAGTATCAAAAACTATTGCTCTCATCTAAATAACCCTCTTGCAAAATTTAATTTTTCTACAATATCTGTCTTATATTCAAACTCATCCACAATTCTTGTTTTTCCAACATAATCCATCAAATCCCATAGCGAAATCCCAAGTGCTTCAGCAACTTGTCCAAGAGAGATACCATGTTCAAACATTCTAGAAGCTTTTTTTATTTGGGCTCTTTCTAAAACTTCTTGCACATAGAATTTTGTTCTTTGATCTTTCTTAGATAATTCAGACATCATCTTTTTAATCTCATCTTCGTAATCATTCATATTACCTTCTTCTAAGTATTTAGCGGCTTTTTGGAGATGTGGCAGCACAAATTTATCTGTTCCATTTTTGTTTTTGTATAGTTTGGATAGAGAATAAATTGTAACAGCAATTGTTATAGAATCTTTATCTTGGAAAATAGATGCATTATGGATAACATGGTCACTTAATTCTCTCAATTCAAATAATTTACCTTTTTTCACAATGAATATGGCTTGATGCAAAACATTTAGAATATCTTTCTTAACTAGTGGATTCATAAGTAATCTAAAAGCTTAATTTTATATAAATATTATCATTAGTTTTTTACAATGAAAAAGAAAGTTATTTTGTTTTTATCTTTAATCATAATTCTTCAGTCTGTTCATTTAATATGGTGGGTTAACACAGACGAAAGTAATCCTTTTTGGGATCAATCTTGGCATTTGATGATAAGTCTTAATAAATATAATCAGTTACTTAATATAGGACCCAAAACACAAGAGATTGAACAAACTTACCCTGTTTTTTCATTTGCTAATAATTATTATCCCCCACTATATCATATTACAACAGTACCTTTCTATTTATTATTTGGAACAAGTTATGATACAGCATTGTTGACAAACCTTCTTTACTTTATTGTGCTGGTTGTAAGTGCTTTTTTTATTGGAAAAAAATTGAAAAATTGGAAATCTGGAGTGCTGCTTGCTTTTATCCTGAGTACCCTACCTATCTTGAATGATATCATAAGGGAATATTTAATTGATTTCTCACTATTATCTCTAGTTGCTTTAAGCTATTGTTTTTTATTATATTCTGAGAATTTTAAAAATAAACTTTTCTCAATTTTATTTGGTATTTCTCTTGGACTTGGATTGTTGTTGAAGTGGACGTTTATTATTTATTTACTAGTTCCAATTTATTATAGTATAAAAAAGGCAAAAAAGAAAGATTATCAAAATATTATAATCTCTTTTATCATCGGTTTATTCTTAGCATCTTTATGGTATGTTCCAAAATTTAATTCTGTTGTAGGGAAATTAATACAGAATAGTGCTTCTCAAGGAGATTCTAGCGGCATTTCCTTTCATGGAGTGACTTATTATCTATCCCCAATTATTAATGGACTTTCTTTTTTTTATTTTATTATCTTCATTTATTTGTTGTATAAAACCAAAGATTTTACAGGACTATATAATATTCTTTTTATCTATTCCATATTTACTTTATTACCCAATAAAGACATAAGATATGTTGTTCCAATATTTTTGTTTATCTCAATTTATCTTGTGAGAAACATCTCTTTTAAGAAACATAAACTCATTACAGTTATAGTGGTTGTTGGGCTATTACTAAACATGTTATATACTGTGCCAAGCGCAAATATTAACTTTGGAATAGGTTCTTTGGATATACTAGAAACAAAAGGGAAATATCCAGGAAGCTCTGAAATAAACATTCCCCAGATTCTCCAAAAAATGAATGAATCAAAAGAGGAGTTTTCAGTGTGTGTTGCAGCAGAATCCCCAGAACTAAATGATGTTAATTTACCGTATTATTCCCTGCTAGGAGAATATCCTGTAAGTTATATGGTTGGGAATGGTTGTAATCCAAGGAAGTATGATTTTACTGTTACAGGTCCAATCTCAGAAACATGGAGAGCATATTTATTTAAAAATTCAATAAGAACATTAGAAGAAAATAAAGACAGCTTTGTTTTAGTATATTCAGATAAATATAGCATCTATAAAATGCGATAAATTTAATAAGGACATGTTCTTTATAACTGGAAGGGGAGTGATGTATGTTACAAAAATACAAGAGAATACTAAGTAATGCACCTCAAGATAAAACATTTTATTCTTCTCAGGGAGAAATAAGAAACTTAGGAGAATTGCGAAATCTTTTATTGAGTAAAGGAAAATTCTTTTATGACCAATATGTTCACAAGGAGGAAAACCATTTTGCAAACTGGATAGAAAATGTTTTTGATGATAAAGAATTAGCCCTTTCATTAAAGAATTCAAACTCATATATTGAAGCTGCCCGCTTGATTGACGATAGAATTAAATATGCAGAACTGTGGCTAAATTACAATGGAGACATGGAGATACTAAGTAATTTTCTTGTTTCGGATTATAATATTTATGAACCAAAGCATCATAAATTTGAAACACTTACTAACAAGGATTTAGAGTTTGTGAACAAACCACCAGCACCATTAAAAAAACCTGAGCCACCACAACCACAAAAATTAGACCCACCCAGTTTTTCAGATGGAGAAAAAGATGATCACAAACTTCTTAAAGAATTAGAAACACAGCTTAAGCTTAAAGGAGCACCAGAACCAAAAAAGAATTTCTTTCATAAAATAAACCCATTTAGAAAATAATTTTAATCTAGTATTATTCTTTCTTTTATATGATTATTAAACAGATACTAGAAGATTTTGTTGTTGAAGAAATTCCTCTGTTTGAATTTGGTGAAAAAGGTAAATATACATACTTTCATTTAGAGAAAGAAAATTATAACACAGAAAAAGCAGTGAGAAAAATAGCTTCTATTACAAGAATTCCAAGGAAGAGGTTTGGATATGCAGGAAATAAAGACAAGAAAGCTATTACAAGACAATATGTTTCTGTTAGAGGAAGGATAAGGGAAATTGATATTAAAGACATAAAAACAAGTGTTGTTGGTTATGGTGATAAGCCAATTTCTCTTGGTAATTTAGAAGGAAATAAATTTACATTGGTTGTTAGAGAGATAAATAAAAGACCAGAAAAAACAGATTTTTTTGTTAATTATTTTGATGATCAACGCTTTGGCATAAATAACTTAGAAGTTGGCACAGCAATAATAAAAGGAGAATTTAGGAAAGCTGCACAAGATATTGAATATGATGTTGTAAAAAAACACTTAGAAAAATATCCTAATGATTATGTTGGTGCACTAAAAAAAGTTCCATTTAAGACTTTAAAATTATATATTAATTCAGTGCAAAGTTGGCTGTGGAATGAAGCCGCATCTGAATATATTAAAAAGAATTCTAAGAAGATTAAAAAAATAAAATATTCAAAAGGAGAATTTGTTTTTGCTCTGAATAAAGTTGATAATATCCAATTACCGCTTGTTTCATTTGATACAGAACATTGTCTGGAATTTTTCAAAAAACCAATGGAGAAGCTAGATATAAAAAAGAGAGATTTCGTCATTAGATCAATACCTGATTTAACTCCTTTGGGGAGTGAGAGAGACCTTATTGCAAGAGTAAGAGATTTAAAATTTGGGAAGCTAGAAAAGAATGATCTTGGCCCAGGTAATAAAATAAAAATAGAATTCACACTTGGTAAAGGAAGTTATGCTACTACTTTTCTTAAGAAGATAATATATTGTTATCGACT
>CAZHYZ010000001.1:169747-222708 GCA_964537195.1 uncultured Methanosarcinales archaeon
TGAGAGTGCATGGCTTCTACTGTTCTCACTTCGAAATTTCCTCAATACTTGGCTTTGCATCTATCTCTAACAGAATTCCTTTCTTTTTATAATATTCAATTAACGGTTGTGTCTGTTTTTTATATACTTTAATTCTCTTCTTTATTACTTCTTCAGTGTCATCTATTCTGTTAGAGTCTTTTGCTCTGTTTAACATCCTCTCTATTGTTGTTTTATCACCCAAATAGAAATAAACAACTCTGTCAATATTTTGTATTTGGTCTAAGAATTTTGCTTGGGGAATTGTTCTTGGATAACCATCTAATATATATCCCTTTGAGCAATCATCTCTTTTGAGTCGTTCTTGGACCATGGCATTTGTTACTTCATCTGGTACAAGCAAACCTTTATCACTGAATTCAGAAGCTTTTTTTCCCAGTTCTGTTTTATTTTTTATATTTTCCCTAAAAATATCTCCTGTAGAGATGTGCGGAATCCCTAATTTATATGAAAGAATTTTTGCCTGCGTTCCTTTTCCAGCTCCAGGAGGTCCTAAAAAAACAAGTTTCATTTTCTATCCAAAATAACTCAGGTCAGATGCCATATCTGTTTCTTTTTTCCACATCTTAATTATTCTGTTGATGTGGGTTTCTAATCTTTGTTTTATCTTGTTCCATTCCTCATAAGTTGTTTTTATAAATCTGGCATTATCTTCTTCTTTATTATGTAGGCCAACCAATTCAGATTCTCTTAATATTGTCATCATTCTTTTGAATAGATTATAAGCATCTTTCCTATCTCTATCAGAAACATGATGTGTTTCATATAAACTGGCCAGATTAGAATCTGGTTGTAGGATGGATTCAATTAGTTTACAATAATCCCCAATCTTTTCTGTCATTTTTTTTCTAATCTTGATTAATAATATCTCTGTTTCTTCATCAATCTCTTCTATTTTGAATTCTCTATTAAGTTTTGATAATTCTGGGAGAGAATATTTTTTCTGTAATTTCGAATAATTATTTTTCAATGTCATGTTATTAAATATTTTGAGATTATATTAAAACGTTTCGAAATCCTTTTATAGTTGGATTACATAAGAAATGAAAAAAGGGGTTTTAATGGCTAAATCTAATCTTGATGAGGAACAATTAAAAAAAGAAATAAAAGCATTCACTTCTAGAAAAGATAATGTTGTCAGGTCAAGAGAATTTACACAATTCAAAAAAGAAATCCTGCCGTTCCATTTTACTCTCTATGAAAAAGCTTGTAAAGTATGTGCAAATATTATTCAGATTAAGACAGATAAGAAAAATCAAGAAAAACTCGAAAAAGCGTTAGAATCCTGTCATTTAAACACAACGCCCGGAGGAGTGACTTCTTTTGCTATTTTATTTCCTTTGGCAGTTATGTTTTTAGGAATGATTTTCTCTTTTCTATTTACAACATTCGTTTTGGGAGAAGGCACCTTTTTTTTCATTATTGTTTTTGTTATAATCAGTATTATTATGATGTTACCCCTAAGCAATCTTCCGATTATGTTAGCGAACAATTGGCGTATTAGAGCCAGTAATCAGATGGTTCTTTCTGTTTTTTATATTGTTTCATATATGAGACACACTTCAAATTTAGAGCTGGCAATTAAATTTACTTCAGACCATTTAGCACCACCCCTTTCTTTAGATCTAAAAAAAATAATCTGGAATGTTGAAACTGGTAAATTTGATTCGATGAAAGACTCTTTAGACAACTATTTAGATGATTGGAAAGAATACAATATGGAATTTGTTGAGAGTATGCATCTAATAGAATCTAGTCTTTATGAAACGAGCGAGAAAAGAAGAATCGAGACATTAGAGAAATCTCTTTCAGTAATTTTGGAATCTACATATGAAAAAATGCTTCATTATGCTCAAGAGTTAAAATCTCCTGTTACAATGTTATACATGATTGGAATAATATTACCAATACTTGGTTTGGTTATATTGCCACTCTTTGTTAGTTTTATGGGTGGAGCAGCTTGGTATCACATTGCAGTTTTCTATAATGTTTTATTGCCTTTGGGTGTGTGGTATTTAAGCAAGTCAATATTGTCAACAAGACCTACTGGGTATGGCCATGCAGATATAACACAAGTTAATCCAGAGTTAAAGAAACATGGTAGAGTAAACATTAACTTAGGAAAAAAAAGGAAAAGTATGAATCCTAAAGTAATTTCTATAACTGTTGTTGTTTTATTTGTGTTTATAGGATTCTTCCCCTTGTTCTTACATCAATTTTCAGAAGATAATTATGATATTGTTTATTCAGAGGATTATGGTTTAGTTTCTACTACAGATGAAGAGATTCTTAAATCTCCGGGGGTTCTTGTTCGTTTCTTGGAATATAATGTGATTGAAGGAGAACTCAGAGGACCATTTGGTCTTGGTGCAACACTACTTAGTATTACTATCCCAATTGGATTAGCATTCGGAATTGGTTTTTATTACAAGGCAAAAACTGAAAAATTAATGAAGATAAGAGAAAAAACCAAACAATTAGAAAATGAATTTGCTTCTTCTATCTTTCAACTTGGAAACAGGATTGGAGATGGTATCCCGGCAGAATTGGCTTTTGAGAAAGTTGCAGTATTAATGAGAAACTCTGTTTCCGGGGATTTTTTTGAACTTGTTTCCTCTAACATATCAAATCTGGGGATGGGTGTTGAGCAGGCAATATTTGACGATAAATATGGAGCAATAAATAAATTTCCCTCTGCTTTAATTGAGAGTTCAATGAAAGTTTTTGTTGAGAGTGTAAAAAAAGGTTCCGAAGTAGCTTCAAAATCCCTTATTAATATATCAACTTATATCAAAGAGATGCATCGTGTAGATGAAAGATTGAGAGATTTAATGGCAGAAATAACTAGTGGGATGGAATCACAGATTAATTATCTTGCTCCTTTAATAGCAGGTATTGTAATTGGATTAAGTTCTATGATTGCTACTATATTAAATCAATTAAGAAGACAATTCAGTCTTTTTCAAGGAGACATTGGAGTTACAGATGTTCAAGGTGCCGGTTTGTTGGATATGTTTAAAAATTCAATCCCTACGTATTATCTACAGATAATTGTCGGTCTTTATATAATACAGATTACTTTCTTATTAACTCAGATTCTTAATACTATTAAAAATGGATATGATCCCTTGAGTGAGAAAGCATTACTTGGTAAACACATATGGAAATCTGGATTAATGTATTCTTTTGTGGCTTTCTTAGTAACTTTGCTATTTAACATAATAGCGATTACTGTTATCGGGAACATTGATATTGTTGGTGGATTTTAGAAAAAGCCACTGGACATTTCTCTGTGAAGTTTATAAACTAAATCACCCCATGGAGTTAAATAAAGGCGATTTGTTTATGATTAAATTTACCTCGGAAATGTCGGAACTCTTAGGCATCATGTTTGGAGATGGATGTTTGTCTCATGCTAAAAACAAAAATGTTGTTTATATTAGTGGTCACAAAATAGATGACTTTGAATATCATAATCAAATAACAAGGAAATTATTTCTTAACATATTTGATAAAAAAATAAAAATCAAGTACAGAAAAAAAGAAAATACCTTGTTTATAAGATTTTCAGATAAAAAAATTTTCACTTGTTTGAAAAAGAGCGGAATGGTTGTTGGTTTAAAGAACAATAAACTAAATGTTCCTAAAAGGATAGTGCAGGATTCCAAACATATGTATCCCTTTCTTCGAGGAATTGTTGATACTGATGGCTGTATAGTTTTTTCAAAGCAACATAGAAAGAGACCATATTATCCCAGAATAGAAATAACTAACAAATCAAAACGATTTCTTAATCAATTATTCTGTTTTTTAGTTAATAAGGAGTTTTATGGTTCAATCTCTAATAAAGGGAGAGGATATAGATTAGAGATTCCAGGGTTTAGAAATTTGAAAAAATGGATAGATTTTATTGGGTTTAGTAATCCGAAACATATTAAGAAAATTGAGGCCCATTTTGGACCTCTTCACGCCCCGAGCCAGACTCGAACTGGCGACCTTTACCGATTTAACTTAAAAAGTTAAATTTGCGGTGACTGCATAGCAGATGTAACAGCTTCGTGTTCTTTCGAATCGCACGCTCTACCTGCTAAGCTATCGAGGCAAATTTTCAATTTGCTCGAATAAGCAAACATGTTTGCTATATCGAGGCATGTTGCTTTGAATTTGCCATAAATTTAAATAGTTTTCTAACAAAAGTTTTAAATACTTACATTGTAAGTATTAAAGAAGGTAAATTATTTATAGTAGATACTTACATTGTAAGTAATAATATAGAAAAATATTTATACTTACATTGTAAGTAATACACTAGTGTACACAAATGGTCATGTGAGGATAGTAAAATTTCTCAAAAGAAGACAAAGAGAGAACCGGCGAAAGATTCTATTATAAAATTACCTGTCTCAATTTTTGAGGACAGAACTCTTTCTTTTATGGAATCTGCTGTTTCTTATATGAAAGATTCTCTTGACATGACATATCATGACATAGCTGTCTCTTTAAATAGGGATGATAGAACAATATGGACGGTATACAACAGAGCTTTAAAGAAGAGGGGTGATAAAAATGGATAGAAGCCCTCTTAAAGAATTTATCCGGAAACAAAAACAATTCAGACGTAGAAAACAAAAAATTGAGCAAAATAAAGATTCTGTAGAAGATATTGTCTTCTCTCTTATATTGTCTGTTTTTATAGTTACATTATTGTTATCAATACCCCCACAACAGACTGGCCAAGTTATATATAAGGACAACACAGTTGATTTGGAGTTGAATCAATACTACACAGAATCTGAAAACATCTCTTTAGAATTGCTGGGAAACATTACTTCATTGAGAATATCTGGAGAATTTGTTGGCTCAGGTTATGGACAGGTTTATGTTAATGATATTTTGGTTATTGACAGCAGAGACTTAGATTCCGGACCAAGCCTAATAACTGGCTATGCTGTGTCTGTTGATGAATCCAATATTACAAATAAAACAGGAGTTGAAATAAATAAAACCATAAGTGAAAATGTGTCTCTGAATGAAACACCAAGTTTGAGTAATTTAACTAATATGACTGAACCCAGGATTAACATAACAATTAATGAGACAAAGATAGAAAATTTAACTCTTAATATCTCAACTAACGTAACAGAGAACATAAGCCTTAACTTAACAACAAACATAACTCAGAATATAACTCTTAATACAACCCTTAATATAACACAAAACATAACTCAGAACGTAACTCGAAATATCACTGTAAATGTAACAGAAATAAATGAAACTGTTGAAGTTGAGAGAGAAAGAAGAGATTTCAGTTATTATTGTGAAGACAGTTGTTATATTAATTTGCCAAGAGAAGTAGAACTGAGAATTGTATTGAATAATGTTAGCTTAAATCTTACAAGAATTACTTATGAGTATAGAGATATTGAATATGAAGTAGAGAACATTACTCTAAATGTAACACAGAACATAACACAAAACATTACTCAGAACATTTCACTCAATGAGACACTTAATATTACTACGAACATAACTATTAATGTAACCACAAACATTACAACAAATATATCTTTGAATTTGACTGCAAATTTAACTAATGTTTCTTTTAATTTAACATTTAATGAGACAAATATTACTTTTGGAGAAGTATTTACAATAGAGGATCTTTCCTTATTACTAAATGAGGAAGGTCTTTCTTTAGAGGATTATCATCTTGAGAATGGTGTTTATATATTGAAGATAGCTGAAGATGAAGATAATTATGTGGTTATTGAGACAAGTAACTTATCTTTAGTTGAACTAGATTTCTTAGAAACCAATGATGAAAGGTTGAACTCAAAGATTTTTGTTTTGAGAAACATAAATGCAGAGTTATTCCTAGAATCTTCAAACCCAGAGGTATTACTTGAATGTGTACAATATGAAGACACATGTAAAAAGTGGAAGATCAGTGAGCAGAAAGTAACTAAATCTCTTTATGGAATTGAAGCAGAATTAAGACCTGGTGTTTATGCAACTGCTGATGTTGATGAGATGGAGAAGGAATACATACCGACAAACTCTGTTTATTATAACTCAAATTGTGATAGTTGTGTGGATGCAGCAGATTGTTCTCCTGAGAACTTCTGTGTCATGAATAATATCGTAAAAGGCTACGATTTCGAAGCACAGCTAGACTTTGACATATTGAATTTAGATGACTCTTTTGAAAAAGCAGAAGTCTGTGGATATCTTCATTACGGAGAGGATGATAATCTCTTTAACTATCTTAAATACAGTCCTGAAAGTTACTGCTCAGATATCAGATTAGGAAACTCAACTTCAAACATATTGATCTATAAGATTGTTGGAGGAGAAGGATGGACTTGCATTGATGCTACTGACATAATTAGATATGCAAAAGAAAGAGATTATTCAAATGTCTTTGTTAACTGGCAAGGACAGGATCTTAACGGGGAGAGTTTCCCAATAACATGTTACAGAGGTCTTGCTAACCTAAGTAAATGTGGATATTACAATCCATCTGGAGCGGATGATTGCAGACCTTACTTGAAATTAGATTATACAAATGAAAAATAGGATAAAATATAGGAAAGAGAACCGGGAATTAACAATAGATGAATTGCCGGAACCACCTAAATTTGATGGTGTACTGTTTGAAGATACTACTAATTTAAACTATAATAATTTGGCAGAACCACCAGCATTAAAAGACTATATTCGGGATATTTCAAGAAACAGTTCTGCTTTTGTGAGGAAAACAACTAAGGCAATTGAGTCAAGGAAATCAGATTTACGGAAGATAATGTTTTTGATAATCATAGTTTCTACAATATATTCTCTATTCTTTAGTGTCCTTCCAGGTAATGAAGAACCATTTAGTACAGTAATTGCTGCTGACACAAACGATGCATGTTCACCTGCTGGAGAAGGAGATGGTTCATCAGGTGATTGTGATGTCTATGGAATTTGTAATGGGGCTGGCTGGGACTTGTCTTCAGGAGACTGTGATGGTGATGCAGCATGTAGCTCTTATAGTAGTTGTTGTGGTGATGATGAGAAAGAATTTACTATTGATAAGGAAGGTGGCAATGATGCTCCAAGTGAATTTGCAACAAATACAAGTGAAGTTTCGTGTTGTGATGTAAGTACTGATTGTGTTTATAAATTCTCATGTGAGGCAGTAAATACTGTAACTGGAACAATACCTCAGAGGGCAAAATGCTGGAATAATGTCTGGTATGGTGGAGATAACTCGGAATCTGCTTGTGATGACATTGTTGCCGCTAGTAAATGGATATCTACAGGAACAGGCTCAGGTAACTGTTGTGGTGATGATGGAACAGGAGAAGACTTCAACTCCGCTTCTGCAGAAGGAAATAGTGCATGTTACAATGGAAATGTAAGGGCGGATGGTTGGGTCTCTGGAAACATGTTAGTTTCAAATGGTGTATTATATGATTGTGGAGGACAAGAAACAGATGATTCTGGTCTTGCAGTGCACTCTGACCCAGGGGATTGTAATTTAAGAGAAGGTTACTATTGTAATGATGATAATACTTGGAAGACAACAAGACCCCCAGGGTGTGACTGCACTCTAGATAGTCAATGCACTTCTGGTCAATGTGACAATGAAACAACTATTGGAAGAGATATAGATGCAATGATTTGTTTCGATTCAACTTCATGTACAGGAGGCTCTCCCTATTGTAGTGATCATGATGGTTGTCAGATCGATGGGGGCGGAAGTCCTGAGTGTGATGACTATGATGATAGTTCTTGTTTAACTGATGCATACTGTGATGACAATTGTGGTTATGGAACATTGACAACACCAACATTAACAGATGCAAGTACAAATACCTCAAAACCATCAAATTCAGAGTTAGGGAATATTAGATTGACTTGGACTGATAATTCTGATGGTGAAAGCACATTTGAAATTTATAGAAGTACTGATAACAGTACCTTTACAACTTTGGCAACATCTGCGACAAGTCCTTATTTTGATGTTGATTCAGATGATAACACATTATATTTCTATAAGATTAGTGCTATAGAAGGATCTCTTGCATGTTATGGTAGTAATTCAACAGTTCTTCATAATATTACAGCAGACAGAACTGGAGAACAGACACCCAGGTTTGGTTTAGTAGAGAGAGAAGTTGTGTTGTATTACGACTTTGAAGAGAATTCAAGTTCTACTGTTATAGATAAGAGTAGCTTTGGGAATGATGGTGTTAATAATGGTGCTAATTGGAGTTCAGGTAGCGGATATGTTGGAGGAGGAATGACTTTTGATGGAGGTAACGATTATATTGAGGTAAACAACAGAGTATTTGCTCCAAATACTGCTACTTTGGTTTTATGGTTTTATTCTGAGAATCTAACAGAAGTACATCATCTATTTTACGAAGGAGAATCTGGAGACGGAATGGGTGGTGAAAATGAAACATATTTACATACAAATGGAGCAAGCTTAAGGTTCCATTATTACAATAGTACAGGGTTAGATATTCAGATTAATGGTGGAACTACTTTAAACGAAAACCAATGGTATCAAGCTGCTGTTGTTATTAATAATGGAGTTGCAGAATTATTCCTAAATGGAAGTAGTGAGGGAACAGACAATTATAATACTATTGATACAACAGAATGGCTAAATAAAGCCAGATTTGGAAGGCATAATGGACCAGCTAATGCACAGAGAGCGTACAAAGGAAGATTGGATTTGATAAAAG
This sequence comes from uncultured Methanosarcinales archaeon, assembly GCA_964537195.1. Classification (GTDB taxonomy): domain Archaea; phylum Nanobdellota; class Nanobdellia; order Woesearchaeales; family GW2011-AR15; genus CAZHYZ01. The sequence goes on from CAZHYZ010000001.1 coordinate 178,525, forward strand.
TCTATGACAGGGCATTAACTGCTGGAGAAATTTCATTAATGTACAACCAAACAAAGGGCAACTACACAGATAATAAAGTAGAGTTATCCTGGACAGACCAGGCAGTGAATGATAGTCTTGTATTGTATATGCCGTTTGAAGAAAACCAAGGAAGTAGTACAAGAGATTGGTCGGATAAAAAGAATGATGGTGATATTACTGGAACAGACTGGGTAAGTGGTAAGTATGGAACTGCTTTGAATTTCAGTGGAAGTTCACATGTAAATGTTTCATCTGGTGATTTCTCAAATATTAACACAAAAGTTACAGTTACATTATGGCAATATGGGGATCCAACATTACAACCACAAGCAGACATAATCTTCTATGGAAAGAATTCATCTGGAAACAGGATACTAAATTCACATCTTCCCTGGAGTGATAGTAAGGTGTATTGGGATGCGGGAGGAATTAATGGTGGGACCTTTGACAGGATAAATTGCCTGGCTGAGAATTCAACAATTAGGGGGGATTGGAATTTCTGGGCATTTACTAAAGATGCATCAACAGGTGAGATGAAGACTTATGTAAATGGCTATGAATTCTGTTCTGGCAGTAGTAAGACAGGACTTATGAAAGGTATTACAGAATTTTATATAGGTAGTTCAGGATTAGGAAGTTACTATGATGGAATGATTGATGAATTCAGGATTTATAACCGTTCATTATCACAACGAGAAATCATCAATGTAATGCAATCGGGTATAATCAAAAAAGGAATATTTAGAGCCAATGCTAGTGATGGCATCTATACCCAAGTAGGAACCATTAACTTCTCAGACACTAACTACACAGACACAACAGGAGACACAGCAGATCCAGAAGAACCAACATCATTAACCTCATCATCACATAGTGTAACTACATGGAGCAGTGACAACACAGTTGACTTTAATTGGAATAAAGCATTAGATAATGGCAATGAATACTACTACTATGTTGAATCATATGATGATGAAGGTAACAGAGATACAAGGATGACTCACTATGTAGTCAATGATGAGTTGGCAGCTGCCACATTAAATGTTGTAAGCCTAGTAGAAAACAACAAGATATGTGTTGACTCTACATGTATATATCTTGATAAAGGAGAAACTGGGACTTTTGCAGCAGCTAATTTAGAACCTAATTCAAGAATAGTTGGAACAGGTGCTTTCTCAACAAGAAGCTCAGCAACCGAAACAGGAGCAATGACAGTTCCTTCATGGTGGAAAGGTAAATTATTTGCCTATGATGCAAACAGATACATACAGAATATCAGTGTATATGCGTTTGAAGATAATACACTTATTGAGTTATATAATGGAACAGGAGAGTTAAAAGACTCAATCACATTAGATAGGAACAGGGCAGGAATATTGACTTTTGACTTTACAGATGCAACTGGTTTTGTTTTGAATTCATCTAAACCAGTATTGGCATATATTGATAGTTCTACTACTTATGACTTTTTCCCACTTCATCCGGCAACAACCGAGTGGTATGGTGTTGGTAGTGGTGCAATGAGGGTTACGTGTGCAGAAGATAGTACTGAATATGACATTTATGAGAGTGATGGTACATCCACATTGGGTGTTACATGTGACAAAGGTAATTCAACTGGATATGGTGCAGCAGGTGTTCAAGGAGAACCACCTTCACAAAGAGTTATAGCAACAACTGGTTCAATTGGTGTTATGGCTATTGCAGATGGTGATGGTGGAGCTGCAACAACATTCTTGCCAAAAACAGAATTAAGTTATGTATATGCATTACCTGCAGCTGCTTCATATGTTGCGATGTCAACAGTTGACCAGAACACTACATGTAAATTATATGAGGGAGACTCTCTTACAGATACTTTGGTAGCCACAGAAACTGGAGGTAGTGGATATCCAGGCCATGTATATTTCAACACAAGTGGAACTTTTGCTGCTGGTGCAATTATAAGTTGTGATGGTTTAGCACACGCATACGCAGAGATAAGTAATGTTGAAACTAATTTACTTGGAATTCCAACATCTCCAAAAAATCCAAATAATTATCCATACGCAGATGACTATATAAGAAAAATAAATATTACTTCTGGCTTAGATGGTTACGACATTGCATGCAACCAAACATCTGATGATCATACTGGAAGCAGTAAAGATTATGAAGAAACACAGACAACACATACATGTACTTTCCCAGATGGCAACTCTAACTATTTCCATATTGTAAGTGTGGATATTGCAGGTAATTATGATGATACTAGTGCAGATTTAGGACCATATTATATTGATACAGCAGCACCATCATTTGGACAGACTGAAATATTTGACAGCAAAACATACTATAACGGGTCTGATTATTTCTACAACGGAACAATAAGAATAAGAACAACATTTACAGAATCAGATAGCGGGTTAGAAGCATGTGACTATACAGATGATAATGGAGTCTCATGGAACTCTGGATCTTTCAACACAACCCATTGCTTCTCAGGGACATTTACGCCAAGTGTAGATATTACAGTTAACTTCAATGCAACAGATAATGCAGGTAATGGAGATAGCGGGACTTCAAGAGTTTACTTAAGAGACAACACAGCACCATCATGTAGTGTAAACTCAATTACAGAAAGTTCAGAATATGCTTATGTATCAGGTACCACAGTATATTATAATAATATAACTACCGGGTCATTCAATGTAATTGTTACTTCTGGAGATCCTGGTGGTACAGGTGTTCATAATGTTACCTTCCCTGCTTTGAGTACTTTAACAGGAGATGGTGGCGATGATACATCAACATATCAATCAAGTGATGTCTCTGCTTATTCATGGACTCAAGAATCAAGTTATGATGGTTCAGCAAGTGTTACTTGTTATGATGTGTTTGCAAACTCAGGCACAGACACTTATACTATTACATTAGATATTGTTGCTCCTTCTGGTGGAGAGGTAGAAAATCCACATCAAAACATTACAACTACTTCAGTAAGAGTAAACTTGAGTGCAGGCACAGATTCTGAGTCTGGACTAGGAAGTTCACAATTATATAGAAAATCAGCACTATTACAAGGTATTAGTTGTGGTGCATATGGTGCATGGAGCACTGTTGGAACACAAAATCCTGCAGATACGGAATATGATGACACGGTCTCTTTAGGATATTGTTATCAGTATCTTTACCAAGTATTTGATAATGTCATTAATGAAGTTAACTATACAACAACAAATGTTACCATAGCTAATAGTTTACCAACTGTAACCTCACTTGATATATTGCCTGCTACAGCACCATCAGACATAAATCTTGATTGTAATGCAACAATAACAGATGCAGAAAATGACACCTTTAGAGTTGAGTATTGGTGGTATGATAATTCTGTCTTCCATAGCGGAGGAAATGTATCAGATGTTAAGAACAACACAAATACATTAATCTCAACATTGTCCTCTGCTGATACTACAACAAACGAAACCTGGAATTGTACAATAAGGGTATTTGATGGTATGCATATGAGTGGTTATAGTAGTACGACAAAGAGAATACTAGCAACTTTCTTGCATGACCCAGTAATAACTCCATCAACCCCTTCTACAAATGATGAATTACTATGTAATTTCAATACAACCTCTCCAGTTTATAATATTACTAACTGGTTCAAGAATGATGTCTCAGATACATTATTATTGATGCCGTTTGAAGGCGGCTCAAATTCAACATATACAAAAGACTATGCCCCATATATAAAGAAAGGAATAGTTGATGGAGCAACATGGACAACAACTTCTGCAAAACACGGAGGAGCATATTATTTTGATGGAAATGATCATATATGCATGGATGAGAATGATGATGATGTTTGTGATAACGATGCCTTAAACATAAGTGGAGACTTTACAATTTCTGTCTGGATAAATCATACAGTAGATACTAATGGTTTTGTAGCTAGTTCGTTTGGTCAGGCAGGAGGAGGAGGGTATGGTATTTTATTAGGGGGAGGAGGAGTTGTATATTGTAGAACAGATAGTGGTTCAGGATTAACAGATTCTTATACAACTACCGGAGTACTTCCTGTTGATGAATGGCATCATGTTGCAGTAACCTTAAGTAGTTCTTCATGTTCAATTTATGTTGATGGTGTGGACCAGACAAATACAAAAGGCACACACAATTTAGCCACATCAAATTATTCCTTCTATGTTGGAGCCAGAGGAGATTTGGGAGGAGAGGCTTATACTGGATATATTGATGAATTAAGGATTTACAACAGGTCATTGAGTGGCGATGAAATAAGAGATTTAAGAGACTTTAATTATACTGTTCTTGATAGCGATGCAACTACTCTCTCAGATGACTGGTTATGTGATGTGACATTAAATGATCTCTCAGCAGATGGAGAAAATAAGAACTCCTCAAGTGTTACTGTGGCAAATAGTGCACCATTTTTTACAGACAGCCCAATAATCACTCCAGAAACACCAAATGATGAGGACACACTATCTTGTAATTTCAATGTTACAGATTACAATGGTGAGACAGTATATAACATAACTAATTGGCATAAAAACAACATATCAGACACGATATTATTGATGCCGTTTGAAGGCGGCTCAACATCATCACATACAAAGGATTATGCACCATACATCCAAACAGGGGAAGTTAATGGAGCAACATGGACAACTACGAATTCTAAAGTTGGGGGGGCATATTACTTTGATGGAAATGACTATATATGCTCAGATCAAGATGATGATGGTAATTGTGATAACTATGGTGTTTTGAATTTAAGTAATGACTTTACAATATCTGCCTGGGTGAATCATACAGTAGATACTAATGGTTTTGTAGCTAGTTCGTTTGGTCAGGGAGGAGGAGGAGGATATGGTATTTTATTAGGGGGAGGAGGAGTTGTATATTGTAGAACAGATGATGGTTCAGGAAACACAGATTCATTTACTGGAGCAGGAGCACTTCCAGTTGATGAGTGGCATCATGTTGCAGTAACATTAAGTGGTTCTTCATGTAAAATATATGTAGATGGAGTAGATCAAACAGGTACAGCCAACACCCACACAGTTGCCACATCAAATTATTCCTTCTATATAGGTGCTAGAGGAGATTTGGGAGGAGAATATTATACAGGATATATTGATGAATTAAGGATTTACAACAGGTCACTCTCTGCAGAGGAAATACGTGATTTATCTGATTTGAATTATACAACATTAGATAGTGCTGCCATAACTGAAGGAGATGAATGGTTATGTGAGGTAACACCAAACGATCATAATTCAGATGGTACAGCTGAAAATTCAAGTATTGTAACAATAGCTTCCTCAAATGATGGTCCTCAGTTTACAGGAGATCCAATAATAATTCCAAGTAGTCCAACAACATTACAAGAAACAGCTTGTTACTTCAATGTTACTGATCCAGAAAGCGATACAGTTTATAATATCACAAACTGGTATAAGAATGGTGTTTCAGATACATTATTATTGATGCCGTTTGAAGGCGGTTCTACTTCAACTTATACAAAAGATTACTCTCCATATATAAGAACAGGAAAAGTAACTGGTGCAACATATAATAGTGGTTTCGGTCTTGTTGGAGGTTCATATCACTTTGATGGAAATGATAATATATGTACAGATCAGAATGATGATGGAACATGTGATAATTATGGTGTTTTGAATCTAACAGGAGATGTTACAATCTCCACCTGGGTGAATCACACAAGCGGTACAGGTTGGGTTGCTACTTCCTTTGGTTCTGCCAATGGAGGCGGTTACGGTGTGATGGTTGGAAGTGATGGTACAGTTTACTGTAGAACAGATGATGGTTCTGGTAGTACAGATTCATCAACATCCTCGGGTGTAGTTTCTGATGACACTTGGACACATTTGGCCATTACATTAAATGGTTCTTCATGTAGAATCTTTGTTGATGGAACTGATCAGACAAATTCAGCAGGCAGTCACACAATTGCCAATTCTGATAATCCTTTCTATATAGGGGCAAGGGGAGACTTAGGAGGAGAATACTTTACAGGACACATAGATGAAGTAAGAATATATAACAGGACATTAGGGGTAGATGAGATACTTGATTTATATGATTTGAATTATACAACTTTGGATAATACTGCAACTTCTAATAATGATAAATGGAAATGTGAAGTAACTTTAAATGATGGAACACTAGATGGAGAAGCTAAGAACTCTACATCAATTACAATAGCAAACATAGCACCAGTCTTTACAGATAATCCAGTAATAACTCCAAGTTCTCCAATAAGTGATGATACATTAGTATGTAATTATAATGTGAGTGATACAGATAACGATGTAGTATATAATATTACAAATTGGTATCTTAACAACGATTCTATAACAAAATTACTGTTGCCATTTGAAGCAGATGGCAGCAACAACATGTCAGATTACTCTGGAAACAATAATGATGGTTCTATTAATAATCTGGGTGATGATATACTATGGAAACCAACTGGAGGAAGGATTGGAGGAGGCTTTGATTTCAATAATGGAGATGTTATACAGACAAATCAACAACCACCATCTCAAGAAGGAACTGTTGAAATGTGGGTGTATCCAGAGACATATCATGCAATACTTGATATTGCTGCAGACCCAGGAACAGGTGGCGGTGACTTCAGGTGGTATATTAACACAGGAAGCAGCAACTTATATGGGTTCTGGATTGGCGGTGAATATAGGGTGTCAACTAGTGAAGAACCTCCATTGAATCAATGGACACTAGTAACATTAACATGGAATTCATCTGGAACTTATCTTTACTTTAACGGAACGTTCATAGATAAAAATACAAATGGGCCTCCAGCTTTCTCTGGTTCAGGATTGGACATAGGAGGAAATAGTGGAAGTGCTGATCAGAACTTCAATGGAACAATAGATGAGGTCCGTGTTTATAATAGAAGTTTATCTCAATCTGAGATAATAAACCACTTCAACTTGAAGTATGATCAGTTAAGTGGTAATGAAACTAACCCAGGAGAGGAATGGATGTGTGGTGTAACATTAGCTGATAGTAATGAGAAGGGTGGTTCTGAGAACTCTACAGGAGTCTTAATAAATTCACCACCAACCAAACCAACATTGTTAATTCCAACTAACGGAAACATAACTGTACATGATAGAACACCTTACTTTGACTGGACTTCAACAGATGTTGATGGAGACAACCTAAATTATACAATAAATATTACTTTTAGTTCAGTATTGGATTGCGGACCAGATATATCTACAAATGCTTCTGAAAGCGAATACATGCCAACATCTGATTATTGTGTAGATCACATAATGTATTGGAGAGTAAGAGCATACGATGGTAAAGAATATAGTGAATGGAGTGATGAATGGAACTTTACAATTGAATCTTTTATTAGCCTGAATTTAACTAATAGTGGAATACAATTCGGATCTATGAATGTATTAGATGAAAAACATACAGACACGGGTGGTGGAGGTTACTCTCCATTAGTTATTGAGAATAATGGAAACATTAGAGTTAATGTTACAAGAATAAGTGCAAATGCTTCCTTATTCCAGGTGGTTGATCTAAATACAGAATACTTCCAATTTAAGGCAGATGATGATTCTACAGAAGCTAATTCCTTTAACTTTAGTGGAAGTACTACAACCTGGACAAATGTGAGGAATATAACTAAACAAAATACATCAATAATAGAGAAACTTAATTACACTGATTCAAATGACGAAGCTGAGATTGATATCAGAGTACAAGTACCATTAAATGAGCCACCAGGACACAAGAAAGTATTACTATATATAATAGGTGAGAGAAGTATTGGATAAGAAAATAATCTGGATACTTGTAATGATTTTCCTAGTCTCTAATGTACACGGGATAGGATTAGCCCCTGCTAGCTCAAGATTTGACTTTAAATCTAATAGTGTACAGGAAGGCCGTTTCAGAATAATTGCTGATGAAGTTCCTTCAAAAATAATATTAACCACAGAAGGTGATCTCGGAGAATTTATTGAGCTTGAAAAAGATGTTTTAGTGATGGAGGAGAAAGAACAATGGGTTAGTTTCAAAATCAATATGCCTGAAGATATGAATCCAGGAGAGAGGAGAGGTGGCATATTAGCATTAAACGTGCCAAAAGATACTACTAGAGAAAACGTGGTTATTGCTACAACTGCTATTGTACATCAAGTTAAAGTTAATGTACCTTATCCTGGAAAATACTTGACAGGTAAATTATATGTAACTAATACTAAAGTTCAGGATGATATAATCTTCACTATTGCATTAGCTAACTGGGGTAAAGAAGACATAAACAATGTAAAAGGAACAATAAGCATTAAAGGTCCAACAAATGAAGAACTTGCTGTCTTGCATACAAATGAGATTTCAATGAAGGCAAATGAGGAATCAAAATTACTTGCTACTTGGAACACAGAACATGAAGGCAGTTATTTTGCCCAAGTTATTGTGGAATATGATGGTACAATTTTAGAACTTTCAAAACCCTTTAGTGTTGGCAGCCTTGATATAGAGATAGAAAGAATTGCTGTTGATAATTTCAAGATAGGACAAATTGCTAAGTTAGATATTTATTTAAGAAATAAATGGAATGAGCCAGTTAGAGTAGATGGCCGTGTAGAAGTATTTGAAGATAATAAAATGATATCTTCCTTTAACACTGCTCCTGTTGATGTTGGAGCCCAATCTACAGACATAATGAGTGCTTATTGGAATACAGAAGGTGTAGAGACAGGAGAATATGATATTGTTGTTAAAGCAAATTACAAGGGGAAAACATCTGAGAGATTGTTTAATTCAATAGTCTCAATTGATGATATACAATTCAAAGACTTTATCTCTGGAAAAGCTATCTCTAGTAAAGGAAAGAATAATACACCACTTTTGGTTGGGGCAGTCATAATATTGATAATACTTAACATATTACTATTTATATATATAAATAAGAAATTAAAAACTCGAAATATATGACTATATAATGAAAACATTTATATATTAGTATTCCGGATATAAAATACAGTAAATTATTGTGAGGAATAACAAAATGGAAAAAGAAGACGATTTACCGAAATCTATTGTGGTTATATTGGTTGTTCTTGCAGTTGCGATTTCTGTTTTAGGTACATTTACAGTATTGACGGAGATGAATAGACTAAATACAGCAGCGGAATACAGAGGTCAGCCAGTACAATCAGGCGAAATTAGACTAAGAGTTGAGGATCCCAATGCACCAGGTCCAATGGAGTCTACGACAGGCCAGGTGTTATTAGCAGTTCAAGAAAAACCGGAGGTATCTTAAAAATGGATGATATATCAAATAGGACACTTGCAATTTTATTAGTTACAGCAATTGTTGTTTCATTAGGAGCAACAGTATTCACACTAAACAATCTAGGAAGATATGGTGTGCCAACAGGAAGAGCATCAGACGATTATGGTAAAGTCAACCTTACTGTTGAGAGTACAATAAGTATTATATTGAGAGAGGGAACACTGATTGATTTTGGTGTTGGGTATGTAAACTCTACAGACACAGTCTGTAAGCTTGCAGGAGATAGTACACATGCCAACTTGTCTGTCACAGATGATAATGGTTATGTAGATGATAATAATTGTTGGGTAAGTCAGACAGCAGCACCACCAACACCATCTCAACCGTTCTATATTGAGAATGATGGTAACCAAGATGTACAATTAGACATTAATTGTCCATCAGCAAACACAATCTTCTCAGGTTATGCTGGACATAACAGAAAGAACTTGACATTGTTTATAAGCAACAACGAGACAAGTGCATGTTCAGCTAGTTTGACACCATCAATTGTATGTGATGATACTGAACAGACAGTGTGTGGAACTTTTGAGTACCACCAGCCAGCAGAAGATGGTTATGGTGACGAGCTTGAAGTAGGTGTTGAATTGATTATACCTGATGGAACATCATTCCAAGAGTATAACGCTACAATTTATTTCACAGCCTCTTAAAAGGATACAAAAATGGAGCTATCAAATAAGTTTTTAGCAGTTTTAGTAGTCCTGGCAATTGCAATGTCAGGATTTTCTACTATTCTTCTGCTAAATAAATTAAGTGGAATAACTGTCTCTCCAGAGAAAATTACAGGAAGAGCTCAAGAAGATTATGGTAAAATTAACCTGACAGTTGAGAGCACTATAAGTATAAGATTATTGGAAAGTACTCTTATTGATTTTGGTTCAGGTTATGTAAACACTTCTGATTTACTTTGTAACTGGGGAGGAGGTAGTACACATGCCAACTTGTCTGTTACAGATGATGGTGGTTATGTAGATGATAACAACTGTTGGGTAAGTCAAACAATTGAACCACCAGAACCAGACCAACCATTCTATATTGAGAATGATGGTAACCAGGATGTACAATTAGACATTAATTGTCCATCAGCAGGTACAATGTTCTCAGGCTATGCAGGACATAATAGAAAGAATTTAACATGGTTTGGAAGTGAAAACGAGACAAATTCCTGTTCAGGAGTCTTAACCACTACGGGCGTATGTGATGGTACTGACCAGACAATATGTTCTGTGTTTGAATATCATCAACCAGCAGAAGAAGGCAATGGCGATGAGATTGAAGTTGGTATTGGGGTAATTATTCCTGATGGATTAAGCGTACAAGAATACAACTCAACAATAATGTTTACTGCCTCGTAAGCAGAAAAATTTATTAATTTCTTTTTTATTAGAATAGATAATGAAATGGAAAAAAATCCTCTCAATGTTATTTCTTTTTGTTATTTTAACAGGAATAGCTCATGGATTAGCAGTCTCTGGAAAAAAGACAAGACATCATCTTGATTTTCTCCCGAATCATACTCAAACAGATGAATACTTTATCACAAATAAAGAAGGATACACCTCTGATTATGTTATATACGCTCAGCACAAGAAGGGAGCGGATTTAACAGAATATTTTACTATAAAGCCAGAAGAGATTGAGGGTGTTCCTACGAGCCAAAGTGTTAAGTTTGGAGTTACTTTAACATTACCTGAAGAGGCTCCAGATGTTCCCGGAGAAAGCTTGACTTGGATTAGAGTTAAGATTGATTCCACAGAATCTGGATTTAGAGCATATCCATCTATAGCACTTAGTTATTATGTTTTTATATTATACCCATTTAAGTATATGGAGTGGGAATTAGAATCCCCAAATATGAATGTCAATCAATCAGTAAACATTACTACAAGTGTTCATAATCTTGGTGAGCCAGTTATTAATAATGTGTATGCGGATATTAGTGTTAAGAATCTGCAGACTAATAAGACTATTAAAAATATGCGGACAAGGACCGAATCACTTGAGCCAAGACAAACTAAAGAATTAAGAGTAGTATTTGATTCATTTGGGTTAGACCCAGGAAATTATGAAACTACAGCCATTGTTCATTGGGATGGCAATGTTTCTGAAAAAACAGAACAATTTAGAATAGGAAGCAAGAATGTTAAGTTATTGAATTACACTTCACTTTTTGAAGTAGATGCTATTAATCAGATGGATTTGTTGATTGAGAGTGCATGGAACACTAGAATAGGGGATGTTTATGCTGATATAGAAATTTATGAAATGGGTTCTACCAGGATTAGGCCTGTTGCAGAGTTTAAGTCACTTAACCAGAATATTCTTCCATGGCAAAAGAGAAAATTAACTGCCTATTTTGATACAACGGGGTTAGAAAAAGGAGATTATAAGATAGTAATCTGGCTTAGATATGAGGGTTCTTTCAAAAAGTATGAAGGTATTATTACTATAGATGAAGATATTAATGCTAAGACAGTTGAAGAAATCCCTGGCAAGTTTAAACTTGATTTAAGTGGTATAATATCACCAATGAATATATTAATTGGATTGTTAATATTTTTTATTGCATTAAACGCATACTTTGCAGTTGGTTTTTTAAAGAAGAAAAAACAAAAACCAAAAGAGACTGAAGCAGAGGAAATAGAAGAAATTGATCAGGCTGTTGTTGACCATGTTAAAGAAATGAAAAAGAAATATAAAGATGAGTATATTGAAGAGATGATGATTAAAAAGGGTTGGCCAAAGAAGAAAGTTGAGAAGATATTAAAAGAGGCAAATAAAAAATGAAGAAATATAAACTAATGACAATCTCTTTAATTGTGCTTTTTATATTAATTTCTGCAACCATGTTGGTTTATAATTTCTATGTGATCCAAAATGTAATTGTAAGAGAAATGCATCTCAAAGTTGAAGACACACTAGGAGTAAATACAGATACAGATAAACTTTGGTTCGGCAAAGTAGTTCCAGGAGGAATCTCTGAGAGAAAAGTAGATATAACAAACGAGTATAATTTTCCTATTTTTGTCTCTATTAAATTGGATGGTGAACTTTCAGATTATGTAACTGTCTCAGAAAACAATTTTGTCTTACAACCAGCTGAAAAGAGAATTGTTTATTATTATGCTACAACAACAAAAGAAACACCATTAGGTAACTATACAGGAATAACCAGGGTGGTCATTAATAGAGCCCTATTTCAATAGAAAAGATTAAATAACTCTTTCTAATATGTATTTACTATGATATTCATAGGAGCAGATCATGGTGGATTTAAACTAAAGAAGAAAATAAAGGATTTCTTACAAAAAGAAGGATATGAATATGATGATTTGGGTAATGTAGAATTTGATCCGGAAGATGACTACCCTGATTATGCTATTAAAGTATCTGAGAAGGTTGCAGAACATGAAGACAATAAAGGAATCTTATTGTGCAGGTCTAGCGGGGGTATGGTTATAGCTGCAAACAAAGTAAAAGGAGTAAGAGCAGTTGCGGCATTTGACATCAAAGCTGCAAAACATGCAAGAGAACATAATAATGCCAACGTCTTGGCAATTTCAGGAGATTGGACATCTGAAAAAGATGCTAAAAAGATTATTAAGGCTTTTTTGGAAACAGATTTTACAGATGAAGATAGGCATAAGAGACGTTTAGAAAAAATTGATAAATATGAAAAATCAAATTAAGCTATCACCTTCAATCTTAGATGCAGACCTTACAAGATTGAATGAAGAGATTAAAGAAATAGAGCCTTATTCAGATTCTATTCATTTAGATATTATGGATGGTATATTTGTACCAAATAAAAGTTATGGGATTGAGATTGTTTCAAAGATAGAAACAATGTTGCCTTTGGACTGTCATCTTATGGTTGATGATCCTTTGGAACATGCAAAAAACTTTTCAAATTATGTTGATAGAATATTTTTTCATGCTGAACTCTTTGAGGATAAACCAAGTAATTTAGAGAGCACTATGAATAAGATTAAAAATATGGATGTTGAAGTTGGTCTTACCCTTAATCCTGATAAACCAATATCTCTGATAAAGCCATATCTTGATCAGTTAGAGGGTATTCTGATAATGAGTGTATATGCAGGAAAAGGGGGACAGAAATTCATTCCTGGGGTGCTTGATAAGGTAAGAGAATTGAGAAAACTTAATTATAAGAAAGACATACTTATAGATGGAGGTATTAATTCAACCACAATAAGACAAGCTGTTGAAGCAGGCGCTAATGTTATTGTAGCAGGCTCTGCAATTTTTGGAAAAAAGGATAGAAAAAAAGCTATTCAAATTTTAAAGGAGGCTATAAAATGAAAACACTTGATTTTAATGGTATAAAAATGAAATGGCTGGGACATGATGCCTTTAAGTTTAATTTTGACAACAAGGTTATGTACATTGATCCTTATGAAATTAGGGAAAATGAAAAAGCAGACATTATCTTAATTACACATGGGCATTATGATCATTGTAGTGTGAAAGACTTACAAAAAATAGTAAAACAAGACACAATGATTATAACTACTCCAGATACAACAAGTAAACTGGCAAAAATTGAAGGAGGCCATGTTAAATTAGTAAAACCAAGAGATCATTTTTCATATAATGGTATGGAAATTAAAGCTGTTGCAGCATATAATGTAAATAAAGAATTTCATCCTAAGGCAAATGAATGGGTTGGCTACATATTTACAATAAATAATGTAACCTTTTATCATGCCGGGGACACGGACTATATTCCTGAAATAGAGGAAGTAACTGCTGATGTTGCTCTTTTGCCTGTTTCTGGCACATATGTTATGGATGTTGATCAAGCTGTTAGAGCAGTTAAGAAGATAATGCCAAAAATTGCTATTCCTATGCATTACGGTAAAATTGTAGGCAGTAAAAAAGATGCTGAGGAATTTAAAGAGAAATGCACATTCTGCCAGGTTAAAATATTAGATTAAGAAGTGAGGCCACCAGAGATGGATACCTTATCAGGAAGAGGCTTACCTTGACCTTTCCTCGGTCCCGCTACCCTGAAAGCACCAGCTTAAGTGATTAACGCTGCTTCCTTCCGGATCTGACGTGGTTCTCAAAAATGCCGGTCAATCAGGACAGGACGTCAACGTCCAGACCAAGACCACTTTCTGACAAAATACCTCTCTCTGGCTACGACCCCCTCTACGTCCGTTGAGGGTTACAAGGTAGGACGAGCACCCCGGTCTGGCCTCATGTCTTGGAAAACAATAACTACTTTTTAAAATTATCTAGTAAATTATGGCTATAACGACTCTTTTTATTTGAGAAAATCTTACTTTGCCAGGGTCCTCTTTATTGTTATTATCTCCTTTCATAATGGCATACCAACCCTTGTTATCATAACCTATTTCAACGACCCTATGGATTATTATGCCGTCTGCATAATTCGAATTATAAGAAACAATATCTCCAACATGAATATCGTCTGTGCTCTGAGGAACTATTTGTATTGCATTAGTACCATAGTCAATAACAGGATCCATACTATTTGTGTCTGTAAATCTGGACCATTGTGCGTTTTGAACATTTATTGTAACTTTATTCTTATCAACAGTAATGTCTCCCTCGCTGATTCTGTCATAGGGACTTGGTCTTTCTTCATTTCCTGTTGATAATATCTGTGTTACAAAAGAACTATCCTCTTTTTGAGATTCTCCATCTCTTATAACATACGTAGTTGTAGTTACAGGATTATTTTGTTCAGGATATAATGAATTTATTGCAAGAGTGGTCAAAATACCTAAAATAAATGCGCATAACACAACAAACAAAGATTTTCCCTTCATTTTGTTACCATAAAGTAGTTACTTTTTATAAATGTTTCCAATTTTTAGTACTGTTTAGTAGTTATATGTAGGAGGGGTAAAAATTAAATACTGGAGCATCTCACTATAATCGAGGGATTAGTATGAAGAAATATGTTGCAATTATGTTACTTATTATGTTGTTAGTTTATGGTTGTACAACACAAGTAGATATTGTTCATGAGGATACCCAACCAGAAACTACAGAAGATGTATCTGATGAGGAAGAGATAGTAGACCAGGAAGTAGAAGAACGAGAGAGAGAGGAACCCGAAATATGGGAGAATGAGACTATCCAAGAGGAAGAATCAGAACAGGATCTTTCTGGATATGATATTGTCTTAACAGCTGAAAAAATGGAAGATTCCGTCGAGTTATCCTGGACAAGATTTGAAGGGGATTTTGATTTCAAATACTACAAAGTTGTAAGGAGCTTGATAAGAGAAAAACCAGAATATCCAACATTAGGAACAAGAGATAATCCTGCAGAAGAAGATCTTATTGCCACCATAATTAATAGGAACCAAACAACCTTTACGGATACTAAGCCAGAAGGTGGAGTAAGTTATTATGCAGTTACTGCCGTAGGGATATATAATGAGAAAATACACAGTAATCCAATTGTGATGGAATTTCCAGATCCCAAAGAAACACCAGACCAAGATATTAAGCTTACAGCAATCAAGACTGAGGAAGGCGTTGAGTTATCATGGACAAAGTATGAAGGAGATTTTTTATTCTATAAAGTGGTATGGACTAATGCACATCCGTATCCAAAATATCCTGCTGATAATACTATAGAGACAATCCCTTATGTAAATACTACGAATTTTCTGGACATTAATCCAGAACCAGGTATAAATTATTATGCAGTTACTATTGTACGCCCAGACAAATCAAGGTTCACAAGCCAAAGAGCCTCTGTATTTATTTAAGTCTAACAGCCTCTAAATTTCTTGGGGCCAGAGTCTCTAATCTGTATGTTTTATGTAAAGAACTAGCTAAATCGAGACATCTAGAGCTTTCACCGTGATTTAGTATTATCTTTTTAGGTCTTGGATTACATCTGCCTACAAAATTCATTAATTCTTTTCTATCCGAGTGGTCAGATATCTCTAGTTTATGTACATCCATTTTTATCTCCACAATCTCTCTTTTTTGACCGTCTTTAAATACAATCTCTCGTTCTCCATTCTGAATTCTTCTACCTAGTGAGCCCTCTCCTTGATATGAAGAGAAAATCATGCTGTTCTTTGGATTATCAGCCAGGGCTCTTAAATATTGTACAGATGGTCCTCCAACAAGCATACCACTTGTAGCTAATATGATACATGCTTCTGCCTCCTCTATAACTTGTTGTCTTTCTTTACCTGAGCCAACTCTCTTAAAGATATCAGATAGGAAGGGATTGTTGTCTTTGTGGAATATCTGTTTTCTGATTATACTGTTCAAAAATTCAGGATAGGCAGTATGAATAGCAGTAATGTCCCATAATAATCCATCAATATATACGTCTACTTTTGGAATAAGCTTTTTTCTCATTAATTCCTCTACCATGACCATAGTGTCTTGAGCTCTTCCAGAACCAAGCACAGGAATCAATACCTTTCCTTTATTATTAAGTGTCTCAGTACAAACATCTTGTAAGTATTGATATACTTCAACCTTACTTGGAAGTAGGTTATCTTTTCCACCATAAGTAGCTTCAAGAAGTAGAGTCTCTAATCTTGGAAATTTGGTTGCAGCAGGCCCTAACATCACAGATTTACCAAATTTCATGTCTGCAGTGTATAACATATTATGAAGGCCGTTTCCTATGTGTAAATGGGCCATTGCACTACCCAAAATATGACCTGCATTGTATAATGTTAAGCGGACATCGGGTGTAATATCACTAACTTCTTCAAAATCTAATGTAACAGTATGTTTAACCATTTCTTTTATCTCTTCACTTGTAAATATAGGTTCTTTACCATCATATCTCATAATTTTAACATAATCTAGAAGCATAAGAGACATGACATCTCTGGTCGGTTCAGTACAATAAACCGGTCCTTTATAACCATATTTGAACAAATAAGGAAGAAATCCACAGTGATCTAAGTGACTATGTGTTATAATGACAGCATCTAATTCCTGTATATTGAATTCTGGTGCTTCCAGGATAGGATAAGCATGCTTCTCATCGGCAACATCAACTCCACAATCTAATAAGATTCTGGATTCAGGTGTCTGCAGAAAAAGACAGCTTCTACCTACTTGTCTTCCACTTCCCAGATATGAAACACGTATCCATTCTTCCTTTTTCCCTCTTAACCATCCGTTGTAAATTCTTTTTCCAACTTTATTTAGAAATTTACGTCTATAATCAGAATTCTGGTATAAAACAGACCGAATGTTTTCAATAATCTCTGATCTTATTGCTGGGGTCCTTTTAATTACAGGAACCCACAATGTTTTTTGTCTTATTTTCTTTAAATTTTCTCCTCTTTTGCCTATTGCTAATCCTGGTTTCTCAGCCTCAATGACTACAGTAGAACGCTGAGAATCAAAAATAATCTGGTCTATCTGTGCTTCTTCAGGAATTATTTCTTTTATTTCCTTCTCGGCTCTTTCTCTATCATGTGTAATACTTGGATCAGGTCTTAATTCTATTCTTTTCTTTATCTTATTGACAATATTCCTAATTAATCCATTATTATGAAGAAAGAAATCCTCATCCTTTGTATAAAGTACAATATTGGCTCCTTCAAACCCTGCATCGGATATCTTATCCTTGGGTAAATCTTTTAATATTTCATCTAATATTTCACTCATTTAAGAATACACCTTTTTCATTGAAAAAAATAAAATTATTTTGTAGCGTCTACTGAAAGATCTTTTGTTATTATCTTGTTGATACCGTCTTTATTTACAATTACTATGTCAAGTCCATTTCCTGATGCTGAATCTCTCTGTAAAGCTGAGTTTATTCCCTTTATTGCAAGTTCCACAGCTTCGTCTTGTGACATTGACTTTTTATATTGTGCTTCAAAAAGACCATATGCAAATGTGCTTCCTGATCCTGAAGCTACAAAGTCGTCTATCTCCTGGATAGATCCATCCGGGAATATGTCATAAAGACTAATGCCGTTGTCATCATCATGTCCTGCAAATAGGAAATGTACTACACCTGGTATCATTGATAATCTTCTTATGTTTCCATACACTAAACCAGCAACTAAGTTTGCTGCTTCTTTTATTCTGTTTTCTCTTCCTGTTCTTAATTTTTTTAACTGTAGTTCTGCTTTAATTAACTTTACTAGTAATTGAATGTCAGAAACACTGCCTGCAGTGGTTAGTGCCATTTTTTCTGCTACTGGTAATACTTTATCTACTTTTTTACCCGCAATAAAGTTGCCTGCAGTAGCTCTCTTATCTGCTCCTAATACAATACAATCTTTAGCCACAATAGCAACTGTGGTTGTTCCAGTTTTCATAACTTCTTGGTCCATAGTTAATAATCACCCAGAATTCCTTCTATCCTGTGGAAACACACAATTGTTTATAAATGTTTTTATTATATGATATACTTATTTCTTAACATAAACATCCATAGTTGGATTAGGCATTT
Organism: uncultured Methanosarcinales archaeon; assembly: GCA_964537195.1. Taxonomy (GTDB): domain Archaea; phylum Nanobdellota; class Nanobdellia; order Woesearchaeales; family GW2011-AR15; genus CAZHYZ01. The sequence continues at coordinate 197,375 of CAZHYZ010000001.1, forward strand.
CTATTTTAGCTTTCTCAAACTCTTCTTTTATGTCTTTATGCAGTTCATATAACACGTCAAAATAATCTTCTCTTTTAGTCCAACAACGTAAAGCAGCATTTAATGTGTAGTCTCCAAGTTCAGAAACAAAATACTCAGGAACAGGCTCCTTTAATATTTTCTTATTACTCTTGACTATCTTTTCAAGTGTCTTCAATACTTTGCTTATTTTATGATTATAAGAAACACCCACTTTTATCTCTATTCTTCTCCTAGGATATGAGGAATAATTGATTATGGGATTGCCCCATAAAAGATTATTTGGCACAGAGATTTTTATGTTGTCAACAGTTCGGAGAACACATGATGCAGTCCTTATCTTCTCGACAGTTCCGGAAATATCTCCAGATTTAATGAAATCTCCAACCTTAAATGGTTTTGAAGCCAAGATTAACATACCTGCTGCTAAGTTAGATAAAACATCCTTTAGTGCAAACCCAGATATAAAACCAACAATACTTAAACTGGCAAGAATAGGAGTAGTATCCACACCCACATGATTTAGTATTACAACAACCAAAATTATCCATAGTGACCAATTAATTAAGCTGTCTAAAAACTGTTCTAATGTAACGTCAAATTTAGTCTTTTTAAAAAGTCTATCTAAGAACATATTAACTATCTTTATAAGGAAAAAACCTACTAAAAATATTATAATTGTAATAAATATTTTATCTAAAATGCTTTCTAAATAATCAATTAAGGTAAAAAAATTGATTTTTTCTATAATCTCTCGAATCATATAGAGAATAAACTTTCTTAATTATATAAATTTAATTAAACAAAAGGTTTAATACATAACCAAAACATTTATATATGACCTGTTTTTAACGCTTTATAGGTTAAGAATTAAATAGTGTTTTTCTATTATGTGAAGTGATGGTAAATAGAAAGACCAACGTATCCCATTTTGGGAGGAGGAAATCAAGATGATAAAAGAAATTGAATATAAAAAATGTCCAGAATGTGGTCATGGAAAACTCGTCTGGAATAAAGAAAAAGGAGAAGTAGCATGTAAAGCATGTGGTCTTGTTCTAGATGACAAACTTTTCGATTTTGGGCAAGAATGGAGAGAATTTGATGAGAATGATGCTCAAAATAAAAGGAGAACTGGAGCACCATTGACATACACACAAGAAGATAGAGGTCTTGGTACTACTGTTGGAAGAAAATCTGACTTGTATAAGATGTCTAAAAAAGACAAAAACAAATTCTATAGACTAAGATTATGGCAGAGACGTGTCTCAACGGCCATTGAATCTAACTTAAGACTTGCTTTATCCGAAATTAAAAGAATTGTTTCTGTACTTAATCTACCTAATTATGTTGAGGAAGAGATTGCTAGAATCTATACAGAAGCAGTACAAAGAGGATTAGTTAGAGGACATTCAACAGAAGCTGTTGTAGCTGGTGTTGTTTATGCTGTATTGAGAATGTATGATATTCCAAGAACTTTAAATGAGGTTTCTGATGTTACAGGAATAGACAAAAAGAAAGTAGCTAAGAACTTCAAGTATGTTTCAAGAAACTTGAATATCAGAACATTACCTATTGATCCAATGAATTATGTCTCAAGGTTTGCTAGCGAACTTAAACTAGAGCCAGAGACACAAACAAAAGCATTAGATATTGTTCAGAAAGCAGTAAAAGAAGAGATTACATCAGGTAGATCTCCTAAAGGTATTGCAGCTGGTGCTTTGTATATAGCTTCTAAGTTGCATAATGATAAGAGAACACAGGCAGAAATTGCTAAAATAGCTGATGTGACTGAAGTTACTGTTAGAAATTCATACAAGCAGTTAATCTCAAATTTAGATTTCTTAACTAATGAGATGGAAAAAGTAAAAGCTGCTTAATTTTTTTCTTTTTTTATATAACTCTTCCAATTATGTCCCCTTCAATAGGAGGACTAAGTATTCCACTTTCTTGATTAGTGTATCTCATTGTTACTGTTGTTTGAACTAAATCTCCACTGTTTCCATTATTACATCCTGTTAGTCTAATTCTAAAAACATCTTCAATCTCTATTTGTTGACCTAAGGGACCAAAATCCGCCATAGAATTTTGAGCAAGTTCTGCACCACTGCATTGAGGAGCACTCACACTTTCAACTGTGATAGGGAAACCTACTGAATTTCTCAAAGGTATTGTTATTGTGTCTGATTCCATTATTGCTCTTCCTCCTACACAACTTAACTCAACAGGGAAGTGACATTTTTCTGCTAATATAGATTTTGGATTAAAAGCACCAAAATATGCAAAAGAAGCTATCATAACCATAACGATAAAGAATAGAACGGGGCTAGTAATTGCGACAATAGCTAAACCTTTACCTTTTTCACCAGTTTTCTTTATCTGACTAAGCGCTATAAGACCTAGAACAAAACTAGCTGGCCAAAAGAATATTAAAACGAAAGCGACAATAGCTAAAGTGTTAGTTTTTTGATCAGAACCAGAATGTGTTTTAGGAGCTGATGTTGGTTGTGGTTCTGCTATTTTCATTGGAGCAGGAGGTGGTATATCTTCGTTATGTTTGCCCATAGCTTTTGAAATCTCATCTTTGGTCCAGCCAGATTTTTTTAATGTTTCAATAATTTGTTCTTCACTATAACCTGATTTTCTTGTTTTTTCAATATAATCTTTTATTTGTTGACTTACCATTTTTACACCAAGCCAAAAACATCATTTAAGTATTTTGCAGCCCCAGACAATTTTTCTGGTTCTAGACTAAATATCCTAAATATCATCCATAATAAATAACCAGTAGCAGCAATATTGATTATTAAGGCAAAAAGGCAAATCAGAGTGCCTTTCATCTTGTTTTTTCTTACACTATCTAGGGCAGCCATTGCAATTGCTAATCCAATTATGGGGATTGGAGATAATAAGAATGCAATTATACTAAAGAAGGAGAATTTTTTCTTTTCTTTTTTTGGCTTTTCCTCAGGTTTTTCTCCTTTTTCTATGGGTGCTTTTGTAAATAAATCATCTCCTTTTGGTTTTTCTTCTTCAACTTTTTCTTTTTTCTTTTCTTTCGGCTTTTCCACTTCAACCTTTTCTTGAACAGGTTGTATAACTTCATTTGCTTCTCTAATTGCTTTATCAATTATGTCCTGGGGCCATTTGGCCTCTTGTAAACTTTTTATTATTGCAGGATCTGTATATCCCTTTTGTCTAGATCCAATTATGAATTGTTTAATATCAGATATGGGCATATCCACCTCTTTTCACCATAATAAAGTCATATTCTCTACTATATATAATTATCGAAAGGTTTAATAATCAGCCTTAATCATATAGAGATGATGATATCCTCTTTAAGATATTTGGTGCAAGACAGGAAAGGTAAACTTACGACATATCTAAATAATAATACAGAAGAGATACCTTTAGAAAAACAACATCAACTATATGGGGCAATTCAAGAATTGGAGTCCATAACCGAGGTTCTTCTCCAGACAAGAGGGAAGGAGATTCAAAAATCAAAAAACCCAGAGGACATCTTTCTTTTTAAGCCAATTCATAGCAAAGGATTTTTTAGAGAATTAAAAGACTTTGTTTCTGACTTGTTTTGAGCAAAGATTAATATAGATATTATATTATTTTAATAGTAATATGATGTACATAGAGATTGCAAAAGTTGTGTTGCTTCTAAACCTCCTTATACAGTTTTTTCTTGTATTGGTTTATATTAGGAAAATAAAAAAAAGGAAATCAAAGAAAAAATTCCTCTTTGGTTTATTATTTATGGTAATAATCTTTATGATACAATCTGTTCTTGGGTTAGTATACGTTACAGAACAAGTTAATGTTGAATTCTTGGTATTAATGGCTCTTCAAACCATAGGTTTTGCCGGACTCTTATTTGCAGAATTCTCAGACTTAAAGAGATATAGGTAAATTTATAAAAGATTAAGAAGTCTAAAAGGAGTGCAGAGGTGGTAATATGCCTACAGAGGTTAATGAGTCAAATTTTGATACAGAAGTCTTAAAAGCAGATAAGGCAATAGTAGATTTTTGGGCAGAATGGTGCGGCCCTTGTAAAATTCTAGGTCCCAGATTTGATGAACTTTCAAAAGAAATGAAGGACATTAGATTTTGCAAGTTAAACGTTGATGACAATCAGCAAGTAGCTGCAAAATATGGTGTCAGAAGCATTCCTACTTTACTTATGTTTAAGAATGGAAAGCCAGCAGGCACTATAATCGGAGCCCTTCCCAAAGAATCATTGAAAGAAAAAGTAGAACAAGTATTCTCTTAATTAGATAAAATATTTAAAGTCTATAACCTTTACTTAATTTAAAGAGGTGTAAAATGTTTTTCAGGTTTGAAGACTTTAATTTTGAGGGTAAAAGAGTACTTCTAAGAACAGATTTTAATGTCCCTCTCTCACAGGGCCAGATTGTAAATGATTCTAGAATAAGAAAGACTCTTCCAACAATAAATTCTATACTAAAGCAAAATCCACACCAACTAATTATTCTTTCACATCTGGACAGGCCTGGAGGAGATTATAATCCTGAATTATCTTTGAGACCAGTAGCAGAGCATTTACAAAAATTACTCAATAAAGATGTCTATTTCGAGATAAATCCACGCGTTAATAATATCACCACAATTCCTGAAGAAAAAATTGTTGTTTTGGAAAATCTGAGATTTGATAAGGTTGAGGAAAACAACGATATTGGTTTTAGCAGGAAATTAGCTGGGTTTGCTGATTTGTTTGTCTTTGATGCTTTTGGTGTTTCTCATAGAACACATGCGTCAGTTGTTGGTGTTCCTCAGTTAATCCCAACATGTGCAGGGTTATTGATGGAGAAAGAAATCTCTTTCCTTGGAGAAAAAATGGAGAAACCAGAACGCCCATTTATTGCTATTATCGGAGGAGCGAAACAAGGAAAAATAAGGGCTATTGAGAAACTACTCCAAAAAGCTGACCATTTAATTATTGGGGGAGTCCTAGCAAATACCTTTCTAAAGGCAGAAGGATATCATATTGGAACTTCAAAATATTCTGAAGAAGATTTAGAATATGCTAAACAATTAATTCAACAATTCCCAAGTAGGATTGATTTGCCAGTTGATTATATTATTGCAGATAAATTTGCAAAGGATGCTCAGACCAGGGTGGCAGGCAATAAGGATAATATTGATGGCTGGAAGATATTAGATATTGGGCCATATACTATAAGTGGTTATAAGAAACTTTTGGGCCAGGCTAAAACAGTAGTATGGGCAGGTCCTGTTGGTGTTTTCGAATGGGAAAGTTTTAGACGTGGCACATGGGATATAGCTAATTATTTAGCAAGACTAAACATTACTAAGATTATTGGGGGAGGAGAATCTGCTGCAGCAATTGAATACTTTAATTTAGAAAAAAAGATGACACATGTTTCCACAGGAGGCGGAGCATCTTTAGAATTATTAGCCGGGAATGAACTTCCGGGCATAAGAGCATTGCAAGATAATTACAATCAATTTAAGGAAAAAATAAATAAATAACTCTTTCTTCGCTTAAAATTATGAAATTAATTGCTAGGGGAGCAGAAGCTGAACTTTACTTAGATAAGGACAAGATAGTTAAAAAAAGAGTTCCAAAGAATTACAGGATTAAAGAATTAGATGAATCTATTAGGAAATCTAGAACTAGAAGAGAAGCTAAAGTTATAGAGAAATTACCTATCTTAGGCCCAAAGTTAATCAGTGTGGATGATAAAGACATGCTTATAGAGATGTCTTTCATTGAAGGTCCTAAAGTTAGAGATGTTCTTGAAGACAATATTGAACTTTGCAGAGTGATTGGGCAGAAGGTTGCTATATTACATAATGGAGGAATAATTCATGAAGATCTTACGACATCCAACATGATTTATTATGATAAAAAGGTCTATTTTATTGACTTTGGACTAAGTTATTTTTCTGAAAAAATAGAGGATAAAGCAGTTGATTTACATTTGTTAAAACAAGCATTGGAAAGCAAACACCATACAGTATTTGAGAAAGCTTTTTCTCTTGTTTTAGAAGGCTATAAGGAAAACTCTGATAATTATGAGAAAATAATGAAGAGACTTGAAAAAGTTGAAAACAGAGGAAGGAACAAGAAAAAATAATCTTAATTAACAATAAAACCAGAGTCTTGGAAGATGTATAATTGATCGCTTTTTATGCCAACCGGAATTTTTGTAGCACCTAAATCTCTGAGAGCAGAGAATCTATGCCTTCCATCTTCAATATATAATTGACCGTTTTCATTGAAAGCCATAACAGGCAGATTTTGTAATTTTTCTCCTTGGAGAAAATCCTCTCTAAGTCTGTTATAAGTTCCATCTGACTTTGCATTTTTTGTGCCACCTTCTGAAATATAATTCCAATGGTATTGCCAAAGATTGTCAACCTTATCAACATCAACATATACTATTCTATCATAAGTATCACTCCACATACCAGCTATACTAGCCCCTGAAGTTATTTGGTTAACCTGGCTTTGTGTAAGACTTTTTGGAGAGACATCTGGGATATTTGTGTCTTGATTTCCAGGATTGTAGTTATCATTACCGCCTTGATAGTCAGTTCTTTCTTGGTAATTTTTATTCAACCAATCTTCAAATTCCGTATCTAAATTATCTGCATTTTCTTGAAGGAATTTAATAATCTCTTCAGTTTCCGCGTGTTCAAATCCTGCTGATTCTACTAACTGTCTAAGGTTGTCTTCATTAGAGGCAAATTGTTGTATTTCTCTTATTGCTGATTGAAATTCTGAGATGTCTTTTTGTTCAGTGAAGAAGGGAGCACGGAAATCAACTGTTGGTTCATAAAGAGGATTCAATGCTAATTCATTATCAAAGGGGATAATCTGGTCTCCAGAGAGAAGATACTGTGGGTCACTATTTCTAATCCAGAAGTTAACTACATGTACCCTCGGATCATCAGCATATTCATACTTTGGTATCTCTGTTGAATCAACATACTCTGAGAGATAAACCTGTTCTCCATTTTTTAGAACATCGATTTCTATCATTGGAGAATAAATATCAAATTCTGAAAAAACATTATGTGTGAACAATTCTCTTGCACCTTGGTCATAGTGGGGGTTTATATTGGGATTATATATTTCTTCATTCCATAGTGGTTTTGCAACCCACAAACTACCATCTTCTCTTTCTACAATTTTATAATAATCTCCACCAAAAGCCTCTGAATCAGGATTTGTTGAGGTACCAATAAGAACTCTTCCTGTTACTACTAGAGTTTCTCCATTCTGAGTAACATATTTTAATCCCACAGGGAAAATTGTATCTTCAACAAACGTGTCAGTGTAGATCTTTAATTCTCTTATCCCTTCAGTTGTCCACCCTTGCTGTAACAGCTCTGTTTCAGTGTACCAACCATAACCCTGAACCAAGATTTTTCCCTTTTCGAAATTATCTCTAATTAATTCAATATCTTCTCTGCTTAAGCCCATTGAAGAATATAATTCTTCATTAAAACCATACAAATCATAATCTTGGGGTAAGTCTATTACATCAGTAGTCCTCATATCATATACATTTCCACTTAATGACCTATATTCCAAATCATAATTTGTTAAATCTAGTCCTTCCTTAGCAAAATATACTGTTTCTCCCAATCTATTTGTATATTCTAATAATCCCTCATCAATAATTCTGACAGAACCAATCTCTCTTAAGGAATTAATGTCAATTTCTCCATTATATCCAATTACATTTGTCAAAGCACCATTTGTTCCGTATTGAATCATACTCTTATCCACATTTTCAAAACTGTTTCTTAAACTCATCTGAGCAGCATCAAAACTATCAACTCCACCAGTTAAGGTAGTGAATAATAATTCGGCTGCCGATCCAATCTCCGGATTACCTGTTAAGAAAGTGAACAATATGTTTGAACCATATTCAATAACTACTTCTTCAACCACAATAGAATAAATCTTTGTTGTTCCAACAGCCAACACATTACGGAGAAGAGGACTAATTCGCCAAGAAGGAAGTGGAATTTTACTAATACCACCCACTATTTTTTCAGGTATCCATCTTAGAGCAGAACTTGTTTTTCCCAGAATATTTGTAACAAAGGGAGAACTTACACTTAACGAACTTAGCCCGAAAGAAGCAACTTTTAAGATTCCAGCCCATGCAGCCAATGAGAACACGTTTAAAAAATCACCAACAGTGAACAATGCGTTCCATCCCGTAAACATATCTATTGTTGTATCAGCTAAGTTAAAGAGACCCTCCCCTTCTATATCTGCGATAATACTTCTGGCTTCTTCACCTTCCTCAGTGTCTTTTTCTGCAATGGGATTCAGGATTTGATAGGCATTATAATAAAACCCTTTTTCTCTTAATCTGTTTGCAAATTCAATCTGAACCTTATCATATGCTTCTTCGTCCAATTCGAAATCTCCTTGACTTTCTGAACTAACAATCATATCAAAAACAGGACTATTCTGAATATAATTGTAAACATCACTTGGTGCGGGTGGGTGAGAAGGAGAAGGATTGTTAATTACAGGTACAATATTGATTTGTGTTCCATCTAATCCAACTATACCATTAATGTCTCCCCAATATCCTTTGCCATTCATATTAGATGGATTTATAGCTAAGTGAGTAGTGGTATTTTCTAAATTATCCTTGTCTTGTTTTATCAAGCTTATTGCCTGTGTTATTGAACTTGCTTGCCCACTTTTAACTTTGTCAAGGACAACTTTTGAACTTATCTGTGCTAAAATAAATTCTTTACTGGGAACCCCAGCAACCCAGTCATTAAAATCTGATTCACTAAGAGTCTCATGTATTAACAGAGGTATGTTTCCAGTTCTCCAGATTATTGAATATGTTCTTTTTAACTTTTCTCTATCAGTTAGTTGTCTTTCACCAGGACCCGTAACTATAATATCATCACATTCAACTTCTGTAAAATCTATTGAAGGAGGCGATATCCAAGACCACCAATGGTTTGAACCCTGATCAATAGGTCCGCCTTCACAATAATTCAAATAATTAAACAATGTTTTTGGCCGTTCAGTCTCCCAGTCTATCATAGCTTCTTCATGCATATAAGAGAATAAAGAACTAAGAGAGGTTTCTGCCTCAAAAGTATTAATCCATATCTGTAATTTCTCAGCTAATTCGGTTCCAGGATTCTCAGAAATTATTTCCTCATAAATTTCAATTACTTTTTCATAATCTCCCTTTGCATGATACACATCAGCCAATCTTAATTTTGCTTCCTTGTAAACATTAGGGTATATACTGCTTTGAAGATTCGATATAAACTCAGAAATGAGATTTGCAGCTCCATCAGGATTATTACTATTTATCATTTCTTCTGCTTTTATTACAACTATTGTTAATTCAATCAAATGAGATCTTTCACTGAGGAAAATGGCTTGTTCAGTAAGTTGTTCATTGTTGATGTCTTCTGCTTTATAGAAATATAAATCAGAATTTGTTGTGTATCTCTGTGCTTCATTTAAATATTTGTCTAGTGTTAGAAGTTTTAGTTTTTGCTCATAATCTGGTTCTACCTGTACAGTGTATTGTCCGTCAACACCATCAACAGAAATAAGACCTTCTTCTTCATATTCTTCCATAAGTTTTTCTGCTTCATCCCAGTTTTCTTCTGCCTGATTTCTCATGTTATTACTCCTTCTTATGGTGTCGAAATAGTCTTCCACTGCAGGTAGAGAAGTTTCAGTAGTATAACCTTCTGATAATTCAAGAAACATAACCATATTAGGATAGGTATCTTCAAAAGCAAGATAGAGTTCATAATTATTCTCCTCAATTTCATTAAGTTTCTGATATGCTTCTTCCCATTCATTATTTTCTACAAAGTGGAGAAAATCATGTGCTCTTTGAGAATCAATATTGTTTGTTTCTAGAGGAAAATCTTCACCCAATTGAGTATTATCCATGTATTCATAAGAAAAGACAGTAGGAAAGATTATGAGAAATATCAAAAACATACTTAATTTCTTTTTATTTAGGATTTTCATGAGAAGTCTGGAACCTTTTCATACTTAAACTTATTTGCAAATTGGAAATTTAATTTGTTTTCAATCTTATTATTATTATTGTCTCTAATAGAATACACATAAGTTCTGTCATCTAATGTTGGATAAATAAATATTGAGACATCTTCTCTTTTTTCAATGTCTTCAAAAAACTCACTATTGACACTATCTAAATTATTTATTTGAGTGTTTACAATCTCATTAGAGACTTCTCTCAACACCTTAAGTCTGTTTCTATGTGTGGTTTCAAACTGTGAAAAGCTTATTTTGTTGTCGGTAGTATCCATTACTTCTATATTGTAATTGAGTATAATAACAACAGTGTTATCATTTAGAGTTACTTCTGTATTTATACCTCCATGTGTAATATTAATACCTTTTTCTTTGAGAGATTCAAAATTTCTTATGCAATAAGGAATTTTCTTGCTAATCTCATTACCCAATTCTAACTCCATCTCACTTTTTGTAGGAACAAAATTATGGTCTCTAAACATCAAATAGCTGAAATCACCTTGGAGTGTACTAAAATGAATTTGGGAATTGCTGATATAACCACCTCTCAAAGCTTGTATTTTGATTAATTCTTCAGAAACTGTTTCCAGACAATCATCAACAAGAAATTTAATCTGGTTGATATAGTTGTCAGTTATATAGGATTTGCCTTTTTCTTGTTCAATATTCTTTTTGGTTGAATTAATAACCTTATAGCTAACTAATCCAATAAGAAGAACTAGGGCTAATCCAATAATTATGAATAAAGATATTTGGGATTTCCGCATTAATCTTACTGAGGAAAGTTATTATATAAATTTTACTCAATATCATACTCTTCCTGGTAATCTAAAGAATCTCCTTTACCAACCCTGACAGAACTTCCTTTATTGGATTTATACTTGAATGTTTTATTACGCATCTTTCTTATTCTGCCTTCTTCTAATGCAATTTTTTGCTCAGGTGTTATTCTTAATAATTCTCCAAAGCTCTTAATGTCAAATGCCCTCATTGCCTTTCTTAGTAAGACATCATCAGATTCTTTAACTTCAGTAAAAACAGTATGTTTAGCAACACACTTGTGGCATACGTTACTCTTTCCTATAAAATAAAGAAAATTGTATTCTTTGCCGCAGATTTCACATTTCATTAAATGAATGAATCTATGTTGCTTTTAAAAATATTATGAAATAACAAAATGTTTTTAAGACACACCTCAGTATAATATTAATTGTTAGCTTAAAATGGTTAAAAAACGTTTAGTCCATCGGGCAGATATTAACTGGGGATGGCTTCCTTTAACTACTGCCACACTTGTTTTTTTGATTGATTTTTTCTATTTTTTCTATTTTTTCCAGTATATAATATTAGCAATAAATACATCAAATTTTTCTTCAATTATCGTACTTACTTTAATCCCTATATTGGTATTAAATGGCCTTTTTTTCCCAGTACTAAAAGCGCTTATTCTAAGAATAATGAAAAAAACAGATTTTCAACTTTATACAACAGGCATTAAAATTAAGGGCAAGCTCCTTAACTGGTCCCAAATTAAGAGTATTAGCTTTAAGACTGGCAGATACAAAGGAAAAAAGGCATTTTTTAGAGGACATAGACTACCAGCATTACAGAGTATATTTATTCTTGATAAGAAAGGCAAGGAATATTCATGTATAATAGATATTGATTATTCTTCCAAGAAAAATAGAAAAGAAAATAACCTGAGAAAAATAAGAGAATTCTTACTTGGGATGGATAAGATTTCTTTACTTTCAGACTGGGCAGAAAAGAAATAAATCAGACTAAATTGTTCTCTTCATTTTCAATTATTTTTGTGAGCTTTAGTTGAAATAGGGGGCACTCAACTTAGACAAGAAAATCCCAAATAAGTATAAAGTAGAAATGATTAGCACAATAATAGGGCCTGTAGCAAAATTTAGGTAATACGAGATAAACAATCCCGATGTGCTTGCAAACAAAGTGATTAAAGAAGAGGTTATCATTATCTTCTTAACTGTCTTGTAAAATAGATGGGCAGTTGCTGCTGGAATAGTCAGTATAGCAATCATAAGAACTATCCCAACAACTCTTATTGTTGCAACAATAGTCAATGCAATCAATGCAAAGAGAATCATATTAACGAGAGTAACAGGCATATTTCTTGTTTCTGCATATTCCTCATCAAAAGTTACTGCTAAAAATGAATTATACATCAAATAAACCATTGCAAGTATGATGATGTCTAATAAAAGAATCATATATAGATCAAATCTTGATACTAACAATATGTTACCGAATAGATAGGTAAACAAATCTGTAGCATAACCTGGAGTTAAAAAAATAAAAACTAGGCCAATTGCCATTCCTGTTGCCCATAAAAAACTTAGCAAAGTATCAATTCTATTCCTTGCGTTTTTCCTGAATAATGCAATACTCACAGCAGAGATTAAACTGAAAAAAATTCCTCCAAGGAGAGGATTTGCATTAAGAAAATAGCTTATACCAAGACCTCCAAAAGCAGTATGTGCGATGCTTCCAGAAATCAAAGACATTCTTTTAACTACAATATAAGTTCCTATTACACCTGCTGCAATTGATGCTAAAACTGCAACAATCAAAGCATTCTGGAAAAATTGATAACTTAAAGCTTCAAACATGGCACGTCTCCTTCATCTTAAATGAATCGGCATCATGATACCTTAAAGTATGAGTCTTGCACTTGTTTACACAAACTACCTCTTTTGCGTATTTTGAAACCATCTCAAGATCATGGTCGACAATGACGATTGCAATTTTTTTGTTTAGTTCCTTTAGAATCTTATAAAATTCCTCTTGTATGTGGATGTCGAGGTTTGACATTGGCTCATCTAAAAGAAGGACTTTTGGTTCATTAGCAAGTGCTCTTGCAACAAATACTCTTTGTTTCTCTCCCCCAGATAATTCATTGAGTTTTTTATCTCTTAGATTCCAAATACCTATTTCTTTCATTGATTTTTTAACAGCATCTTTGTCTGTTTTAGAATATTTTTTTATGAGATCACTTCCAACTCTGCTAAGTAAGACAATCTCATGTGCACTTATCGGAAAATCAAAATCAATGTTTTTGAATTGAGATAAATAACCAATTTCATGGCGTGCTTTTTTTGGTGATTTGCCAAACACACTTATTTTTCCTTTTTTTGGTTCAAGCAAACCTAGTATTAATTTTAGAAGTGTTGTTTTCCCACCGCCATTTGGACCTATGATTCCAAGAAAATCATCTTCATAGATTGGTAAGGTAATATCTTTAAGAAACTCTTCTTTTCCATAACTAAAAGTTACTTTTTCTAATCTGATTATCTCTTTTCTTTTCATCTTATAATTAAATAAAGAAAAAATTAATTATTTAAACTTTCTGCAATTGTTTCAGCAATATTCATGAGGTTGTTGATATAATCCTCTGATAAAGGATCAATAGAAACAACAATACCCTCAATTTCTTCTGCAATCGATTCAGCAATCTCTTTGTTAAACTGTGATTGGACAAATATGACTTTGATATTTTCTTGCTTTGCTTCTTCAATGATATGCTGAAGTTCTTGTGCAGTAGGTTCTTTTCCAGATTGTTCTATCGCTATCTGTTCTAACCCATATTCATCTGCAAAATATCCCCATGCAGGATGGAATACCATAAGCTTATCTGTTTCCAATTCATCTAGTTCAGATTCAATTTCAGAATGCAATGTGTCAAGCTTTTCTTTATATTTTTCAGCATTGCTATTATATACCTCAGCATTAGCTGGATCAACTTGCGAAAGTGTTTGGGCAATAACATCGACCTGCTTTTTTACCTGTATTGGAGAAAGCCAGATGTGAGGATCAGCTCCATCATGATCATGCTCATCATCATGTTCTTCATACTCTTCATGCTCATGTGTATGCTCTTCATCTTCTCCAAAATATCTTAGTTGAACATTAACAGAAGTATCAACTATATCCATATCTGGATTCAATCCAGCAAATTTATCGATATGGGATTTTTCAAAAGGTATATGCCCGATTCTAAAATATATATCTGCTTTTTCAACCAATGCTAAATCGCTTGGCTTTGGGTCGTATGTTGTAGGGCTTCCTCCAGGAGGTATTAATTCATTTACATTAACAAAATCTCCACCAACTGCTTTTACAAAAGCTTTCTGAGGCAATATGCTGACAATAACATCAATTTTTTCTTCTTTATTTTCTTGTTTTAAATTTGTGCATCCTACTACCAACAATAGTAAAATGATTAAACCAATAATTTTTTGTTTCATATTATCACCTTTAAATTATCACATCAAACGCCATAGCAATGCCTAAAATAGACATGCTCTGGAGATTTACTATTCCAAATATTGTTATTATTGTTAATGTTGCAATCATAGGAATAACAGTATACCTATGATGGCAGCCCATAGATATAAACCTATATACACTATAAAATGCTAAGCTTATAAACAATAACATATACCAATCAAGTTTTGCTGCTAGACCAAGAGCTAGTATTACAAAAGTAATTACATATAGCGCTATTTTTATTGGTCTTGGCAAATCCATTTTAATCAGCTTAGTTAGTAGATTATTTTTACTATATAAAAAAAATTATGAATTAAAAAAAATAATTATTTTAATTTTTCAGCTTGGTCTTTAGATAAGACTCTCCAGCATTCATGAGATCCAGATGGAGACTTTGCAACAGCAAAAAATCGTGTTCTGCCTTTAGCTTCTTTTTCTCTAACTTCATAGTTATCTGTTTTAAATTTACTTTTTGATTTTACATCATAAAATTCTAGTTCCATTTTATTTTCCTCCTTAATGATTATTGACCATGCCTCCGAATATAAATATCCGGAGGATTGATTAGGCCAAAGCATATTGTGTAAATGCAATATTTAAGAAACTAGTAAAATTTATAAATATTATTGATTATCATTATCATTAAGAAAGCCTTAATGAAACCAAAGCTATCAATAAGAGATGCCAAAAAAGACCCGAAAAACAAGACAGAAAGAACTTTTAAAAAAAGAAATGAAAAAGTTCAAGTCCTTTTTTACAGCTGAAGATCTGTATGAAAAAGTTTCTAAAGTTGATAGTTCAATAGGTATAGCAACAGTGTACAGGTTTCTTAAGAGCTTAAGAGAGAAAAAAATAATTTACTCCTACAGATGTGAAGGCAGACTAGTCTATTCTAATGAAAAGAAGAGTCATTGCCATTTTGTTTGTCAAGAAACAGGCAAGATAATTCATTTTGATGTTGACTCTCTAGACTTCCTGAAAAATAAGATTCCTGGAGAAATATCAAGTTTTCAGATTGAAGTCAAAGGAGTATGCAATAATTGTAATACTACTTCTGATTATTCTTAATTAGCCAATATATACCACTAATGATCATTAGAATACCAATAATCTGTATATGACTTAATTCTAGTACTCGTACATAGATAGCCTGCTGAGCTCTAAAAGAATCTATTGTTGCTCTTATGATTCCATAACCTATGATATATGATAAGGTTAAATTCCCTCTCTTTTTTGAGAATCTTTTCTTACTTAGATAAAAGATTATTCCAAAGAGCACAAACTGAGATAATGAATGATATAATTGAGCAGGATGTCTGCAGACATTATCCACTTTTTGAAAAACAACACACCAAGGAAGATTTGTTGCTTTGCCAACAATCTCTCCATTAATAAAATTTGCAATTCTACCAAAAGCCACTATTAGAGGAATAGGAACAACGATGGTGTCAGTTATTTGCCATAAGTTTATTTTATGTTTTTTACAGTAAAAATAAATCATGCTTAAACCACCAATAATTCCTCCAATGAAGCCAAGCCCACCTTCCCAGATGGCAAATATTCTCCACAAATCATCTCTATAAAAACCAAAACTGTCTAAAACATGAAATATTCTCGCGCCAATTAATCCAGCAATCATGACATATACAACTAGGTCAATTGCTTTGTCTTTATCAAGATTTTTTATCTTCTTTTTTTCAGCTTTTTTTGATAATATGTGTGAGACAAGTAAGAATCCTAATGCATATACAATACCATAAAACCTAATTGAAAAAGGCCCCATTGTAATGATGTCCGGATTTATGTTGTGATAAAACATTAAAGTTTGTTAATCCATAAGAATATATAAAAATTATCTTATATCCAGTGTTTCTTTATTCCCAGTAAATAACTTATCCATACAGAGATAAAATGGATAATTATTCCCGTGATAAAGAGAATTAATATTCTGTCCCAATTTGGTAAGTATACAATACTAACAAGAAGAATAGCTCCAAAGATGTAATCTGCTTGGTCAAAAAAAATCCATGGCTCAGATGGTTTAATATTAAGTCTGCGTTTAAAGAAACTCTTTACTAAGTCTCCTAACAAAGCACCAAAACTTAATAAAACACCGATTAATAAACCAGATTCTGAATAATCAATCCAACTAAGATTTTGTATTATTGAATATTTGAAGAGAATTATCTGTATAGTTGTCATAATCATGCCTGCTAGAAAACCAAAAAATAATCCTCTATAAGTTTTATTTTTTCCAAATATTCTCTTTCCTTTAAACTTCTTTCCCAAATCTACGGGTTTATCAAGAAAAGAAATATTCTTTGTAAGGACAGGAAAAAGAATGGCGACATACGCGGGCATTAAAAACCAGATTGATTCAATGATAATCCACATGTTTTTTAAAATATGGAATAAATATTTATATGTTTACAAGATAATTATGTAACATGATTAAAGAAAAATTTCCTAATCTGTTGTGGAGAAACGAATTTGGAAAATTATTTTCAAGACTACCTTTCAAACCAGATTTTTATACTTGGCTATCTTTATTTCTTGGCTTTTTTGGATTGATGTCTTCTTATTATAATCTTATTTATATTGCATTATTGCTTTTTGTAATCTCTTTTGGATTAGATTTTATTGATGGTGCTGTTGCAGATGCATTAAATAAGAAAACATCTAGAGGAGCTTTCTTAGATGGAGTTATTGACAGGTTTAATGATTTTTTTATTGTTTTTTCATTCTTATTTTTTAGTCTTCCAAGTATAGTAATTAAGTTTGAATATCTTGTTGTTATCTTAGGTTATTTTACATTGATGCCTACGTTTATAGTTGCGTATGCAAACCACAGAAAATTTGTCCATGATCCAAAAGAGAGAAAAATATGGAGGATAATGCACAGGGCGGAAATGTATCCCCTTTTCTTGATAGCTTTCTTCCTAATCTCTGTAGATAAGTATTATACTTCTTTATTATTGTTAATAATTACTATTCTAAATATAATAACAACAATACAAACAATTATATTGTCTTTCAAGAATCAATCATAGTTGCCGAATTCATACTCAAATATTTCATTCCTTAATTTGCCAAAAAACAACCTGTATATTTCTGAATAATGAGATTTAAAAAACAATCTAAGCCAGCCTTCATGCTTTATTCTTCTTGGATTATTATGGACATGCAGGTTTGTAAATAATTTATAATTTCCACCAGATTTAACAGCTCTTTGCACAAGATCGTGTTCCTCTCCAAGATACAAAGATTCATCATAACCATTTATTTTTTTGAATAAAGTCTTTTTCATAAAGAGAAATTGTCCTGATGTGTGGGGAACAAATAAATTAGAGAAAATTGCTTCATAATTCCTAATATGATAATAGAGTTTATCTGGGAATTTTTCTGAGTCTGCTAACATCATACAAGATGCAACATCTATATTTTCTTTTTTTAC
This sequence comes from uncultured Methanosarcinales archaeon, assembly GCA_964537195.1. GTDB lineage: Archaea > Nanobdellota > Nanobdellia > Woesearchaeales > GW2011-AR15 > CAZHYZ01. The sequence goes on from CAZHYZ010000001.1 coordinate 215,212, forward strand.
TCTTTCTAGGAATTTCTTTAACAGAGTATTGTCTTTTAATACAGTATCAGCATCAATAAAAAGCAGGTCATGTTTAGCAACCTTAGCACCTTTATTTCTGGCTTTTCCCGGAGGGCCACCTTTTACTAGTTTACATTTAAACTTTTTAGCTATCTTCTTTGTATTATCTTTTGAATTATTATCTGCCACAATGATTTCATAATCTTTAAAGGTCTGTCTTTCTAATGATTTCAATAGTTTTGGGAGGTATTTTTCTTCATTATAAGCGGGGATAACAATTGATATCATGTAAATGTATTTGTCACAACAAATTATAAAACTATCTGTGTTTTTCCTAGTAATATGAATTATACAATACTTGACTGCTATACTGATGAGGCAGCGGGTCTAGGAGTACCACCTTATCTTGGAACATATCCTAGATATATCTTTGGTTTATTGAGGAGCCAAGGTTATTCTCCAAAATACATAACAATTGATGATCTCCGCCTAAAATTTCATTATAACAATGAGATAGATGATGTGAGACCAAGTGATAAGACCAACATAAGAATATACAACAGAACAAGAGAGGACATTACGAAAATATTACAGGAAACAGAGGTATTAATTGTTATCTTGGGAGTGCATGTTCCTGGCAAATATCTAAGTGCTTTGCCAGGCACTTTAAATGAAATATCTCCCTGGATAAAGAAGATTTCTGCCAGAAAAATACTAACCGGTCCAGCAATATTTGGAACTCAATTAGAAGGTGGCAAGTATTTTGAAAAACAAGAAAAAGACTTATTTCATGAAAAAAAGGAATTTGGTTTTGAATTCGGCTCTTTTGATAAATTACAAGAGTATGCAATTAAAGGAGTAGAGATAATAAAACAAATTCCTGATTACAGAATAATAGAAATAGAGACTGGCCGTGGTTGTAATGTGGGACATTGCAGTTTTTGTACTGAGCCCCTGAAGAATAAGTTTGTTAACAGGAAAACAGAAGACATAATTGGGGAAGTTAAGAGATTTTATGATATGGGGTGCAGATATTTTAGGTTGGGAAAACAGAGTGATTTTTATTCAATTGAGGACCCTATTGCTTTGTTAAGAGGAATAAGAAAAGAATGTCCTGATATTGAAGTATTACACATAGATAATGTCAATCCTGTTTTTGTTGTGGGTGATAAAAACCAAGAAATAACAAAAGCCATTGTAAAATACTGTTCTTCTGGAAATGTTGCAGCTTTTGGTGTTGAGTCTTTTGATCCTTTAGTTGTCAAAGAAAACACATTGAATTGTTCTCCAACAATAGCAATGAAAGCTATTGAAATATTGAATAAGTATGGTTCATATAGAGGAGAAAACGGGATGCCTTATTATCTGCCCGGTGTAAATATTATTTTTGGATTGGGTCATGAAAGCAAAGAAACACATAAACATAACCTGACTGCTCTTAGAAAGATATATAATAATGGTTGGATGCTTAGACGTATTAATATTAGACAGGCATCTATATTACCAAACACAATGTTGGAAAAGAATTTTGGTAATAAATATTTGAGAAAAAATAAAAAATACTATTGGAAATGGCGTAATGACATAAGACAGAAAATAGATTTTCCAATGTTAAAAAGAATTCTTCCCAAAGGCACAGTTCTGAAAAATGTTTATACTGAGATATGGGATGGAAAAACTACTTTTGGAAGGCAGATAGGAACATATCCTTTAATAGTTGGCATAAAAGGAAGATTACCTTTGAAGAAATTTGTCCATGTAAGATTAACAGGCCACATGTTGAGAAGTGTGACTGCTAAGGTATTGCCCTGAATCTTGTATTGAGCAAGCCCCATTCTACAAACAATAATAAGAAAGCAGTAACAATTAAATGAAAGGACAATTCAAAAGGTATTTCTCCTTTTTCAGTCTCAGCGTTTATTTCTTGGAATGCAGCAGCCATTTCTGCTGAGCTTCCAACTTCAAAAAATTTCCCACCAGTATTTTTTGCTATGTCTTCTAATGTGTTTTTCTTATACTCTGCTCTTAAATCAGTACCTTCTAGATAACCTGCTTTTGTTAAACCAGAACCAACACCAATAGTATGTACAAGGATATGATTTTTTGTAACATACTCTAGCCCTGTTTGAATACTTTCATCAACAAAAGAACCAGAAGTATCAGAGCCATCTGTAATTAAGATAATGGATTTTGATTTTTCTACTGGTGCAAGTAAATTAGTTGCTGTTACTAAAGCACCGCCAATATCTGTGCCGCCAGATAACTCAACTTCAATTAGTGAAATAGCTTCTTTCACGCTTCTTAAATCCTCTGTTAGTGGTTTTTTGATGAAACTAACTCCTGAAAAAGATATTAATCCAACTCTTGTTTCAGCATCCATTTCATCTATAAAAGCTGTAGCAGCTCTTTTAGCCACAGTTAATCTGTCAGGGAGTACATCTTCACTAACCATACTAGCACTGGCATCTATAGCAATTACATAATCATTTACACTTATGTCTCCGTTATACCATATCACTGGTTGTGCTACACTGATGACTATTGCAACTAATGTTACAACTCTTAAAATCAATTGTAATGTGTTTCTAGTTATTAAGTGGGTTCCAGTAACTCTTTTCATGGCTGAGAAATTTGCAAACTTCATGGCTTTCTTTTTTGTATGTTCAAAGAAATAATAATGCAATACAATCATTATAGGAATCAGTAGGAGAAGAAGTAACATAATTGGGTTATTGAAAACTATCTCCATCTTCCACCCCTCTTTCTGAAAAATTGCAATACTGGATTTAAAAACTCTGTATTTGTCCTTAATTCAAGCAGACTAGATTTGTTGTGTCTAAACAAAGACCTAATTTTTCTTAATTGTTTTTCATTATATTCTTCATATATTTTTTTGTATTGTTTTGAATCAACATACATTGTTTCTTTTGAAAAAGGATCTTCTAGGACAAGTTGACCGACATCTCCAGGTATGGTATAATCTCTTGGGTCTCTTATCATTATCCCAATGACTTCATGCCTGCTTGCCATTATTTTCATTACTTCATTCCAAGTAGCATCATCACCAACAAAGTCACTTATTAAGAATATTAGTGATTTTCTATCTAAAATGGAGAGCGTTTGTTGGATGGCTTTTCTTATGTTTTTCTCTCCACCATAATTTTTTGGATTTGATACCTCTCTTGTGAACATATAAAATTGTTTTTTTCCTAGTACAGGCTTGACAATCTTATAGAGGTCTTTACTGAACATACCAAAACCAACAGAATTTCCTGTCTGTAAGACACCATGGTATAATGAAGTTACTACTTCAGCAGCATATTCACATTTTAATTTCTTTGTAGAACCGAATAACATGCTTTCACTAGTGTCTAATAGGAAAAAGATGTTGAAGTTAACTTCTAATTTATATTCTCTTACAAGTAATCTCTGCGCTCTTTGTGATGCTCTCCAGTCTATTCTTTCCGCATCATCTTCTGTTGTATAATCTCTATAATCTTCAAATTCTATGCCCCTTCCTTTCAATGTAGACATTAATTCACCTGCTAATGCAGTTGATAGAATATTCTTTTTTGGCTCTACATTAAGTTCTTTAAACTCAGGTATTAAGCGAGCTTTAAATTCTTTTAGGGGCATTCTAAGAATATCTTGTATTTAAAGCTATATAAACGTTACTGTTTAAAGTTAGATTAACTATTCTTTGAAGAATTAGAATTTTCTTTTGGGCAAGGTCCAACATAGCCAAGATTTCCATTTATTGGATTAATAGCCATGCAATATTTATATGGTTGGGGTGAATACCCATAAGCATAGTCGAATTTAATATGCCAATAATCATTTTTATTATCAATCTCCAAGTTATAAGCATCATAACCAGGATATCTTTTCTCAAAACTTTTTTCTGCCATTTCAAGTACCCTTTTTTCAGAAGGATAAAATCTTATAGTATAGGCCAATAAAGTAAATATAACAAAAACCGCAATTATTACTTTCTTTTTTTTCTTTTCTCTCTCATCCATTAAAGAGGCTAGGTCAATTAATTATATAAATTTTTTTATCTGAAAACCATAAGAATTATAATAAACATATACTCTCCCTTTAATCATGAAATACAAAATTATATTCGGAATATTGTTTATATTAGTTTTAATTTCTGCATGTACTCAAATAGGATTAGAGAAAGAATTCTCATGTGAAGACTTGCTTGAGAAAGAGATAATAATTACAGATAGGTTAGTTCACAGAAAAGAAGTTAATTTTTTCCCTATGATGGGTAATACAAGGTCTTTTAACGAATATTTTGAATTAGATTACAATGGTTGCCCAATATTAGTAAGTAAATATTCACGAACTAGTACACCTGACGGCGTTGTCTTAACAGAATCAAATAATACCAACAATATTTTTTGGGGAGATGAAGTTAAGGTTAGTGGACTAGTTAGTATAAGGGAAACTCACAATAATGAAACATATTATGTTATTTTTAATCCTAATTATGAACTTGTAAAAAGATATAATGATACATCTGTATGTTTTCTGGATGGAGTTAATACAAATTATTGTCTCTGGAGATTAAATAATGAGAAATTTCATGATATAGAAAATTGTCATCAGATTACACAGGGAGATTATCCTTACAAGAACATGTGTTATAGAGATTTGGCAATTAAAGAAAGTAATCTAGAATATTGTGCTTTTATTGAAGATGAGGAATTTAGAAGTTCTTGCATTAATAATGTTTAGATTCTTAAACAACAGGCACTTTACTCAAAAGTTCTTTTACTATATCCTCTGTCTTTATTTCTTCTGCTTCTCCTTCATAATTAAGAATCATTCTATGTCTGAATATATAAGGAGCAACAGTCTTAATATCCTGGGGAGTCACATAAATCTTACCATTCATTAAAGCTCTGGCCTTAGAAGCAATATATAGTGAAATGGAGGCCCTAGGAGATGAACCGAACTCAATATATTTCCCTAACTCTAGATTATATTTGCTTGGATTTCTTGTGGCATCTACTAATCTGACAATATATTTCTCTATCTTTGGATCAAGATAAACCTTTTTTACATCTGCTTGTAATTTTAATAGGTCTTTTGGATTCATTACAGGTAGTAACTTAAAATCTTCGAATTTATTTAAGCTGATGTTCTGTTTCATAATCTTTTGCTCATCTTGCATATTTGGATAGCTCATTAAAATTTTGTATATAAAACGGTCAATCTGAGCTTCCGGAAGTGGATAAGTACCCATCTGCTCAATAGGGTTCTGGGTTGCCATCACGAAGAATGGGCTTGGTAACTGAAAACTCTGTTTACCAATAGTGACTTGTTTTTCCTGCATACCTTCTAAGAGAGCAGATTGTACTTTCGGAGGAGCTCTGTTAATCTCGTCTCCCAGAACAAAATTAGAGAAAATAGGTCCCTTCACAGTATAGAATCCACGTTTTTCATCATAGGCAGTAACTCCTACAATATCTGTTGGCAATAAGTCAGGTGTAAACTGGATTCTCTTGAATTCACATCCTGTGACAACAGATAATGCTCTTAATAAAAGGGTTTTGGCAATTCCAGGAATACCCTCAACAAGGCAGTGACCATTTGATAAAACAGCTTCTAATAACGCATTTAAAATATCTCCTTGCCCGACGACAATCTTAGAAACCTCATATCTTACCTCATCAAATAATTTACCATAATGTTCTACCTCCTCCTGGAATTTCTTTTGTTGTGTTACAGGAGGAGTTTTGGTTTGTTGAGGTTTATCTTCTAAAGGTTCTTTTTCCTCTACTTCCTCTTTTTCTTCCTTTGGTATCTGTTTAGAAGTTTGCTCGGGCATATACTCAATAAAGAGAATACCTGATATTTATAATTTGTGGAAAACAATTTAAAATCATGCTTGTTTCCATTAATATATGTACCTTTACTCAAATATACTTGGAACTTTTGTATTTAGCCAGAATTTTAAGATTAGAGAAAAGATTTTATTCACAGATGATGAATCCCTAAAATATTTTCCTTTATTAGAAGAAGGCAAACAATTACCTGCTGAAAAAAAATTCTTAGATAAATTCAAGAACATAACTGATTTAAGGCAGGAAAAAGACGGGACAGCACTTCTCCGAGTATTATCAGAGTTTAGACAATATGAAAAAGAATTCTACCAGAAAAACATATTATTAACAAGAAAACAAGTAAGTGAGTCAGTAACACCAGACAAATTAATTATGCAGACATCTAATGCAATAGATGAATTAACAAAAACATCTAATGTCTTAGTTAAAAGGTTGAGAGAGTGGTATTCTTTCTTTTTACCAGAATTTGAGGAATTAATGAAAGATAATGAGAAATTTACAGAAATATTGACTAAAAAAACAAGAACCCAATTATTAAAAGAATATAAGATAAAAAATAGCATGGGATCTCCTTTGAATAATAAAGATGAAGCTGAAATAAAGAAATTTGCTTCTCAGATTTTAGAATTGTTTAAAGAGAAAAAAGAAAAGGAGAAATATCTTGAAAAGATGATGAAGGAGCACTGTCCTAATTTATCTGATGTTGCTGGTGTTACAATAGGTGCTAAATTAATAGAGTTAGCTGGCTCATTAAGAAAGATGGTTATGATGCCTGCCTCCACAATACAATTACTTGGAGCAGAAAAAGCTTTATTCAGACATATGAGAAATAAAAAAATAAAACCACCAAAACACGGTATTATACATGAACATCCTTTATTACAAAAAGCAAAAAGTTCAGAAAAAGGCAAAGCAGCAAGAGTAATTGCAGATAAGATTTTGTTAGCAGTAAAGGTTGATTATTTTGAGGGAGATTTTATTGGTAAGAGACTAAGAAAAGAAATAGAGGAGAAATTGAGATGAAACTATTTAACAAAAAGTTCCCGAGTATATATTTTGAGAGGAGAAAGTATATTAATCTCTACACTAAAAATCTAACACCTGGAAAAACATTTTTTGAAGAAGACATAGTTAAGAAAGGCAATATTGAATACAGGCATTGGGATCCAAATAGAAGTAAATTAGCAGCTGCAATACTCAAACAAATATCTCAAATAGGTATAAATGAAGGAGATTATGTTCTTTATTTGGGGGCGTCACATGGTTATACACCTTCTTTTATGAGTGATATTGTTGGTAAAAAAGGATTTATCTATGCTGTTGACTTTGCACCAAGAGTAGTAAAGGATTTAGTGTTTTTATGTGAGGAAAGAAAAAACATTGCTCCTATAATGGGAGATGCCTCTCGTCCAGAAAGATATTCTTCAAGAGTAAGCCAAGTTGATATTGTATATCAAGATGTAGCCCAGAAAGACCAGGCAGGTATCTTCTTAGATAACTGTGAGATGTTTTTGAAAAAAGGAGGATTTGGATTATTAACAGTTAAATCACGGTCTATAGACATGGCAAAGAGTCCTAAACAAATCTTTCAACAAGTAAGACACAAATTAGAAAAAGAGATTACAATAGTTGATTATAGGAT
>CAZHYZ010000002.1:0-145121 GCA_964537195.1 uncultured Methanosarcinales archaeon
AAGCTGCCAAAAACCCAATTGTTATTCCTCCCATAACTGTAAGTGGAAGGATATATCTAGAAAGAAGTTTCTCTAAAATTCTTCTATCTTTTCTAAATCCTGGTATTTGTAATCCTGAAGATAACATTTGGTCTGCAAGACTCCTTGCATCCATTCCTGAGGTCTGGACCCAGAAAACAGAAAAAAGAACTGCACCACCTATCATCAATATAATATAAACTAATGAAAAGACCAAAGTGGGCATTATTGTGCTCCATTGTCCTCCACTCTGAAAAATTGTTTGTACTAAAGGAGGACCATTTAATGCTTGTAAGAATCCTTGTGGATTACCTTGAGGACCAAACCCCCCTGGAAAACAGTATGGTGTGTTTTCAAACAACCAGCAAATTGCCTGTTCTGTTCCTATCCAGTTCTGCAGTAATCTCATCCATAATTGGACTGTAGCAAATAATGAAGATACAAGAATAATTGGCATGACGCTTGTATAAATAAATTGGAGAGGCCACCTTATTCCGTGTCCTCTCACACGACCAAAAGAAAGTGGAATCTCAACTTTCATTGCTTGTGCATATACAGCTATAACCAAAACAATTAATGTGGCTACAATAGTAATTATTGATGCCAAAACCACTGTAAGGTCTGGTTGTGAACCAAACATAAAAATAATAATTCTCCATATGTGACCAACTATCTGTTGGCTTTGGAATCCTTGTTCCCAGATTAGTGTTCCATTTGCATCTGAAAAGGAAAATAATTGTATAAATATCTGTTTGCTTATTCCTGCTGCAATAAATAACGAAATTCCAGATCCAAACCCCCATTTACTTACAATCTCATCCATAAATAATACAATCATACCCCCTAAAAATAATTCAAATATTAACAATAATTGATATTGAAAAGCTACAGAACTTGTTGCAAGTTCTGTTGGTAGAGAAATTCCCCCCATCACTACATAAATGAATGCTTCAACTATGATAAAAAGAACTGAAACAATCTTCTGTATTCCTTGATATCTTTGTTTCCCTTCATGAGTATTTAAATCAAAACTCACTATTCCTGAACCATTTAGAAGCTGTAATATGATTGAGCCTGTTACAATCGGGCCTATTCCTAAAGACAATAGGCTTCCAAATTGTGCCCCCAAGATAATAGAAAGATACTCGAATCTCTGTAGTGTGCTTGGACCAATAGGCCAGAGGGGCACCATTCCAAGTATGAAAAACAAAACAAGAACTATAATTGTCCACTTTAGTCTATCATTGAAAGGTAGTTTTTTTTGTTTAGGTGATTCTACTTCGGGAAGAACAGAAATTATCGTGTCTATCAAACTCATTTTTTCAAAACTAATCCTCGGATTTCTTCAAAAGGACTATTTCCCCGCCAGAACTAGTGACTTTATCAATGGCCCTCTTGCTGGCGTTTTTGACAGAGATTCTCATTTTTTCTGTTACACTGCCTTTAGATAATAATTTATCATATCCAAATTTATCTAAATTTATTTCATAAATTTCTTTCTTTTTTTCTATTTTTCCTTCTGCTAAAAGCATATCGAGTTTGGTCTGCAAAGTTTTTAGGTTAATAATTTTCATTGGTTTCGTCTGAGAAGTAAACCCTTGTTTTCCTAAATTTCTAATTCCTCCAGTAATCTTCATAAGTTTGGCATCTCCTCTTTTTCCTGCTCCTGATTTTCCACGGCCCCCCCTGTGCCCAGCACCTCGATTTTTCTTTTTTGAACCATGTCCGGCAGTTATCTTTGATGCCCTGTTCCTGGATCGTTTAGATCTTTTTCTTTGCATTTTACATCATCCGACTTATTAAGTCCTCAATTTCTTTCCCTCTATATCCCAAAGCTCCTCCTTTAGAAAAAGGTGTCTTAATTCCTTTTCTTCCATATCCTTTCTTAGGTGGAGATAACCTAAAAAATTTCTTATATTTTTTCTTGTTGAATAAAAAGAAATTACTCTGTTTTATCTTGTTTTTCTCTCCCTGTAATTTTGGCTTGAACACTTCACCTTTTTCTTTTATTATTTTATCAAAAGATTCTTCAGAAAGTTCTCCCCAAGTAACATAATCCTTTACTTTAACTATCATTCCTCTCATAGAGTCGTTGTCTGGAACAACTGAACACCAATTTTTGTTATGAAGATTAAGCATTTCTAACGTTCTTTTAATTGGGTTTGTAAGATGTATTTTTCCTCTAACTCTAACTACAGCAATTAATCCCTTTTTCTTCTTCTCTGTTTTCTTATCTTTCTTACTTTTTTTCTTCTTTGTCATCTTTTCTTCCTTCTATTATTATAAGTTTCTTATAATGCTCTTCTTTAATCTTTGTACTCATTAATTTCTTTAATGCATCTTCGGTAGCTTTAATCAAATTCATCTTTGTCCTTGATTTGCCTTGCATTTCCGACCATATGTCCCCTACCCCAGCCAACTCTAAAATCTTTCCGACTTCCTTATCAACTTTTAATCCTGTTCCTTTTGGGGCGGGTATTAATTTCAGTCTTACTGATCCACACTTTCCTTCTACTGCAAAAGGAATTGTGTGGGGTTCTGGATAAATGCCTCTCCAAGAACCTCTTCGAATTTTAAATATGTTAAGCTTGGCGTTTCTAAATGCCTTTTCCCTTGCCGGCACAGTTTCCTTTGATTTTCCATATCCCAAACCAACTAGACCATCTCTATTACCTACAACAGCCATTGTACCAAATCTTGGTTTATTGCCTTCTCTAGTTTTCTTTTGTGTTTGTCTGAAGACACGTCTTTTTCCCCCTCCAAACTTCCCTTTTGCCTGGCCTATATTTAACAAATCGTTTTCCAACTCTGGTACAAGAAGTTCTACTACTTCCTTCTCCATGATGTTATACCCATTATCTAAAATGACCTCAATATCTTTAATTTCACCTGAAGACACTTTTTTCCCTAGTTCTGTTTTTGGTGCCCATTGTTCTTCCGCCACAACAACAGGTTGTTCTTCTTCTTGTTCAACTATTGTTTCTTTTTCTTTTTTCCTTACCATTTTTATTTCCCCGACAGTATCTTCTCTTTAGTTTTCTCAAAAATCTCCAGAATACCTTTTTTTTCAAAATCTTTTATGTGCTTACCGATGATTCTATCTTCGCTTGGCACAACAGACTCATTAAAATTTATTTTTAGTCCTCCCTCACTTGCGCCCTTCAAAACAGCAAATATTCTTGCTCCTCTTTTAGGTGACTGTAGCCCGATATCTAATATCGCATCTTTTCCCTTTGCTTTCACCCCAATGAGAAGCCCCACAAGATAAGCAGAAGGGATATTCCCTTTGTTCTGTTTCCATCCATATTTTTCTAGGTGCTTTGAAGTTATAGTAAACAAAACTTTGTCTCCTTTTTCATCATATTTAACAAGCTGCGCCATAATGTTCTTGTTAGATTTTCTTACAACTAACCGTGGCTTTTTACTTTTGAGATGTCTCAATCTAGCATTATAGTCTGTTTTTCCTTCTCTCTTCCTTTTGAAAGGAATTGTAAATACTTTTTTGTTTGCCATTTTATTTCTTGAATAACCCGTGTTCGTTCAAATATAATTTTATGTGACGTTCGCTCCTAAAAAATCCTCCTTTGGATTTTGCATACATTTCTTTATAGACTTTTTGATTTATCTTGTTGTTCTCTTTTAATTTCTTCAAAAATTCTCTTTGTCTTCTTATCTTGTTTATCCATCTTCTTTTTCTTGGAAGCCTTGCGTTTGCTTTTCCTTTTCTGGTTCCTTGCCCCTTTTTTCTCCCTCTTACTTTCTGTTTCTGATTTTTCTTTGCTCTCGCCCTAGAAACTCCTTTGTTCTGAGATATTTTAATTGCACCATCCCTAATTAATCCTTTTATATCTTGCCTTGTTATTGCCTCAGTAATCTCTTCTAATCTAGTAGGGTCTAGCTTGACCTTTTTCCTACTTTTTCCTGAGATTTTTGACGCTAATTTTTTTTGTATTCTTGATTTCATTTTTATCTCTTCTTTGTAAGCAATTTATCTATCTCTTTTTTCTCTATTTTCTTCTTTTCTTCATCAGAGAGTTTATCCTCAATTGATTTTTCTTCTTTGAGTTTTTCTTTCTTCTCTGTCTTTTTCTTTTCATCTGTTTTCTTGGTCTGTTTCTTTGTTTTCTTTAATTCTTCTTCCTTAATATTAATAAATTCTTCTGGATTTGGAATGTTTAGTATAGTTATTTTCTTCTTAACAAGTTCTTTCAAAATTGGAATTCTTTTTCTTAGTCCAATCTTCCCAGAAACAATTACTCCCTGTGTCTTTGGATTTATCTGCTCAACTTGTACAATTGAAGCTAAATAAATTATGTCTAACCCAGAAAAATGCTTCCCTCTTAATTCTTTTGGTGTTCCATATCCTGGACCAACAAGGGGTTGATTCCTTATTCTGTTTCTTTGTTTAGAGTGCTCTCCTCTTGGTTTTCTCCATTTTTTAGAGAGTCTCTTTTTCTTATTTGCGTCTTGCCTGATAAAATTAGGATTTTTCTTCCTCTTCTCCTTCTTTGTGTCAACTAGATTTTTAGTCATATTTTTTTACCTGCTTTTTCAGTTATATAAATCCCGTCTTGAAATATTCTTTTATCAAAACCTGGTCTTCTTGTTCTCTGTTCGATGTCCGCAGAAACTTGTCCTGCCAAATCCTTATCGGGAGACTCAACCATTATTTCATTTCCTTTAACTGTTACTTTCGCGCCTTGCCTTATTTCAACCTTTCTAGGAACCTTTTCCCCAAGGAAATTCTTTATTATTAAAACATTATTGGACACACTAACATTCATTGGAAAATGTCCTGAACAAATTTTTAGCTTATACATATATGGTTCTTGTACACCTTTTATTCCTTTTAACAAATGTGCTTTATAAGTATTAATCATTGCTTTCTCTCTTTTTGTTTGTCTGGAAGTTTCTAAAATAATTTCATCGGCCTTAACATTTATAATAACGATGGGGCTGTCTAGTTTTTTCTTTACACTTCCCCCAAGTCCTTCAATTACTACCAACTCTCCCTCTTTTCTGATTGTAATTCCGTCCGGGATTTCTATCTTTTCTTGAATCTTTTCGTTTGCCATTTTAATAAACATATGCTATTAGATTTCCACCTAATTTTTTTTCAATTGCCTCTTCATGTGTCATTAATCCTTTGTTTGTTGAGACAACCAATAACCCGAATCCGTGGGCTGGAAGATATCTTTCTTCAAATTTAGGATACTCGTCGAGCGAAACGCCGTATCTCGGCTTAATTACGCCAACCTTATTTATGCCACCAAAGAGACTCACAACCAATTTTTTCCCTTTGGCCTCTTTTAATTCTTTGTATTCTCCGAGGTATTTGTTGTCTTTCAATAAGTCAAGGACTTTTTTTATTAATTTAGAGGTTGGTCTAACTATTGCTTCTGATCTGCCTTTTTTTTCAGCAGCCATTATTTTTGATAATACGTTTGATAGTGGGTCGTTTAAGCTCATTTTTTCATCAACTATATTTTTTAAAACCTAATTTGGGTGCAATTTCTCTAAAGCAACATCTGCAAAAGTTTAGGTTGTATTGACTAACAAATCCTCCTACACCTGTTCTTCCACATCTGGAACATTTTGCTTTTTGCCTACCACAAGATCTCTCTTTCGGTAAATTGTACTTCTTGAACCTCTTTAATTTCTGAGGCTTCTTCTTTAATTGTTTTAACATTTTTTTTGGATTTGAAGTTGTCATTGATTATCCTCCACAACCACACCATATTTTCTCTTGAAAAACTCAACACTGTCTTCTTGTGTTATTTGGTGTTTTTTTCCTATTTTTCTTCTCATTTTTCTTCTCGTTTTGACTCTAAAACCTGGTCTCATAAGTGTTATTGAAACTTGAAACCCCATAATTCCAATTGAAGCATCATATTCAAGTCCTTGGACATCTATATATTCCGGTATCCCAAACGATATATTTCCATTCTGATCAAAATTACTGGTTTCCAGTTTGTTTTCTTTTGCCACCAAAACTCTCTTCAAAATTTCTTCGGCCTCTTTCCCTCTAAGAGTCAATTTACATCCAAGAGGCAATCCTGGTCGGACACCCCAACTTGGAATTCTCTTTTCACTTATTGTTTTTACTGAATCTTTTCCTGTAAGATTCTTCAATAATTTTATGCCTTTCTTAAGGACTTCTTGATTTGTTCCTGCTCCTACATTTAAGGTAAGTTTCTCTATCCTTATTTCTTTCATTGAATTCATTTTTCTAAAGTTATGGCAAGACCTTTGTTTCCAACAACAAAGACAAACTTAATTGGTGTTTCAAAAGTCTCTTTTTTTGTTTTAATCGTAGCGACACCTTTTTTTTCATCCGTATTAGTAATTTCTCCATAATCACCTGTGTGGCTTCCTCCAGTTAAGAAAGCATAGTTTCCTTTTTCGATCTTAAAATGGTCTTTAATTTTTTGAGAAGGCATCTCCAACAGCACACTGTCTCCAACAACATATTCCTTATCCTTTACAATCATATTTCTACCATCGAACAAATTTAGTTGGGTTTTTCCCCCTTTCAATAATGTCTTCCCTTCAATTTTACAAACTTTTAATTTAGCTTCCTTTTCATTTATAGGCAATAAATAAAGTTTCTTGTTCATATTAATTAATAAGCGATAATCTTGTTTTAGTTTTGGTATGGAGATAACTTCCATGATTCCTAGAGGATATTTTGGATCTTTCCTTCTCTTCCCGTCCACCAAGATTTCATTTTCATTTAAAACGTATTTGACTTCTTTTAAGGTTTTACAAGATTTCAACATTTTTTTGAACACCAATGCAAGAGGTATACTCATTTCAAATGATTTGCCCGGATTTGGTCTAATAATAAATTTATTCTTCTTTCTATCTATCGGCCAAGAAACTGGTGCTGTTATTGTCTTCATGTGTCTTTTTCCCATTTTATTTCCTCTTCAAAGCTTCTTTTCTCATTTTATCATCAAGATTTAATTCCATTATCATAATCTTGGACGGAACAATTGGATATTTTACCTTTGTACCATCTTTTTTCTGGATTTCTACCCCTTCAATGAATATTCTCCCTTTCTTTATATCTACACTTTCAACCTTGCCCGTTTTTCCTTTAAACTGTCCTTTCATAATCTTAACTCTATCTCCTTTTCTAATCCTAAATGTTCTTTTTCCATGTTTCTGTCTCAAATTTTCTGAGAGATGGGCTTTCATAAATTTCCCTTTTATATGTAAAGGTGCATTTTCTCTATAATTCCTTTGTTTTCTTGGTTTCTTACTTTTTTTCCATGTTGTTGAAAATTTCATCTTTTCACCTATATAATTATGCTCGCTATTTTTGCCACTGCAGGCCATCTCTGCGTGGCCTCTTTTGCAATTGGTCCCTTGAAAATAGTGCCTTTGGGATTTCCTTTTTCGTCTTTCAATACAACAACTGCATTGTCTTCAAATTTTATCCTCATACCGTTTGGACGTCGATACTCTTTTTTCTGTCTTACTATGATGGCTAAAACCTTTTGTCTCATCATATCCGGGCGTCCTTTTTTGACTGAAACCATCACTATGTCTCCTACACCAGCTCTTGGTTTCCTTCTCTTTACCCCTTTATACCCTTGAACAGAGATTATCTCCACCACTTTTGCACCAGAGTTATCACATGTAGGAACTCTTGAGCCTACAGATAATCCTTTGGTAACATTTGCTTTGACGGGTTTCATTTTTTTATGACCTCAGTTATGATGAACTTCTTTGTTTTGCTTAAGGGCCTACATTCTTTAATTATAACTATGTCCCCCTCCTTTGCAGATATCTCTATGGGGTTGTGGGCTTTCACTCTACTCCTCTTAGAGAGATATCTTTCATACTTGGGAACATAAACACGCCTATCCCATTCTACTGTAACTGTTTTCTGCATTTTGGCACTAACAACTTCTCCTCTAAACGTTCTTCCCCTTGTTGATATCTTTGTGTTGGGGTTCTCTTCTTTTTCTTTCTTTTTCTTTACCATCTTCAACATACTTTTATTCTTTCTTCTGGCCTCTTGTTTATTTCTTTTCCGTCGATTCTATTATCTTCAATTACAACCACTGCATTGGTTTTTATGATTTTCTTAACTCCTCTTCTTGTTTCAATAAAGAATAGGTTTTTTGTCTCATCGATAATCTTTCCAGTAAAAAAAGTTCCATTATACTGTATGTCTGCTTTTTTTCCAATGAATTCTTTTTTTTTTATCATTTTACATTTATTGTCTCGGACGGGAATCCAAGTTTTGTTAATTCTTTTTTTACTTGATATTTATGATCTCCCTGAAGTTCGACTTTACCTTCTTTGGCTGTTCCTCCACAAGCAAGCTTATTTTTCAGCTTTTTTGCCAAGTCTCTCAGGTCTATTTGTTTAGTGTCAATGCCACTTATAACTGTGTTCTTTTTTCCGAATTTTTTTCGGATCGTGTAAATTCTTATCTCTTGACTCTCCTTTGCGATGTTCTCACAAACGCAAAGGTCTTTTGGTAAACCACAAGTGTTACATATAGTCATTTTTTCTTCAGTTCTGTTAATAACCTCGCAATTGTTTTTTTTGTATTTTTTAGTTTCCCAGGACTTTTCAAAGTGGTCCCTGTTGCAACCTGGGTATTCAATTTAATAAGTTCCTTTCTTAACTCTATTAATTGTGTTCCCTTTTCCTCTTTTGACATTTTTTTAATATCTTTATTTTTCATCTTCTTTCTTTTCTGTTTTCTTTGGCTTTTTCTGTCTTGGTTTGTTCTCTTCTTTTTTTACTTCTTTTTCTGTTGTCTTATCTTTAATTTCTTCCTCAACTTTCTTTGACTCTTCATCAGAAACTTCTTCAACTGTTGATTTATCTGGCTCTAAAAAGGTAACATCATCTGGCAATCTGACATCCGGTGGCATAATGCTGACTTTTACTCCAGCAATTCCTGATTTTAGTTTGGCTCTTGCATATGCAATATCAACTTGAGTTAAGGCAACATGACCGCATTTTTTAATATATCCTTGATAAAATCTCCATGTTCTGGCTCTTGAACTTGGTATCTTCCCAGAAATTAATATTTCTACTCCTTTTGCTCCTGCATTTAAAACATCTGCCATTGTCTTGTGTCCTATGCCTTTAAATCTCATTGTTCCGAATCTTTCAAGGCCAGATGCTATTCTTTCTGCTACCACAGAGGCGACAAGATTCACATTTTCAACTTCATTAATCTCTATTTGCGGATTCTCCAAATCAAATTCTTTCTTTAGTTGGTTCGTTAATTTCTTTATGTTGCTTCCACCGCTCCCAATGACTAACCCCGGCCTAGCGGCATAAATAATTATTTTTTCACCAAGAGGTGTTCTTTGAATCTTTATATGACTGAGTCCTGCTCCGCCTAATTGACTCCTTATAAATTCTTGTATTTCAAATTCTTTCTTATTTCTTGATACAAAGTCTCTCTCAATCATTTTTTCTTCCCCGTTGACTCTTTCTTTTCTTTTTTCATCTCAGCAACAATAATCTCAACATGAGATCTTTTGGCTTTTCTTCTCCTTTGCCTCCCATAACGCCAAGGCCTTGAAGCTCTATTAGCTGCTATGTGTTCTATAACCAAATTAGATGTTGATAGCCCTTTGTTCTGGGCGTTTGTTTCTACACTTTTTAATATCCTTAAAATTGCTTCTGCAGCATTAATGGGATATTTTCCTGCCGCCATTCCTTTTTTATGTGCTGTATCTCTATAAAATCTTCTCATTCTGATGGGTTCTTCCTTTTTAATAACCTTACTAAGCAACTGTTTAGCTTTTTTTAGAGGCATTCCTCTAAGTTGGTTACAAATTTCTATTGCATGTTTTGTAGATATTCCTATGTCTCTGCCATGTGCTTTAGCAATATTCTCTTTTTCACCTTGATAGGAATATTTAATTTTCATTTTTATCTCACTGATACGCTAGCGCTACTTCTTGTTGCACCAACACCGGGTGCATTGTGTTGTATCCTCTTCCTTGTTAGGGCAAATTCTCCCAAAAAGTGGCCGAGCATCTCTGGTTGTATGATAATTGGAATAAATTCCTTTCCAGTATGTATCATGATTTTCTTATCTAACATTAACGGAATTATAACCATATCTCTAACATGTGTCTTAATGTTGTTCTGATTAGTTTCAATCTTTTCAATAAGTTTCTTCTGTTCTGAAGTGAATCCTCTTTTTATACTCTTTCTCGCTCTGCTCGGAATTAATTTTGAAAATTCTTTTATCGACATCTTTTTCAATTCATCAATGCTCTTTCCGCGATATGAAAATTCTTTCTTTGCCATTCTTACCTCTTCTTACCTGTTCTTCTTGGTCTAATTTTACCAACTTTGGCTCCTGGGGGGGCGTTCCTTCTTGCAATTGTTGGGCGCCCTTTTTTAGATGAACGTGAAGTACCATATGGATGATCTACTGCATTCATTGCCTGTCCTGATGTTTGAGGATATAATTTGTTTTTTGCTTTCATTTTATAATGCCTTTTTCCGGCTTTCATAAATGGTTTGTCTTTTCTACCAGAACCTGCAATTACTCCAACCGTTGCACGACATTTTGGATTGAATATTTTCTTTTTCTTTGAGGGCAATAATACTTCGATCTCTCCTTTTCTCTTGCCAACTATTTTTGCAAAACAACCCCCACTTCTCACAAACTTTCCACCATCTCCTGGATTGGATTCTATATTAAATATTGATGTCCCAACCGGTACATCTTCTAAAAAGAGTGTGTTTCCATTTTCTTTTGGTGCCCGAGTACCTATTTTTACAGTGTCTCCAACCCTTATTCCTTCTGCAGCAACAACAAATGTTTCTTCACCATTTTCATACTTAATTTTAGCTAAAGGACTTGAATGTCCTCTACATTTTACAAAATCAACTATTGTTCCTTTGTTTGCTTCCCTAGGATATTCAACTTTGGCTTTATATTTAAAACTAGGTGCTCTGTATCTGGGTCCGCCTTTCCCCCTTGCCTGTTGAATTAAGTTTTTTCCCATTATTATCACATCAATCCTAGTCTTGTAGCTAAATCAATTGCAGGAGTCTCCTCTGAAAACCTAATATATGCTTTTTTTCTTCCCTTAGAATCAATTGAAGTATTTACTTTTTCAACTTTGACCCCATATAGTTCTTCTATGTCTTTTTTGATTTCTGTTTTATTAGATTTTATGTCCACAATAAATATTAAAGAGTTGTCTGACTCCATCATCCTAATTGCTTTTTCAGTTGATAAAGGATATTTTATGATGTTCATTTTTTAGTAGCTTTCTTGGTTGTTTTAATCTTTTTTTTTGATTTGGTTGGTTTTTTCTTCTTGTTGGATTTTGTTTTCTCTTTTTTGGGTTTTTTTCCTTCTTTTTTATTATTTTTAGTTTCTTTCTTGAAAAGGTTTGTAAAAAGTTTCTTTTGTTCCAAAAGTTTGATCGCATCCTCTGTATAGATTGTTAGTCTGCCAACATCTGTTCCTGGAGCAAGCATTTCAACATTCAAACTTCTTACCTCAACAACATCTACGCCTGGTATGTTTGATGAAGATTTCATTAAATCACATTTTTTTGACACAACAACCAAAGGACCTACTGCTTTTTTGTACTTTCTTCCTCTCCTCTTTGCTCTTCCTCTTTTTTCAGACTTTCTTTCTGACCTCTTTAATTCATCCCTTAAACCAATTTTCTCAAACATGGTAATTACTTCTGCTGTCTTTTTTATGTTTTCCACAGAAGTTTCCAAAACAAAAGGATAGTCCTTTACTACATGTCCTCTATTTATCACCATCTCTTTTTTCACTGATGCTGCCATAGCAGACCTTATTGCTTTTTGTCTTTCTTTTTTATTAATCTTCTTTGAATAATCTTTCTCGACTTTTGGTGGATGAGACTGTCTTCCTCCCCTTGTATTTGGAGCAGTTGCTCCCTCCCAATTGAATCTTGATCCTCTGTAATTTAATATCTTTCTTGGCACTCTTGAAATTCCAATCCCATACGCTCCCTTATAATCCCTTCTTCTTCTTGAGAGTTTTGAAGAATATTTCTTTCCTGCTTCTGGGTCTGTTCCTCTTGGTTGGATTTTATGACTTTGGATTGCCAAAAAAGCCCTCTTAATTAAGTCTGGACGAATCTCCTCTTCAAACTGAATAGGAAAATTAATGCTGCCTTTTTTTGTTCCTTTTGGGGAGATTATGTCTGCTTTCATTTTAATTTCCTTGTTTCTCATCTACATTAATTTTTGTAATTGTTGGTAAGACTACCTTTTTTTTACCTGGCCTACTAGCAGAATTTAAAACTACAACTCTTTTTCTCGGACCTGCTACAGAACCTTTAATAAGTGCACAAGTGTTCTTGACCTTCCCATATTTAACAAATCCTCCCTTCGGAATAATCTCTTCTGGGTTTTCAATAATCTTCAGAATCTGCTTGTTGTATTCTGTTCTTTGATGATGTCCCATTTTTCCTGCGTGAGGAACACGATACATAATATGGCCCTGGCCTTTCCATGGTCCCAATGATCCTGGGTTTCTTATTGCTTTTTCAGACTTTGCCTGTCTTATACTGATTCCAAACCTCTTCACAGGCCCTTGGAACCCCTTTCCTTTTGTAACTGCTTTTATATCAACAAGGTCACCTTCTTTCAAAATCTGTTGAAGCAGTATTTCCTTGTCCTTGTTTTCCTTAACAAAATTAATTTTTTCTTCTATAGATCCTGCTAAGAAAAGCTCAAAAAGCTCTGGTTTTTTCTTTCCGGTAGATGTCAAATGAGGTTGTGTATAAACCACAACCTTAACTTCAGCGTATTCTTCTGGCCCTAGTTTATCAAGTTCTGTTTTATTAGATTTTTTTGGAATGTTGGTCTTTTTTGAGAGAATCTTATCATTACTAAAGAAAATTTCATTATCAACTTTCAATCCTTTGTTGTCTTTCTTATACAATCTGACAGAAGCAATCTTCATTGGTGGACACTCCAGAATTGTGACTGGAATTGATATCTCCTCCCCTTTCAAAGGTGAGTGTTTGTCTGTTTCCACCGCCTGAACATGTGTCATTCCGACTTTATACCCGGGAAATCCTGAAATGCCTTTAACACTAAAACCAGTCCTTATTCTAGGATAATGTCTTTTGGCTCTTTTTCTTGGCCAATACTGCATTGAACCGGATCTAGGTTGTCTTACGTTCGGCATTTTATCTAGTTTTGATTCTTGATAACGAGCCTATTGTTGGACCTTTAACAGAAAAGTTGTCTAAAGTCCTTTTCAGGCCAAATAAACACAATTTCTATGCTTATTGTCGTGCGTAATCTGATGGAAATATAAATGGTTTATAAATGTTGTGTCTCTGTACAGAGGAAAGTTTTAAATAGTTTTTTCATAAATTTAGAAATATGGTACTAGAATCTCTTCTCTCTCCGTTGAAAGCAGAAGCACACCCATCAATTGCTTTAATAATGGGTGCTGGGTATGCTACTCTTGGATTAGGACTTAGTGCATGGATATTTATAAATGATAATCCTTCACTGATGATGGTCTTTCTCACTACCATGGCTGCAATTCCCTTAATATATAATTTAATTAAAATAGAAGAAAAAAAAGATTTAAAGAATTTAGATGAAAAAAACCTGTTAAAAGAACATTCTCGTGCCTTGCTAGTTTTTCTAAATTATTTTGTTGGAGTTACTTTAGCTTTTGCATTCTTGTACGTTATTATTCCAATACTCTTTCCAAATTTTAGGAGTTCGGATCTTTTCCAAGTACAAATCAATACCATTACTGCAATTAGGTCAAATGTGACGGGAAACGCATACTCGAGTCTTGGTGTTTTTACAAAAATATTGTCAAATAACCTAAGAGTTTTGATATTTTGTGTTTTCTTTTCATTTCTTTTTGGTGTCGGGGCCATATTTATACTTACATGGAATGCATCAGTAATAGGTGTAGCTATCGGAGACACAATCAGATCCGGGCTACTTGGTCTGGGGAAACAATTCCATATCGCACTATCTCCAAGCTATGCACACATTACCAGTTGTGGGTTGTTCCAATATGCCATCCATGGAATTCCTGAGATTGGTGCTTACTTTATTGCTGGACTAGGTAGTGGAATAATTTCTGTGGCGGCAATAAGACACGATTTTGGTACGAAGAAATATGTTTCAATAATCATGGATAGTTCTCTTCTACTGCTATTAAGTCTAATAATTTTAGTAATAGCTGCTTTTTTAGAAGTATATGTTACACCCGGGCTAGTAGGTATTTTTTGTTGATTTTCTATTCTAGAAGCTTTACTTTTCCTGGAGACAACTCAAAAATTTCTCCTTCCTCAACTAAATTTTTTATTATTTGATCACAATTATCTATGTTCACATGCTTAACAATGTCTTCTATGTCTGCACCATCTCCTTTGTCCAAAATAGCAACAACATTAAGGATTTTCTGATAGGGTCCTGTTTCTATTGTTTCCTCTTCGGGAGAGTCTTCAACTGGCAAAACAATTGAATTTGTCCTTTTCTGTAATTTTATTTCTAAGTTTCTTACTTCTAGCCACTTTTTGTTTTCTATTTCTTTTATTATCTCTGGGACAACGTATTTTGTGGCATTCCATTCTCTTGGTCTACCTATGACATTAACTACTCTTCCAACAACAAATTTTTTTAGTCTTGGATCTTCTTCAAAAAACCTTATCATTATGTTTCCTGTTCCATCATCAATCAAAAAATTATTTTCTTCCTCTGTTATCCCAACAATTACTCCAATCAAATTGACACGAGCAATTTCTCCATATTTTGTCAATATTCCGCTCGGTTCCCATCCAGGTCTCTTAATATAAGTTCCTGTTAGAATGTCATTTATCAGAACTTTTTTGGCAACTTTTCTCTTGTTGTTGGCCAATTCAGATTTTTGAGATGTATCCTTTTCTTGGCTCATATATGTCTCCAGACCTTTTTAGTTTTTCAACTACTTCAAGTACTTTATCTTCGGATAACCCTTTTGACTCAGCTTCTATAACAATATCTTCAACAGGAATTGTCTTTCCAACTTTTCCTTCTATCTCATTAATTATTTCTCTGACAACAACTATGTTTCCTCTTTCTGAAGCAGTCACACCAGAACTAATTCTATCAATGTCAAATTTCCCTGTTTCAGGATCTAGACCAATCTTTGTCAAACAATAATGTACTAGTTCAATTGCTCTTTCTGCGTCTTTTCTTGAAACTTTATCAGCTAATCTTGCTTTTGCAGATGCCTCTGCTAGCCTTACCAATGCTTCAAGTTGTCTTGCAGAGATTGGAATTGTTTTTATGACGCCGTCCTCGGTTGACCCAGAGGTTCTCATTCTAACATAATAATCTTTTATGTTCTCTATTGCTGCCTCCGACAAGACAGGCTTTATGTTTTGTCTAGCATATGCAAAATATTTTTTCAACATCTCAGACTCTATTTCTGTAGTAATTTCTGTTGATTCTTTATGAAGACTTAATATGAAAGATGCCATTTTTTCATCTTTTGATTCATCTGGCAAATCTTTAATAGGAAAAATAAGATCAAATCTGTTGATAAGTGTACTTGGCAAATCAATCTGTCTAGCTATGACTTCATACGGATCAAACCTACCAAACTTTGGGTTTGCTGCTGCCAACACTGTTGTTTCTGCTCGCAAGGTTGCTTGAATATTTGCTTTTGATATTGTAACTGTCTGTTGTTCTAGTGCTTCGTGCATTGCACTTCTATCTTCTTTAGTCATCTTATCAAGCTCATCAATACAACAAATACCTCTGTTTGTTAAAACTAGTGCCCCTGCTTCTAATGCATATCCACGAATGAATTCATCTTTTACGACTGTTGCTGTTAATCCTGCTCCTGATGCTCCTTTACCAGAAATGTATCTGGCTTTTGGCACCACTTGTGAGATTCTTTTTAACAATTGGCTTTTTCCTGCTCCTGGATCACCAATTAATAAAACATGTATGTCTCCCCTCGTTGCAGAACCTTCTTTTCTTTTTTTTCTAACACCGCCAAGTGCCTGTAAAATAAGTGCTTCCTTAATTTTATCATGACCAAAGATGGTTGGTGCGATAGAATTAATTAATTTGTCATACACTTTTGGATCATTTGCAATTTCTGAGATTTCTTCCTCCTCTTCCTTAGAAATTTCAAGTTGCATAAAATCTTCTTCAATCGGTTCTATGTAATTGGATTCAATCATTAAATCAAATCTCGTTAATCTGCCCCCGTCTCTAGCTGGAATTGGGACTTCCTTCAGAACTCCGTGAACTTTAATCTTGCTACCCGGATTAGTCTTTCTTTCTGACATTGGAGAGACTAAATCTGCTTTAAGGAAGACATCTAGTCTCTTTGGTTGCTCACCTCCCTGTAAATCTTCTGGTGCTTCTTCCAGAACAATCTTCTGAGCATCAACAAGCTCCTTGCTCAATAACCTGAATTTTCCTCTTCTTCCACACCCACATCTATCTGGTTCTTTGAATTTAGAATCTAGTTGCAAGATTGTTATCACATTCCCACAACTAGGACATTCAAAACGAGCACTAGTAACTTGGGGTCTAACGTCTGATTTTTGTCTGACAAGTCCTGTTACATAAATAAATTTATTTATGTGTTCGCTTCTTATGTATTTAATTGGTACTTCCATATCCTCTGGAAGATTTTTTATTCTTACTCTAAAGGTCTTAATATCTCCTTCAGTCTCAAAATGTTCTACAGCCAACTCTCCCGCTTTGATTACCTCGTCTGGATTCTCAAGAAGCTCATCTGCCAAGGCAGGACTATGCATAGAAAGTTTTCTGAAATCTATAACAAGAAATTTCTCTCCTTTTCTGACTTTTTCAGCTATTTCTGTCTTGTGGTTCTTCTCCAGATATTCCTGGAATTTTTTAATTGTTTCTGTTGGATCCATTTTAAGAAATTCCTATTTCAGTAAAAAAAGAATAAAAAATTAATTTATTAATTTACTTTTTTTAGATTAATAATTAATTTATCTAGTGCTTCATGCACTTCATCTTCACTCTTTGTTCCTGTACACACTATTTTTCCATTGCTGAACAACAGAAAGGTTGCCTTTGCTTCATCCAATTTATATACTAATCCTGGAAATTGCTCTGGTTCATATTCTGTATTTTGCAATTTCATAGCTAAAACATTTAGATTAAGATCCATACCCACGCTACCAGAAGCAACTATGTTTTGTATGCTAATTTTTGGTTTAATCTTGATTTCGATACCTATTTTCTTTAGGCTTTCTATTATCTTAACAATTGATTCTTCCACCTTGTCCATACTTCTTGCACCGGTACACACGACCTTTCCAGAGCTAAATATTAATGCAGAGGTTTTTGGATCTCTTATTCTTATAACTAATCCTGGAAATTGTTCTGGATTATATTCTGTGTTACTTAATGTTGCTGCCATTTTCTCTAATGGAATGTCATGTTCTAGACTTGTAGAAACTACAATATTTACAACTTGTATATTTTTATTATCTGACATAAAATTACACCCCCGTGCAGATTTTTCATTTATAAAGAAACCAGGTATTATTTATAAATACTATCATTTTGTAAAACGCCAAATTTCATCTATCATCTCATATGTTGTATAACCATATCCTTTCTGTTTAAACATATATTCTCCAAGCTTTCCATTGATTTGAGCTGCTTTCCTTGCGGATTCAAAAAGATTGTCAGAAAGAGCAACGTAGCCCGCACACAGCCCCGCAAGGACATCTCCAGTACCACCCATCGTCATACTGTCATGGCCCGTTTTGTTGATATGCCTTCTGTGTTTAGTGAAAATTGTGTCATACGTTCCTTTCAGCAAAATAACGTTTTCATCCATCTTCTTTTGTATGTTCTTAATATTAATCTCCATGTCCAATTCATCATAGGGAATTCTTTTAATTGTGTTCTGGAATAAAATTTCAAATTCCTTTTCATGTGGTGTCAAAATAGAATTAGATACTGTCTCTAAATTAATCACTTTTATGGCATCCGCATCTAGAACAAAGGGTTTTTTTATTTCTCTCAGCAACTTTAAAACAAAGTCTTTATTTCTTCCGAGACCGTTGCCAAGAACAACTACATCAGAGAGTTCACTGAGTGAAATAATTTCTTTTGTATGTGTCAAACTCAATTCATCGCCCAACAATTTCTTTGTTATAATGTCTGGACTATATGTATTAATTGTCCACGCTACTTTTTCAGGAGCACAGACAGTAACTAAATCCACCCCACACCTTAGTGCTGCAAGAGCTGCAAATGCAGGAGCTCCAACATAATCTTTGCTGCCTCCAACAACCAACACTTTACCATTCTGTCCTTTTTTACTTCCTCTGTGTATTCTCATTGTCTTTTTTGGATGCTTTTTGTTTTTTTAATTTTTGCCTATGTTTTTTTCTCATCTCTTTTTGTTTTTTTGTTAACTTTTTTCTTTTTTTCTTTTCTTTATTCTTTTGGCTATAAAGAACTTTGGCATAGGTAACAGGATTATTATATCTAGAAGTTATATTTTCTGGATCTTCTATTTGTAAATCCTTATATATCCCAGTAACATAGTTTGGTGGAGGAACCTTTTCTTTGTTTGTCTTTGCATATCTAAGTTGACCGATTATGTAATTTTCTTTAAGGGGCTCGGGATTTTTCTCGTTCCATTTCCATACAATCTCCTCTATTTTAGCATGTGTCCAACCTAAGGTAGATAAAAAATTTATTAGAATAAATAAAAACCGTTTTCGGCCGTCTTCTAGACCCTGTAATCCTTTTTTTATGCTCGGGGGAAAATATTCTTCTGGGATTGCTGTTTCGGGAAGTTCATATTCTTTTTCCTTATGGGTTTTTTTGTCCGCAAAGGAGTCTCTGAAAAGAATCTCCTCTTTCCTAAAATCAAAGGCATTAATCATAAGTTCCTGTGCTTCATCTGGCTCACATCTTGAACCATCTAAAAACACAAATGTTTTGTTAACTTGCACTTTTTTTGGATTTGCTTGTTTTTTCTCAAACTGCATTACTTTTTCTGGGTTTATGGGTAGAGATACCAAACGGGATTTTTCGTGCATACTATATGGTGCTCGGTACATATGTCTTGAGGATATCAATAATGTATCAACATCAATAATGCTTAAGGGGTCAAACATTCTCTTTGGTGGTTTTTCAGAACCACAAGCACAATTTTTTAGTTTGTATTCTTTTTTTTCCATAAGAACATTACATTTTGGACAAACTAGTATTTTGGTTTCATCTTCCTTTACTATTCTTGTCTCGCATTTTGGACAGATGAATTCTTTTTTTACGCTTGAAGAAAAATTAGTGACTTCTTTACTACAATCTGGACAAACAAATTTACTTAACTCGCTTTGGTCTTTGCCTGTCAATTTTGCTATTTTTTCAATTGTTGTTTTGTATTTCTTATCAAATATGATTCCCCCTGTTTCTGAAACATCTATTAAATTATTTGAAATATAATCAAGAAGATATAGTGTTATTTCTTTTGGTCCTTCTGGAAAATGCTTCTCAACCAAGATGTTGTTAACTTCTTTAGGAAATGCTTCGAAGGGAACTGCAATATGAAACCCTTTGTTGCCTGAAAATTTGCAACTTATTGACACCAACCCGTGGTTCATTAGTGCTTTAACAAAGAGATGGGCACTCAGTTTTGAATATCTCCAATAAGGACAGTCTATATCTAGAACAAGATCCCATCCCTTTCTTAATTCGTCCAGTTCTTTCTTTCTCATTCCTGCAGATAGTTGCATTGGGTTGCGCCATCTTTCTTCAGAAACATGAAAACTGGAAGCGCCTTTCTTGACTGAGTCTAATATGTCGTTAGCATACATCAGTACATCGGGCCTTTTGCCAAATCCTCTTTCAGCATATTTTATTCCAACTTCTCTATCTCTTGCAGAATCAACTATTGCTTGTTGGATCTCTCTTTGTTTATAGTAGAGAAGCCGATTACTTAATTCGTGCATCAATGCCTAAAAACCAACATATATTTATATTGTTTTTTGATAATCATAAGAATGGGGGCTCCAGAAGAGTTAGATAAAGAAATAGAGAAACTAAAACATGTCCCGATGATAATTGTCGAAGGAAAAAAAGACATTAATTCCTTAAATGAATTTGGAATCACTAATGTAGTAGAGATTCGGGGTCCAATTTATTTATTCTGTGAAGATATTGCAAAAAAACACAAAATGGTTGCAATTCTTACTGATTTGGATAAAGAGGGAAAGAAGTTATATTCTAAATTAAAAAAAGGTCTGGAAAAAAACGGAGTTAAGATTGATGATGTTTTCAGAAATTTTCTGTTTGAAGAAACCAAGATAACTCAGATTGAAGGATTATCTAATCTTCTTTAGTTTTATTATTGCAAACACAATTAAGCAACCAACACCAATTATCAATCCTGGAAGAATGTTTTTTGATTTTTCTGAAGAGGATTCATAAATGACATTAGATGTAATTGGGTTGGTGTTGTTCATGTTATCTTTTTCTCCATTCAAATCATTATCTTCTTTTTTTTGTATAACATTCAATGTTTTTGTAATTTCAAATGGTGTTTTTCTTCCTTGTTTTTTTAGTTTAATCTTTATTTTATACTCCCCTTCATCAATTTCTAACAAATCATTCTCTAAGATTATAATTTTATTAGTGTTGTTCAAGACAACAAGGGTTTTTTTGTTGGCTTCTCTTTCTGCCGGATAGGATTTTGGTCCCCTAAAAACATAACTCCAGACAGAATAATTAAGAGGGTAATTCTCTTTGTTAAATATTTCAATAACAGAGAACACAATGTTTCCTGTAATGTTTCCAGAATAAGCAAGCAATTGAACTTCTGGGTGTGCCTTGTTTTTTTCCTCCTCTGTTACACATTCTACTATATTATCAATATCAACTCCAACTTGTGTTTTTACATCAAGTCCTTCAACAAATAAAGTATATGTTCCTGACTCATATTTACAATCTTCTTTAAGTTGTATTGGAAGAGTAATATCGTGGGTTCTGAAAGTCTCATAGATGTTAAAATAAGTTGTATAACTAACTCGTTCTCCATCATTTTCAACGTATGCTTTTATTGAGTTCTTAGATGTGTCTCCTTTGTAAACAGACACTCTTGATTTGATTGGCGTTCCAAAAACAATTTCATTAGATACTGAATAAACATTAAGAATCTCGATTTTAGATTTGTTTTCTTTTATTCCTTTAAAAACAACTATTTTTTCTTGAACTGTGTTGTTGTTTGAATTATTACATATTGCAGTGGTCAAATTTGATTTTACAATAAATACTTTTTCTAGTTTGTCAAAGTTTGGTGTGAATTTCTTTGTGTTTGTGTTTTGAGTTATCCTTTTGTTTTTAACAACATTACCAAACAGATCTTCCACCCAATATTCTATTTGAAAAGGAAATGTTTCGTTAGAGATTTTATTTATTATACTAATCGTTTCTCCTTGACCATAGATTATTTTATCTGTTTCCATCTCTAAAAAAACATGACACGGAATGTTCCTGCTCTCGATTGCCGAAATGTTTTGACAGTATCTCAGAGAGGAGTTTTTAAAAAAAAGTTCCCCACAAATAACATATTCACCAGAGACACTTATATTAATTGTACCTGTTTTGGTGGTATAACTAATAAAGGTGTGTTGAGAGACGTCCTCCCAAAAAAAAGATGTGTTGATGGCAGTTAAGTTTTTGTAAAGGGACACATTAACCTTTTCTTTATTTTCTGGATAATTTAGCTTCTTAATTTTGAAAGGGGACAGATAAATAACTTCTGTAAAGATCTTTGGGGGAAGAATAAACTCTAACGCTATCTTTGGTTCCGATGGTTTTTCTTTGTTTTCTATAAAAAAACCTAACGGTGTGGGCTCTGTAACAACCCAGGACCCATTAATCAGCGAAATAGATTTACCTTTTTCAACATTCAGTGAATAAGTTTGATTAATAACTGTTTTGTTCCCCTTAATTAACATGATCTTATCGCCTTTGTTTCCAAGACCGTTGCCTAACTCATTATCGTCTACACAAAAATATAATGAGTTGTTTTGTTTTGAAAACGTGTTACTTTGATCAAGAAGGAGAAAAAAGTTGTTTTCTGGAACAGACAAATTACATTTTTGATGACCACAACAAGTAAGGGTATCTTTTTGATAATTGTCCATAAAGTAATATTTTGAGAGATTAATCTCTGTATCTGTATATATTTCGACCCACTCATTCCCGTCTGTTGGATTATACATTATTTCTGTCAATTCAATAGCGGAGACACTAAAAGAAAACAGGAGAAACACAACTAAAAAAAGCTTTTTCATGTCTTCTGTTCATCTTCTCTATTTTATATATTTTACTAAAATATTAGTATTAATAATATGGAGTAGGTTGTTTTTTGTTGTTTTTCTACAAACAAAAAGCTTTAAAAAGTCTAATAAACTTATTTCTGGTAAGAAAATGGGGTTTTTTGATAGTTTTAAAAAAAAGGCAGGTGAACAGAGTAATAAAGAGTCTTCTGAACAAATGCCACCTCCACCTAAAGCCAACATACCAAATGTGATTAAACCTCCAGAAAATTCTCAAATGCCGGCGCCTCCTCAAAAAAAAGAAGTTCCTGGAACTCCCGAACAACAAATTCCGCCCTTGCCACAGTCTAACCAACTAGAGAATCCTCCAAAAATGCCTTCTCAATCTGCACCATACCTGAAAAAAGCAATCGCACCTGCTAAAAAAACAGACCTCCCATCACTTCCTCAACAAAATCCTGATCCTTTGTTCCAACCCTCGCCAGTAACTTCCCAAACCGCACCTTCTTCACCAAGTTTGCCAGAAGAAAAGAAACGTTCTGGTGTCCAGAAAGATCTTACTAATCTGCCAGCAAGAAACAATATTCAAAACCTGCCCCCTAGATTGCCCGAATTGCCTCAAAAGCTAATAAAAAGAGAGCTCCCAAAATATAATGTAAAGGAGATACCTTCTTTTGATATTGAACAAGAAATAGAAATGCCTATTCTTGAAGATCTTCCTTTACTAGATGTTGAGGAAAGAGAAGAAATTTATAAGAATTACAGACACAAACACATAAATAAACCTCTTTTTATTAGAACAGACGAATACAAAGAAGTTTTAGAGACTGTAAACAATTTTAAGAACTACTTATCTAATTCATTAGAGATGTTATCCTCATTAGAAACACTGAAGAGAAACACAGACATGGAGCATAAAACATACAAAGAATCTCTTGAAGATATTCAAAGAAAACTAATTTATGTAGATAAAACCCTTTTCAGTAGTTAGGAGGACAAATTCATGAAAAAAGACAAAAATGTGTTCGTGAAAATCGATGAATATAATGATATCCTTGATATTATTGCACTTGTGAATGCAAAAGTCAAAGAAGCTAGAACCACACTAAATAAAATCTACGACTTAAAGAATCAGGAAGATTCGGAACTTGAATCCTGGCAAGAAAGCTTAGATGAAGTAGAAAGAAAACTAAAGTACATTGATCAAACCTTGTTTGAACCGAGATATTGAAAAATGAGCAAAGATTTTTTTGTTGGAATCTACGATCCCGTGGATGTTAGGAGAAACCTTCTTGAAAGTTCTAAATGTATTATTAAATCTCTTAAATCCTCAGATGAACTTAGTAACATAAGGGAAAAAAAGTTAAAATATTATAAAAGGATGAGAAGAACGATGGAAGAACTTCACATTCTCATAGATAAATTAAAAGAACAATTGCCCAGGTCATATTTTGAAGAATCTGAGACAGGAAAGGGGGGGAAAAAAACAAAATCCAAAGTAACAAAAGAGCTTGAAAAATTAGACAAACAACTACAACAAGTCGAAAAAGAGCTTTCTTCGCTCAAATAAACAAATATAAAAATACAATCTAGATTTCTCTAATTAATGAAGACTTTTGTAATTATCCCTGCTTACAATGAAGAAAAAAGAATTGGTTCTGTACTTAAAGAGTTAAAAAAGAGATACAAATTTGTTGTTGTCGTGGATGATGGATCTAAAGACAAGACTTACCTTATTTCAAAAAAACACACCCAATATGTTCTGCGGCATGTTATAAACAGGGGGCAAGGAGCTGCCCTAAAAACAGGTATTGATTTTGCTCTAGAAAACGGTGCAGACATAATCGTAACGTTTGATGCTGATGGACAATTCCTTGTAAAAGAAATAAAAGACCTAGTAAAACCAATTAAGAAAAAAGAAGTAGACGTTGCGCTTGGCTCTAGGTTTCTAGGAAAAACCATTAACATGCCCTTTCTTAAAAAAGTTGTTTTAAAGATTGGTGTTGTTGTCATATTTGTTTTATATGGTATGAGAATTACAGACTCGCAATGTGGTTTTCGTGCTTTCTCAAAAACTGCTGCTAGAAATTTGGAGATAAAAGCGGATAAAATGGAACATGCTGGAGAAATACTCTCCGAAATAATGAGAAAGAAACTTAAATATAAAGAGATACCTATAACTGTAATATATGATGAGTACTCTTTAGAAAAAGGCCAAAGTTGGTCGAAGAGTATTGCACTCGGCATAAGAATGTTGTTTAAGAGGTTAGTTAAATAAAATGATTACTCCTGTACAAATAATCGCTTTAATCTTTGTAACTTTTGCTGCCAGTAGGGCCATACTTCGAGCAAAGGACAAAAAAATCACTTTTGGAGAATTAATTTTTTGGTTAGGCATATGGAGCGGACTTGTTTTTGTGGTATTCTTCCCAGATGTAACAACTCGAATTGCTAAACTTGTTGGAATAGGGAGGGGGATTGATGTTATAGTTTACATAAGTATATCCCTTTTATTCTATCTAATTTTTAGGTTATATGTGAAAATCGAAGAAACAGAAAGTGAGATAACAAAGCTTGTAAGAGAGATCTCATTGATGGATAAAAAAAAGAAGAAAAAATGAATGTCTTACTTTTGACAGAATATTTTCCTGCTTCTCTAAAAGGAGAAATAACTGGGGGTGTCGAATCAAGGGTATTTAACATTGCTAAGGGCCTGGCCAAAAAACACAAAGTAAGAATAATGACTTCTTGGAGAAACAACCTAAAAAGACATGAGTTTTTTGAAAATATTGAAGTGATCCGGGTTGGGCCGGAGCACAAATACTCTAACTATGGGGGATTTGTTTCTAGGTTGTTATTTGCGCGTGCTGTTTGTAAAAAGGGGGCCTCTTTAGAAAACGTTGAACTGGTACATGGTTTCAACTTTACAACATACCTGCCAGCATACAAAATAGCAAAAAAAATAGATAAAAAAGTTGTGATTACATATCACGAAACCTGGGTAAATGAATGGATTAAGAATAAGGGGTTGGTCTCTGGTTTTCCATACGAATTATATGAAAGATTTCTTTTGAAACTAGACTATGATTCTATAATCAGTGTAAGTGAATTCACAAAAAAAAGATTGATTCGGGCCGGAATCCACAAAAAAAAGATTGAAGTTATTCCTAATGGAATTGATTTTTCTTATCTGAATAATTTGAAATCAAAGAAATATAACTCCCCAACTATTTGTTTTGTTGGAAGATTAGTTAAAACAAAAAATGTTGAAGTTCTCATCAATGCAATAAAAATAATAAAAGCTAGAATTCCAGACATTAAGTGTAAAATAATTGGAAAGGGGCCTGAGGAAAACAAACTAAAAAATTTGGTTAAAAGATTAAACTTGGTTAATACTATTGAATTTCTTGGTTTTTTGCCAAATTATGAGGATGTTGTAAAAACATTGCGTTCGTCACATATTTTCTGCTTCCCTAGTACTGTGGAGGGGTTTGGGATTGTAATGATAGAATCCATGGCACTAAAGACCCCTTATGTTTGCTCAGACATTCCGGTTCTAAAGGAGATAACGCAAAACGGAAAGGGCGGGGAAATTTTCAAGAAGAACGAGTCTAATGACTTAGCAAAAAAAGTACTGAGTCTCTTAACAAATAAAAAAGAATATAGAAAAAAACAGAAAGAAGCAGAAGAACTAGCTAAGAAGTATGATTGGAAAACTGTTGTAAAAATGGTTGAAAAAAGATACGAAAAAGTAATCAAGACAAAACAATAAAACTTAAATATCTCTAAAACATAACTATGTTATAGCACATAAAATGTGCTGGGTGGGGGGAGGTAAGCTCGATCCTGGAGCCCATGCCAATTTTCAAACATGAAAAACATGTGTAGAACTTTGGTTTAATGCCCAGGCGGGATGTGAAAAATCCTATGTGGGCTTCCCCACTTTTAATATTATTACTAATTCTCCTTTTATTTTTCTGCCCTTAATTGTTTCATGTACATCTTTTGCAGGTCCCCTAATAAATTCCTCGAATTTTTTTGTGAGTTCCCTAGCTATTACAACTTCTGCATAAGGTAACTCTTTTGAAAGTAAACTCACAGTAGAAGCTATCCTGTGAGGTGATTCAAAAAAAACAGCGGTCTCTAAACGTTTTTTAAACAGATTAATTAAGTTTTTTTTCCCAGATTTTTTCTTTGGGAAGAATCCATAAAAAGTAAATCTGTCTGTTGGTAATCCAGAACACACAAGTCCTGCTAATATGGCTGAAGGACCCGGAACAGGAGATACAACAATGTCTTTTTTTATGCATGCTCTAATTAAATAAAAACCTGGGTCGCTTATTCCGGGAGAACCGGCATCACTCACCAAAGCAATATCATGTCTCCTCAGATCTTCCAAAATCCTTGGTGTCTTTTTCTCTTTGTTATGGTCATTATAGGACACAAGTTTATTTTTTATATCGTGTCTTAATAAAAGTTTTGCAGTTCTTCTTGTGTCTTCCGCCAATACATAATCAACACAATTTAGTATGGATAACGCTCTATGTGTGATGTCCTCCATATTCCCGATGGGTGTAGAAACTACATATAACATGTGTGTATGAAAATGTGTTTTGTTTTTATTATTTTATGAATTTATAGAAATACTTGTTACCTACCAGTTTGAATTCAAGTGTTTCTTTCTCTGTTTTTCTAAGTTTTTTCAGATTATTAGTTACAGAACCTAAAGAAACATTTAATCCCTGTGCTATTTGTTTGGAAGTATACCACTTTCCTTTGTGATTTTTGAGAAAAGTGTAGACTTCTTGTTGTCCCATGAAGTAAAATATGAGATAAGTGATTAATAAACTTTTGTAGTAATTGTGTCTGAGTAAAAAAACAAAGTTTTTTAATCGCTCATATGTTTTAATTATGTATGAAATGTCCTTATTGTGAAAGTGAGAAGACTCGGGTTGTAGACAAAAGAGAAACAGATAATGGTTGTGTTACTAGAAGAAGAAGAGAGTGTCTTGTCTGTGAAAAAAGATTCACAACTTATGAAAGAGTTGAAACAATTCCTTTGTTTGTGGTGAAAAAAGATGGTGCTAGAGAGGAATTTGAAAAAACTAAGATAGAAAGAGGCATTCTCAAGGCCTGTGAAAAAAGGCCTGTGAGTGCAGAAGAAATACAAAATATTGTAAATGAAGTAGAATCACATCTTATAAATAGAGACTCCCCTGAAATCCCCACCCACATTATTGGCAGAATGGTGATGCATAGATTAAAGAAATTGGACAAAGTTGCGTATATTAGGTTTGCCTCAGTATATAAGGATTTCAAGGATCCTGAAGAATTTGAGGAGGAACTTGATAAATTAAAATAAGCTGATTCTTTAGTTAATTTTATAAAATATTAACAATTGTTAAGTGACTATGAAGACCCCTCAAGAAATACAAGTTTGGCATATTCTTCCTGCATTAAGAAAACACATTGCACTTGGACTGAAAGAAAAAAAACTGAAACAAAAAGATATAGCTTCCCTGCTCGGGCTAACCGAGTCTGCTATCAGTCAATATCTTAAAAAAAAGCGAGGAAATGAAATAATTTTTCCAAATGAAATAAAGAAAGAGATATCTTTGTCTGTGGAAAAGATTTCAGAAAACAAAACAACTGTTCACAAAGAAATACAAAAACTAATTAGAAAAATGGATCGCTCTGGGTTTTTGTGCAATATTTGTCACTGTTATCTGGGAACAGATATTTCTTGTGATGTATGTCATGAAAGGTGAGAGATATGCTTGAAATAGAAGATTTACATATTAATGTTGATGGGAAAGAAATTATTAAAGGATTAGACTTAAAAATTAAAAAAGGAGAAATCCATGCTCTAATGGGGCCAAATGGTTCTGGAAAAAGTACTTTGGCTTTTGGTCTTATGGGACACCCGAAATATGAAATAACTAAAGGTAATGTTGTGGTTGATAAAACCAATGTGCTCGATTTAGATGTGAGCCAAAGAGCAAAAGCAGGGTTGTTTTTGTCTTTCCAATATCCAAGTGAGATATCTGGTGTTTCTCTGGCAAACTTTCTAAGAACTGCCTACAATCAAGTCAAAAGTAAGGATAAAGATGACAAGATTGGTGTTATGGATTTTATGAAACTGTTGTATGAGAAAATGGATCTTCTCAAGATGGACAAAGAATTTGCCAAAAGACATGTAAATGTAGGTTTTTCGGGAGGAGAAAAGAAAAGAACAGAAATTTTACAAATGGCTGTTCTAGAACCCAAATTTGCAATCTTAGATGAAACTGATTCTGGATTAGACATTGATGCACTAAAAGTTGTTGCAGATGGTGTACAAAAATTGGTTGGACCAACGATGGGAGTACTTATTATTACCCATTATCAAAGAATTCTTCACCACATAAAACCTGACAAAGTACACGTTCTTGTTGATGGTAAAATTGTAAAAACCGGCGGACGAAAACTTGCAGAAGAAATTGAAGAAAGAGGGTATGAAGATTTGCAAAAAAGGTGAATTGGTGTGAGTTCAAAAGAAAGTGAAGAGATAAAAAAATTTCTTGGAAATGAATATAAGTATGGTTTTAGAGATCCTGAAAAATTTTCTTTCAAGACTAAGAAAGGACTTAATGAAAAAATAGTCAGACAAATTTCAGAAATAAAAAAGGAACCTAAGTGGATGACTGAGATGAGACTAAAAGGATATAAACATTTCAAAGAAAGGCCACTTCCTTTGTGGGGTGCAGATCTCAGACAAATTGATTTTCAAGACATCTATTATTATGGAAAACCAGAAGGTGAACAAAGTAGAAGCTGGGATGATGTTCCCGAATATATAAAAAAGACATTTGATAGACTTGGAATTCCTGAGGCCGAAAAAAAATTTCTTTCGGGTGTGGGTGCGCAATATGAATCAGAAGTTGTATATCACAATCTGAAAAAAGATCTTGAAAAGAAAGGTGTTATCTTCTTAGATATGGACGGTGGATTAAGAGAACATCCCAAACTTGTGAAAAGGTGGTTTGGAAAAATCATACCCTATAATGATAATAAACTGGCAGCATTAAATACTGCTGTCTGGTCCGGAGGTTCTTTTATTTATGTTCCTCCCGGAGTTAAAGTGGATTTGCCTTTGCAGGCATATTTTAGGATAAATGCAAAAAACATGGGGCAATTTGAAAGAACCTTAATTATTGCAGACAAAGGAGCACATGTTCATTATGTAGAGGGCTGTACTGCCCCCGTATATGCTTCTGATTCTCTACATAGTGCAGTAGTGGAACTTATTGCTATGGAAGGCTCTACCATAAGATATACAACAATCCAGAATTGGTCCAATAATGTGTTTAATCTAGTAACTAAGAGGGCAATTGCTCATAAAAATTCTCGCGTTGAATGGATTGACGGAAATCTTGGAAGCAAAATAACAATGAAATATCCTGCTATTATTTTATTAGAAGAGGGTGCACACGGAGAGGTAATTTCTGTTGCATTTGCAGGAAAAGACCAACATCAAGATGCTGGTGCAAAAATAATTCACTTGGCACCAAAGACAACTTCACAAATAATATCTAAATCAATATCTAAGGATGGGGGAAGGGCATCCTATAGAGGCTTGTTGAAAGTAGAAAAGGGTTGTAAAGATGTTAAGTCAAGTGTTGTTTGTGATGCCTTGATCCTAGATGAAAAGTCTGCTTCTGATACTTTCCCTTATATGGAAATAAAGGAAAAAGATGTTTCTATAGGTCATGAGGCGTCTGTTGGAAGGGTTTCTGAAGAACAGTTATTTTATCTTATGTCTAGGGGGTTTGATGAAGAACAGGCGCTAGGAATGATTGTAAGGGGATTCATGGATGAATTTGTTAGAGAACTTCCTATGGAATATGCCATAGAACTAAATCGGCTCATTGAATTGAATATGGAGGGCTCTGTAGGATAAACATGACAAGTATATATGATAAATCTATATTAAAAAAGATTAAACAAAGTACTGTTGAACCTAAAACAATGTATGAAAAAAGGCAACTTGGCTTTCAATTATTTAAAAAATTGCCCCTTCCTTCTCAAAAATCAGAGGGCTGGAAATACACGGACATAAAAGACCTCAATTTAAATGAATTTCTGCCAGGAAAACAAAAAGTAGAATTTATTGGGCAAAACAAGGAATTAGAAAAGAAAGG
The DNA here is from genome assembly GCA_964537195.1 of uncultured Methanosarcinales archaeon. Lineage (GTDB taxonomy): Archaea > Nanobdellota > Nanobdellia > Woesearchaeales > GW2011-AR15 > CAZHYZ01. Next base: position 30,503 of record CAZHYZ010000002.1, read on the forward strand.
TGTTATTTTTACAGACATAAGAACCGCATTAGAAAAACATTTTGATATTATTAAAGAATGTCTGCCAATGTCTCTGGTATCATACAAAGAAGATAAATTCACTGCTATGCACGCAGCTTTTTGGAACGAAGGTGTTTTTATTTATTTGCCTAAAAACATAAAATTGGAGTTGCCTTTGAGAAACAGATTTTATATTAGCAGAAAAGGTGGTTTTTTTAATCATGCTTTAATTATCTTAGAACAAAACTCTTCGTTGAAATATATTGAAGAACACGTTTCTGAAGAAGGAGATTATGTCGCATTAAGAAGCGATGTTGTTGAGATTTATGCTAAAGAAAATTCTTCTCTGGATTTTCACAACCTACAAAATTGGGTGGACAATGTTATTAACTTTTCAAACTGGTCAGCAAATTTAGAAAGAAACAGCAAAGTCAATTGGTTTTTTGGACAATTTGGAGGAAAGATAAGTAGAGTAAAAATTGACTCTTTTTTCAATGGGCCAGGATCTGAATCACATAATTGTGGGGTTTTTTATGGGAACAAAAACCAGCATTTTGATATTACTACAAATGCGCATCACATTGAACCACATACTACCGGAAACATAATTGTTAAAGGTGTTCTAGACAACCATTCTACTTCTGTGTATAGAGGGAAAATAAAAATAGATAAAACTGCCCAAGACACAAACTCTTATTTATCTGATCACTCATTAATTTTAAGTGAACATGCTGTCTCAAATTCTGTACCTACTTTAGAGATTGATGCTAATGAAGTATCAGCTAGTCATAGTGCTACACTTGGTAGACCAGATGAAGAAGAAATATTCTATCTAATGTCTCGCGGTTTATCTAGAAAAGAAGCAGAAAAACTTATAATTTTGGGGTTCTTTAGTGAGATAACTGAGAAAATAGAGATTGATGATTTAAGACTGGGATTTGAAAAAAGTCTTCAAAAAAAGTATTTTAGATAAAATGTATGATATAAAAAAAATTAGGAAAGATTTTCCAATACTTGGTAGGAAAATCAGAAGTAAAAAACTGATATATCTAGATAACGCAGCAACAACACAAAAACCAAAACAAGTTCTTGAAAGCATAAAAGAGTACTATGAAAAAAATAATGCCAACATACATAGAGGAGTGCATTTGTTATCTGAAGAAGCTACTGAAATGTATAATGAAGCACATGGAAAGGTTGGATTATTTGTCAATTCTGAGTTTCCTAATGAAGAGATTATTTTTTTAAGAAACGCAACAGAAGGAATAAATCTCGTAATGTATGGTTGGGCTTTTCAAAATTTAAAAAGTGGAGACGAAGTCGTTTCGACCATTATGGAACACCACAGTAATTTTGTTCCATGGCAACAATTAGAGAAAAGAGGAATAAATGTCAAATACGTTGATATAAATGATGGGGGCGTCGTTGATATTGAAGACCTAAAAAGAAAAATAACTGAAAAAACAAAACTTGTTAGTTGTGTCCATGTCTCAAATGTTCTTGGAACCATAAATCCTGTTGGAGAAATAGCAAAAATTGCACACGATGCAGGAGCACTTTTTCTTTTAGATGCTGCCCAATCCGTTCCTCACATGTGTGTTGATGTGAGAAAAATTGATTGTGATTTCATGGTGTTTTCTGGTCACAAAATGTTGGCTCCGACTGGAATTGGGGCATTATATGGAAAAAAGCATCTCCTTGAAAAAATGTCTCCTTTTCTTTTTGGTGGAGATATGATAAAAGAAGTTACAACTAAAAAAAGTACGTGGAATGACTTGCCATGGAAATTTGAAGCAGGAACCCCAAATATTTCGGGAGGAATTGCCTTTGGTGCTGCAGTTGATTACTTAAACGGGCTTGGTATGGAAAATGTGGAAAAACATGTTTCTTCTCTCACAGAATATGCGGTAAACATGTTAAATGAGATAGAGGGAATAAAAATATATGGGCCAACCAATCCAGAATTAAGAAAAGGAGTTATTAGTTTTGATGTTCGAGGCATTCATCCACATGATGTTGCAAGTATCTTAGATACAGAGTATGGTGTTGCTGTTCGAAGTGGTTATCACTGTGCACAACCCCTGCATGAAAGGTTGAAAGCAAAAACAAGTACTCGAGCCAGCTTCTATATTTACAATACAAAAGAAGAAATTGATGTTTTAATAAAAGGACTAAAAAAAGTGAAGGGAGTTTTTAGAAAATGAGTATTGATATGTACCAAGAAAACATTTTGGATCATTATGAAAATCCAAGGAATTTTGGACATTTAAAGAAGTATGATATAAATATAGGTGATTCTAATCCTGTTTGTGGAGACAAATTTAATTTTGAGATGAATTTTGAAAAAAATAAAATAAAAGATGTGAAGTTCTCGGGGCATGGTTGTGCTATTTCTACTTCGTCTGCTTCCATGTTAAGTGAAAAAATTAAAGGTCTTCCTTTGAAAGAAATAAAGAAGATGGAGAAGAAAGACATAATAGACATGATGGGTATCCCTATAAGTCATGTCAGAATAAAATGTGCGATGCTTCCTTTGAAAATTATAAAATTAGGCATTTATGATTACTTAAACAAAAAAACTGAAAAACAGAGTTAGTTTTCTATAGAAGTATGAAAATATATGTCTTGGGAAATCCTTTGGTAGAAATTGATTCTCTTCCCATTAAATTACTGCTCAAACTAGAGGATATGTTTCCAAAAATACAATTCATAGAGTTAGATCCTAGCGAAGATTTCGACACTTCTGAAAAAACATTAAATCTCTTGGACACTGCACTTGGTCTAAAAAAAGTTCAGTTGATAAAGGACATAGATAAAATTGTTGTTGAAAGGGCTTGTTCACTACATGATTTTGACCTTGGCCACAATCTGAAAATAATGAAAAAGTTTGGCCTTATAGAAGAAGTAAATATAATTGGTGTTCCTCCAAAAATGAATGAAATGGTCGCAATAAAACAAATAAAAGAAATTATAACCAATTTATTTTCAAGAAGTGAGTAGCACAACTCATGCAGGGATCATACGCTCTTATTATTTTTTCAATTTCTAGTGCCATTTTTTGTTTTTCCATATCAAGATTCTTTTCAACAAATAATTTTATGTCTTCCTCAATATTAATCTGGTTTTGTTGTGTGGGTACGATAACGTCTACGTGAGTTACTGTTCCCTTTTCATCTAAGTCTACTTTATAATATAATGTTCCTCTGGGTGCTTCGATTACTCCTATGCCTGATGATTTCTTTGGTTTTAGTATGTTTAGTTTCTCTTTCTCGAATCTGGTGTTTTCCAAGAGTTCTATAGAATGGTCTATTGCATGAAGTGTCTCTATTGCCTGAGCTAAATTGTTATCAAAAACATTCTTGCTTGGAAACCATTTCAAAAAGTCTGCTGCGTCTCTTTTTGTGTTTTCGTGGAGTGCTTCTTTGTTTAGGTTAATTCTTGACAACGAACCGACAAAATAATTTCCCCCTTCAAACATGTATCCTGTTGCAGTAGAGTAAGGAATTACTGTTCTTTCGAGGTGCTGTATGTAATCTGGTTCTTCTATTGTTGTGTTGTTGGATGTTTTTATCTTTCCGTCCATAAAACTAAAATCCTTGGAAATTTGTGCCACAAACGTTGTGTCTCTTTGCAATGTTTGATCCCATTCTTGAAATATCTTCATTAATCTGATTACTTTGGGCCTTACTTCTTTTAGTTCCTTAATGGATTTTTTGATTGAATCTGGTTCTGGAAATTTAGAAAATCCACCGACCATTGGATATGGTGCATGGACGGCTTTCCCTGCAACTGCTATGCTTAAGTTGTTTCCTGCAGATTTAACTGCAAAAGCATCATGAACCAAATCATGTTCTTCTGGATTCTTTTGGTCAAATTCTAACACAGAATCTTTGTTGAAAACATCTGGCAAAGTAAAGAAATACAAGTGGAGTGCATGGTCTCTAATCATCATACCATATGTTGTTAATTTTCTTAATATCTTGATTTGTTCACTTGGTTCGTGGCCGAGTGCATTCTCAATGGCTTTAATACAACAAAGTAAATGTGCTATACTGCAGGTTCCACAAATACGCGACATCCGAGATGGCGCGGCAATAAATGGTTTTCCTTCTATTGCTGTAGTATAAAATCGTTTGTTTTCTGTTATCTTAAATTTAATGTCTTCTACTTTGCCATCCCTTACTTTAAGATCTAGTTCTCCATGTCCTTCTATTTTACTCAATTTATCAATACTTAAATCTATGTCTACGTTATGCATTTACAACACCAAATTCTTTTAGATATTTAGTTAGTACTTCAATGAAAACCTCTTCCTTCATTGGACAGCCATCTACTTCATCATCAACATCGACAACTTCTTTTACTGTCTTAACATTTTCTGCAAGACCCCATCTTTCTATTATTGGGATTATGCTCTTTTTCTTATCCTCCGAAAATTCGTTTCTTTGTGCAGAGGGAGTACCCTTAACTGCACACGACCCTATTGCCACTAATTTTTTCGAATTTTTTCTAATCTCCTGCAACTCTTTGGAGTCTTTATCAGATGCAATAGCGCCCTCTACAAAAGCAACATCAATGTCTGAAAGTTCATTTTTTGATTGGAGCACGTTTGCATGCCTAAACTCTAATAAAGGAAGCCATTCCTTGTAATGATCATTAAGAAGTTCCATAAAAACAATTGTAGAATCTTCACAGCATGAAAATGAGAACCAACCTATTTTTAGTTTTTTGTCTGCCATAATTTAATTCAATTTTGAAAGGTATTTAAAATTTGTGTAAAAAATATAAACATACTCACTATTTAGAAAAACATGTGCCTACAAATCCCTGGAAAGGTTGTCTCTGTTGAAAAAAACAAGGCCGTGATTGATTATGACTTAGAGAAAAGAGAAGCTGTTATTGCTGATGTTAAGTGTGATGTTGGAGACTGGGTTCTTGTTGTTGGACAATTTATAGTAGAGAAAGTCCCTTCAGATGTTGGAAGAGAAAGCCTTAATCAGTGGAAAAAAATCCGGCTTGATTAAGTGCATCTATGTTTGCTTGTGTATAGGTGTTTATATTTGAGATTTCTCTTTTTGTAAGTATTCTACAAGCATGATCCCAATGTATGCCAATTTCGTATCCTTTTTTTGGAGATAAAAAAGTGTTCATGATTTCTTTTTTCTCTTTTTCTGCAAAGATAAGTTTTCCTTTTCTAATTTGAAGGGGGTTTTTTTCTATAATTAGTTTGTTTTCCTTTATTTCTAATACTTGGCCTATTGAAACTATGCAGTTATTCATCGTAACTATGTTTGTCGGGACAGAACCACTCGTCATGCCTACACCAACAAAGAGTACATTAAACGTGTGGTGTGGATTCATTTTCTCTGGAAGCTTTTTTTTAAGTCTCTGGGCATACATTTCAGGAAGGCCCCTTTTTACTAGTGAGTCTATTATGTCTAAATGGTCTTTTTTAGAAAAATTATCTAGAAGGTTGTTTCCAAGCCAATAGCTTTCGATAACCTCGTAATCAAAGGGGGTTTTTTTGTTCTTTTCTGCTATTTTCTTTAGATAGATATATAGGCCTTCATATTTCTCAAAATGGTTAATTACTTTATCCTTATTATAGTCTTTGTCATTAAGAAGTTTCCATAATTCTTTATATGATCCATTGGGTCCACAATAATTCAGCTTGTTTGTAATATAAGAAAAACTAGCTAAAAGCTCTAGTGCTTTGTCTTGGACAACCATAGTTCTGAAACCTTTTTGAGATTAAACTGTGATGTAGAATTCATGAAAACAACAATCCCTGCAATTATTAGTACCATGCTTGTTGCATTAGTTAGTGTTAGTGGTGTTCCTGTCGTAAATTTCAATAAAGTTGTAATAGGCGATCCCAGTAATAAGATAGCAGAAGCCAAAGACACAGGTACTTTTTTGAGGCCATTATACCAAGTGAAAACATACAAGAAAAGCATTCCTGATGTAATAAATATCCATGTTAATTGTGGTGTCGTAATGGTCTGTATAATTACAAATTTTTCTGTTGCTGCAAGATAGATTAATATGAATAATGAACCAAAAAACATTCTGCCAAAGGCCACCATATTTCCAGAAAGCTCTATTAATGTGTGTTTGGAAATTATATTTTCTGCTGCCCACAAAATTGTAGCAACCAAAATCATCAAATCTCCATAATTAAAACTCCAAGAAGGTCTCAATAGAAGATAGTTTCCTGTTATCAACAACATAGACGCGGCAATAACTTTTTTGTCAAGTTTTTCCTTCAGAAAAATTATTGCAAACATGGTCACAAATATGAAAAGTGATTTATGAATTAATGCTGCACTTGCCCCAGTTGTCAATTGGAGTCCTCTGAAAAACAAAAGAAAGGGAACAGAACCCCCTACAAGACCAATTAAGACAATTTTAAACCAGTCTTCTTTCTTTAATTGTGAAAATTCTTTAAGGTTGTTTAATCCAAAAATTAGTGAGAACAAGAAAATTGCAACAACGAAATTTTTTGAAAAGGTGAATACACCCGAGTCTATACCTGTGACTCCATATTGATTAAGAAAAATGGAAACTCCACTAATAACTGCGGTAGACAAAACAAGTAATAAATGTTTTTTATTTTTCATAAATTACTACAAATTTGTAAATTATAAAAGTTTTACTATATTGTGTAAGTGTAGATATTTTTATAAATCATATAGACAATTATACTGAACATATCCTGAAAAGAGGTGTTTTTAACATGCACAAATCAAAAGTAATTAAACTAATTAAAGAAACTCACGATACTTGGACAATACAGTTTGAAAGGCCAGAAAATTTTGATTATAAGCCCGGACAGTATTGTATCTTTGAGAAAAAAATGGGTGACGAATTAATTAGGAGATCTTATTCGTTGTCTTCTTCTCCAACTGAGGAATTCCTTCAGATAACTGTTAAACACATACCCAATGGAAAAATGTCTACCTACCTTACTCAATGCTCTTCTGGAGAGGTGTTGAAATACAATGGCCCTATTGGAAAATTTGTGTTTGATGAAACTTATAATAATGTGGTTTTTATTGCGGGAGGCTCTGGCATAAGTCCTTTTAGAAGCATGCTTAAGTACGTTTTAGATAAAAAATTACAAACAAAAGTAACTGTGATTTATGGTTCAAGATCTCCAAAAGACATTATTTTAAAAGAGGAGTTAGAAGAACATAACAAAAGAGAGAATGTTAACCTATATTTGACTGTGGATTATCCGGACGAAGAATGGAAGTTTCATTCTGGATTTATTGATATAGATTTCATAAAAGAAGCAACAAAGAATGACTTGTTTGATAAGGATTATTTTCTAATAGGGCCACCACCCATGGTAACTAATGTAAAAAACGGTCTCATGAAAGCAAATGTCCCAGAACCCCAGATTCATGTTGATGCATGGGGTTAGGCATTATAATGCCCTTATAATGGTGTTATAATGCATTATATAATGCGTTATAATGCATTATAATTGATCTTGTCTTTTAAAAATTAAACAAAGTCTTAACTAACTCAGAATTCTTTATTGTAAATATCTTTTGTCCGTTCGGACCTTTAAACTCATCTATTATTCCTTTTTTTGATTTTAAAGAGTTCATATATACTCTAATTGAATTTACAGACTTATTTTGCTTCTGTGCTATGTTTTTATATGTTAAAGGCTTATTTTCGTTAAAAAGAAGGCTTAAAAGCTCTTTTTCTGGGTTGGTTAATTCTGTTGGAGCATTATAATGTGTTATGTTATTAACATCTGTTTCTTCAAAGTCATTAATAATGGGTTCATATTTTGGTGTGTCAAGCTCATTAAGTATGTCTTCCTTCAAGGTGTCGTGTTTTGGAACTTCTTCTAACCTATGTTCTAGATATTGAACCAGAATCTTATGATATTCTTCAAAATCCTTTTTTAAAGAGGCCCTTATGTCTCTCTTGAGCGTTGAAAGCTCTTTCTTAAGGGTTATGTGTGAATCATTTAGGTGTTCTATCCATTGCGATATGTTGTCTATTTTTTTGATGATCTCTTTTTTATGTTTTGTATTGCTCTCAGAAATGTATTTAGTATAACCATGTAAATTTTTACTAAAATCATGTAATTGATTCAACCACTTGTCTTGTCTCGATAATTCTCTTTGCAAATGAAAAAAATCCTCCTTCGGCTGTGTTGTCTTAAAAAACTTCCCTCCCATATCATTATTGCTTATTTTGAAATTTATATTATTTTCTATAAATTTAATAATCAAGTTTTCTTTCGTGGCGTTATGGAAAAACAAATGTGTGTTGTTTGTGGAAAAAAACCAGTACTAAATAAACCTGTGTATTGTAAAAAACACTTCATTAATTATTTTGAAAAGAAGGTTAAAAAAACAATTAAGAAATTTAATTTGATTAAAAAAACAGACAAAGTTGTTGTTGGTGCATCGGGCGGAAAGGATTCTATGGCTGTTTTGCACGTGCTTAATAAACTTGGTTATAATGTCACTGCATTGGCAATCAATGAAGGAATTAAAGACTATAGGGACAACACAATTAAATTATTAAAAGAATATTGTAAAAAGCAAAAACTTCCTCTTAAAATTGTGTCTTTTAAAGAAGATTTCAATAAAAACTTGGATGAAATTATTGAAGAAAAAGATTTGCGTCCTTGTACTGTATGTGGTGTGTTTAGAAGATATTTATTAAATAAATATGCTGATGGTTTTGACGTGTTGGCAACCGGACATAACTTGGATGATGAAGCTCAAGCAGTACTAATGAATTTGACAAAGAGTAACATTGGTGCATTAAAAAGACAGGGACCAGTATCTGGAATTAGAAAAAATGACAAGTTCACAAAAAGAGTTAAACCACTATATTTCTGCTCTGAAAAAGAAATAATGTTTTATTCCTCAATTAAAAAGTTGGTCATTGATTTTAGTTGCTGCCCTAACATAAGTGATTCATTTAGATTAAGATATAAACGTTCCCTTAATGCTTTAGAAAAAAAGTTTCCAGAAATAAAAGAAAATCTTGTTGGTTGGTATATTAACTACAAAAAAGGATTAGAACTTCCTAGTGAAGATATAGGAACATGTAAAAGATGCGGACAGCCCAGTACAAACGATGTATGTAATGCATGTGTTTTTGCTGAAAAAATAAGCGCATGATTTAATAAATTGCTTAACTTTCTCTCACATATGTTTATAGATGTTTGTTTTCCAAATAAAAATGAAAAGAAATTCTTAGAGATAGCTAAAAGTATTTCAACAGAGGATCTTCTTTTTTTATATAAATCAAAGAAAGACGAAGAGAATTATTTTGGTTATCTGGGTGGTGATTCAAAAAAGATTGCAATAAAACTAAAGCCATTGGAGAGAGTTCTTTCTAAAGACCAAAAACAACATTATTTCTATTGTGATGATAAAAAAGGTACGTTTCATGCTCCTACAAAAAAAGTAAACCAGGTTGTGTTTAAAGAGCTTGCTGAGAAAAATAAATTTCTTGTATTGCCTTTTTCTTGTTTATTGAAAAACCACCCAAGACATGTTGAGCAATTAGCTTTTGTTGTTGGTTTGTGTAAGAAATATGGTGTTAATATGTTCTTTTCTAGCTTTGCAACAACACCTTACGAATTAAGAAGTAAATATGAGCTACTATCTTTTGCCAAATTAATGGGGGCGGATAGAAAAAACCTAAAAATAAATTTGGATATGTTTGTAGATTTTCTTAATTAAATCCACAACTTTTTTATATCTTGTTGCTTTTTAATGAGACTATGTCCAAGATAGAAACTGGTGTTGATAAATTAGTAGAATTAATAAATACTGGGGAAAAAATTTCTGTTGAAGACGCTGCAAAAAAATTAGGGATTAGTAAGGTTGTTGTTCAGGAATGGGCTTCTTTTTTAGAGGAGGAAAAGATAATTAGTATAGACTATAAATTCTCAAAAACATTCTTAATACCTAGAAAACTTACAGAAAAGGAAGTAAAAGAGAAGAAAAAAGAGTACACTTCTGAAAAAGATGCTTTTGTCAGAAAAGTAGAAAGTAGTTTAAAAAGTTTAGATAGTGATTCTCTTGGTCTAGAAAAAATAAAAAATGAGTTCAAAAATTTAAAGAAAGACATAGGTGGTGAACTTGCGAGTGTAAAAACAGAGGTCGAGCAACTTGAGAAATATGAGTATTTGAAAAAAAATCTGGACAAAGACATAGAAAAACAGGTTCAACAATTTAATGAAATACTGGACAAATCTCACGAACAAATTAATATTGAGCAGAAGAAACATCAACAATTGGTTGAACAGCTTGATATACAAAAAAGGGATCTAGAAGTAAAGGAACACAGATTATTAAATCTGGAAGAAAAGGAAAAAGAACTGTATGACAGAATCCAAAGCATGGTTGATCTTTCAAAAGAAATTGAAAAAAAGCTTCAGAGTGAAAAATCCGACATAGATGTGTCTGAAGACCGTGTATTAAATTTGCAAAAATCTGTCAGAGAGATTGAAAAACAAATAACGAACAAGAAGAAATCACTTGAACCTTTAATCAATAAAGCAAAAAAGCATGAAGAAGAAATTTTGAAACTGCAGGAAGAGATACTTAAAAAGGCTAGCCAAAAAACTGCTGAGATACAAGCTAAGGTAGAAGAAGGAGGCAAGGCCATGCAAAAGTTTGAGAAGTTTTTTGAAAAAAAGACAGAAATAGAATCATTTATATCAGATATTGAAAAAGAGCAAGAAGGACTAAAAGAAGATTATGAATCGCTGAAGAAAAAAGCTCTTTCTTTTGATCTGGCATCTAAATCAAATACTATCAACACACATGTAAAGGAAATGGAGAAACAACTTGAAGGTGTCAATCAAAAAAAGGGAAAGTTTAAGGAAGATTTAGAAAAATTAATAAAGCTGATAAAAGGATAATGTATTAAAAGAGGTGAAGATGGCAAAAACTTCTTCTAAAAAAGAGAGTAAAGAAACTCCAAAAAAAGAAGTTACTGGAAAAGTAATAGACAAATATAAATTCGTGTCTAAGAACATCCCTATTGAGATTTCGGTTGTTACGACAAGCGAAGAGTTTGTTCCTAAATATGTTGTTTCTATATCTCAAATAAGCAAAACCACAGAATTAATTTTAGAGAAAATAAGAAAACAGTTGATTGAAGAAGTTTCGCTGGGTGCCGTAGAATTAACTGATTTAAAGAAAACAGGAGAAATTGAGGATAAATTTAAACACACCATAGCTGTTCTCATAGACAAATACTTCCCAGATATGGAAGAAAACACAAAGGGCTTTTTGACAACATATTTAATCCAAAAAAGCCTCGGCCTCGGTAATCTTGAAATAATGCTGAATGATGATCTCTTAGAAGAAATTGTTATTAATTCTGCTCAAGAGCCTGTGTGGGTCTATCATAAAAAACATGGGTGGCTTAAAACAAATCTTGTTGTGCCAGATGAAGACAGAATAAGACACTATGCCACAATGATTGGGAGGCGCGTAGGAAGACAAATTAGTGTTTTAGAGCCTTTGTTAGATGCACATTTAAACAAAGGGGACAGAGTAAACGCCACATTATTTCCTATATCTACTCAAGGAAACACAATCACTTTTAGAAAATTCTCAAGAAATCCTTTTACAATCACTCATTTTTTAAGAATGGGTACAATGACTGCAGAAGCCGCCAGCCTGATCTGGATAAGTATGCAATATGAGTTGTCTGCTCTTATCGCAGGAGGAACAGCTTCTGGTAAAACTTCCACACTTAATGTTCTAGCAACATTTTTTCCACCAAACCAGAGAGTCCTTTCTATAGAAGATACTAGAGAAGTTAGATTGCCTAAATTCTTACATTGGGTGCCTATGAGTACACGATTGCCAAATGCAGAAGGAAGAGGAGAAATCTCAATGGAAGACCTCTTGGTTAACTCATTAAGAATGAGACCAGACAGAATCTTGGTCGGTGAGGTAAGAAGAAAAAGGGAGGCTGAAACATTATTTGAAGCAATACACACCGGACATAGTGTTTATGCTACCTTTCACGCAAACAGTGCCAAAGAAACTGTCCAGAGATTAACTAACCCGCCAATAGACGTTCCTAAAACAATGTTGCCTGCTATTGCCTTGATAATTTTACAATACAGAAACAGAAGAACAGGAAGGAGAAGAACCTTTCAGATAGCAGAGATACTTGAAGACGCTTCTGAGAACATATTGCTGCAATACGACCCAAAAAAAGATGTTTTGAAAAAACAAAACAGTTCCAAGAGACTTATGGAAACTCTGCGTTTATTCACTGGTTTCACAGAAGCAGAAATAAATAAAGATCTCAAGGAGAAACAAAAAATCTTAAAGTATTTAGTAGAGCAAAACATTGATACGGTGGACGGTGTCGGAAGAGTGATGGCAGAATATTATACAAACAAAGAAAATTTGCTGAAATATGTAAAGGCAAATAAAAGGATTGGGTGATTGAAATTTCTTTTATAAGGTATGTGGCAAAAAAGTTCCCGGACCTGCCTCATCAACTAAAAAAAGCCAATATGAATCTTTCTGATGAGGTTTTTGTAAAAAGAACTCTCATTAGTGCGGGATACACTACAGCATTTATTATTTTTATAGCATTTCTTTTCCTGCTAAATGTTCTTGAAACCTTGCAATTAATTGTTGTGTTGGTTCTTATGGTTCCTTTTGTTTTTGTTGTGTTGTTCTTTTATTTTTTTCAACTGCCTGTCATAAAGATAGCGGGAGCGGGCAAAGAAATAGAAAAAGAGATAGTTTTTGCAGGAAGATTTTTGGCGGTGGAGCTTGAGTCAGGAGTCACATTATATGATGCAATGAAAAATGTCAGCAAGAATTATCAATTTATTGGGAGATATTTTAATGACATAATAGAAAAAATAAATCTTGGAACGCCTATTGAAGATGCAATAACTGAGGCGATAGATTTGAGTCCAAGCGATTCTTTTACAAAGATGTTGTGGCAAATCTCCAATTCGTTGAGAACTGGAAGTGATATAGCAGAACCATTAAAAACAGTTATTGACACTTTAATAAAAGAACAACAAATTGCTGTCGAGGAATATGGTCGTAAATTAAATCCTTTGGCCATGTTTTATATGATGATAGCAATTATTTTGCCAAGTCTTGGTGTAACTATGTTCACCATCTTAGCAATTTTCATAGGTCTTGAGTTGAACTTGCTTATTTTGTTGGTTATAGCCGGCATGATTGGTTTCATACAATTTATGTTTATAGCAATGATAAATTCAATTAGACCTCCTGTAGAATTGTAAAATGGGTAAAGCAAAAGAAAAATTAGACAAACTGAGAGAGGAAAAAAAGAAGTTAAAGGAGATTAAAGAAAGAGTTAAGAAGAAAAAAAAATTGAGAAAAAAGCTTGAGAAAAAAGAAAACAAGAAATTAGCTCCAAAAGAAGTTATAGAGAAAGTAAAGAAAAAAGAAGATAAGAAACACAAAATATCCAGCTATGCTCAAAAAAAAAGGTTTTCTAATTTTATCGGTAAGGCTGGGTTTGAGACAGATTTTGCAGAAGTAAATAAAAAAATAATGTATGGTGTTGGTGCAATTATTGTTGCAACAACCCTCTACCTTTTAATTACCTTTTTTATTAATAAGACTTTTTTTAGTGAAGCTATAAAGTTTCTTCTCTTTGCTTGGGTTCTTGGTTCTCTTGCTCTCTATTTTGCAGCATGGATATCTTTTTTTATTTATATCGATCTGAAAATACTGCAAAGAAAAAAAGAAATTGAACGGGTTTTTCCGGACTTTTTACAATTAACAGCTGCAAACATTAATGCAGGAATGCCGATAGACAGGGCATTATGGTTTGCTATACGCCCTAGATTTGGAATTCTAGCAAAAGAAATGGAAACTGTTGCAAAGGCAACAATGGTAGGAGAAAGTTTACCTAGGGCGTTGCTAGATTTCACTGAAAAGTATGACTCAATGACCGTGAAAAGATCTATCAGTCTTCTATTAGAGGGCCTTGAATCTGGTGGAGAAGTAGGTGAATTACTAGTTAAAGTTGCAAACAACATAAGAGACACAGAGATGATAAAAAAAGAGATGGCTTCCTCTGTAACTACATATGTTATATTTATCTTGTTTGCTACGTTGGGGGCTGCTCCGTTCCTTTTTGGTTTAACTACTGAATTAATTTTAGTGATGCAGACTATCATTGGTGATATTAACCTTGGAGATAGTGCACAGAGTTTTGGAGGTGTTGGTTCCATGATGACTATGTCTCCAGATGCTATCTCATTAACAGATTACAAAATTTTTGCTGTTATCAACATATGTATGTCTTCCGTGTTTGCTGCTATATTAATTAGTGTTATACAGAAAGGTAATGCTACTGAAGCTGTGAAAAAAGCTCCTATTTATATTATACTTGGGTTACTTATTTATTTTATCTCATTCACAGTATTAAGTCATGTGTTGGGTGGATTTTTAGTGTAAACTAGTATACAAAAACGTAACATTTATATACTTCACATTACACATGTTAATTTATCCTAATAGATTTTCCTAGGAGAAAGAGGTGAAAATTATGAAAAAGAAAGGACAAGCAGCCATGGAGTTCTTAATGACTTATGGTTGGGCAATTTTAGTAGTTGTTGCAGCAATTGCAGTTCTGGCTGCCTCAGGAATTTTGAATTTATCTGGTTTCCTTCCCGAGAAATGTCAATTTCCTGTAGAGATGAGTTGTGTAGGTGGAAAGGCCGCTATACTTCAAGAGAACTCCGCAACAAGCTCAAGTACAATAACAATACCTTTAAGAAACAGTATTGGATATAAAGCCAACATTATTGACGCAGAAATGGTTAATGATGAAGGTACAGAAGTTTGTGCTAGTGGTGGTAATCCACAAATACAGAATGCCGGAAATCTCACAACTGGTGATTGGGATGACCTTGATGGAACACCTAGAGAAGTTGCCAATGAAGAGGTTTTCAGAATAAGATTCCAAGATTGCGGCTTTGGTGAAAATGAAATAGGTAGCAAATTCATTGGTACAGCAACTGTAACCTACGAAAACCAAGAATCAGGTATAGAACTACCAGCTGTTGGTGATATTAGCGGAAGAATAGCCTAAAACTATTCTTTTTTATTTCTTTTTTTCTTTTCAAAAAATATTTATAGTTTCATTCTCCACAAAATAACATGAAAAAATATTTGCTATTGTTTTTACTCTTATTGCCTGTTGCTGTATCTTTATATGATTTAGAGTTGTATGATGGTTGGGTTACGTCTGGAACATATTTTGATATAGATGGAGATACATATCGTGCAATATACATTAGAAATGACAACACTTCTGTGTTTTATCTGCCTTATGGTGTAACTGCCGTAATACACTTGAAAAACGAAACGTGTGTCAGAGAGTGGCTATATGAAGTGTGTCAAGAAGACATTAAATTTGAAAAAAATGGAGAGGAAGTCCCTCCAACCATCCATGACAAGTACATTAACATCTCTATGTTGGTTACTATAACCTTTTCTGACGTTCGTTTAGAAGTTAACAGATCTTTTGACAAAGAAGAACTTTACTTGCAAGAAAACACCGATGTCCGAGTAGACATAATAAAACACGGAAAAGAAGATGTAACAAACATCACATATATAGATCGTTATAACAGCGACTTTGTCATAACTCCTTTGTCTGGATGTAATAGGAGAGGAAACAACATAATTTGGAAAGGAGACCTAAACAATAGCAATAGACATGTCTGCATATACAATATAAGGCCTGTAAGAGAAACTTCTTTTGAAAACAATGTTACTCTATCTTACACTTTGTTAGAAAAATTCAGAGAAGAAAACTATGCAAAGCAATTTGAAGTCCAAGAAACGCCTCTCTTATTTGAATCTAGTTATAGAGAAAAAGCACACACTGGAGACGATGTAGATTTCAACTTATCGTTAGATGTACTAAAAGATATTGAAATTAAGGAACTAAGAATAACTTATCCAAAAATATTCACTCTCAAAAACAAATCTAAAGAGTTCCAAACAATCGAGAACAGACTACAATGCAGAGACAAACTATTAGAAGAAGACACAGAAAAAGACTTCTTTTTTATATTAAACACAGGACATATAGGAGAACATGTCGTAAACTTGTCTCTTGTTTATACTTACAATAATGCTCTTAAAAAAATAAATCAACTGTATAAAATAAATTATACTGGAGACATATTTCATGTCACTTTATTAAACGCTACAAATCGTTCCATAATAAGATTAAGTAATCCAGAGAACATATTATATGAAAGGATTCAGGTGTTTGTTGGTGGACATGAATTTTACCTGGCAAAACTAGAAAAAAGGCGATTCAAAGAATTTGGTTTTCCTCTGATGGAAAATGGAACTCACTCTGTACTTGTCAAATTTGATTCAATTTATGGCCAAAGGGTCGCAGAAACCTATCATTTGGAATATGGGCAATCAACTTATGTTACTGATGAAGAACTAGAAGAACAGATTGTAGAACCGCCAGAAGAGGAAACAGAAGAAAGAAAGTGGTTTGATATAGATTTCAATATTGACACCAAAAAAATAATCGTTGGTGTGTCTGTGTTTGGTGGGTCCCTCTTGATTATAGGCATCATAACTCTAATAAAAAACAAGTTCTCTAAGTCAGATATTGAAAAAGAAATTGCAGAATTAAGAAAGCAAGAAGAGTCTCTTGATGAAGAATTGCAAGAAGAGACAGAAGAAGAATAAGTTTTAAAAGTGAATTGTTTTTCTCAACACCCATGGATTATGATGAATTATTAAAAAAGGCTCAGAAAGAACTTCCCAAAGATGTTTTTGAATCTGAACGGTTTAAAATTCCTAACATAAAAGGACACATAGAAGGAAATAAAACTGTTTTAGCAAATTTTTTCCAGATTGGAGATGTCTTAGGAACTGATAAAGATCACTTTCTCAAGTATATGTTAAAAGAATTAGCTACCCCTGGAGACACAAAAGGAAGAAGGGTTGTTCTAGGAAGAAAAGTTTCTGCATCCCGAATTAATGAAAAAATTAAGGAATATGCTACCAAATATGTTATATGTAAGGAGTGTGGAAAGCCCGATTCTAAAATAACTAAACAGAACAGGATACTTTTCTTTAAATGCAATGCCTGTGGAGCTAGATATCCTGTGAGTTAAAATGATTGTTAAAAAACATTATCATGATGACAAATTGGTTTTGGCTGTTTGTGACGAATCATTAGTTGGAAAGATTATTGAAGAAAACAAACAAGTTCTGGATCTTTCTTCAGAGTTCTATAAAGGTGAAAAAGTAAGTGATGAAGATCTCATTAAATTATTAAACAGAGCATATATAATAAATGCAGTAGGGAAAAAAGCAGTTGAATTTCTGATTGAAAAAAAGATTATAACTGAAGAATCTACTAAACACATAAATAAGGTTCCTTATTCACATGTTGTTTTCGAAGGAAAAAAAGATTAACCAAACCACTTTCCGAGGCCTTCTTGTCTCTCTTTTTCCTTTCCTAAGACAGACTCTATTTGTTTTTGTAAAAGTTCTAGGTTCTGCATTAAGTATGGGGAAACTTGATATTTTTTAGCCAAACTTAAACTGGGCTCTAAATATTTTATTATGCTACCTTCAGATATTGTAAAAATTATTCTTCCTCCACAAACAGTACATTTCCCAACCAAGGGTGGCCTTCTATATTTTGTGTTGCATTTTACACATCTGAATTGCTGCATTGAGAATTTCCTTAAGTTGCCTTTTATATCTTTCAAAAAATGCTTTTCAATCACTAATGAAGCAACTTCTTTTGTGCTTACTGCACTTATTTTTTCCGCCAGTAGCATTTGGCCCTTAAGTTTTTCTTGCATTGTTGGGAGTGTTTTGTATGCTGAACAAAGCGAACCTGAGTTCATGTTTTCAACTGGGTGAGTAAATCCCTGGCCGGTGTATTCTTTCGGGGTGTTGAGGACATCGTCTATTTGTTTTATATCTACTTCCCAAGGGTATTTATATTCTTGTGCTGCCTCATATAACTCCAAAGGATATTGCCAAACAATATCCATCCCGTGTACTTCATCATCCACTTCACTAGGTACTAAGGTAGACGTCAAAACAAGAGGAGCATCCATTGTTCTAGATCCTCTCTTGTCGGGCAGATAAGATCTTGAAAAATTTAACAGTGCATCCATCAGTAAAATCACACACGCTTCGTCTCCATCACAATTTCTCCTCATCGCCGCATGAAATAATGGATGTGCAAACATTCCTTGGGTTTTTGAAAATCCAATTATCCTCCCAACAGTTCCTGCGCTTGTGTGTGGCGCTAACCCCACCACAAGCTGACCTACCAAATCTTCTGGTAAATTAAGATTATAAAAAGGTGGAAGACCATAGAGTATATGAAGAAGATCATCCACATATTTGGTTACTCTAAACAACACAGCATCAGCTGTTTCATCTGTTGATTCCTGAGCAGATGGCAAAACAAGATCCTGTGGAAATATTTCTATAACTTGGTCTCTCTTTGTTATTTGGTTTCCGTGTATGTCTTTTTCATATCCTAATTCTCTAAGTTTCTCAATTGAAGTTCTAATCTCTTTTGGTTTGAAATGTGTTATTGGCATTTCTATCATGTCATATCTTGTTGTTCCGTCTTTGTTGACAAAAACATTGTGTTTTGCTCTAAGTACCCCTTTAATCATGTGCTCTGGAACATGATCTTTATTACTTGTTCCCCTGACGCCTTTAATCAAATCAGGAAATATCTTTATATTATGTTTGTCTAAAATTTTTTTGAAAATCTTGTTTATGTCGATTTGTTTTTCTCTGTAATTAAAAACATAATCATGAACACATTTTTTTGGAACTAGACCACACTTTTTACAATAGTATGCTTTTCTCGTCCTACTTCCACAATTTTCACAAACAGAAAAAATTGTTTCGTGTTTACATTTATCACAAACAAAAATAGGAAATTCAGCAGTAATCTGGCCTTCTTCAAGTGCAGACTGTATACTTCTCATGCGTCCGCCTTCTTCACCTACTGGAAATAAAAAATGGGGGCTTCCTGAAAGTTTACGCATTTTTGCTTTTTCAGGTCTGCCCATTCTTGCTCCAATAAATGTTCCTGCTTTGTCCCTTACTTTAATCGTTAGTATTTTCTCAAGAGATTCTAGAACATCTGAAGATTCTTCTATTTTGGTTTTTAGATTAGACAGTGTTTGTTGTAAAAAAATCTTATGAATTATGTTTGCATGCCCTTCTTTTATAACTACAAATTCTTTATTAACTAATAAATGAGGAAGACCTATCTTTTCTAAAATCTCTTTTTCTTCAGACACCCTCAATATAATTTTTTCAATTCTATCATTTTCTTTTTTTGTGTTTGATTTCTCCATCCAGATAGCTAATTTGTACAAATCTTCTTTAGTTATGTTAGTCCAAAAATAAGTAAAATAAGGATGCAAGGGAATCTTGAAATTATTTGATATTTTAAAAGCCAGCCTCGAAGAAATCTTGACTGATAAGGGGTTCCTAAACAAAAGGTGTATGTGGTCTGTTTTGACCCCGAGTAGTTCTGACACTTTATCAAGATTGATCGTTCCAAACAACTCCACTATTGCTTTTTCAAATTCTTTTATCCACCATTCTTCACAATAACCAACCGGAACAAGACGGTGTCCGTTTTCTGAAAAATCTCCGTAGTTAAACAAAATGTCTCCCAAAAACAAAATCTCTTCTATATTCTCTTTGTTTATCTTATCGTTGTTCTCTAATCTTATAACTGATCCGTCTTTTGTCTTTATTATTGGTCCATCAATCGTGTCACAAGAAACAATAGCGGCCGCCTTCCCTGGTCTCTCTAATTTTAATTGGGTTCCTGTTGCAATGAAATCATCTAAGGCCTCCATGGTTAAAGGACTTATGGCCGCTGCAGCCAACCCAGTTGTCCTTGTTCTACCATACCTCAATCTTAATCCTCCATATCTCATTGGAAAACTTAATACTGGCCGGCCTGCTACCAAATCTTTTATATAAGTGTAATTGGGTGATATTTTTGTTTTTGTTTTCTTAATTGTACCCAGAGCCTTTGCTTGTTTTTGTATCTCTAAAAATTCTGTTAAAAACTCCCATCCTACCCCAAAGGTGTCTCCCCATTTTTTCAATTGTTTATTTAGTTTTAGAGCTTTCTGTGCTACTCCTTCTGCCAAAACAAGACAGACACCACCTCTAATTCTGTTTGTTTCCACTCTTTCAAGATCTTTGTAATTAGACACTTCAATTTCCTCTGTAGGGTCTCCATTGATTTCTACTGGAAGGTTTCTCAAAAGAAATTCAACTTCTTTTTCAGAAGGCAAATATTGTAAATTAGTTACGCGTTCGTGATAATCTCTTATTTCCGTGCAAATTCTTTTTATCTCTTTTTCTGTTGGATCGTATGGAAAATATCCTGTTTTTTTTCTTACATAATCTGCAATAATAACTGAGACAGCTTCTGCAGTGCCTCCTGCTGCCCTTATTGGTCCAGCATAAAAAACAGAAAGATATTCTTTCCCGTCTCTCCTCTTTTTAATCCTGAGTTCTATGAACCCTTCAAGCGGTGCAGAAATGACTCCTAGTGTAATATATGCTAATCCAACCCTTATTCCTGTCTCCAATGCTTTTTGTTTAGTTTTGAACTTACAAAATTTCTGTTGCGCTACCTCTTCTGCAATTTTAAGTCCCACCCTCCAATCTAAAGAACCATACTGCTTTTCTAATTTGATTATTCTTTCTGCTACCCCTGACTTCATTATTTGAGGGGTTGCTGCACTGATTAGGCCTTCAACACGCTGAGCAATACCTTTTGCTAAAGGAATATCAACTCTATTTTCTGGATCAAACCCCTTTTCACGAGCAGATTTGGCAATAGCATATTGTTCCTTTATATCTTCATCTATTGCTTGGAAATATTTTTTCATTTTTCGGCAAAATTTAATATTTTTGTCTCTCTAGTGTGTAAATCCACACATATTGCTCTGCTAGGTTGTGGCTCCAAACCTCTTTTTTCTTGGTATGGTGTTTGACTAATCCAACACGAACAGTTCAACATAGAAATGTTTCTATAGTTTTTTACAGAAGTTCTATGAATGTGGCCCGTAACAAAGAAATCAGGAACAGTCTTAATTAATAGTGGGTCGTTCTGGTAACTCAGTTGATATCTTGTTGAACCGTGTGTAGGTGCTAAATGTCTTTTCTTTAGTAAGTACTCCATTATGTTTTCTGTTTTTTTCAGCCCTCCTTTGAGACGTATTGATTCTATATTATTTGCATAAAAAGGAAAAGAATATCCGTGATACATCAAAACATCTAATCCTGAAAAGTCTTCTGTCTCACCTATTTTTATGAAAGAAGGGCTTGATACAAAATAGAGATTAGGTAAATCTTTTATCTCCTCTATTAGTTCTTCTGGAACCCTTGGCTGTGGTTCTGCTATTCTTACAGGATCGTGATTTCCAGGACAGATAATCACACTAATGTTTTGAGGGATTTTTTTAATATATTCGCAAAATTCTTTAAATTGGCCGTAGATGTCTTTAATTTCTAAGTCCTTTTCATGTCCTGGATAAATTCCTATCCCTTCCACCAAATCTCCAGCTATGAAAAGGTATTTTACCCTTTTCACCAGCTCTCTTTGTTCTGGTGTTCCTGTTTCTCCCCTTATCCAATTTATGAATTTCTCAAAATCTTTTCTCAAGAAAGCTTTAGAGCCTAGGTGTATGTCACTAATAAAAACCGCCACTTCTTTCAAAGGAGATTTTTTAAGTTCTTTACTTAAGGGTATTTCAGGAACAATGATTTTGTTGATAAATACAATTCTGTCTCCTTTTGCGCCGACAACACCAATCGTTTCATCAAGCGTTAAGTTTTTTCCAACGTCTATTAATTCCTTGTTTTTTTTATGAATAAGTGCTTTTGTTGTTCCTGTTTGATCTTCCAGAAGCAACATGATATGGTTGTTTTTTGTTGTTCTCTTTTCTAAAATTAATGCCACAAAACTTACTGTCTCATTATTTTTTGATGTTTTTATTTTTCTTATTGTTCTTGCCCCTTGTAGTTCTTGTCTTTGAATAAGTGTTTTTTGAAGAGTGAGATATCTGTTATTGTATAAATTAACAAAATCATTTATAGAAATTTTAGAATTGATGTCTTCGTAAGAATCTATTATTTTTACTTTTTTCTCTGTTATTGGTTTTGGAAGCAGGTCAAATTCCTCTGTTTTTTTCTTCCCTGCCTTTTCTGAATCTACTTTTTTTTTATCATATTCTCCCCATTTTACCTGTTCTAAATTTTTATTATTTAAATTTCGTAAAGTAGATAAATCAAAGACAACTGGTTTGTTTTTTTTTGTTTTTAGTAGAAATTCATCTAGATTAAATTCTTTATCAAGTATTTCTGGGCTTATTAATATTCCTTCAACAAGTAATTTCCTTATTTTTTTATTCATTTGAGGTAATGTTTAATTGGTCTGTAAGAATCACATGTATTTTCTGCTTGATTGTAGTTCCCATGCCTGAACGAATTTCTCTTGTCCTTCCGTATCTCCCCTTAGAAACCACGGTGGCATTTATAATTCCCAACATATCTAACTCCCCTATTATGTCGGAAATTCTTCGCTGAGTAAGCGGTCTTAGGTCTGTTTTTCTACATAATTTTTTATATACTTCATAAACGTCTCCAGTATATATCTTGCTTTTTCCTTTTTCAAATAAATGTAATATGCTATATAATGCTACTTGTGATTGTTTGGGTTGTGTTTTTACAATCTCTAATATTCTTTCCTTTTCTATTTTTTCTTCTGCATCATCTAAATGGTCCATCCTTACTTTTGATAGGCCTCTTCTTTCTGCTATCTCTCCCGCAACCCTTAATAATTCTAATGCTCTTCGTGCATCTCCGTGTTCCCTTGCTGCATATGCCGCACATTTTTGAATGACTCCTTGTTCAATTGCTTTTTCCTTGAATGCCTTCTCTGATCTATTTAATAATATGTCTTGTATTTGTAGTGCATTATAGGGTGGAAAAACCACTTCTTCTTCGCTCAATGAGCTCCTAACTCGGGGATCCATCGCATCAGTAAAAACAAGATTATTACTAATCCCTACTAAAGATATTTGTGTCTTATCGTTCTCTGCATTAATTCTTGTTAAATTATATATCACTTCATCTCCTGCTTTTTTTATTAGTTGATCTATTTCATCTAATATAATAATTATGTTCTCTTCCTTTGTTTTATCAATCATATCAAAAAAGATGTTGTAAACTTCGTCTGTAGGAAGACCTGTTGCAGGCACAGAACTTCCCATTTCTTTAATGAGCTGGGCCACCAACCTATATTCTGTGTCTGCTATTCTCTTCATCTTACAATTTAAGTAGATTATTTTCAAAGATATTTTTCTTTCTCTTGCTATATCTTTTATGTGGTTGGAGACGTGTTTAATGCATAAAGTTTTTCCTGTTCCTGTTTTTCCATACATAAATAGATTAGAAGGTTTCTCTCTTCTTAATGATGGAGCCAGAATGCTTGCTATATTTTTTATTTGACCATCTCTATGTATAACTTCATTAGGAGTATATGATGCTTGTAATGCCTTCTTATTGTTAAAGATAAGATTTTCATCAAGGTATTTTTCAAAAAAACCAGAAAGTCCTTTTTGTGTCATTTTATCTCCAAATGAAATAGAGGTTTATAAAGATTTGTATACTATAAATAAGTACCCTGACCCCCCTTCACTTCAGATGGAAACTTTTTTTAATTAAAAAGTTATGTAATAGATTTTCTTTTATTTGTAAATATTAAGTTTTTATCAAAATATTTTCTTTATATTTATTTACAATATAGTAAATAATAAAACATATCTTTTATTATTTTTATTTATAGGTTCCAATAGAAAAAGAGGGGTATGGGTATTGCCATTACTAAATGATAGTAAAAAACAACAAGTTTTAAATATAAGTTGTCTTTGCCTACTCACACTAATTACAAAAATAATAAGGGATGAATAAATGATAGTTGATAAAAAAACACTTTCAAAATTAAAACAATTTGGATTGAATTCATATGAAAGCAAGGTCTGGGCAGCACTACTTTCAAGAGGAGTTTCTACAGCAGGAGAATTATCAGACATAGCAAATGTTCCTCGTTCAAGGAGCTATGATGTTTTAGAATCTTTGGAAAAGAAAGGTTTTGTTATAATGAAGATAGGCAAACCTATAAAATATATTGCAGTACCTCCAACAGAGGCAATAGAAAGAGTCAAAAAAAGAATTCAAAAAGAAGCAGAAGAGGAAGAAAAGATACTTGAAGAATTAAAAAACAGTGAAGTTCTTGAGGAATTAGTATCATTACATACACAAGGAATAGAAACACACGACCCTTCAGAAATTACAGGTAGCATAAAAGGAAGAGACAACATATATGATCATTTAGCGTTCCAAATAAAAACTGCCAAGGAAAACATAGTCTTTTCTACAACCGAAGAAGGCCTAAAAAGAAAAACAAGCAAATTAACAAGATATTTGAAGAAGGCCAAGGAAAACGGAGTCAAGATCACTTTTGCAGCACCCTTGTCTGAAAAAACCAAGAATTACCAGAAAAAAATGGGAGAACATGCAGAACTAATTGATAAAAAAACCACACCATCACGTTTTTGTATTGTGGACGAAAACAAGATTACATTGATGTTGACAGATGATAAAGAAGTACATCCTAGTTATGATTTGGCAGTTTGGATGCACTCTCCATACTTAGCAAAAACACTTCTTTCTTCAATTTAATAAAACAAAAGGTTTATATAGCAATTTTCTTATTTTTATTCTCAAATAACAAAGAGAGGTGTAAAAATGGCACTAACAGACGCAGAACAAATTATTTTGGTCATTATTGTGGGAACCCTCGCAGCTATTGTCTATTCATTGAGGATTCTTGTTTTAATGGAGAGGAGAATGGCAAGAGTAGACGCCAACATAGAAAAATTAGTTAAATCTGTCTTAAAAGAAGAAAAGAAGATAGAAGAAGAAGAAAAAAAAATCGAGAAAAAGATATTTAATAAAAAGTAAAATGGAAAAATACTTGGACCCAAAGGTTCTTAGTTATTATAATCAAGATATTTATGCAAAAACAGCAGCATCTGTTCTATATGATTTTTCTAAAGAAGGCAGTCTAAAAAAAATAACAGAAGCAAAAGAAATACTCTTAAAAAAACATGTTCATAATGTGGTTGTAAAAAATGCAATATATTTCTTTTTATATAAACTAGACCCTACACAATTAGAGAAGAATGCAAGGAAAAAACATCAAGAACTGATTAAAAAATTAAACCAGGCCAACAAGAAGGTAGCAATACACACAGCAAAAAAAATTAAACCAGGCTCAACAGTCTTTGCACATTCTCTCAATAATCAAGTATTTGAAGCACTCTTAGAAGCTGTAAAATATAAAGAGTTTAGAATAAATTTATTAGACCATGAACCTTTTTCTCTTGGTAAATCAGCAGCAAAAAAATTAAAAAAACAAGGAATAACTCTTAATACTTTTCCAGACATATCTTTAAATCATGCGATACAGGAAGCAGACCTTTGTTTAATAGGAGGGGAGGCAATAATCAAAGAGGGAGCCATTGTAAAACAAGGTTCTAAGATTGTGACAGCCCAGGCAAAAAAACACCAAATTCCAGTATATGTCTGTGCACATTCTTTAAAGTATGATTTTGAAGGAAGCACAACAATGTTACAACATGAACATAACCACACAGACCACCATCACAAAAAAGTTTATGAATTTTTAGATAAAAAAGAATTTTATGCATATGTGTGTGAGTATGGAATTTTTAAACCTCAATACATAGTTAATGAAGTCCTTTTTCATAACAAATGGATGATTAGATAGACATAATAAGATCTTCAAAAGACAACCCAAATTTTTCTGAATTTTTTTCTGCAAAAGCATAACTAGAAGGTGTTTCTTCTAAATCTTCAGGATTAATAAAAACCCAGTCTCTTCTAAAAAACTTAATTGCTATCCAAGCCTCTGCACCAAAATAACTTGTAAAGGCAAAGAGTTGTTTTATTTCATCTTTTGGAAAATATTTTTTTTTGCTTTTTGTTGCTTTGACTTCCAATGCCATAACTCTTATTTTATTACTTACAAGGAGATCTGGAGAAGGATAATGCATCGATCCAGATCCGGCTACCCTAACCGCACCCCATTTTTTTTCCCAAAACATCCTTATTAATTCTCTCTCAGCATTGCTTCCTTTTGATTTTGACATAATAAAAATATAAATCACAAGGTTTTTATAATTGTTGCTTTCTATATTAACTAATGAAATACAAACTTCCTATTCTTGTAATGGAAAAAATATTGAAGAAATCAGGTGCAAAGAGAATCTCTGAAAACTCAAAAAAGGAATTAAGGAAACAGCTTGAGAAAAAGGCTATTGAAACCTCAGAAAAAGCTAAGCAAGCGGCAGAACATGCAGGAAGAAAAACCGTCAAGGAGGAAGACATAAATTTAGTCCTTGAAAACTAAATCTTTATTTTCATTAAATCATAAGAAGCAATAGAATTTTCAAAAACAGTTTTTGCTTCATTAAGTAATTCTTCTGTTGTTTTATATCGCTGGGAAAAATGTGTTAATACAAGTTTTTTTACATTGTTTTGTGAAGCCATTTGTGCAGCTTGTTTTGCAGTTAAATGTTTGTATTTTTCAGCTTTTTCTATAAGGCTAGAAAGATAAACAGCTTCAGCAATTAACAAATCAGAATCTTTCGCCAAATCATAAGCAAAATTACAAGGCAATGTGTCCAAAATTATCGCAACTTTTTTTCCTTTCACAAGGTATGTGGCATCTTTCGGAGAGACTTTTTTTCCTTTCCACACTATTTGTTTGTTGTTTTGGAGCTTTCCAAGCAAAGGTCCCTCAGGAATCCCGATTTTTTTTATATAATCCACTTTTATTTTCCTCTTGTCTTTTTCCTTAATTGAATATCCTAATGTAGGGATACTGTGGTTTAATGGAGCACCTACCACAACAACATCATCAAAGGTAAAAATTTTCTTTGCTTCAATTTCTTTTATTGAATAAGGAAACCCTATATCAAAAGAAAATGTTTCTAATAATCTCTCTATACTTTTTTTTGTATTTTTTGGACCATATATTTCTAGGGAAGAATCATATTCAGATGAACTCATGGTTTGTAAAAGACCAGGTAAACCAAAAACATGGTCTCCGTGCCAATGAGAAATAAAAATTTTAGTAATCTTTGTGGGTTTTATTCCGGCAATCTTTAATTGTCTTTGAGTACCTTCACCACAATCAAACAATAGTCCTTCCCCTTTATGAGTTATCAAAATAGATTGGTGGTTTCTTTCTTTTGTTGGTACCATACAACTCGTACCTAAAAAAGTTATTTTCATACAGAATCGGAACCCGAATGAGTTTTTATAGATTTTGCAAAATGTTTTCTATATTGAAAAGAATATTTTTCAATCAAAAAATTAAATATTCATCATATTAAAAATAAAATTTCATAACCTTTTTATAGAATTTCAAACTTCAGATAAACATGGTTAAAAAAACAAAAGTTGAAGCGAGATATTATCCAAACACAATTCTTACTGAGAACTCAGATGAAACAAGAGAAATTTATAATCAGGGCAGGTATGGGAATATTAAGGACGACAAACTAAATCTGTCATTGATAGAAGGGCTTTATTTGATGGAAAAAGACAAATTAGAAATATATGATGGCAGAAGGCACAAACTTTCTACAAAAGAGTATATGAAAAAAGCAACAAAACAAGAACCAAATTTTTGGGTAAGATATCAAGTTTACAAAGATTTGCGAAACAGAGGGTACATAGTAAAGACAGCACTAAAATTTGGAGCGGATTTTAGGGTTTATGACAGAGGTGTCAAACCAGGAGAAGATCATGCTAAATGGGTAGTTTATCCTGTACACGAAGGATCTACCTTAACATGGTATGAATTTGCAGCAAAGAACAGGGTGGCGCATTCTACAAAGAAAAGGCTTTTGCTTGGTGTTGTAGATGATGAAGGAGACGTCTCTTTTTGGGAGTGTCGTTGGCTGAGACCATAATCTTTATATAACTACAAACAAATTATTCTAACAGATGATTGATAAAAACTCTGTTCTATCTATAGTTAGAGAAAAAGGCCCTGTGCTTCCTAGACATGTAGTTAAAGAATTGGGAGGAGACACATTTATGGTGGGAGCAGTTCTAAGTCAATTAGTAGATAACAAAGAGATAAAAATAAGTCATGCAAAGATAGGAGGAAGCCCTGTTTATTATGTCCCAGGCCAAGAAGAAAAGCTTTCTTCTTTGTATGAACATCTTCACGAGAAAGAAAAAAAAGCATATGATTTATTGAAAGAAAAAAATATAATTAGAGATAGTACAGCAGAACCAGTTATTAGGGTAGCCTTAAGACATATTAGAGATTTTGCAAAACCACTAGAAGTTAATTTACATGGAAAGAAAGAAATCTTTTGGAAGTGGTATCTTTTACCAAATTCAGAAGCAGAGGAAAAAATAAAAAAAATTTTAGATATAAAGGTTCCACCAAAACAAAAAGAGGAAAAACCAAAAAAAGAAGAAAAAGAAACTTCAAACATAGAAGAAGCAGAAGAAAAAAGTGAAGATGAAAAGAAGAGGTCAGAAGACACAT
This sequence comes from uncultured Methanosarcinales archaeon, assembly GCA_964537195.1. GTDB lineage: Archaea > Nanobdellota > Nanobdellia > Woesearchaeales > GW2011-AR15 > CAZHYZ01. The sequence continues at coordinate 59,234 of CAZHYZ010000002.1, forward strand.
TACTTGAGAAAGTACAAAAAATATTTGATGAAAAAGACATAGAGATTTTGGAAACAGAAGTAATCAGAAAAAACACAGACATTGAAATGGTTATTAAAATACCGAGCAGAGTTGGGAAACTTAGATACTTTTGTAAAGTCAGAGACAAGAAAAGGTGTAATGATAAGGATTTAAGCAGTGCTTTTGTTCAGGGACAGATGAGAAAACTTCCGGTATTGTTCGCTATGACAGGCAAATTCACAAAGAAAGCAGAAGAAATGCTGGACAAAGAATTTCAAATGATATCTTTATTAAAAATTTAAAATGGGAACACAATTAGGAGATATGATAGAGTCAGAAGAGATTTCTTTATTAGGACTTACGGATAAAAAACTTGTAATAGATGCTTATAATATACTGTATCAATTTTTAACTACAATACGCCAAAGAGATGGCACACCTTTAATGGATTCAGAAGGAAACATTACAAGTCACTTGTCAGGATTGTTTTTTAGGACCATAAAACTGATGAATAATAATTTGAAACTTGCTTTTGTTTTTGATGGCAAACCCCCAGAGCTGAAACAAGAAGAAAGAGACAGAAGAAGAGAACTAAAACAAGATGCACAAAGGAAATATGAATTAGCAGTGGAAAAAGGAGATTTAGAATTAATGAGAAAATACGCATCAAGAACTTCTGTTTTAACTAAGGAGATGGTTGAGGAATCAAAACAACTTTTATCAGTACTGGGCATTCCAGTAATCCAAGCACCAAGCGAGGGAGAGGCACAGGCGGCACATATGGTTAAAAAAGGAGAATTTTATGCTCTGGTTAGTCAGGACACAGATGGCTTGTTGTTCGGTAGCCCAAGAATTATTAAAAACTTATCAATAACAGGGAGGAGAAAAAAGACAGGCACCTCAGTATATGAATCAATTAATCCTGAAATAGTTTATTTAGAAAAGAATCTGGACAAATTAAATATAGACAGAGATCAACTAATAGTCATAGCGATGCTTTGCGGAACAGATTTTAATGTGGGGGGCATAAAAGGGATAGGACCAAAAACCTCTTTAAAACTTATAGAAAAACATGGCCAGAATTTCGATGCTCTTTTCAAAGAAGCTGAATGGGATAAACATTTTGATTATAGTTGGGAAGAAATCTTTGAAATTATAAAGGACATGCCACATACGAACAAGTATGATTTAATATGGGGGAAAATAGAAAAAGACAAAATTAGAGAGCTGCTGGTTGAAAAGCATGATTTTTCCGAAAAAAGAATAAATAATGCGTTAGAGGAGTTAGAAAAACAAAAGAAGCAGAAAGGACTATCAGACTTTTTCTAATTAATTATTTAAATTTTAGTTATCTTCTTTTTTATATGAAAGCATTTAAGGTTGATTTAAAACATGCAGAAAAAGCAAAAAAAGAACTTCTTGAAGAAGGAATTTACCATAAAGAATATTTACCGAAAAAAGAGAAATCTAAAATTTTTTTCCCAGTAAAAAAAGAGAAAGAAATTAATGTTAAAGGCCAGTTTGTAGAAACAGTTCTTCAAAAAACAGAAAAATTAAACACATATAAAGAACTCTTAGAAGACCTTCCAGAAAAAAAACGAGATAAACTTCCTAGTTCTTACGACATAATAGGAAACATAATTATTATTGAAATACCTGATGAATTAAAAGACACAGAGAAAAGAATAGCTAAAGCAATTCTTGAAACACATTCACAAGTGAAAACCGTACTAAAAAAAGCAAGCACACATTCCGGAGAATTTAGAACACAAAACACAAAGCATTTGGGTGGCGAAAGGAAGAAAGAGACAACATATAAAGAAAACAACACAACTCTAAAATTAGATGTTGATAAAACTTATTTTTCATCGAGACTAAGCACAGAAAGAAAGAGGATATATTCACAAGTAAAAAAAGGAGAATCAATCTTAGTTATGTTTTCAGGTGTAGGTTCATATCCATTAACAATAGCTAGAAATTCAAAAGCAAAAAGAATTGTAGGTATAGAAAAAAACCCTGTTGCGCACAAGTATGCAGAAGAGAACAAAAAGTTGAACAAATCAATAAACGTTGAATTTATAGAAGGAGATGTTAGAAAAGTTGTTCCTACACTAACTAATAATTTTGATAGGATAATAATGCCTTTGCCAAAAGATGCAGAGAAATTTTTAGATTTGGTTCCGCAAGTTGCAAAAGACCAAACAATAATACACATATATGTTTTCAATGAATCTCTAAAAGATGCAGAGAGGACAATTAAGCAGGAATGTAAGAAACAGAAAATAAAATGTAATATAATCTCGTCTGTAGTATGTGGCCAGTATTCTCCTTCTACTTATAGAATCTGTGTGGATTTTAAAGTGCATGCTCATTAGTTACTACCGACTATCATCTCCTTTCGGATCAATTGGTGTTCACTTAATCATCGCATGCAAGAAACTATAATTAGAAAGAATTTAAAAATTTAGCCAAACATGTTCATAAAATCCTGTCCTTCTGAAAGTTCGTCTTCTTTTACTTTTTTTATTGCTTTTTTGAAGTCTTCATTATTTACTATTGTTCTGTCATCTCTTATAGCAAAATAACCGGCTTCCGTGCACACTGCTTTTATTTCTGCACCTGAAAAATCTTCCATTGAATATAAGAGATTCTCAACTTCAACCTCTTTTAATGTCATTCTTTTTGTATGGATCTTGAATATCTCTCTTTTTCCATCTTTATCAGGCAATGGAACATGTATTAATCTATCCAATCTCCCTGGCCTCAAAATTGCAGGATCAAGGATGTCTCTCCTATTAGTACATCCAATTACTTTAACGTTTCCGAGCGATTCAAAACCATCTATTTCAGCAAGTAATTGCATAAATGTTCTTTGAACTTCCCTTTCTCCTGAAGTTCCAATATCGACCCTTTTTGCAGCCAGCGCATCTATTTCATCAATATAGATTATTGAAGGACCCTTTTCTTTTGCCAACGAAAAAATCTCCTTTACAAGTTTTGCTCCTTCTCCTATAAATTTTTGTACCAGTTCAGAACCTACAACTTCAATAAAAGTACTATCGGTAGCATTTGCTACTGCTTTAGCAAGCAAAGTTTTTCCTGTCCCTGGCGGACCATATAATAAGATGCCTTTTGGTGGTTGAATACCTATTGTTCTAAACAAACCAGGTTTTTTTAAAGGAAGCTCAACAACTTCTTTTATTTCTAAAATTTGTTTATGTAATCCACCAATATCTTCAAAAGAAGTATCTGGTTTTTCCATTATTATAAATTGTTGAACATTAAATCCTTTTGTTTTTGTAAACTTTCTAATTATATTTAGGTTTTTTTGGTCGACAAGAACAGAATCCCCGGCTTTCAAAGGATCACATGTTTCAGATATACAGACAAAAAATTGATTTCCGTTTGGAACCTTAATAATAGCATTATTATTTACAACTTCCCTTACTTCACATAACATCAGAGGAGGAGTTCTTAGCCGATCTATTTCGTTTTTTAAATGGTTAATGGTTTCTTTTAGAATTCTGTTTTCTTCTTCTAATTCACTTATGTTAGATGAATAAGTAAACATTATGTTTGCAAGTTCTTTACTGCTATTACTGTCCATCTTTACGCAAAGACAGGTAATGAAATATATTAATAAATCTTGTGGAATAAGCTTAAATAACAAACGATCCGTTTTTGATTATCCATTTCTTTTTATTTTCATTACCTATCCCATAAATATCAAGTTTTTGTCTAGGAGAATCTATAACAACATCCATATGATATTCTGTTGCTGTATCTGGTTCAAAACCTGCACCAAATGCTATGTGAATCATGTTGGCAATTTTTTCATTTATTATCAAATAATCACATAATGAAGCATTCGGGTTGGTGTTTATGGCAAATTCTCCTATCTGGTCGAAATTGTTTTTCTTTAGTTCTATAATTTTTTTTGGTAGACTCTTGTTTTTTTCCTGCTCTCTTATGTTTTCCCAAGCTTCTTTTTTTCTTTTATTGAAGGCCTCAACAACTTTCTTAGGGCCTGAGAAGAGTTTATAACCTTCTTTATCTACCGTTGCAATAAATGGATTATTTTCATTTAATCTATAGCTCTTATCTATATTTATTACAACATCCCCAACTATCTTTCCTTTTACATGAGCAGGAGTAGTAAACGCCTCTCCGCCAGGAATGTTGGCCATCATGCCCATATCTTTTCCAGTTTCCTTTTTTATTCTCGGATTAATTAAGAAACGAGTATCTGAATCACTATATAATATAAGTCTCCTTTTTCCATTTTTGATGAGACCAACTTCAAAATCGCAGCCATCTTTTATATTGCTTTTTACAACAACTTTCTCACACCCTTCTAATATATCTCCTATCTGTTTGTTTCTTTTTCTCATCTCTTCATAATTTATTAAAGTAGATTCAATTAATTTGTCAATAGGAACAGTGGAAGTGAAACTTACCCTGCTCTTTGGTGGTCTTTCTTCTTCCCAGGATTGAGGATACCAATGAAACTTATAGATCATTTGTGCCGGAGAATTCCAAGTGCTTTTCATGTTCTTAGTAGGATAACCTATCTTTTCACCAAAAAGGTGTTTACCATGATATCCCTTTGAAGATATGAAGAAAGTTGCTTCTGCTAATTTTAGTCTGTTTAGATACAATTCTTTTGACACCTTTTTGAAATCTATGAAGGGTTGTTTTGAAATTTCTTTCTCAAGTTCTAGACCAAGCAAAGTTGTAATCAACTCAGATATTTTTTCTGGTTCATCCCGTTGTCCTTCTCTTAATGTACCTGCTTTAATAGTAACTTTCTTGCACTTGTCTTTTGAACTAAAATACATAGAGTCACATATAGCATAAGAATCTAAATAGTCTTGTAATGGGTCCTGCAGCAATTTTTTATTAGGAATTAAAGCAAAACCAACTGAGAAAAGTTCGTTATTCTTTAATGCAAAAACTTCTTTTACAATTCTGTTGGTTGTTTTTCTTAGTTTTTGCTCCATAAACGGAACAAACCAATCCCCCTTATAATCTAAATTTATATTTCCTTCAAATTTAGATTTTTTTAATTCTAATATTAAGTCTGGCTTTTCAAATAGACCTTCGAAAGATTCAATTTTTCTACTTGTTTTTTTTATAAAACCAATTAGAACGGAGTTGTTGTTTTCATAAGCCTTCCAAACGTCTTCTAATATTTCATCGATGTTACTGTTTAAACTGACATACATATCTATGTTTAATTCTGCAGCAGCTCTTGATAGGGGAGCCAAAGAGAAAAAACCCCTTTTGTTATATTTACCAAAGACAAAAAGATTCTTTTTTCCGTCTATCTTTTCCTTATAATAATTAACTGCTTTGTCAAATTCTTTTTTATCATATCTCATATTATCACTAATTCTTTTGTTGATTTTGTTAATATTTGGATTTTGTTTTTTTTGAACAAAACAGTGTCTTCTATTCTGATTCCATATTCTCCCAGGAAGTAAATCCCCGGTTCAATTGTAAAAACAACGTTATCTTGAATGCTGTTTTCATCTTCAGCAGACAAAGAGGGCAGTTCATGGATATCCAATCCCAACCCATGTCCGAGCGCATGTGTAAAAAATACTGATTTGCTGCCAAGTTTTTTAATAGATAACTCATATAGTTCAGAAAATTTGTTTTTATCTACAACACAGTCTACTATTGTTTTTTGTGTGTCTAATAATAGAGCATAATCCCTCAATTCTTTTTTAGAAGGATTTCCAACATATAACATTCTGGACATGTCTGAACAATATCCTTTGTACTTTACACCAAAATCTAACAATAGAAAACCTTTTTTTATAGTTGTTTCAGAATCATAATGTGGCTGACTACTTGATTTTCCTGAGGCAACAATTGGAGGGAATGCCAGTTCACACCCCTCACTTTGTATCTCAGAGATTATGAAATTCTTTAGATCTTTTTCTGTTTTAAATTTAAAATTATTACATATTTTTGAGAAAACCTTGTCAGTTATTTTACAAGCTTTTTTTATTTTTTCAATTTCTTTCGACTCTTTTATCATTCTTATGTTTGAGCACAGTTGACTAATATCAACGTATTTCTTTCCAAGAACTTCTTTTAATTTTTTATACAATAAAACAGTACATTTGTCTTCTTCTATTCCTACAGATTTTATTTTGTAATTTTTCAACAAATCTGAAAGATTTTCTAAGATTCTCTTCTTTTTATCTGTTTTATAGACTTTTAATCCTGTTTTTTGTGCTTTTTCATATTCCATCTCTGGAACTAGCAAAAAAGGTTTTTTTTCTAGAATAGCAAGAACACCCAACCCAGAATAACCAGTAAAATAAATCATGTTGGTGTTTGGTCGAGTATCAAGAGAAAAAATCAAAGCAAGATCTATTTTTTCCTTTTTCAATTCTTTTTTTAGTTTGTTTATTCTCATTATGAAAGAAAACTATCTTGTTATCTCAAATTTCTCAACGGCGTCTTTTAATTCATTTGCTTTTTTATTTCTATTAAAGTGTTCTCTAATTGGTGAGATCATCTTGTCTACATAAAGGGCAGTTGTTTTCTTTAAATCCAAAGGATGTATGTCGCCTTTCTTATATAGTTTTTCAAGTTCATTGTAATTTTTTATAGTAATGTTTCCGCCAAACTTTTCGGGCCTTTTTATTTCAAATTTCTCAAATTTCTCAAATACAAGATATTTACAGTATTCTAGAACGGGGTTTTCTTTAATTTGTTTTTCCGGACACCAGGCCTTATTTAACTTTCTATATATTTCTTCTTCTGTATCAGTCATAAAGATTGCAGTGTCTGGTTTGCTTTTTGACATTTTCAATTTAATTGCACGTTCTTTTGTATCCAAGTTGTCAGAAGGTGGTTGTTGTAATCCCATCAACATGTGGTGACTTATACTAATAGGTTTTTTAAATCCAAGTTTATCTGCAGCTTCCCTTGCCATCATATTTACTTTTCTTTGATCTAATCCAAGCTGTGCAATGTCTGCTTTTAGATAAAATATGTCTGCGGCCTGCATACAAGGATATAGTATTTGTGATGCTTGCAAAGTTTCAGATTCTTCCCGTCCCATAATCTGGACCGTTCTTAAAACTCTGTTTAATGTGTTATTTGTGGCAATTTTCATAACTAAATTCCAATATTTTTCATCTTTTATGATGTCACTGGCCCAAATAAATTCTACCTTCTCTAAATCCATTCCACAAGCTTTCCAAACTTCTATAAAATATTTTCCAGTTGACTGGATTTTTTCTAAATCACCTCCCAATTTATTATTGGCCCATGCATGCCAATCCGCGATTAACATTTTGAAATTTGCACCAGCTTGAACCATCTTGTTAATATTAATGGCTCTTAGAAGGCCTTGTGCAATATGTATTCTTCCACTAGGTTCAAATCCATCATATGCTACGAACTTCTTCTTTTTTGTTAGAAGTTCCATCAACTCTTCTTTAGTAATTATCTCTTCTCCTACTTCTTTAATTAATTGGAATCTTTCGTGGACATTCATAAGGCAAGAAAATACAGCCTAACTAATAAATGTTTTTAAATCTCACTGGACATTTTGTCGTGAGGTATTTAAACTTCTTTCTCCTTTTTTTCTTTGATTTAATACAAAAGATGAAGAGAACATGATTAAATCAAAGATTAAACAACTAAGGAAAGAAGGACAGTCTTATAATGAGATTTCAACCAAGTTGAGAATTTCAAAAACATATGCTAGAAAAGTCGCTAAAAATGTTAAAATGTCTTTTGAAGGAGAGAAAAGATATTACTCTAGAGTTAAGGGAATTCTTAAAAGAATTAATTCACAAGAAAGTTTAGGAAAGAAGAAAATCAGAATAATTGGAAATCTCTTGTTTGATGGTGCAGTTTTCAAATCAAACTACCATTACGTTGTTTCCTATGTTAATACAACCCAACAAATGGTCATTCTTTTTATACAAGACATGCAGGAGGTTTATGGACTAACACCTTCTGCGATAGAAATGGGGAAAGGAAAACACCACCCCTTTTTTAGAGTTAAGTATTGTTCAAAGAACCTCTATGATGATTTGTTAAACTATGTGACTTCTTACTCAACAGCAGATTCAAAATGTAAAATAAAAAAAGAGATTATAAATTCAAAACCAAGAAGGCTTGTTGTGTTTCTTCGAACATTCTGGACAAATGAAGGGTCTGTTTCGGACACAGGAAGACTTACAGCAGATTCTAAAAGCAAAACAATAATAAAACAATTGTCTACAATGCATAAAAATTTAGGAATATTACATAATGTGTGTTCATATTCGGTTGGGGAATACGGAACAATGTATAAATTATGTTTGAAAATTTCAAAGGAGAATTATCTAACTTTTTTTAATTTGAACTTATTTGGAGATTCAATAATAACAAAAGGAAAAAATATTGGAAAAATGAAACAGACCAAATTAAAAGAGTATATGGTTTCAAGAAATTTTATTTAAAAACGGACAGCGAATCCGTTTTCCCGTATGAAATACAGTACTCACGGAAACGTCGGCGGCTTTTACTTCGGTGTTCGGACTCCCCTTCTCCAGGTGTATTACCAGAAAAATATGGGTACCGGTAGGACACCGCCACTATGGCCGTCCATGTAGCAAGAAAAACAAGTCATTTATAAAGATTTTGCATCTATGCCTTTCAAATCCTTTCTCGTCTTAAGTTTTATGACTTTAGACGTGCTTAAATATCCGTTCAGAAAGCCTTTTTCTGCTAAGGCTGGAAAAATATCTCTTTCTAGGCTGTGTCCAGCATATTCTAATATCTCTGGCTGAGCTATAAATATTGAGGAAAATCCAAGATAAACATCAGATACAGCAGGTTTTTGTATGAATTCCATTATTTTAGAGCCTTCAATTTTAACAACACCTTTCTTTGTAGGGTCGGGCGTTGTAGTAAGTAATAAGGTGGCAACACCTTTCCTCTTTAAATGTTCGTTCCATAACTCTTCAATGTTTAGATTAGAAAACAAAATATCTCCATATACAACAAGAAAACTAGATTTTAACTTTCCCCTCAATAGTTTCAATGAGTCTCCTGTTCCTTGAGAATCTTTTTCCTCAACATATTCTATATTTACACCATACTTTGATCCGTTTTGTACAATAGAAAAAACTTCATTTACAACGTTCTTTCTTGCAATCAAATATATTGTTTTAAAACCTTCTTCCTTTAACTTCTTTAACATAACTTCAATTACTGTGTTTCCATTGAATTTTCCAGTTATTCTGTATTCGGTATCAGAGATTTTTATGTCTTCTTCAGGACCACCAGACAAGATTACAGCAGCTTTATTTTCACCAAGAGCAGATTTAACTAAGAGTTCTATTGCTTGACTCCTATTTCTTATGTATATGTTGTCTATTATGTTATCAATATCTTTTAATGTCTTCTCATTAATAGTAATAGAAATCTTTTTTTTCATTCAGAACCGAAAAAACAAACAGAATATATAAATATATCGCATAAAGTAAGATAACGGTAAGATATATAAATTATTACGATTTGTAGAGGAAAGTGATTTAAATGAAAATATCAGTAATCGGACTCGGATACGTAGGATTAATACAAGCAGCAGGCACAGCAAAACTAGGTCATGATGTGATTGGCATAGATATAGATGAAACAAAGGTTGATAAGATAAATAAAAAAGAACCCCCCATATATGAAGAAGGCCTAAAAGAATTACTTTCTGAAGTTGTTCCTTCTAAATTAAAAGCAACAACAGACATAAAAAGAATTTTGGATACAGATGTAACTTTTATTTGTGTAGGCACTCCTTCAAAAAAACAAGGCAACATGTCTTTACATCAATTGGATCATGTACTTGCTCAAGTTGGCAAGTTAATAAAAAACAAAAAACACATTTTTGTAGTCAAATCAACGGTTGTTCCAGGAACATGTGAAGAAGTAGTTATTCCTAAACTTGAAGAGAGTTCTGGAAACAAATTTTCTGAAGGGTTCTCAGTTGTCATGAATCCTGAGTTTTTAAGAGAAGGACAAGCTATAGAAGACTTCTTTAATCCGGATAGAGTTGTATTAGGAAGTTCAGATAAAAAAGCAATTAAGGAAGTAAAAAAGATATATTCTAAATTTGATTGTCCTGTTTTAGAAACAAAATTCAAAGAAGCAGAAATGATTAAGTATGCTTCTAATGCTTTTTTAGCAACAAAGATATCTTTCATAAACGAAATAGGAAACATTTCGAAGAGGTATGGGATCGATACTAACATTGTTGCAAAAGGTATTGGACTAGATACTAGAATTAATGAGAGATTCTTACGCTCTGGGATAGGGTTTGGTGGAAGTTGTTTTCCTAAAGATGTAAATGCTATTGTGTACAAAGGCACAGAACTAGGTTATTCTCCGAGATTGTTGAGAGCAGTTCTTGATATAAACAGGGAACAACCATTAAAATTAATTGAGTTGTTGGAAAAAAAGGGACCAATAAAAGGAAAGAAAATAGGATTACTGGGATTAACCTTTAAGGCCGGCACAGATGACATTAGAGAGAGCCCAGCATTAACAACAATTAAAGAGTTATTAATGGAAGAAGCAGTGTTGTCAATATATGATCCAAAGGCGATGGAAAAAGTAAAGAGAATATTTCCCCACCTTAACTATGCCAAAACAGGGCAGGAAGTTATAGATAAGAGTGAAATAATTCTTATATTGACCGAGTGGACAGAATTCAAGAAATTAAATTATGGCAAGAAACCCGTAATAGATGGAAAAAACTTGTTTTTCGATAATAATATTCCTGAGAACTATGAAGGGATTTGTTGGTAATTAGTAATATTATAGTAAAATATTTATATTATTTACTTTTTTCTTAGTAATATTTTAATAAATAAAGAGGTGTTTTTATGAAGAAAATTTTGTTATTATTTTTGTTTGTCTTTTTAATGTGTGCCTTTGTTACCGCAGATCTGACAGACGGATTATATTCTTATTTTCCAATGGAAAATCATTCTGATATTTTGGGATACGCTAAGACAGGAGATATAGGCCAAGTATCTTATACTCCTGGCTTGATTGGGAAAGCTCTGAATATAACTACTGATGCCACCAACTCAATGATATATTTTGGAGATAGTGTTAGTGATAGAGACAATACTTATAGAGACGTAATGTTTAATGATAGCACGGTTAATGTTTGGGTATATGTTAGGGAATTTGATTCTTTGACTTCAGGAAAAGAAGCTATCTTTGGGGGCAGTCCGAGAGAAAAAGAGAGATTGGGAGGGTGTACTTATGAAACCAACCCTTGGGAAATTGTTCTTAGAAAAGTTCCAAAATGTAACTATGATAATTGTCCTGATGACACTAACAAAGTAGAAGTCAGCTTTGAGATTTTTTATTATTCTGCGCCAAAGGAAATAGATACAAACAAAACCTTATTTTTGAAAAATAAGGAAACCAAGGTCGAAGAAAAAAGTTGGAATATGTTAACTATGTTGCATATAAAAAACAAGAGTTATAAAATGTATTTTAATGGAATATTTCAAGAGACTAAAAACATAAAGAATGAGGAAAAAAACTTTGTAATTAATGCTTCTTGTCCCTATGCTATAGGGGGAAGACCACTTATTACAACATATGGGTTTCCTTTTTCGGGACAAATAGACGAACTCGGCGTCTGGAACAGGGCACTTTCAGAAGGAGAAATTAAGGAACTATATAATAAGGGAAAAGGCAAAACATATCCTTTTGAAAAAGAGCAAGAAGTCGATCCTCTGTTGTTAAAATTTGCACCAGTCATCAAGCTTCACCCAGAAGAGTATTATGAATTTAAAGAAATATCTGGTCTAATGGATTATTCTAACTTAATGAACGGAGAAGAATTAATTTCTGGAGCCCCAACAAAAACAAATAATATTTCTAATTTGTCAAACTCAAGAGATTATTCAATGGACTTTGTTAATATTGATGTAAATGAACCTTATGATTTACCAGATCCCAACATTTTTCTAAATTATTCACCCACAATTTACTCGAGAATAGAGGAAGATGAGTATGGGTTTAAACACCTACAATATTTTTTCTTCTTCCCTTTCCAAAATTACAAACATATGAATCACGAGGGAGACTGGGAGTATGTTGAAGTGATTTTGAATAGTGCTAACAAGATTCATAGTGTTACATATTATTTTAGTGTTTTTGCGGAAACATATTTTGACAACACACTTCTAGATTTTTTTAATGAAACACATCCAATAGTGTATGTAGCAAAAGGAAGCCATAACACGTACGGAAGTTTAGAACCCTATAATTTTCAAGATATTCCTTTCTTTCCAGAAGACTTTGCTGAAGAAATGTTGTTTTGGGAAAAGGTTTTTAGGATAGTAAAACAAACAGATTCTGTTGATGAAGCAGGGAAGACAATATATCCACGTACTCTATCTGAAAACGGATACATTTTGGAGCAGATAGACAAAAACACACCTTGGGCGAATTATGAAGGAAGATGGGGTCAGGATGCTAAAGCCTTTTTGAGGAAAGGTCCAAGATCTCCACAATATGATGCTCGGTTTGATAACTGGGACCTTAATAATTATTTTTCTGTGTTTGGAGACACAATTATCGGAGTAAATTTACATAGTCCACTTAATATTTCTCTTTTAGACAAACAAGGGCAAGTAATAACCAAAGCTTCTGAACACCTTGTTTATCACACAGGTCCAGACGATCCTGAATTTATTATGTTAAAGGGTATTGAAGAGGTCACGCTTTTTTTAGACTCATACAAACCTGGAAATTTTTCATTAGACATATTTTATTACAATAACAATACCGTTTCAGGACTCTTGGTGGAATATGTCAATCTTACCACATATGAAAATACCTTTGCAAGACTAAACATCAGTCTCAATTCAGTATTTGTTCTTCAAATAGATTTAGATGGGGACGAAAACTATGAATCAGAGATTTATCCAAACAAATATGTTGTTTATAATGGGTTTTCTCTTCCAGATAGAGATAGGGACAATGTGACAGATTTTGAGGACAATTGCCCAGAAATTAGTAATCCAGAACAAAAAGACTTTAATGAAGACGACAAAGGAGACGCATGTGACAACCCAAGATATTACAAAGAAAGAGCTCTAGAAAACTTAGAAACCCTTGAAGCAGAGCACAGAAGAGACAAAATAAAAGTAATGTTGGCAAAAAGAAATCTCAAACAAAGCTTGCAAGACCAATTGTGGAAAGACAATTTTGATATTAACAATAAAAATGTTTTTTTAAGAGAACATGTGGCAAGTAGAATGCTTAAAGACAAAGAGTTTTCTAAGTTGTTGGCAAAAGCAGACTCACTTATTGTAGAGAAAAAAATTGCTCAAACAAGGTTAAATAGAAAACAAGAGAAAGTAGTTGAAAAGATGTATGAAAGAGCCAACACACACTATAAAGAGGAGAGATATAACAGAGCTATTCTTTCATATATGCATATTTGGATATTGTTAAATAAGAAAGCTTAAAATAAGAGCAGTCTTTCTTTTTTTTAATGAAAGTTGCAATCATAGGTCTGGGTTATGTTGGTCTGCCACTAGCTATACTTTGTTCTAAAAAAGGCCACGAAGTTATAGGTGTTGATGTTAATAAGGAAAAAGTTGAAAAAATTAACAAAGAGACAAGTCCGATAGAGGATAGTTATATTAAGCAAAATTTGAAAAAAGCACCAATAAAAGCAACCACAGATTTTTCTCAAATAGAAAAAGCAGAAGTAATCATTGTTTGTGTGCCTACTCCGGTAGATGAAAAACACATCCCAGATTTAAGTTATGTTGTTTCTGCATCCGAAAGTGTTTCAGAGTACTTAAAAAAAGGTCAAACAATTATTATAGAGTCTACAGTACATCCAGGAACAACTGAGGAAGTTGTAAAACCAATTCTTGAAAAAACAAGTCTGAAAGCAGGAAAAGATTTCTTTTTAGCTCATTGTCCAGAGAGAATTGATCCCGGAAACAAAAAATGGACTATTGAGAATATTCCAAGAGTTGTAGGTGGTATTGGTAAAGAGAGCACAAAGAAAGTAGCAGCGTTCTACAATTCAATAATCGATGCGGAAATAATTCAGGTTACTAGTCCCAAGGAAGCAGAAGCCACAAAAATAATGGAAAACACATTTAGGGATGTTAATATTGCGTTTGTTAATGAAATGGCAAAAAGTTTTGATAAAGCAGGTATTGATATAACAGAAGTAATTAAAGGAGCTTCTTCCAAACCATTTGGATTTATGCCACATTATCCAGGGGCAGGAGTGGGAGGACATTGTATTGCTGTTGACCCATATTATTTAATAGATAATGCAAAAAAATATGAATTTGATCACGAGTTTTTGAAATTAGCGAGGAAAATAAACAACAGCATGCCTGAATACACAGTTGGTTTATTGGTAGAGGAACTAAATAAGATTGGAAAAAGTGTGAAAGGTGCTAAAGTCGGCATTTTGGGGTTAGCATATAAAGCAGGGATAGATGATATGAGAGAAAGTCCTGCACTGAAGATAATTAAGATTTTGAAAAAGAAAGGAGCAGACATAGTTATTTATGATCCTTTTATTCTAGAAAAGTCAGATGTTCAATCTTTAAAAGAACTATTGGAGAAAGTTGATTATTTGGTTTTGGTTACAGATCATAAGGAGTTTAAAGAGATGGAGCTTGGGTTGTTAGTACAGAGGAACATTAAAGTTGTTATTGATGGTAGGAATTGTTTGGATAACGAGAAAATAATGAAAAAAGGTATAAAATATAGGGCTGTGGGAAGATGAAGAGAAGACCGCTATTGACCCGTATCAGACAACATTTTTTTTGGGAAGCAAGCCCAGGAGAAGTCCTTTCTAAAATTATTGATAAAGCGGAATATAAAATCTATGCAGAGATTGGCGTTTGGAAAGGGGTAACTGCAGAACATATTGCAGAGAACTGTGTTTTTCTCAAAAAGATTTATTTGGTTGATCCTTATGATAGCAACATAGAATATAAGGAAGGAAGATTATACAAAAAAGGAGAGGATAAAACAGTTAGGAGAGCAAAAGAAGAAATGTTGTCTAGAACAAGGAGATTCTCAAACATACAGTATGTCTATAAAACAAGCAAAGAAGCAAACAAAGATTTCAAAGATAAGACATTAGATGTGGTCTTTATAGATGCCATACACGAATATAATTCTGTGAAGGAAGACATTTTTTTATGGAAACCAAAGGTAAAGAGAGGAGGAATTATTTGTGGTCACGACTACAATAACAGATATAAAAATCATGTAGTGAGGGCTGTGGATGAAATTTTTAATTTGGATAAAATAATGCTTTTTGACAACGCAATCTGGGCAGTTAGAGTTAATTAGAGCTTAAAAAAAATAAGGAAAAAGTAAAAATGTCTAAATATTCAAAAAGACTAGTACACGGGACCATCATTATTTTTGCATCAATGTTTTTGTCAGCCTTAATAGGATATGGATTAAAGTTAGTTTTTGCAAGAACCCTTACTGTTCAGAACATTGGTTTGTTTTATTCAGTTTTAGGATTTATTTCCTTCTTTGTTTTTGTTAGAGATCTGGGACTCTCTAATTCTTTAATATATTTCATTCCAAGGTTTATAGTAGAAAAAGCACCTCGGAAGATTAAGTCAAGCATTGTTTTTGCTGTTTTTGTGCAGTTTATTCTTGGTTTTTTATTTTTGATTGTTCTAGTTCTTGTATCGGGATTATTAACAAAATACTACTTCAAAGAATCTGCTGCAAGGCTTTTGTTGATTATGTTGGCTATTTATTATTTAACAGATTCAATTAATGAAATATTGTTCAGAACATTTCAGGGATTCCAAAATATGTTTTTAGGAGAGTTCATAAATGTTTTTTTTCAACTTGTTTCTTCTATATTGATTATAGCTTTCGTACTAAGAGGAATAGATGTAAAATATTTTGGGTTTTCTTATGTAGTTGCATCAATCTTAACTGGTGGTGTTTTCTTTTTTATTTTTACTAAATATGTTTTTCCCAAATTTAACAAAACAAAAATTAAGATTACAAAAAAGTTTAGGGAGGAGATGTTAGCGTATTCTTTGCCAACAATGGTCGGAACGGTTACTGCAAGTTTTTATTCCCAACAAACAATTTTTTTTTTAACACTATTTGTTGGGTTGGAAGCAGTGGGGTTTTATGTTATGGCTAAATCTTTAGCAAAAGTATCTACATATTTTTTTAAGGCAACAACGAGAGTATTCGGACCAATGATGGCAGAACTATGGAAAAAGAAAGATATGAAAAATTTAGAATATTATTTTAATGAATTAATTAATGTTTCTTATTTAATTAGTGTACCCATAGGCTTTTCTATAATCTTTTTTTCGAAAGAAGCACTAAGAATATTATATGGAGAGAAGTTTGTTGTTGCCAGCCAGATATTGGGATTTTTTGCAATCTACCACTTAATATTTGCTTTTATAGGGATTCTTAAAGGTTTATTTTCACAAACAGGCAACCCAAAATTGGCCAGAAATTCCAATTATTTTTTGGGAGGTGTAAACATCATTTTGAATATATTATTGATACCTTTGTTTGGTCTTTTTGGGGCCGTGTTGTCTGACGTGATATCCGTTTCTCTTAATCTTGTGTATGTTATTTATATAAAAATAAAAAGATTTCCGATCTCAATCAATTTAAAAAAACTAATCAAGCTTGCAGTTTCTTCGTTGTTTTTTATTCTACCTATCTTTTTTTTAAAAAAAATAATCCAATTACAACCTTTATTTGAATTGATATTGATAATTTCTATTGCAGGATCATTATATGTTTTTGCCCTGTTTTTGATGAATATTTTAAACTTTAAGAAAATAAATAATATATTGAAGATGACTACAAATAACAAATTTCAAATTCCTTTTATGAGTGAAGATGACATCTAATTCAGTTAAATCAGAAATCGTAAAGAAGATAGCAATAGATGCAGGTAAAAAAATTATGGGTTTCTACAAAGAACCATATGATGTTGAGAGAAAGGAAGACAAAAGCCCATTGACAGAAGCAGACCTAGAAGCCAATAAAATTATTATTTCAGGACTTAAAAACCATTTTCCAGAACATGCAATTCTTACAGAAGAGAAGGAAGATGATAGTTCAAGATTGGAGAAAGAGTATTGTTGGATCGTAGACCCTCTCGATGGTACAAAAGAATTCATTAAAAAAAATGGGGAGTTTACAGTCAACATTGCACTAGTTAAAAACAACAAACCAATTCTAGGGGTAATTTATTTACCTGTTAAAGAAACACTATATTATGCTTCTTTGGGAGATGGTGCATTCAAAGAAGAGAAAGGCAAAAAAACAAAGATTAATGTTTCTGACAGAGACGAAATTAATGAAATGATTTTAATAAAGAGCAGGTCTCATGCGAGCGAAAAACTTCAAAAGATCATACAGAAAAATAACTTTAAAGACATATTAACTGCAGGAAGTTCTCTAAAAGGTTGTCTTGTAGCAGAAGGCAAAGCAGATGTTTATTATAGAATAGGTCCGACACATGAATGGGACATTTGTGCCATGGACATTATTGTAAAAGAAGCTGGAGGGAAGATGACAGATTTAAGCGGAAACGAAATCAAATATAATCAGAGAGATACATTAATAAATGGATTCTTGGTTTCAAATGGTAGAAAACACAGAGAATTAATTAATGAGGCAGATAAAATTGACTAAAAGAGCAGTATTTATTGGCAGATGGACACCATTTCACAACGGACACCTAACTATTATGAAGAAGAAAATAGAAGAAGGAAAACCCCTCTTGATTTTAGTTAGGGATACACATTACGATCTTTATCCTGCAGAAATGCGTAAGAGAATGATTGAGGCGGCCATGTCAGAACTTAAAGTAGATGCAAAGGTTGAGATTATTGATGATATTGAGAGCGTTAATTATGGTCGTGGAGTAGGTTATGAGATCAATGAAATTGAAGTTCCAGAGAATATCAAAAGAGTTTCTGCAACACAAATAAGAGAAATGATTTCAGACGGAGATAAAAGTTGGAGAGAGTTTATTCCCTCGGGCGCAGATAAAGTATTGGAAGATTATCTCTCAGATAAAGGAATGGTTGTCTGGTTTACTGGATTACCAAAAGCAGGAAAATCAACTATTGCTAATTTGGTAAGTTATAAATTAGAGAGACAAGGAATTAGAAACGAAAGACTGGACAGTAAAATTCTTAGGGAATCAATTTCTAGCGATTTGATGTTTACTAAAGAAGACAGAGACAAAAATTTAGAAAGAGCAGCATTTATTGCAAAAATATTATCTAGAAATGGAGGAATTGCATTATGTTCTTTTATTACACCTTATGAAAAGCAAAGAGAAGAAATAAAGAAAGAAGTTAATTCAAAAGCAAGGTTTGTTGAAGTATATGTCAAATGTTCTCTTGAAGAATGTAAAAGAAGAGATAATGAAGGGTTGTATGAGAAAGCGGAGAAAGGAGAGATAAAGAATTTTACAGGGGTTTCTGATCCTTATGAAGAACCAAAGAACCCAAATCTTGTCTTAGATACAGAAAAAAAATCTGCAGAAGAATCTGCCAATGAAGTCGTTAAATACATATTGTCTTTAGTAAAATGAAATCTCCAAATGTTACTTGGCATCACGGCAAAATAGCCAAGGAAGATAGAAATAATCTTCTTGGATATAATAATAAAGTTTTATGGTTTACAGGCCTTTCTGGAAGCGGAAAATCAACAATTGCAGCAGAATTGGAAAAGGAATTACACGAAGAAGGAAAGTTGACATATATTCTTGATGGCGACAATGTTAGACATGGCTTAAATAGTGATCTTGGATTTTCTCCAGAAGATAGAGGAGAGAATATAAGAAGGATAGCAGAAGTAGCTAAGTTATTCTACGATGCCGGAGTGTATGTTCTTGTCTGCTTCATTAGTCCTTATATAAAAGACAGAAGATATGCTCGTAAGTTAATTGGAGAAGATTTTGTTGAAGTATATGTGAAGTGTTCTATTGAGGAGTGCAAGAAGAGAGACCCTAAAGGGTTGTATGAGAAAGCGGAGAAAGGAGAGATTAAAAATTTGACGGGAGTGGATGCTCCTTATGAAGAGCCGGAAAAGGCTGAGGTTGTGGTTGATACTGATGATTTAGATTTAAATCAGAGTAAAAACAAAATTAAGAGGAATATGTGATGGGAAAAAGAGCACAAACAATTTCCTGGTGTGTTTTGGCAGGAACACAGAACATAGGAGATGAAGCAATATTTTTAGGGGGGTTGAAACGTCTTCAAAAAGAACACGGCAAGAATTTCAAACTCAATTGTTTTGTAGCTAACACAGAACAATTTATTAAATCACATAAGATAAACAAAGCACTCCCGATTTTTCATTGGTATAAACCAAGAAATGTTATTAAATCTTTGAAAGCACTAATTGAGTCAGACAAGGTCTATTATGGAGGGGGTGCCATGTTACAATTTGATCACCGGATGATGTCTTTTTTAATATTTTCGAAACTTTTAGGAAAACCAACAGAGGTAATGGCGTGTGGAAGCATGCCCCTAAACAAAGTAAACAGAAAAATTAGACTTATACTTTCTAGGATAGCTCTCAACATGGTTGATTCTATCTCTGTTCGTGATGTAGAAAGCAGAACTCAGCTTAAAAGAATTGGTGTTAGAAAAAGAATAGATATAGAACAAGACCTTGCTTATTTGACTATTCCTAAAAGAAAAAAATCAAGGAAAAGGAACAAAAACAAAAAATTAAAAATATTAATGAACGTTAAAAAACACCAGAGGGAAGCAAAAAACAGAAAAGAAGTCATAGGAAACATTAAAAGAACATTGGAATTTCTTGAAAAAAGACAAAAAATTGATTTGGAAGCAGTTTTGTTTAACACATCCGATTTACAAACAGTAAAGGAAATCTCGGAGAAGACGAATAGAGAAATTATCATAAAAATCTTTCCTCCTCTTCCCAAACAATTTTTTAAAATAATGGAGAAATATGATTTAATATTATCTATGAGGAAGCACCCAATTATTTTTGCAGATATGCTTAATCTGCCTTTCTTTGCTTTTGATAATGATCCGGCAATGAAGTGGCAAGTTAAAAAAATGGGAAAATTGGAATATTTTATATCTTGTGACATGACTAAAAAAGAAATTAAGAAAAAAGTTATAAATCTTTTGAAAGCAAAAGAAGCTTAAGAAAACAAGAAAGTCTTTTTTAGAAAGGAAAATGAAAAAAATCTTTATTGTTTGTCGATATTTCAAGCCAAACAGCGGATCTTATGCAGGTATGATTGAAGAATTCTCAAAAAGAGCTTGTAAAAAATACAAAATAAAAATTCTGTCTTTAAATACAAATCAAAAACAACAATATAAAGAAACAAAAGAATATGCAGAGATAATAAGATTCAAAGGACCAAAATTTAAGTTGCCATTTTTTGGAATAAACACAGATTATCTTGTTTTGGCTAGAGAAGTAAGAAGTTATTTTAGAAAAAATCCGCCAAGAGAAAAAGACAGAATAATAGCTAATAGTAGAGCAGCACTAGGGGTTTTAAATCATAAATATTTTTTGAGAATGGGACAACCAGCATTTACTTTTTTGAATAATATGGAGTTGGCAAAAAATGAAGTTTCTATTTTTTCCAGAATGGGTAGAGCAATACATCATTTAATAATGTATTTTATGGAAAAAAAGGTAGTAAAAAATGCGTTTGGGTTTATTATTTCTTCTGAAAAAAACAGAAGAAACATATTGAATTACTATGGAGGAGATAAAAAACCTTATTTTATTCCTTTTTCAGGTGTTAAATATAAAGGATTACAAAAAGGGGAGAAAAATCATAAAAGAGGGAGAAAATTATTGTTTGTTTCTGCAGGAAAAGAAAAGATTAGAAAAGGGGTAAATTACATAGAGGCAGGACTTCCAACTCTTTTTGAAAAATACAAAGATTTAAAATTAATACATGTGGGGGAGAAATTCTCTTGGAGTGTTCCTCCAAAATATAATGAAAGAATACTTTCTGTAGGAAAAATTCCTTGGGAGAGAATGAAAGATTATTATGCAACAGCGGACATGTTTGTTCTAGCTTCTCTTCAAGAAGGTTTTCCAAACACAATTTTGGAGGCCATGGCGGCTGGGTGTCCCATAGTTACTAGTGACATAGATGGGATAGAGGAATACATAACCCATAAGAAAGAAGGATATATATTTGAGAGAGCGAACACGAAGTCATTAATAGAAGGAATTGAGTATATGTTACAAAACCCCAAAAAGGCAAGAGTATATTCTGACTGTGCCAAAAAGAAGGCAAGGAGATTAGATTACAAACATTTCTCAGGAAAACTTGTGGATTTCTTAGAAAATAAAAACACTAAAACCAATTTGTTAAAAACGACTTAAATTAAGAAATCTTTCGAAACAGATAGTTTAGGTTTTGGTCATTCATTTTTATTTGTCTAAAATTTTTATTATAATATTTTTTATACTTCTTTGAATTCCCAATTTTTATAGATTCTTTTAGATGGTCTCCACCAATCTTTCTGTCAAAAACACCACCCATTGAATCAATTAGTAAACCATTAGTTTTTAGTCCATAAGTAATTCTTTTCACTAATTTTAAAGGGTCCCTAACGTGCTCAAATAATTCTGTTGCAACTATTAAATCACATTTCTCCTTTTTCAATATAGGATAATGAGAAGGATTTTATATCTTTATTGTATTTATAAGATATTCTCTCTTTTTAAATCTCCAGATGGCAAAATCAAATTTCTTATTGTCCAAATCCGCTATTGTCACATCGTCACCTTTTTCACAAAACAGTAAACCAATGTCGGAAACACCACACCCATAATCAAGTATTGATAACTTTCTTCTTTTTCCTAATTGTTCTTTGATTTTGTCTAAATAATTTGTGACAAGAGTATATCTTGTATAGGCCATCATTAGTCTTAAAGTATAATCAAAGGAACTAATGCTATAAGCTTTGTTTAGCATCTGATTTGTTTTTGTATTTTCTTCAAAAGAGGCGTCAATCTTTTTTTAAATCTATAACTAAAAGGAAACCCGTTTTTTAGATAATAAAAGAAAAGTTCAGCAGGTTTCAATCCAAAAAACTCTTCAATCTCTTTTTGTCTGTCAACAAACAAAGGTTTAGAAGGGTCAAGTTGTGTTTTTTTAATAAGTTCATGGTACTTGTTTCTTTTTATATTTGTTGGGTCTGTAAACATATGTTTGATAAAAAAACTTAATTTTAAAAAATCGTGAACAAGGGAAAATTTCTCAAAAAAGAAAGTATTTTTTTGTTCATTTAATTTCATAAAATAATCCTCTTTAATAATCTTATCTAACAAAAGAGAAGCCGTCAGTGCATCATATTAAAAAGAGAACAACCTTATATATTCTAAAATTATTTATATGTAAAAAATTAAAACAAACACAAGACTTGGCCGAATATGACTAAAAAACTATATGTCTTATCACAACAATTCTGGAAGAAAAAGGGATCTTATTCATTAGTTTTAAGAGAACTGTCTAAGGAAGCAAATAAACAAGGGTATAATGTCATAATTTTATGTGGTTTAAAAAGTAGTCAGAAAAAAAATGAAAAATTTGCTAACGGAATAATAAAGAGATTCAAAACAATGAATTTACCGGCGTTTGGATACATTATTAATGCCTATTATTTGGGGAGACAGATAAAAAAATACCTTGGAAAAGTAGGGGTTGTTAAGAACGATTTGATTTTTGCTAATGGAGATGCTGCACTGGGGGCACTTGATCATAATTTCATACTTAGGGCAGGAGATCAACCTGCCCCAATATTTTTGAGAAACTTACAGATGTCAGAAGAAAAAATATCTTTTTTGGGGAAAATTGCTAGAAGAATTCATTTGAAACTTCAAGAAAAGATCGAAGAAAGAACCATAATGAACGCTGCCGGCGTAGTTTTTCCTTCTAAAAAGACAAGAAACCATTTTTGTAATCTTTATGGAGGAGAAGAAAAACCTTATTTTATACCTAGGTCTGGAGTTAATTTTTCTTCTTTTAAGAAAGGTAAGAAACTTCCTATAAAAGGAAAAAAATTATTATTTGTTTCAGCAGGCAGAGAGAGGATAAGGAAAGGTGTAATTTATCTTGAAAGAGCACTTCCAGAGTTATTTGATAAATATGAGGATCTTAAATTAGTACATGTGGGAGGAAAATTCGGGTGGAATGTTCCGACGAAATACAAAAACAGAATAATCACAGTTGGCAAAGTTCCTTGGAAAAAAATGAAAAATTATTATGCGACTGCAGATATATTTATCAACACCTCTTTGAGTGAAGGATTTCCCAACACAATTTTGGAGGCGATGGCTGCAGGATGCCCTGTTGTCACGAGTGACATTGATGGAATTGAAGAATATATAACCCATAAAAAAGAAGGTTATATATTTGAAAGAGGAAACATAAGAAAATTGAAAAAAGGTATTGAATATTTGTTAAATAAAAAAAACTTCCCACACAAAATTTCTAAAAATGCTCAAGGAAAAATTAAGAAAATCAATTATGAGAACTATAATAGTAAATTATTAGAGTTTATTGAAAAAATAAATTGTAATAAAAAAATAAATGTAAACCTGTTGAAATAATAAAAATAAATTTAAAGTATATCTTTTTCTTTCAAGACATGTCATTAAAAGTAGCATTATTAACAGGCTCTTTGAGGAATAGGGGAGGTGTAGAAAGGGTTGTGTTACACCAAGCGAAGGCTTTGAAAGCAGACATTATTGCAGGAAGATATAACTCCAACACAACATATGAAGAGTTCAAAAAGCTTAATGTGAAAACATTAATTAGTGAAAAATCATCACAAAGAATAGGTGCGTTTTTATTAAGACATAAGTTCTCAAAACTAAAAGAAAAATACGATTTTTTCATATTCCATGGTGGAGTAACTCTTGAGGCAGCAAAAAACAATAAGCCAAACCTTTGGTATTGCCATTCTCCTACAAGATATTTATATGATTTATATGATGACGAACTAAAAAAACAAAGAGGATTAAAAAGAAGGGCTTTCAAAAAAGTTACTTCTTATTTGAGAAAAAGGGACCAAAAAAATGTTAGACAAATTAACACGATTGTTGTAAATTCTGAAAATGTAAAAAAAAGAGTGAAAAAATATTATAATAGAAGTTCTGATGTTGTTTACCCTTTTGTTGATTTAAATAAGTTTAAATGGATTTTACAAGGAGACTTCTATTTATCTACAGCTAGACTTGATCCAATAAAAAGAGTAGATTTGCTTGTTAGGGCATTTGAGAAAATGCCTGATAAGAACTTGATAATTGCAAGTTCTGGCCCAGAATATAGTAAACTTAAAAAGATGTCTGAAAATAAAAAAAACATAGCTGTTTTGGGTAGGGTATCTGATAAGAAACTAATAGAACTATATGGGAAATGTATAGCTACCTTCTCTGTTTCATATAAAGAAGATTTCGGTATGGTTCCATTAGAGAGCATGGCATGTGGAAAGCCATGTATAGCTACAAATACAGGAGGACATAAAGAAACAATAATCGATAAAAAAACAGGAGAACTAATAAATCCAGAGAACATCGGGAACATTGTTGATGCCGTAAAAAAAATGTCTCCAGAAAATGCAAAGAAAATGAGAAAAGCGTGTGAAAAAAGGGCAGAAGAGTTTTCTTTAGAGAAACACTTAACAAAACTAAAAAAAGCAATTTTAGAAACAAAATGAAGATATTTTTTTTAGGAGGAAACACCTGTAAATATCCTTTCTGGCCATTTCAATGTAAAAAAGCTTTTGAAAGTCTAGGTCATGAAATAAAATTTTTCAATTATAGATATCAACATCTAAACAAAAACCATATTACAAACAAAATCCTTCATAAAATAATGTATAGAGAAATAATTAATTATCATCCAGACCTTCTTTTTGTTACAAAGGGGGAGACCTTACTTCCAGGATTTATAAAAAAAATTAGAGATAAAGGAATAAAAACAGCTAATTGGGTTATTGATGATCCAACTGGGAAACACTATCTGCAGAACAAAGTCAGAAACATAAACGAGTATGGCGCTTTCTTTGTATTTGATCCTGCATATGTAAAAGAACTAAAGAAATTAAATCCAAACACACATTATCTTCCTTGTTTTGCAGACCCAGATAATGTTCATAAAGAAGTTATTTCTTTTAAAGAAAGGGATTACAGATATGATGTTTCCTTTGTTGGTTCACACCAACCAGAAAGAGAAAAATTTCTCAAGAAGCTTACAGATTACAATCTCCATATATGGGGATTTAGGTGGAACAAAGTAAAAGACAAAATTCTTCGTAAACACATTCATAAAGAAATTCCTCGAGGAAAAGACATGTGTAAAATTTTTAACAACACAAAAATCAATTTGAATATGCATGCAAAGCACTCTATTCAAGGATTGAATCTAAGAACTTTTGAAGTACCGGCAACCAAAAGTTTTCTTATAACTGATTACTACAGCGAATTAGACAATTTATTTAATGTAGGCAAGGAAGCAGTATTTTATAAAGACATATCTGATTTAAAGAAAAAAATAGATTATTATGTGAACCATAAAAAAGAAAGAGAGAAAATAGCATTAGCAGGATATAAAAGAGTAGTAAAGGAACACTCAATTAAAAAGAGAATTGAAAAATTGCTTAGAAATTTAAACTAAGTTCTTGTCTTTTAACTCATTATAGGCTTTATTGACGTCATCTTTTGATTCCTGTTTTCTAGACCATTCAACTAATTCTTTCATGCCTTTTTCTAAGGTAACTTTTGGAGTATATCCAACCATCTTTATTTTTGAGAGATATGGAGAACAATGACGAATGTCCCCTTTTCTATATTTATTTGTAATTTTTGGTTTTAGTTTAGAACCATAAATTTTTATTAGTATCTGGGCAAGTTTTTTTATTGAGATAGTTTCTCCACTTCCAACATTGAATGCTTCATGATCATGTATTTTGTCTTTCATTATCAACATTGCAGCTTGAACAACATCATGTACACTTACAAAATCTCTACTTTGTTGTCCGTCTTCAAATATTAATGGTGGTTTGTTATTTTTTATTCTACTTATAAAGATGGCAGCCGCTCCGGTATAGGGATTATTTAAGCTTTGTCTAGGACCATAAGTGTTCCATATCCTTAATGCTGCAGAGGGAATTCCGTATGCTTTGCAAACATTCAGAACAAGTTGTTCCTGTGTTTTTTTTGTTATAGCATATACGTTTTTACTCAATAAGGGCGCAGATTCTTTAGTTGGAACGGGGTTAAGTATATTATTACAAACAGGGCATTTTGGTTCCCACTCATGGTTTATTAGTTGATTATTTGTTCTATTTACATTGAATAATTTCTTTTCACATTTTTTACAATAATAACTTCCTTCTCCATAAATAGTCATGCTGCTTGCAACTATAATCTTTTTTATATTGTGATTTTCATTGGCAACCAAATGTAATAAATTCGCGGTCCCTAAGGAATTTGTTTTTACATATTCTTTTATCTTATACATAGATTGTCCAACACCAACACGTGCACCAAAGTGAAAAATTGTGTCTACATTGAGAATCTGTTTTTTTAATTCATCATAATTCGTAACGTCACCCCTTACAAAATTAGCTCTTTTGTTAATGTATTCTGGAACATTTCCCTGGTGAACCTGTGGTTCCAAATTATCAAATAATATCACATTATGTCCTTGTTTAATTAGTTCATCAGCCAAAAAAGACCCAATAAACCCTGCTCCCCCAGTTATTAATACGTTTTTCTTCATCAAGTTTTCTGAAATTATAGAACCTTATAAAAGTTACTGTAGAGGAAAAAGATATAAAAGAATAATGGATTTTAGAACATTAATGAAACTGCCAAAAGTGATATGTAGTTCTGTTATTAGGTCTGCACACAAAGGAGAAAGCCATGGGGGTGTCTATATTGTCAACCTTGAAAGAGGTACACACCAAAAGGTTTTAGATTGGGACAAATCAGATATTAGTTGGGAAGGGAGAGGAGGAGACAGAGGCCTAAGGGGGATAGCAATTCATAAAGAAAAAATATTTCTTGTGGGGAGCAAACGTTTATTAGTATATAACAAAAAATTCAAAAAACTAGCAGAATTTAGAAATCAATATCTTAATTCCTGTCATGAAACATATTTGGACGACAACAAGCTTCATATCTCTTCCACAGGCACCGATTCTATCCTTGTATGTGACATAGATAAATCAAAATTTACTAAAGGTTATCATCTCTCAGTAACTTTTCAGAAAATTAAATTTCAATCATTAAGAATATTAAAGAAAAAAGGCCTTAACTTGTTGAATTATTTTTCTCTAAAACCAAGAGTGAAAGAATTTGATCCAAATACAGATAATGGTCCAGAAAAAAAAGACACTCTTCACTTAAATAATGTTTTTTTAAAAGACAATAAATTGTTTTTTTCTGGAACAAGAATGAATGGATTGTATTATCTAGAAAAAGGAAGAACATATCGATATGCAAAACTTCCTTTCGGGACACACAATTCAACCCCGTTAGAAAAAGGAGTTATATTTAACAGCACAGACAATCACAGCATAGTTTATAGAGATTTTGAGAAAAAAACTGAAAAGATTTTCTCAGTGAAAAAATTTGATAAAAAAGACATGCTAAATACAGACCTACCAAAAGATCACGCAAGACAAAGATTTGCCCGTGGTCTTATTGTAAGAGGAGATTTAATTATTGGGGGGTCGTCTCCTGCAACAGTCTCTGTTTATTCTATAAAAAAAGGAAAACGCATAAAGTCTGTTACTCTTTCAAGAGACATTAGAAATGCAATACATGGTCTAGAGATATGGCCCTTTTAGAGTTATATTTTATTATATCCCCACAAAGAAATCAAATCTTTTCCAGTTAGTTTAGACAATTTTTTTACTTCTGGTTTATATTGTTTCATCAACTTTTTCTTGAACTCAACGTCCAAATCTGGACGTTTAGACGACTTTTTATTAAGATTAGCTATAAACGTATAAAGCCCATCATATATCTTAAAAGGGACAATTTTTTTAATGAATTCTTTTAGAGGAGAGGGATCATAAATTAACTTTTGCATAATTTTACTTCTTGGTACAGAGAAAACATTGTATCTTTTGAAATCAGGGTGAAAATATTTATCGACATCAAGAAAATCTAAGACTTCTTTATAAGTTTTTTCAGGAGACTTCTTCAAATCATCCAACAACACAATTTTTACTTGTTTTTTAGGAAAGACTTCCAAATATCTATTTATTTGTTCTGAGAACTTTGCTAAATCTGAATAAAATAAACGAGAAGGGAACATTACTACTTTAGGAATTTTATTTTTGTCTTTTTTTCTCTGTTCTTCTATTCTAAGCGCTTTTTGGAGAGACAAAGCATTGTCTATCCTATATAATGTGTTGTGTTTATGCATAGAATTTAAGAATTCAACAGGATTTCTCAACATAATGATTATTTTTGATTCAGGATTGAATTTCTTTATCTCTTTTGCAGCAACTTTGGAATAAAGATAGAATACACTTGATTCACCTAGCTTTTTTTCTTTTTTTGCCTTCGAAAAAAGTCTCAGGTAGTCTTTTTCTTTTCTATATCTGAATCTCTTTTTTTCACCATAAAACACGTCACTCTTTTTATGTAGATCTTTACAAAAATAATGCGGTTCTTCTGGTTTAGAAACAAATATGTCTGGATGCTGATTAAGCAACCTCCTTAAAGAAGTCGTTCCACTCTTTGGGAACCCAACAATAAAAAAATTTGGTTTTCTCATTTAACTTGCAAAAAGCAGATAATTTTATATATCTTTTGAAGGTGCTGTTTATTGGTGATAACTTGAAGATTTTAGTTACTGGCTCAGGGGGTTTAATTGGGTTTGAATGTTGTGATTTCTTCTTAGATAAGGGAGCAGAAGTTATTGGAATAGACAACAACCTTAGAAAATATTTTTTTGGAGAGGGGGGAGACACGACTGCAAATGTTAAGCACTTATCAAAAAAGTGGGACAAATTCGAGAATCTAGATGTTGATATAAGGGACAGAGAGGAAATACTTTCAATTTTCAAGGAAAAAGGACCCTTTGATTTGATAATTCATACAGCAGCTCAGCCGTCTCATGATTGGGCGGCCAAAGAACCATTTACTGATTTTGATGTGAATGCTGTGGGCACACTTAATTTACTTGAAGCGTTTAGATTACATTCACCAAATGGAGTGTTTATCTTTACTTCTACAAACAAAGTTTATGGTGACAGACCAAACAAAGTTAATTTAATAGAGGAAGAAACAAGATACGAATATGCTAAGAAACAAGAAATGGCAGGAGTATCATTAAAAGGAATAAGTGAAGAGATGAAAATTGATGATTCTCTACATAGTTTATTCGGAGCATCAAAAGTTGCAGCAGACATCTTATGCCAAGAATATGGAAGATATTTTGATTTAGATATAGGGATATTTAGGGGCGGTTGTTTAACAGGATCTCAGCATTCTGCAGTAGAACTCCATGGATTTTTAACATATATTGTTGATTGTGCAGTAAATGGAAAACCTTATACTGTTTTTGGCTACAAAGGAAAACAAGTAAGAGACCAAATACATAGTCATGATGTGGTCACAGCATTCTATGAATTCTTTAAAAATCCTAAGAAAGGAGAAGTTTATAATTTAGGCGGGGGAAAACAAAACGCTGCTTCAATATTAGAGGTTATTAAGATTCTTGATGAAGAATTTGGTTACAAATTAAATTACTCTTTTAGTGAGAAAAACAGAAAAGGAGATCACATATGTTATTATAGTGATTTAACAAAATTAAAAAAAGATTATCCTCATTGGAAAATAACTCGTTCATTAATTGACATAATGAATGAAATAATTAAAGCAAAGAAGGGTTAATTTATTAAAATACAAACGAATTTTGGTTCTTTATGAAAGTATTGATGTGTGGTTTTTACGACATAAACTATTATTCCAGGGCCAGAATATTGTATAAAGGATTAAAATCACAGAAAGTTGAAGTAAAAAAATGTCTGCCTAGAAAGAGAAACAAATACAAGATTTTAATTAAAAGACTTCTAAAAAAAGATTTTGACATAATTGTTGCTACCGGAAAAATCTGTTTTCTTATTTGCTGGTTGTTTAAACCATTCCACAGAAAGAAAATAGTTTTTGATTTTGTAATAACAGATTATGATACTTTGGTCAGGTCAAGAAAGAAAGTCAAAAAAGACACAATAAGGGCAAAGTTAATTTGGCTAAGTGATAAAATTGCCTTGAAATTATCAGACAAGGTTATGGGAGAATGTAATGAATTTAACGAGCAGGTAGCAAAAGAATATGACATTAAAAAAGAAAAGTTTTCAGATGTTGTTCTTGGTGCAGACGAAGACATCTTTTATCCCAGGAAGAAAAAGAAGTCAAAAAAATTTACAATATATTATCACGGTACCTTTATACCACACCATGGCTTGGAGTATGTTGTGGAAGCAGCCAAACTATTAAAGAAGGAAAAACAGATAATGTTTAAATTTATAGGAGAAGGACAGACATATAATGAGATGAAAGAACTTTCTGGGAAATACAAATTAAAAAATGTTGAATTTCTTGGATTTCAAAAAATTACAAACGTTCCAAAGATGTTGGCAGAAGCAGATTTGTGCTTAGGAATATTCAAAAATAGCATAAAAGCGAAGAGACATGTAACTCATAAGATCTTTGAAGTTTTGGCAATAAAAAAACCCTTATTAACAGGGAATTCACCTGCAACTACAAGGATATTGAATCATTTAGAGCATTGTTATTTCTGTAAATTAGGAGATGCAAAATCTTTGGCTAAAGGCATTCTATATTTAAAAAAAAACCCAAAGAAAAGAAAAAAGATAGCAGAGCAAGGCTATAAAAAACACTTAGAAGAGTTTACTTATAAGAAGATAGGTCTAAGAATGAAAGAGATTCTTGAAGATATTTTAGATTAGTTTTTTACCTTTTCGATTTTTTGTTTCTGTAGCACCGGTTCTATGATATAGATAAGACTAGATACTTTTTAATCACTTAGAAACACATATTATAATATGATATTTAAAAACATTATATATAATGGAAAGATATTTATTCTAGTTATATAATATTTTATGATATAAATGGAAGACGGAGAAAAAATTAATACATTCCCTGCAAAAATTAGAAAATGGGGAGATAGTTTCGCAATTACAATTGATAAAAATATTATTGATACTTTAGATCTGGGTCTGGGTTTTGTTCTTGAGGTTAGAATTTTAAATGTAGATAGAACGGTTTCAAAAGATAAGGGGAATAAAAAATGAAAGTATTAATGATATCAGAATATTACCCTCCACACGGGAAAGGAGGAGGAGAAATAAGTGCAAAGATGCTTGCAGAACTATTGTCTAAAGAGAAAAATATTGAAATGCACGTTCTTACATCTTATTTTGGAGAAAAGAAAAAGAAGGAGAAAAAAGGGAAACTTACAATTCATAGGTATCTGAAGACAGGAGAATCTCCAACATCTTTAATAGGGAATATTAAGAGAGAAGCCCAATTCAAAAGATCTTTGTTAAAGGAATTGAAAGTTCTAAATGAAAAAGAAAAATTTGACATCATTCAGTGCATGAATTCAACAAGCATTCATGCTATTAAACTTAAAGATTTTATAGATGCAAAATTTATTTTACAAGCCCACGGTCCAGTTCTTTTTTGTCCTAAAGCGACATTGATTTATAAGCATGAAAAATCTTGTGATGTTGAATGCAATCTTAAAAATTATACCAAATGTTATTTTAATTCTAAAGCAATAGGTAAAATGGATTTTAAACCCCACTTGAAATATAATCCTGTTGTTTTTTATGAATTAAGACGCCGCTATAATGAATATAAAAAATTATTCAAACAATTTGATTATTATGTTGCTATAAGTGGATATATGGAAAAAAGAGCAATTTTTATGGGGGCAAATAAAAAAGATGTGAAAATTATTTATCATCCGATAGATGTTGACAAATATCTGAAATTAAAATCTCCTAAGAATAAACTCAAGAAGATTCTTTATTTGGGAGCATATAGTAGAACAAAGGGACCACAAATATTATTAAATGCTCTAAGAACTATTAAGGAACCATACGAAGCTAACTTTTATGGTGAGGGCGTATTAAAAGAGTTATTAAGAAAAAGGGTCAAAGAATTTAATCTCAATGTTACTATTCATGATAAAATTAGTAATGGAGAAGTTCCCAATGTACTTGAAAAACATGATGTTGTTGTGGTTCCTTCTTTTGTAGGGGAAGCTCTTGGAAAAGTAGGAATAGAAGCGAGAGCCTCAGGAAAACTTGTTGTTGCATCAGATGTTGGAGGTATTCCGGATGTTGTGACAAACAAAAAGAATGGTTATTTATTTAAACCAGGAGATGCAAATGAATTAGGTACAATTCTCAAACAAATACTAAAAGGTAAACTTAGTCTGAGTTTAAAAGAAATTAGAAAAAACATAGACATATTTTCTGCTAAGAAAATAGTCCCAAAGATAAAGAAAGCATATAATTCTTTAATTAAATCCTAAAACAAAGCATAAACAAAGGGACTTACTGCACTGCTTTGTCCAAATATTATCAATATTCCAACCAGTATGAGCATTAATATAATTGGAGTAAGCCACCACACCTTTCTTACTTTTAGAAAATCCCAGAGTTCAGCAAGTAATGATTTGTTTTTTGCCATGTTGTGTTTTAAAGTAATTGTTTTTTTAATTCTTTGCGTTTTTTTGGCTATTCCATGTGTCTTTTGAATTATCTTTTCTTTTGATAAGGAATTTGTCTAATATCATATAATCAATTCCAGTCCCCATCATGCATGTATATGCATCATAAGGTGTACAGACAATAGGTTCTCCCCTTATATTAAACGAAGTATTAATTAACATGGGAACTCCAGATATTTTTCCGAATTCTTTAATTAAATCATAATACAACCTATTTTGTTTTTTTCTTATTGTTTGTAATCTACCAGAGCCATCCACATGAGTTACAGACGGAAGTTTTTTATGCCACTTCTTTTTAATAGGATATACCATCAACATGAAATCAGTTGGTTGAGGTAATGGAGAATCACATTCAAAGAATTTTTTTGTATCTTCCCTACAAACAACAGGAGCAAATGGCCTAAATGACTCCCTATGTTTAACTTTTTTATTTAGGATTTTTTTCATCTTTGGATTAAGTGGGTTAGCTAAAATGCTTCTGTTACCTAGGGCTCTGGGACCAAATTCCATCCTTCCTTGAAACCAGCCAACAACATTATCTTCATAAATCAACCCAGCAGTTTTTTTAACCAATTCTTTTTTGTTCTTGAACACAGAATAATTAATCTCATTTTCATCTAAGAATTGGTTAATCTCCCTTGTCGAAAACCCAGGTCCAAACGAGGCAGAGTCCATAACATAATCTCTCTTCTTTCCAAGTACAACATTGTAAATATGTTGTGCTACTCCCAAACTAGTGCCACCGTCTCCGGCAGCAGGCTGTATCCACACCTTTTTAAAAGGACTATTTTTCAATACTTTTCCATTAAAAACACTGTTTAAAGCAACACCACCAGATAAAACAAGATTGTCACCTTTTGTTTTTTTGTGTACATACTTAAGAATTTTGAATAGTGTCTCTTCAGTTATCATTTGTAAAGCAGCTGCAATATTCTTGTGTTTCTGTGTTAGTTTGCTCTCCGGTTTTCTTATGGGTCCACCAAGCATTTTACATAATTTCTCTGAAGGCATTCTGTCTGCATAATGATATTTGAAATAAGTCATATCTAATCTAAAACTGCCATCTTCTTTGACATCTATTGCTTTCTTCAGTTTCTTGTAATATGGATTCTTATTTTTGTCTTTAAGTCCATACGAAGCAAGCCCCATGACCTTGAATTCGGAATTATTTACCTTAAATCCGAGATAGGCAGTAAGGGTAGAATATAATAAACCAAGAGAATGAGGAAATCTAATTTCGTTTATCAATTCAATTTTATTATTTTTTCCATAACCAACTGTTGTGGTAGTCCATTCTCCCACACCATCTACAGTAACAATTGCACTTTCTCTAAATGGACTTACTAAAAAGGAGCTAGCAGCATGTGCCATGTGATGAGGTATAAATAAGACATCTCCATTATACTTTAACTTTTTTATAATGGTCTTTATTATTCTAAGTTTTTCATTTATCCAGGAAGGAGTAGAACTCAAAAAGGCTTTGTAGCTTTTTGGGAAGCTCTGAAGGTGTTGATATAAGAGACGTTCAAATTTTAATAAGGGTTTTTCATAAAATCCAACATAATCAACTTCTTTAATAGTTATGTTTTGGCTTTTCAGACAATATTTTATCGCATTTATTGGAAATCCCTCATCATGTTTTTTTCTAGTAAAACGTTCTTCTTCGGCCGCGGCAACAATTTTTCCATTTTTTAATAATGTTGCAGAAGAATCATGATAATAGCAACTTACTCCAAGGACATACATCTTATTCAACTCTTAAAAGTTTAAGCAATAGAGCTTTTTGCATGTGTAATCTGTTTTCTGCCTGATCAAACACCACGCTTTGAGAACCATCTATTACTTCTTCTGTTTGTTCCATTCCTCTTTGTGCTGGAAGGCAATTCATGAAAATAGCATCTTTTTTTGCATTCTTCATTAAATCAGAGGTTACTTGAAAAGGTTTTAATACTTTTATTCTGTCTTTTTTTTCCTCTTCAGGAACATGATAAGACATCCAGGAATCAGTATATACTATGTCTGCATCTCTGGTTGCCTCTTCTGGATTGTCTGTAATTATTATTTTGCTATTCTCTGCAAGACTTTTTGCCTTTTCTAATACTTCTTTTAATGGTTCATATTCTTCTCCCTTTGGACAACCAACAGATATGTCAATACCCATATTAGCACACCCAAACAAAAGAGAATGAGTTACATTGTTTTTTCCATCTCCCAAATAACCCAGTTTTAAGCCTTCTAATGTTCCTTTTTTCTCTTTTATGGTCAGGAAATCAGATAATATTTGGCAAGGATGTGAAAAATCTGTTAGACCATTTATAACGGGAACAGAGGAACTCTTTGCCAACTTTTTTAATTGTGAATGAGAGTATAGTCTTGCCATGATTACATCAACATATCTAGAAGCTGTTTTGGCAGTATCAGAAACAGATTCTTTTTTCCCCATAGGTGAATCTTTTAGATCATAAAATATGGCATGTCCACCTAATTGAGTCATACCAACCTCAAAACTAACACGCGTTCTTAAAGAAGGTTTTTCAAACATCATCAATAAAGATTTTTGTTTTAATTTCTCTTTGTACTCCCCAGAGTTCTTTTTTATTCTCTCTGCTAAATCTATTAATTCTAGGATTTCTTTTTTACTTAAGTCTGTTAGATCAATTAAATCTTTCATTTTAAAACATCCTGTAATAATTTTCTTTATCTTCTTTTTTCAAATTTAAAGAAGACCAATAACTTTCTCTTTTCATCTTAGTTTCTAAAAACTCTTTTTTAGCTATTTTTGCTATGATTGAGGTTATCCCAACACCAACAAGATAAACAATAGAAAGTAAAACAGAATTAATTATTATTGAGATATTCTCCCCAAAATCTTTAAACCCTCTTTTGAAACCAATAAACAAGTCTTTCATCTTAGATACCTCTTTAGGATAAATCCAAAAAGGGTGATGGATAAAGTAATGGTTATGATTTTTAGTAAGTTTCCTTTACCCACAAAATTCAAAACAAAAAATAACACCATAGAAAAAAACGAAAAACCAACTAAGAAACCCAGAAAGTAACCGAACTTATACAATTTTTCATTTCTTTGAAAAGCCTTAATCACGGTCTTCTAAAATTTTTTCAAAATAATTAATTGTTTTTTTCAAGCCCTCTTCAAATCCAACTTTTGGTTCCCAACTCAATAGTTTTCTTGCCTGTGAGATGTCTGGCTGTCTTTTACTAGGATCATCTTTGGGTAATGGAAGATACTTAAATTCAGATTTTGCTCCAGTAATCTTTTTAATTAACTCAGCAGTTTCCATAATTGAATATTCTTTTGGATTTCCTAAATTTTTAGGACCAATTTCTTTTGATTTCATCATTTTTATTAATCCTGATACCATGTCATCTATATAACAAAAAGACCTTGTTTGGGAACCATCTCCATATATAGTGAGGGGGTCGTTTTGCAAAGTCTGAGTAATAAAATTAGGAATAACTCTGCCGTCATCTATTCTCATTCTGGGACCATATGTGTTAAATATTCTTACTATTTTAACATCAACATTATATTCTCTATAATACGCCATCAAAAGTGCTTCACCAAATCTCTTGCTTTCATCATAACAACTTCTTATACCAACAGGATTAACATTTCCCCAATAAGATTCTTTTTGAGGATGTTCTCTTGGTTCACCATATGCTTCACTTGTGCTTGTGAAAAGAATGACGGCATTCTTTGCTAACGCTAATTTTGCCATTCTGTCTGTCCCAACAGAATTTGCTAAAGCAGTCTCAACAGGATATTTTTGATAATCTTCCGGACTAGCTCTAGATGCCAGGTGAAATATCCAGTCAATCTTACCTTCAATTAATTGTAATGGTTCTATGATGTTGTGTTTTATAAATCTAAATTTTTTATTATCGGTAAGGTGTCTCACGTTTTCAAAGGTTCCACTACCGAGATTATCTACACAAATTACTTCGTGCCCTTCTTTTAGAAGTTGTTCACAGAGATGGCTTCCTATGAATCCTGCTCCCCCAGTTACGAGTACTCTCATGGGTTTTTTGAATTATTACCTTATTATAAACTTTTTTCTTTTCATCAATAATTTTAATAAGACATTGCATTTTTAGAGAAACATGATTTTGGGAAAAATATTTGGGAAGATAACCACAACCCAGTTTAAATTTTTAGTAGAAAAAGAAACTAAAAAATTTGAGTTTGTTCAAGTTCCTCATAAAGTTTATGATTATGTTCTTGCACAAGTAGTTGAAATAGAAAGAACAGATAAAGATATTGCAAAATGCATAGTAATTGGTTACAGAGATGAAAAAGGCAGAATAAAACCAATAAGGATACCTTTCGATCAAAATGTAGAAGTTTTGCGCGCAGAATCTGACTTCATAAAAAAAATAATTCAGTTAGAAGATACAGAAAAAGGAGCTTATGTAGGAAAGTTAGAGGGAACAGATATTGAGATTGATTTAGATCTAAAGAAACTACTAACAAAACATGTTGCAGTATTAGCAAAGTCTGGAGCAGGGAAGTCATATACAGTGGGTGTATTAATAGAGGAAATAATTGATAAAAATGTGCCCATATTGATTATAGATCCTCATGGAGAATATTCAAGTTTGAAACAACCAAACGAGGAAGAAAAAGAAGACCTTGCAAAACAAGGTCTAGCACCAAAAACTTTTAAGAACATTGTGGAGTATGGAGACACAAAACTTAATCCACAGGTTAGACCCTTGCGATTAAATAATAATCTTACGCCACAGGAGATTGTCCATCTCTTTCCTGGAAAACTAAGTAATACTCAGATGGGTATTCTCTATAGTGCGATGAAACACATTGACAAAGTCAATTTTACAAACGTGCTTTTAGAACTTGAAAAAGAGGAATCTAACACAAAATGGACAATAATAAATAATTTGGAATATCTTAATAATCTTAATATCTTCTCAGACACACACATTCCTTATAATGAGTTAATTCAGCCGGGAAAATGTTCTATAATAAATCTAAAAGGGATTTCACCTGATGTCCAAGAGATAATTGTCTACAAATTAACAAAAGATTTGTTTGAAAGAAGAAAAAAAGAAAAAATTCCTCCTTTCTTTATGGTTGTTGAGGAAGCACACAATTATTGTCCTGAAAGGTCATTTGGAGAATCAAGAAGTTCAAAAATTATGCGGACAGTTGCATCTGAGGGAAGAAAGTTTGGGATGGGGCTTTGCGTAATAAGTCAGAGGCCTGCCAGAGTAGACAAGTCAGTGTTAAGCCAGTGTACAACCCAGATAATCATGAAAGTCACAAACCCGAACGACATAAAAGCAATTTCTAATAGTGTAGAAGGGATTAATGCTGAGTCAGAAGAAGAGATAAAAAATTTACCTATTGGCACAGCATTAATTACTGGAATAGTGGACATGCCACTTTTTGTTAACATAAGACCGAGAATGACTAAACACGGGGGTCATGCGCAGGAGATTCTTGAAACTGTACAAGATGAAAAATTTTTTGAAAAAGTCGAGGAATTTAAAGAAAAAGAACTGCTTCCAATAATAAGACCAAAAATTAGTATAAAAGATATTAAATTAATGACAGATAAAGAAATTGATGATATCTTTACCGTATTGATTCCGGCACATTTGTTTTTATGTTCAAATGGGAAAGGGGAATATAACTTGCTTGTAGAAGGAATAAATGGAGAGGTTGTTACAAACGTAGAAGAATTCGAGACAAAAAAATTACCTTCTTTAGAAAAACTCACTCCTGTTCAGGTTAAGATTCTTCATCTAGGGTTCAAATTGAAAATTTTTTCTGAAGAGGACTTGACAAAAAAAGGGTTGCCAATAGATTCAATGAGCCAATTATTAAAATTAAAGAAGGTGAACTTAATAGAGGAAAAAGGAGGTAAATATAGTCTCTCAGAGGATTATGTCTTTTCACAATTATCTAAACATGCATGTTACGACAAAATTGAGTTTTTAAACATCAATTACCATAGAAAAAAAGATTCAAAAAAGAGTGTTGATGATATTAGAGAAAAACTTTCAAAATTTACAAACATAAAAGATCAAAGGGACTGTTATGTTCTGAAGTATAATATAAATTACAAATAAGATGGTCTTTCTATCAAACATAGTGGATAAAGGATTGGTTCCCTATGAGAAATGGGAGTCTTACATAGACTCACTCACAACTAAAAAAACAATAAAGAATGAAAAAGAAGCAGTGGATAAATTAAGAGAAGTCTTTCTTAATGCAATAGAAAAAAGACTACCAAATGAAAAATTTGGCATATTTTTCTCTGGAGGTGTTGATTCTTCACTAATAGCTTTGGCTTGTAAAAGATTTAATAAAAAATTCACTTGTTATACTGTCGGTGTTGGCAATTCTAAAGATGTTGTTTGGTCAGAAAGAGTAGCTAGGGAACTTGGTTTAGATTACAAAATAAAGATTTTCGAATTAGAAGAGATGGAGACACTTTTTAAAAACACAGCTGTAACGCTAGGACCGGAGTTAATTAATATTATTAATCTGGGTGTTGGCAGTGTAGAACTAGCAGCCATTAAATTTGCAAAAAAGGATAACCTAAAATTCCTTTTTTCAGGATTGGGAAGCGAGGAAATATTTGCAGGTTACAGAAGACATGAAAACGCAGAAAAAATAAATCAAGAATGTTGGTACGGCCTAAAAACAATGTGGAAGAGAGACTTCTTAAGAGAGTACACATTAGCAACAAAGAAAAAAGTTGAATTACTAACACCTTTTTTAGATAAAGAACTAATTAAGATTGCAATGCAAATTCCTGGAGAAATGAAGATAAAAAAGAGATATAAAAAATACATTCTTAGAAAAATGGCACTTTCTTTAGGACTAAAAAAAGAATTTGCATTCAGACCTAAAAAAGCAGCACAGTATGGAAGCAATTTTGACAAAGCGTTGTTAAAAATCACAAAGAAACACAATTACAAATACAAAAAAGAGTATCTATCAAAACTTAAAAAATTAAGTAAGGATAAATAACAGTGCTACTACGAACAAAAGCACGAATAGAAACATATTAACCCAGTCTACAGATTTGCCTTTTTTTATTGCTCTTTTCTTTGTTTTCTTTTTCCTTGGGACGTAAAGTCCTGATCTGCTATACTGTATCATACATAACCGCAATCTCTTTAGTTTTATTCATTATTTATATAGATTACTAAGTTTTTTTCTTTTTTATTTTTGGAGCCTTTTTATTTAGTCTAGATAACAAAGTTCTATACTTTAAAAGACCTTTCTTTGCACCCTGGGTTGTTATTACTGATTCAGCATTTAAGAGTCCTAATTTAAGACTGTCTTCTACACTTCTTTTCTTGATTTTGCAAGCCAAGAAAGTTGAGGCAAAAGCATCTCCTGCACCCGTGGTTTCAGTTACCTTAATTTTATTAGCTAAAACTTGCAACAAAGTTTTTCCTTTTAATGTATATGCTCCCCTTTTTCCATCTGTAATAACAACTTGTTTTGGTCCGTGTTGCATTAAGTTTTCTATTAATTTTACCATGTTATGTTTTCCAGCCAGTAACATGGCTTCATCCTTGTTTAATATAAGTAGTTCAGTTCTAGACAAAACGTCTTTCAAATAATGATACCCT
This sequence comes from uncultured Methanosarcinales archaeon, assembly GCA_964537195.1. Taxonomy (GTDB): domain Archaea; phylum Nanobdellota; class Nanobdellia; order Woesearchaeales; family GW2011-AR15; genus CAZHYZ01. Next base: position 99,705 of record CAZHYZ010000002.1, read on the forward strand.
TTTTCTGCCAGATAATTACTGGGGTTAAATGCAACCTTTATATTGTGTTTCTCACCATGTTCTGCTAGTTTTTCTAGTGTTTCAAAAGACTTACCAACCATACTGGAAAAATAGAACCATTTTGTTTTGATTTTGTTTTGATTTATTTCTCCATAACTAAGATTATTATTTACGCCCTTAAAAGCCAGGATAGTTCTATCGCCTTCTAGACTGTCAAGAATTATAGAATAGCCAGACCTACCTTTTGCTTTGATCCCAACAAAGTCTATTTTTTCATTTTTTAACATTTCTAATATTATTCTGCTATTGCTGTCATCTCCAATTTTTCCTAAATAGGCGGTTTTTAATCCAAGCCTAGATAAAGACACGGCAGTATTTGTACCCCCTCCCCCTGTTAGGAGGTTTAGTTCTTTTATCAGTATCTTAGAACCACTGGGATAAGCAATTAGTTCATCTGTGTGGTTGACAGATTTAATTTTAATTAACTCAGATTCAACTTGTGCGAATGCGTCAACAGTAGAAGATCCAACAGTTATTACGTCATACATATTATCTGACTATATGAACAATACTTTATAAATTTAACTTATGCTATCAAGAATTTCATGTGCATTAACACTATGGAGATAAGGTTTTATTTTTTCGAAATCTTTTTTAAGCAAAAATCTTAGTTGTATTTGTAGGGTTTCTCTTTCTTTGTTAGATACTAGGGCAAACCGGTCAGCTTCAACTAAACCATATGGATAACCCAGAAAAATAGGGTCTTGGCTATTTGATTTTAATAATGAGAATATTTCGTCTACTTTCTTAGGGACATTAATTTCTACTCTGAAAACATAATCTGATTTTGAGTGTAGCTTTGCCAGATATAAATTTGAGGTCCCAACATCATAATACCAACTTTTTTTATCTGTTAATTTTCCAAGATGTGCAGAAGCAGAATCACCTTTTTTTGTAAGTAGTTGTGTTGTCTTTGAAAAACCACACACAACTTTTTTATCCAACAATTTCTTCAATAAATCTTTTTCATAAGTGTATTTTGGTTCTAAGGAGCCATCTATAATTATGATGCCTTCTTCACTTATTTGTCTAGCTATTTCAAGTTCGGAAAATCTTCTAGTTATATCACCAATAATAGAGATTGGTACACGATTATTTCCTCTGGTGAGTGTTTTATCGAATGAATCAAACACGTAAACACTAAGATTCAACTTTTCTTTAGGAAAATAATTTTCAGTCTTGTATGTTATTTTGCCTTTTTTTTCCTCAGTAAAAATCAAAGTAAAAAATTCGTGTCTCTTCGAAGACAATCTTTTGTTGTCTTTGTAGATCACATAATAGATTCTGTTAAAAAACAATGAAAGCGAGGGACTTTTTATTATTTCAAGATTCCCACCGTCTATGAATATAAGATTATTATGGACACTTGTTTTTTTTATGTTTTTGAATCTCTCTTGCTTTAATCTGATTGGAGAAATTTCTGGAGTTTCTAGTAATAAAGAATCTTCTCCATCATATGTTATTTTTTGTTTTATTCGTTTTATGAGTTCTTTCATTAATTAAAGCATAATGTGTTAAATTTTAAAATTTATGCTACAAAACCTTTTTATAAACTATACTGATTCTATTAATTTATGTCCCAACAACTTATTATTACAGAAAAACCTTCTGCAGCAAGGCGATTAGCACAAGCACTAGCAGAAGATAAAGTAACAACTAAGACCTATAGTGGTGTTAAGTATTATGAAATAAGAAAGTCTGACAAAAAAATAGTGATTGTCCCAGCAGTAGGACATCTTTTTACATTAGCAGAGAAAAGAAAATCTTTCAAATATCCTGTTTTTGATCTTGTTTGGAAACCAGTATATAAAGCAGAAAAGAACAGTAAATATACCAAAAAATATGCAGACACTATAGAGAAAGAGGCTAAAAAATCTAATTCTTTTGTAGTTGCATGTGACTACGATATTGAAGGAGAAGTTATAGGGCTTAATGTAGTAAGGTTTCTGTGCAATCAGAAAGATGCCAAAAGAATGAAATTCTCTACACTAACCAAACCTGATTTGGTTCAGAGCTATAGTGAAATGTCTAATTCTTTAGATTGGGGCCAAGCTAAAGCTGGTGAGACAAGACATCATTTAGATTGGATATATGGAGTAAATCTGTCACGAGCGCTTACTTTGGCGATTAGAAATAACAAAACATATAGAACAATGTCTTCTGGTCGAGTACAAGGACCAACATTAAGGATATTGGTAGAGAGAGAAAAGGAGATTCAAAAATTTAAGCCTAAGAAGTATTGGCAGATTAATCTTATCACTAAGGAAAAAATAGAAGCCTGGCATAAGAAATCTAAATTATGGAAGGAAAACCAAGCTGACGAAATATTAAAAAAAACAAAGGGTAAAGCAGGAAAGATATCCAGAATATTGAAGAGAAAGAAAAAAAAGTTCCCACCATATCCATTTGACTTGACAACTTTGCAGACAGAAACATATGGTGTTCTAGGGATTAGACCAAAGATGACCTTAGATTTGGCACAAGACCTTTATTCAAAGGGACTTATATCTTATCCAAGAACAAGTTCTCAACAGCTTTCTCCTAAGATAGGTTATAAAAAAATAATAAAAAACTTAGCAAAACAAACAAAGTATTCTCAGCTTGGGAACAAATTACTGGAGAAGAAAAGTCTGGTTCCAAACAACGGCAAAAAAACAGATCCGGCACATCCTGCAATATATCCGACAGGAATGAAACCCAAAAAACTTAACAACTATCAAAAGAAAATATATGATTTGATTGTGAAGAGATTCTTTGCAACTTTTGGAGATGTTGCAATTAGAGAAAACATGAAAGTCACAATCGATGTTAATTCTGAATTATTCATAGCAAGAGGAAAAAGAACACTCGAAAGCGGCTGGTTTGATTTATATGATCCATATGTTAAGTTAAAGGATATTGAACTTCCTGAATTAAAAGAGGGCCAGATTTTACAAATAAATAAAATCAACAAATTGGAAAAAGAAACAAAACCACCGAAAAGATACACCCAAGCTTCAATAATTCATGAATTAGAAAAACGAAACCTAGGAACAAAAGCAACCAGGGCCCAGATATTAGAAAGCCTGTATGATAGGGAATACGTTCTTGGGAAATCTATTGAAGCCACAGAGTTGGGAATAAAGACTATAGAGACGTTACATAAGTATTGTCCAGAGATTATTGAGGAAGAGTTAACAAAACAATTTGAGGAAGAAATGCAGGAGATTAGAGAAAAAGAAACAACTCCAAAAAAAATTATTGAAATCGCAGAAACAGAGTTAAGAAAGATATTAAGAAAATTTAAAACACACGAAAAAGAAATAGGAAAAGAATTAGCAAAGGCATATATTGAAACAGAAAAAGAAAGAACTTTTGTCGGAAAATGTCCAAAATGTAAGAAAGGAGAACTTCATATAATGTATAGTAAAAAAAACAAATCAAGATTTATTGCATGTGATGGATATCCAGACTGTAAGACAACTTTTTCAATACCAAATAAAGGAGAAATAAAAACAACAGACGAAATTTGTGAAAGCTGTGGATACCCGATAATATCAATAAGGAAGAAGAAAATCCCTAAAAAACTTTGTATTAATCCAGTATGTGAATCTAAAAAACCAGATACTCCTGAGCAAAAAAAAGAAGAGCAAGAAATATTGGATCACATTGTTGAAGAAGAATGTCCTAAGTGTAAACAGGGGCAGTTGGTTGTTAAAAAAAGCTTATATGGTCATTTCTTAGCATGTAATAGGTTTCCTAAATGCCGTTATACCAAAAACATAAAGGACATCCCTCTAAAAGAAGATTTTGAAAAAAAGAAATCATAGTTTTTTTACTATTCTGCTCTTTTTCAAATTACAGTGTACAACAAAACTTCTTCCACAATAAACACACCTCTTGCTCTTTCCCTTTATCTTTCCTCTAGGAGCATACTTCATTTTTTGTTTGCAATTAGGACACCTGACAAGATACATTTTAAAGGCCCCTTCTAAGTCCTTCAATATCTTTTTTTGGTTGTTTTCTTGGTTTTTTAATAATTCTTTTTTTCATGTGTTTAGGTTTTACAAACCTAATATAGACAATTAATATGTTGAAAATAAAACCGAGCAGAAAAGTTACAACAGACAATCCTTCTATATCCATTCCTTCAAACAAAGGAAATCCAGTAAACTTTCCAACACCATAGAATGCTCCAGAAATTACGAAGGGAATAGAAACATAGATTGGGACATTGTCTGCCAAGTTTAATCCAATAAAAGAAATAAACATGTTAATGATTGCAGGAGAGAAACCAAGGATTACACTAATAATACTTGAATCTGTGGCACCAGCACTAAATAAAACAGCAAGGCCTAAAAAAACCAAATATATGAAAAAGGCAAAAGATTCAAACATAGTTTTTTCTTCAATCACTCCGGCTTCCTCTATAACTTCTTTTACAATTTCATCTGTATCTGTTTTTTCAAATTCTTTTTTTGCCTCCTTAATATCTTTTTCAGATTTGGCTTGTGCCATAAACTGAGAAAATGCATTTTTTAGTTGAGCCAACAAGTCATTTTCAACTTCAGATTTGTGTGGTTTGACTTTTTTCCCGGATTCTTCTTTTTCTAGTTCTAAAAAAACCTCATCAATTATGTTTTTGCTATGTCCAGCATCTAAAAGAACTTTTTCTATCTCTTCTAAAGGGAATCCCTTTTTTCTTTCTGCTTCTACATATTCTAAAAGTTGTTTTTTTAAGTAATTATAAAAATTGTCCATGGTCAGAATTATAAAGATAGAAGTTTATAAGTTTTGCGTTAGAGCTCTGTGAACTCGTCATCTCCCAGTTCATCCGCCTCTATTTTTTCAGCCTTGGTTTCAGGACCTGGATCTTCTAAATTGGTTTCAGCAATTAACTCGTCTTCTTGAAAATCATCGACTTTTGTTTGATCTGGTTGTCCAACAACTTTATTGAAAACCTCTCTTATGTCTTTTGCTCCGGACACGTCAAAATATTCATAGAATTTCTCACTAAGACTCAACCTATAAGATCTTCCTTCTGGTTCTTTTCTTAAAAAGCCAAGCTCTTCAAGTTCTTTAATGTGTTCATAGGCTTTGTTATGTCTGATTTTTATGACGTCACTTTGCAAAACAGGGGATCTCCATGCGATTACGGCTAGAGTCTCTAGAATGGTTTTTGGAAGTTCTGTCTCCGAAACTATTTTTCTTACAAGAGGGAGGTAATCTTCTCTAACTGTTAATTTCCAACCATCCCTCTCTTCAACAATCATCAGAGGTGAATTCCTTTCTTCATATTCTTTTTTCAATATAGAGATATTGTTTCTTAAGACATTTTTGTTTGAAGCGCCTGTAAGTTCTAGTAATGATTGTGAATCCATTAGTCTACCTGATGCAAAAAGCAAGGCCTCTATTTTGTTTTTATGGTTGTTGCTCATTTCTTATTGCTCTGTATTTCTCCCCTTCTTTTTTAACTTTCTTTTCTTTAATCAATACTTGTAACACTTTTATTATGTCTTTTTCTTTAATGCCCAGATAAGGATGCATTTCTTTAATTGTCATTGGTCTACTACTTAATAATACAACAATGAAATTTCTTAAAAGAACTGCGGTATTCTTCAAAAAAAACCTGTTTTGTTCCTTTAATTGTATAACTCCTGTATTTAGTGTATGTAATCTGGCTTGAAGATCGTTTATGAAACCGGCAAAATCATTGTTCTTTATTAGAATTTTCTCGGGAGAGATTATTTCTAGACTAGAAGGCATATAATCAAAACAAAAACTTAATAGTGCTATGGAGTCTTTAAACAACATCTCAACTTCTGCAAAAGTACTAAAATAATTTTCATGTTCTTCAGCAGGTTCTATGCTCTGATTTATTAAGACATAATTTTTATTATCTTGAATCTTGGCAAGATATTTTTTAAGCGTTTCTTCAACATGTTTCTTAGGTTTACCAACAACTTCTACTATGGCTCTAACATGTAAATATCCTTGTTCAATTCTTTTTTGTAGTTCCTTTTTATCCATATTCACATTAAATTGCCAACAATTTAAATTGTTTTCGATAAACTTTTTATATACTGAGAAAATTAATGCAAACATGACATTAGTATATTTGTTGATACGGGCCGAACATGGAAAAGAAGGGATAGTGAAGAGTGCAATGTCTAAATTCCCAGAGATATTAGAAATTCATGAAGTCTATGGAAGATATGATATAATAGCAAAAGTGGAAACAGAAGACCAAGATAAATTCAAGAAATTTATTAATAATAAAGTTAGAGTTATGGAAAACATAAAGAGCACAGAACCAATTTTTGTTTCAGAATGATTATGTATATTGTTTCTCTACAATATCTTTTATTCTGGCCGCTTTCTTTTCCCCTATTAATTCGACTTCTCTTAATTTGTCTTCGGATGCATTAATTATATTTTTTACACTTTTAAAATGTCTAAGGAGAGGCTTAGACAAAACAGGTCCCACGCCGGGAAGTGCAGAAATCAAATACTCTTGTTGTTCTTTTAGTGTTAGAGGTTTAGAACTGTGAAGGGTGAATTCTTTTTTATTATCATCTTGTTCTCTCTTTGCTAATGTGGCAAGCAACAAGGCAGTTTCTTCCACATTTTTTGTTTGTAGTATGGGAACACCATAATCTATACAGATTGCGCCAAGCATTCCTCTGATGGCGTTGGGATGAAGTTTTCTTTGAGCATAAACATCCTCTTCTCCTTCTATGACGACCAGTTGTTTTGGATATTTTTTCATCTCTTTAAGTTGTGTGAATAATCTTTTATCTAATAAAGATCCTACAAAGTCCTCTACTGTTTTATATTCTACACAAAGATCAGAACTTAGCAAATAATCACCAATCTCCAGTTGTTTAAGTTTTATTTTTATTCCCAAATTTAGAAGTTTTTTAACTATTCCAGATCTTTTTTCTCTATGATCTGCAAAAATAGTTATTTCTTTTTCAGGGAGAATAAATTCTGTCAATTTTTTTTCTGGAATTCTTTTTTTAACATTAAAGCTATTTCTTAACTTTTTCAAATTTTTATACATTCTCTTCTCTTTATGATAAGAAGCCCATCGATATCCCTCATCACGTGTGCCTTTAGCTACCAAGACAATTACATTTCCTTTACTCTGTCTTCCTGTCCTTCCCCTTCTTTGAATAGTTCTTATGGCACTCGGAATAGGTTCATAAAATACAACCAAATCAACCTGGGGAATATCAAGACCCTCTTCGCCAACACTGCTCATGACAAGAACATTAAATTCATTTTCTTTGAATTTTTCAATTAATTCTATTTGTTCCTTTTGAGTTAATCCAGTGCCTTTCTTTTTTGCCTGGCCGACAAACATTTTTGCCCTTACTTTTGGGATTTTATTAATTTCTTTAACTAATGTAGAAATTGAATCCCTATATTGACTAAATACAATTATTTTTTGATCTTCTTTTTCAATTTGTTTTCTTAGGATATCTTTAACCTCTTCAAGCTTTGGGTGTTCAATTTTTATTTCTTTCAACTTTCTGGTTAGGACGAGTGCAGATTTAAAATTAAGATCTTTTACAAGATTCTTTACTGCCTTTACTTTTGTTGATTTAGATTGGTCAATTATACCTTCCATATATTCAATTAGAGGACTTATTCCTTGCGTCTCTAATAATTCCAGAGCGTGCTGTACTTTCATCGCCTCTGCCAACAAAGAGAGTGTTTTCATCAAATCATAATCTTTTTTTCCTTGTGAAAGTTCTTTTAGGACATCTTTTCTTAAACCAAGCATATCCCTTTTTGTTTGTATATTCGTTTTTACCTCCAGATTAAGATCTTTTATCTGGGAAACTTTGGAGTCTTGACAGTTCGAGAGATATTTATGAATTTCTTTGAATTTCTTTGGCAGTTCAACATATAACCAGTTTATATCTATTTCTTGTACATAGGGTCTGACATCAGGATCATTTTCAGTTCTAACTTCTACTTCATCAATATAGAGATTTTTACATACTAACTTTATCTTTTCCATATCTGAACCTGGAGAAGCAGTTAATCCAATTACCCGAGGAAATTTTGAATATTTAGTGTATTGTCTTGCAATCCAGACATATGAGTAATCTCCTACGGCCCTATGGGCTTCATCAAATCCGAGAAGAGAGACTTCTTCTAAAGAAATTCTATTAGAGATGATATCGTTTTCTAATCCTTGTGGTGTTGAAAATATTATTTGTGATTCTTTCCACAATTTTTCTCTTTTTTCTGGACTTACATATCCTGTAAACATAGCCAACTTCCTTTTATCTATATTAAAATGTTCCAGAAACACGTTTTTATATTGAGCAATTAGTGGTCTTGTTGGTCCTAAAAAAAGTATTTTTGATTCTGGATATTTCTTTAAGCGTTGAGCTGCCAGCATAAGAAAAACATGGGTTTTTCCCATACCTGTAGGAAGTACAACCAGTGTGTTTTTTTCAATTGCTGTCCCAAGAATTGTTTGTTGATATAGTCTCGGCTCAAAATTCTTTATCATTTCCAATATGGAAGTGTTAAGCTTTTAAATAGGTTTTTGCACAAAATTTTATAAACCACTCCTTAATTCTAAAACGTATGGCCAATTCGTTTTTAGATCCTTTGCTGGGATGGTTACTCTTACTTGATCCTGCACTTGCAATTATAATAATGGCATTTATAGTTTCCATAATCACAACACTGGCCATAAAATTTCTAACAAACCAATCACTAATGAAAGACATGAAAGAAGAACTAAAGGAGTTACAAGGGGAGATGAAAGATCTCAGAGACAACCCAAAGAAACTTTCTAAAGTCAATACAAGGTTTATGGAAACAAACATGAAATATATGACACATTCTATGCGGCCAACATTATTTACACTTATACCTTTGTTGTTGGTTTTTGCATGGCTACAATCAAATTTAGCTTATCTTCCATTAACTCCCGGAGAGCCATTTCACTTAACAGCTATTTTAGATAAGGATGCACAAGGAGAGATAACCTTGCAAGTTCCTCAAGGTTTGGAAATCCAAGGGGAGGCAACTAGAGAAATAGAAGATAGGGAGCTTAAATGGTCTTTAGAAGGAGAACCAGGAGTGTACACGGCCCAACTATTATATGATGATAATAATTATAATAAGACCATCATAATTACGGAGGGAAACGAATATGCTCCAGTGGATAAAGATTATGAAGCAGGGTTTTTGTTTTTTGGTCCAGACAGCAAAGGGGTAGAGAAGATTGTCCTAAGCAACAATCCAATTAAACCCCTGTCAGATGTTCCAGTTTTAGAGAAGATCCCTTGGATAAATACTTGGGGTTGGTTAGGAGTATATATTTTGTTTTCTTTAATATTTAGTATGTCATTGAGAAAAATATTCAATATCTATTAATGTCGATAACTTTATAAAGTAATTTTTTTTCCGACGATATATGCCAGAACCAAGATTTAGAACAAGAACAAACAGGAAAATACAGAAAAAACTTCCAGGGGGGAAAACTGTAGATTTATATTCAAAAGGGAAACCCCGAGTGGCTAAATGTGCTAACTGTGGAAAGTCTCTTAAAGGGATTCCAAGAGAAAGACAACATAAAATGAAAAAACTTGGAAAAACTAAAAAGAGACCAGAGAGACCATATGGTGGAAATCTTTGTTCTGATTGCGCTAGAAATTTAATAAAGACAAAAGCAAGAGAAATCTCTTAAAGCAAATGGTGACATTGCCACATAAGAAGAGATTGAGGTGACAAAATGTATGAAGTTGGAAGATTGTGTGTTAAATTAGCCGGTAGAGACGCAGGCAAGAAATGTGTTATTATAGGTGTTCTTGAAGACAATTTAGTTCTTATAGATGGCCAAACAAGACGTAGGAAATGTAATGTCAAACACATAGAGCCATTAAATAGATTGGTAAAGATAAAAAAGAAAGCTTCTCATTCAGATGTTGTTTCCGCATTGAAAAAAGAAGGGGTTGAGGTTGTTGTGAAAACACCCATTAAAAAGACAGAGAAGAAAGAAAAACCAAAGAAAAAATCTAGGACCAAGAAAACTGAGAAAAGTTCAGAAACCAAGAAGACTAAGAAAAAACCTAAAAAAGAATCAAAGAAGAAATCAAAAAAATAATTTTTATTTTTTTACTTTTATTGGCACCATTTCTTTCCATGCAAGTTCAAACAGGTCTGATAGTGCAGATGCAAAGAAAGGCGTGTTTATCCAAATCCCTATGTCATAAGTGGGATGTACTTCTTGATCATCCGTGACCATAAATACAACTTCTTTTTCATCTACAACAACAAATCTTGCTCTGGTATTTGCCTTTCTAACTTCGGCAAATTCAGAAACTTCTTTGACTGCTTTATTAGAAATGTCAGTAAGGGGAGCAGCAACTCTTATTTTTACACCTCTTTTTGAAAGTTCTTCAAATGTTGGCACAAGTGCTTCAACTTTTCTTACAAATCCCTGTTCTGTTGACATTATAACTACAGATTCTTCTGCACCACGTATGGTCATTTCTAGATGATTGTATAAATTGTGTCTTCCCCTGATGCTCCCGCTAAGATCAGTTGGTTCTATTAGTTCAACACCCTGACTATGGAGGCTGTTGAGTTCTTTTAACACCTCTGTGTCTTTTAATTTTTCTAATCTTCCAACAGATTCCTCTGCATCTTTTCTTACGTTCTTTTTTACTCTCTCCACAACTTCTGTTGGAGGTACTGCAATATACTTTATTGGTTTGCCAAGTTTCATCACGACAAAACCTTTCTTTTCCAAAGATTCTAAAACATCATAGCTCCTTGAACGAGGAACATTTGCTATGTCTGATAATTCTCCTGCTGTAGAAACTCCTCTTGAAAGTAGTGCTGCCCAGATTTTTACTTCATATAGATTTAAATTGAAATATCTACGTAGTTTACTCAGAAACTCATCTTTAACTATCATTTTTTCACCCACCTGTTATTTTATAATGATTAATCTTATTGGAATTAATAAATACTAGTATTAATATGTTACGGTTTTTTTTACCTTGTTGTAGTCAAAATCATTTGTCCCTACTAATAAAGAAAAATTATTTATACACTTATTAAATAATTAACAACATGCTACTAAATCAGAGACAAGCAAAAAAACTACTTAACAAATATTATATCAAATTTGTTAAGACAATATCTTTTCAAAAAATAGATGAAATTAGAGAGAAGATTAATTTTCCAGCAGTATTGAAAATAGATTCTCCCGAAGTTTTACATAAAACAGAACTTGGTCTAGTTTTTATGGACATAGATGATCTGAGAGAATTAAAGAAGAGAGTTTGGGAAGCAGAGAAGATTATTAAGGTTAAGGGAATAAAGAATTACTCATTTATATTACAGGAGCAATTAAGTGGCATTGAACTAATAATGGGGATGAAGAGAGACAAAACCTTTGGGACAGTGATATTATTTGGTTTGGGCGGGATTTTGACAGAGGTAATTGAAGAAGTAAGCACGAGAATTGCACCCCTAAAGAAAACAGATTGTGAAAACATGATTGAAGAGACAAAGGCAAAAAAATTGTTGGGTGGGTTTAGGAATCTTCCACAAATTAAAAAAAAAGACCTTGTCGATATGTTGTTGAAACTCTCTGAAATGAGTTTAAAAGAAACAGAAATAAAAGAAATAGATTTTAACCCATTAATAGCTAATGATTCCGGTTTAGTTGTTGTAGATGCACGGGTGATAAAAAATGTTTGATATGTTTTTTTCACCCAGATCTGTAGCTGTTATTGGAGCATCAAGAAGAAAAAATTCAGCAGGACATGGTGTTTTGAAGAGCTTAGTTAAGGGGGGGGTTTTCAAGAGCAAAACCAATAGGCCCTTTAAAGGGAAAATATATGCAATTAATCCAAATGCCGATAAAGTGCTTGGGAAAAAATGTTATGGGTCTGTTAAAGAAATAAAGGGTAAAATAGATTTAGCAGTGATTGCTGTTCCTGCCAAAATTGTTCCCCAAATTATGGAAGAATGTGCAGAAAAAAAAGTAAAAGGAGTGATAATCATCTCTGCTGGATTTGGTGAAATTGGTGGACAAGGACAAGAGTTAGAAAAAAAAGTTCTTGAAATAGGTAAAAAAGCTAAAATCCGAATTATTGGACCAAACTGTCTTGGGATTATGCGTCCTTCTGCAAACTTAAATGCTACTTTTGGTCCATGTATGGCACCGCAAGGAAATGTTGCTTTTTTTTCTCAATCAGGAGCTTTGATAGATAGTGTCATAGACTGGTCTTTGGAGAAGGAGTATGGTTTTAGTGTGGTTGTTAGTTTAGGGAACAAAATTGATGTAGATGTTTCTGATTTTCTTGAATGGGCTTTAAAAGATAGACAAACAGAGTCAGTTGCAATTTATTTAGAAGGGTTAAAAGATGGGAAAAGATTCATGAAGGTAGCAAAAAAGGTCAGTAAAAAAAAGCCAATTGTTATATTAAAAGCAGGTAGATCTGAAACAGGTATGCATGCAGTTAGCAGTCACACGGGTAGTTTGGCGGGTAGCTATGAGGTATATAAGGCAGCTTTTAAACAATCAGGTGTCCAAGTAGCAGACAATGTTGATGATCTCTTTGAAATGGCAGAAGCCCTTGCAGACCAACCACCCAGCGAGAAAAATGGAATAGGAATTATAACAAACGGGGGCGGAGCAGGGGTTTTGTGTGCAGACCATTGTGAAAGATTGGGGATAAAACTTCCCATGCTAAGTAAAAAAACACTCGATATATTGGATAAAAGTAAGAAAATGCATCCAGCATATTCTAGAGGAAATCCACTTGATTTGGTGGGTGATGCTCTGCATGACAGATATAGGGTGGCAATAGACACCTTAATGCAACAAAAAGATATTCATGGTCTTATTATAATACAGACACTACAAACAATGACACAACCAATGTTGGATGCTAAAGTGGTGTTAAGAGCAAGAAAAAAATATCCTGACAAGCCCATAATCACAAGTTATATGGGTGGGAAATTCTCTAAAAAAGCAGTTGAATATTTAGAATTGCACAATGTCCCTGATTTTAATGTGCCATATAAGGCTGCGAGAGCAATGAAGGCACTTATTGATAGAGGAAAATATCTCAATAATTGAGAGTATATCTTAAAATAGCAGCTATTCCGCCAAGGCCGTCTAATTTCTTACCGCCTTCATGCTCAGAACTTATTATGTTTATGTTGCCTTGCATTGACTCGGTTTGTCTCATCAATTTTTCTATTTCTCTAAATTTATCAGCTTGTCTTTTCTTATGGATAAAATCATCTGTTATTAGTAAATCAGAAACAGCACCAGCTTCCACAACTTTTTTGATATGATCTAAGCCATACTCTGCTTTTCCTGTTTTTCCAATCTCTTCTAGTAGAGACTCAACAAGTTTCATTTCCTCACTAAATTTCTCTTTTTTCAGAACTTCTTTTACTTCAGGTCTTTTAATAACTTCATTTATTCCGTTTTCACCAACAGATGAGCAAGTTGCATACACTATCTTCTTTTTTAGTTTGTCTTCTGTAATTCTCTTTTGTATGTATTCACGCCAAAAATTAGGACTTGCTATGACAATATTTGAGAAATCATACCTTTTATCATACTCGTGAATAGTCTTTTTTAAAATTGAGAAAAAATCCTCATCTTTTGTTTTAACTTCTGCTTTTTTACTTACTTGTGCAGATATGTTTCCAATTAATTCATAACCATATTTTTTTAATAAGGCAAAATAAGCTTCTTCTCTGTCGTGAACACAAATCAATATGTTTTCATGACTTTGTTTTTCAGCTTCCTCTAATTTTTTTATTTGATAATTGAGAAAATTTTCTTTTAGTAAAGAGAATTCATCCCCTTCTTCAAGATTAATCGTGTGATGACTTCCTTGAGGAATATCCTCTGGTCCATCTTTTATAATCCCAGAGACTCTCAATACATTAGAATACTTAGCGAATTCAACTTTGTTTACCTCTATAGCTAACACTACGGTTTTCTTGATGACTTTTGTACTTCTTTCCTCCTCTCCCCCTAATTTAATTTTTCTCTGTGTAACAGATTTTAACACGTCGCCGGATTCGATAATATAAGTCAAGTACCATAAATCATCTAAATTCTCTATCTTTGCTCTTACAAAGTTGTTTTTATAGTTCTTTGATATTAGTTTCATATGGAGAGTGAAAATGATAACATTTAAATATGTAATTGCCTGTTTTTGATGTAATGGCAAAGGGACAAACACAACCACAAGGATATATTTCTCTGCTTATATTCATTATAGGAGTACTTATTATTGTTTATATATTAATGCTTCCTCCACCAGATAGAGCAGAGCTTCTAGAACAAAACAGAACAAATGCAGAAGATGGCATTAAAGACGATATTACTGTTTTGATGACCAGAGAACCAGGCACATTGACAAACATAGCTGATGATGAGGTTGTTAATGATTTACCAGCATTTAATTTATTTACTAGAACGGATGCCACGATTATCGAGGAGTATGATTCATTCTATATTATGAAATCTTTGTTTGAGGAAAAGAATAAAGAGATTGCATTCCAAATTGATGACTTTGAGAATACAGAAGATGTTGTTTTATCATATACTGCTCCCGTAAATGAAGGCAGACTGACCATTGCTCTTAATGGAGAAACAATTATGAGCAAAGAGCTTGATACACAGAGTCCTCCGCCTCTGAAACTTCCTGCAGACTTGTTGCAGGACAGCAATAGATTGGTTTTTAGTACATCCGGACCAGGAATTCTATTCTGGGAAGTTAATGAGTTCAATATTGAAAATCTAAAGATTACTGGTGAAGTTACAGATGTTTCAGGTAGGGAGAACAAACAAATATTATATATAACACAACAAGAACTTGATAATTTAGAAATGTTTGAACTTTCTTTTGCTGTGGATTGTAAGGCGACAGCAGTTGCACCCATTCAAATTTATCTTAATAAAAGACAAATTTATTACAGCATTCCAGATTGTGGTTCCTTGGTAAAAGTTCCTGGGGTCTCACCTCAGAGATTGAGATCAGGAGAAAATGATTTGTTGTTTAGAACAGAGAAAGGCAACTATCAATTATATAGAATAGAAGCAAATTTAAAACTAAAAGAGCCAGTTTTTCCCACATATTATTTTACACTTTCTAAGGACCAACATAATAAGGTTAAAAAAGGGGATGCAGATGTTAATGTGACTCTTTTGTTTTCTAATGATGAAGATAGAAAAAAAGGCTTTTTAAGAGTAAACGGTGCACGTTATGATATAAACACATATGACATGGGATTTAACAGAAAGGCAAATGAATTTATTAGAATAGGAAATAATGCTGTTGAGATTGAGCCAGATACAGAGTTAGATATTTTGGAATTAAGGGTTATGTTTGCAGAGTAAGAAAGATTTATATATCTTGTTTGTTCTAAGAAATAGAGAATGGTCCAAATAAAATTGCCCCAAGATAGGCCTGTTTTTCAAGGTGTTGTTTCTGTTTTGGTTGCTCTAGCAATACTTGTGGTGGACATTAGAACTGGATTTCTTGGCTATCATCTACAAGGATATGAGTGGTATAATTGGCTTCTTGGTTTATTTACTGCAGGCGGACTTGTCTTAATGGCACATTCTTTTGTTTCACATTGGGGAAGATGGAAAGAAGGCACATCCGCAGTATTAAAAGATGCAATGTTTGTTTTGTGTGGTTTATTAAAATTCCAATCTGGGTGGGCTTGGATTAGGATTGTACTGATTTATATTGTGTATCATTTTTTCTTAGTTCCCACAATTGAAAATAATAATCCGGAAGAAAAAGAGAAATGGAACATCTATATGGTCGGAATTTTGGTTTTAGATTATGTTGTTCTCGGATCTTTATATAAATACACAGGCATAACTAAATGGCATATTCCAATATATTTGATAGCTTTCTCAGCTTATTTTCAATCAGTTGCAAAAAGCGCTTTTTTTACAATAGTTCTTACTTTATCATTTGCATTTTTGGCATTTTCGTTTATGGGAGTAGAACAAACTTTCCAACCAGGAATTTGGACAGCAGACAGAGCAGAGCAAAATGCTTTTGTTAGAAGCGTAAAAGATTTTGGTGAATCTTTAGCGACAATCCCTAAAAATATACAACAAACGTGGAATTCAACGTATAATAGTATTTTCAATCCAGATTATTATTATGATGGTCAACAAGAAGAAACAGATAAGCCACAAGGAGTTTATTTGGAGGAAATGGAGCGGGGTGAACTAATATATAGGGAAGGGAATGATGTGTATGTTTGGGCCAGAGTGACTGCAAAGACATTAGATGAACCTATTTTTGTTGAGGTAGATTGTGAGACAGAGCTTGATATTGATTTTGATACCATTCCTTTAGCTGGAACCATCGAAAGCGGTCTTGATGAGTTCACGGTTTTCTCAGGAGTAGAAAAAACTATCCCCTGCAAATTTAAGAACCTTCCCGAAGGAGATTATGATGTAAAATTTTCTGCCAGGTTTGGATTTAGTGGAAGCGCAAAAAAAGAAGTATACTTAATGAGAAGAGAGCGCCTCATGAATGATCTTGAATCATTGTATGATAGAAAAGATGGTCCTGCAACAAAAGAAGAAGTGTTAAGAGAATTATATGATATTGAGAATACAGAACCTGAGTCAATATTTACAACGGGGCCAGTTGGCATAGGTATCGAGACAGATAAAGTTCCTTGGGACATAGGGGGAGAAAATATTAAGCCTTTATTTGGAGTAACAATAGAAAATTTGTGGACAACAGGAGGCAAGATAGAGAGAATAAATAATTTGGTCTTAAATATTCCAAACACAATGAAAATAGAACCCCAATATTGTGACCAACCAATAGAATATGCAGGAGAAGAAGACGATTCAAAATTATATATTGTTAGACCTGACGAAGAGACAGTCAGCGACATTAAAAAATATGTTACTGTAAATTGTTTGATGGAAGTTGATGAATCAACATTAGATAATGTTCCAGTTACCACCAGGTTTTTAAAAGTTGATGTTGATTATGATTATGTAATTGAAAATGAGATAGATATTGGTGTTGAAGGCTATGATTTCTTAGATGAAGAAGAGGAAATCTTTGACAAAAATACGGCCTGTTGTGAATATAGTGATAAGGGGGGCTCTATAAAAGAATATAATTGGGTAGCTAGTGAAGAAGAATGTTTAACAGAATATGAAGACAGTCCAGAAGCAATCACAAGAGTTGTTGACATTGATTATTGTGCACAAGTCTGTTGTATAAGTTATGAAGCTGGTCGTGGCCTAAGTAGTGAATTGGGCAGAGAAGTAACTTCAATTTATGAATGCGAAAACGATTTGGCTCCTGGCGTTTATACTATTAAGAAAGAGGTAAGTGAATGTTGAGCAAAATGAAACTTAATTGGTCTGTATTGGTTGTATTGACTTTAATTCTATTAAATGGGTGTATATGGAATGATTCTTCTGATGAGGGTACAGATATAGAAAAAGACCTATACCAAGGAACAAAAGGCGTTGTTTTAGACATAGTTGATGAGAACATACCTGATGAGTTATATGAGAACGAAGAAATCAACTATGTGGCAAAATTCACGAATGAGGGACCTTATCAGGTTAACAATGCCAAACTTTTAGTGAGCGTGGATAAAGGTTATATGCATTTTTCTAATGAAGAATCTGTTTATGGAGAAGAAAAATTTGGTCTTGAAGGAAAGACCCAATATAATATGTTTGATGACTTTGAAATTAAAGAGTTGACAATTTATACTGGGGATATAGATCCCCTAAGCGAATATCACGACGCATCGATTCTCACAACATTTTGTTATGATTATAAAGGAATTGCAATAACAGATGTTTGCATTGACACAGACCCCTATGATACCAAAGCAACAGAAGACATATGTGATGCGGGAGAAGTCATTAGTCTTTCAAAAGGCCAGGGTGGTCCTGTGGTTATAGACAGAATAGAAACAACCATGCTTACTGAAAATGATTTTATAAGACCTCAATTTAAAATTCACATGAAAAATGTTGGTCAGGGAACAGTAATCCAAGTGGGTTCTGTTACAGAGGTTTGTAGTAGCGACGGATTGGTTGGCGGGACATATAACACAATCAAATTTGATAATATTGAGCTATCAAACTTTAAAACAGGAGATTTCGAATGTTTTCCTAAAGGAATTAGTCTTAGAAAAGAAGAAGATTTTGTTACTTGCACACTTAAATCAGGAAAGATACCCAAATCAGATTCATCATACATGAGTCCACTGAAAATCGAAATTTCTTATGGATATACACAATCAGAATCGAAAGAGGTAAGGATATTGAGAATGCGTTAAAATGAAAAAAATACTTTTCCTATTTTTATTGTTTATTATTGCATGTACTGTAACTGAAAACACGGCCGATTGGAAAACAGGAACACAAGGACTTGTAATGAGTTATGAATCAGGAGAGCCGAAAACAGAGTATCTTAGCAACCAAAGGGTGAAAGTTACAGTAAATTATGAGAACAAAGGAACAGCTATAGCAAGAAACATAAATTTCTGGTTAACCTCTTTTGATGAGAGCATATTGGGGTTTACCAACCTCCACAAAATTCCTGCTAACCTGGGTGGGAAAACACAAGATAATCCAGAAGGATATCCAAGTAGATATGTGGAATGGGAAACCACAATTGACGTTCCTTCACCAGAAATAGATAGTTTTGATCAAGTTGTTAGTGTTGTTGCATGTTATGAGTATTCAACAGAAGCAGAAGGTCTTGTTTGTCTAGAACCAGATACAAGAAATCCAAAATGTGATTTTTCTGTCAAAAACATAGGCACTAGTCAAGGAGCACCAATAGCTATCACACAAGTTAAAAGACAAATCTCTACTGATGAAATTATAGTTGAGATTTATTTGGAAAACAAAGGAGGAGGGAATCCAATACTTGGTTCTGACTGTAAAAATCCAGATATAAGAGATATCAATGTGATAGATGCTCCCAGCGTTATGATTGGTGGAGTAAGAAAAAATCCAAGAATTAGGTTATCTTGTGTTCCTTCAAAAATTAGACTTGAAAACAACAAAGGATACACTATTTGTAGGGGAAATTTCAATCAGAAGACACAGACCGAAGAACAAATATATGTAGATTTTAATTATAGGTACAGACAGAAAATGTCTGATAAAAAGATTACAATACTAAATCCGTAGTAGAAAGATTTATAATTATCTGAAACTAATAAAACTTAAAGGTGATGATGGATGAAAAAATCAATAATTCTTGTTGTAGTTGTTTTAGCACTTTTCACAATACTTGGTTGTGAAACTCAGAATGGTGAAAATGAGCTCAATAATCCTTTTGTTGGAGGTTCTCAAGGATTGCAGATTACATTTGAACAAGATAGGCCGCCAGAGGCAGTTACAGATGATAGAAGTTGGCCTTTCTATGTTGAACTCATATTGAAAAACATGGGAGAATCTTATGTTGAGGGAAGCGATGTCTTCATACAAATAAGTGGGCTACAATCAGATGCATTTGGAGTTTCTGATTCTGACTTAAGAAAAGATGGTATAGACCAAGACATATTCTCAGTTGAAAAAGAAGAAGACAGAGTAATTGAACCTGCAGAAGTTTATGTTACTTTTGGAGAATTTAATTATGTGCCTGACTTAAACACAAATTATGGTCCAATTGATGTTAGGGCAGAAGTATGTTATGAATACTCAACGGAGGCTGTTGCACTTGGTTGTATCCTAAGAAACCCAACAAACCCACCAGAACAAGCATACTGTGAAGTAAGTGGAGAAAAAAAGATATACAATTCAGGGGCACCATTACAAATATCTAATTTTGTAGAAAGTCCTTCAGGGTCTGATAGAATAAAATATGTTTTTTCAATAGAACATGTTGGACCTGGAAGATTCTTTTCACCAGGAAGCAAGTGTTTTGATCAACAGAGGTCTGAAAACAAAGTCCATTTTTCTATTGTGTCTGGAGTTGCTAATCTTAATTGCCAACCTGTAAGCGGCGGAGGAAAAGAAGGAGAAGTATACTTAGGCAGAGATGGTAAAGCAGACGTTTCATGTGTACAAGAAACAGAAGTGGGAAGTGATTTCTTTGACCAGATTACTGTAGAACTAACATATGATTACCTACAGACACAAGAAGTTCCTCTATTGGTTAAGGCAGACTAATTGAGAATTTCTTTAAATTTTTCTTTTATATCTTTTTCTCTTTCATAATACTTCTTTTTAGATTCTTTTAGCTCACCATAATATCTCTTTAAATCTTCAGTTAGACTTTCTACTTGCGTCTTGTATTCAATCTCTTTATCTAGGTGAAGTTTGCCTAATTTTTTTAATCTGTCTTCGAAATTCTTCCTAATCAAGATTGTTTTTTGTTTTAGTAAGTCTTCATTTGCTAAACTTTTTTTACTTAGAAGGGTTAGTTTATCCATTATTCTATTATTGAGAAGTTTCATCTTTTCGTAATTCTCATAAATTTCTTTAGTTCCCTTTAATAATTTCTTGTATTGTGTTGTCAAATGGATATTCTTTTCTTTTTCCTTGGCTAATCTTTTATTTAATTCAAGCTTTAATTCCTCATATTCTCTTAACAAAGATTTGTGTTTGTGTTGAGATTTTTTCTTTTCTTCTTTTACTGATTTTGTTAATTTGTTGAATTTATCATACATGTCGCTTTTAATGAGGTCCTGATTCTTTAATAGAAGTTTTCTTAGTTTTAGGTTGTTTTCTTCTATCTTTTTGAATGCAGCAATGTTTACTAACAATCTTTTAAGAAGGTCTTCAGTCATAGAAATCTCTCTATTAACAGAACTGGCCTCTTTTTTAGTTACTCTATCTAATTCCTCAAAATCAGGTAATCTAACCATTTTATTGTTGAGAGATAAATGAGATTGCTGCAAGCAAAGCTTCAACTTGAATAAATTCGTCACTGCCTTCAACAAGCCTAAATTCAATATCTCCACACAATTTTATCATTTCAAGCTTTTTAATATTTTCTATGTCTAAACCCCAAATTTCTGATTGTACTTGCTTCACAAAGTCTAAACCAGATAAGCCATTCTCCAGCATCGTGTTTAATGCTTTTTTTCTTGCCTTTAAGAAGTCGCCCTTTATTGTAATGTCTAGAATCTCCTTTACTTCTTTTGGCAATGCTTGAGAAGCAACAGAATATACTGTTTCTTCTGTTATGTCTTTGGTTATTACAGCACAACTTTGCAAGATGTTTTCTACTTTTCTTACATCTCCTTTAGAAAGCTCATATAGTGCTTCCTTTGCATTTTTATTAATCTCAAATTTTTCCTTTTTTGATATTGTCTCAACAATTGAGAAGATGTCTTCTTTTGGTAGGGGCTTAAATTTGAAAACAACACACCTGCTTTGTACAGGATCAATTATTTTAGAAGAATAATTACAGGAGAGAACAAAACGACAAGTTCTTGTATAATTTTCCATTGTTCTTCTCAATGCTTGTTGAGCTTCTTTAGTGAGTGCATCACATTCATCTAGAAAGATTATTTTAAAAGGAACATCACCCAGGGCCTTTGTCCTGGCAAAGTTCTTTACTTTTACCCTTACAACATCTATTCCACGCTCATCTGAAGCGTTTAATTCTAGAAAGTTGTTTCTCCATTCCTCACCAAACAATTCGCGAGCAATCACCAATGCCAAAGTAGATTTTCCTACACCGGCCGGACCAGCAAACAACAAGTGAGGCATATTCTTTTTTTCGACAAACGCCTTCACTCTTTTAACAATATTTTCTTGCCCCCTTACTCCAGAAAACGATTTAGGTCTATATTTTTCAGTCCATATCATTGTTTCTATCTCAGTCATAAAAAAATAGAAAGAAAGTTAATTTAAATATTTATATGAAGGCTAAATAATGTCTTCTTCAGCAATCACCATGAAATCTCCCATGGCAATAACAGCACTAAAAGGTATTAAGATGCGTCCTTGTTTATCTTTTTCAAGTTCTAACTTTTCTGTGTATGCTGTTGGACTATTAACCACCATATGTATTAATTCTCCTGAGCGAGTTTCGAAGATAATGTCTCCAACTTCGCCAAATTTCTTACCTGTTTTACTTACTATTGTTTTTCCAAGTAGTTGTTTTGAGAATTTCTTATTGTCATCATCCAAATTTTCATTAGCCATAATGATCTACCCCGTCTTTTTGATTGTTTAATTAATATTTAAAGCTATCGATAGCAAATGCAGAGTGTTTTATCTTAATAAAGATTTCTATTCATAATAAGGTCCAAACTTTCTATCAATCTTATCGTAATGGTAAAACATTGCAAAACCACCCATTATTAGTCCAGCACCCAGAGTAATTAATGGGTGGAGGAAAAAAATCATGGCCGATGTTGCAGCAACAAAACCAAGTGTAAATGTCCAGAAATATATATGTGGGTAAAATAAATATAAACCAAGATTTCCTGGTAAAGGCAGTAAAGAATAGATTGCAAATAAGATATTTATCATCATTAGCTGACTTACAAGGGGGTTACTCTTAAAAGGAGAGAGCATGGCAGCTAGCAAGATGTTCATAAAGGGTCCAAAGAATCCTGCCTTTGCCCACTCCCAATCATTAGTATAATATCTGAATTCTCCGAGTCTCGATGCTGCAAGATGTCTTAGTTTTAGTCCACCAGGCAGGAAAAAAATCAAATATCCTCTTGAAGCAAATACAATTACTAATGAAATCATCAAACCGATCATACCATATTCGTAGATAGGGTCATATCCATAGTGAACAGCAACAGTTCTTTGACCTATCTGGTTAAATATTAGTCCTATGGTGGCAAACAAGAAACCCAATGCAAGATTCTTTACACCCATAAGAAAATTAAATGTCACATCTCCCCATTTGTTGAAAGACCACACAAAAGCAATAATTCCTGCAGTTATGAGAATTTGTTTTACTTCGTCTTTTGATAGACTAAATCCGTATCTCTTAAGATTATAAAAAAAGGTTCTATATTCTGTAGCATAGGATGCCATAACATAATTTTGTCTGAGAAAGTATTTAAAAGTTTCCTTCCATCATAGTTAAGTATTTTAAGATTCCTTTTCTGTGTCCTGCACCAACAACAGCAAGAATGTTTTCATCTTGATGTTTTCTTCTTATGTGAGAAAGATTTCTTGCCATGTATCTGTCTCTCTCGTCAACCAATATTTTATACAAGCCAGGATACCTTTCTTTGGTGTCTTCCAATACTTTCTCAATTAATTTGTCTCCCGGAACTTTAGATAAATCAAATTTAACCTTTTCTTTTTTATCGAAAGGACTCTTTAGGATGTCAAAAAGTATTTTTAGGATTTCCCTTTTTTTCCAATTTTTAGATAGTCTTTTTATGGTGTAATTTATGTCTCTATCAATTAAAAAGATTTTACAATTAATCTTTTCTGCAGCATTAAGTGCTGTAATCATATCTGATCCAGGTTCAAGCTTTACTATGTTTCCAAGTTTTTTTTGCAAATATTCTCCAACCAAGAAAAAAAGAAAACCAACCAACCCTACAGAAGCCAAAAGTTCAAAGTTTTTTGGTCTATTCTTTTTATTTTTTAGTGCATAGGCTCTACCAGGATCCAATTCTATACAGACAATATCTGGCTTTTCTACTATGATTTTCTCTTTAACTAGTTTGACACTATCTTTTGCTATGTGTGAAGTACCAACAAGCTCTATGTTGCGAAATTTGTCCATTGTTTTCTAGAAAAAAGAATTCATTATAAAACTATTTCTTATCTTTTGAATGCTTCTTTAGTTCCTCAACGAGAACTTTCAAAACATCATCTTGGGTCATAAGATTCTCAATCTTCTTAGCTAGATAATTATTATTGAAAACCAAGGATAACCAGTCATGTATAGCATTTCTTTGGTGAAGTGCTCTGAATCTATCTTCATTAAGATTTTGTATAGAGATGATGAATTCTGGCAATGTCTTTGCTTTTCTCTCACCGAAATCAAACTGATTTCTTAGCCAGTCTTGTTTAATCTTTACTCTTCCAGGTTTCTTTAATGCAAACTGTATTCTCTCCGATTTTTTGATTATAAAGATAAGTCCAACCATAATTGTCGAGAGCATCAACATATAACCAAGTGCTAATTTGACGGTGGCAAAATCTGTCCCAAACAAAAGCGATTGTTTGAACATTTCGCTTCCTAAAACAACAGGATTAAATTTGGCCTTATCTATTAAATATTCAGGCATACTTTCTAATGGGAAGATAATTCCAGAAGTAAGTAAGAATAAAGTTCCTAAGCTTACTGCAGCCAGCATGGCCATTTCTTCGGTATTTAAAATGTATCCTATTAACATTCCTAGAAGAATAAAGAAGGAGATGATCATAAAAAGTGAAAGAGTCATAATGAAAAAAGACTGAGACAGGTTTAAATTAAAATAGAATCTAGATACCAGTAATATTACTACTAATTGTACAAAGATGAGCAACATGCTTGTCAAAAAATTTGCAAGAACAAACAACCTTTCTTTTGTTGGGGTTGTGAATGTTCTAAAATATGCTCTGGAGTTTTTTTCCATAATAATTAGTGTGGCCGGAAGCAGCAACCCAATGAACATTATTAATATAACCACAAGACTTGGAAATAAGAACCCCAAGTTATTCTCATTTTCAACAATGGGGTTTATCTCTGTTTTTATAGGGGAAACAATGCTTTCTGTGTTAGTGATTTGGATTGCATTTATGTTTGAAACCATATTTTTTATTTTATTATTTAATGATTCAGCATCTTCTTTAAGTCTTGTGGATTTGGTCTTTATGTTGTTTAGCTTAGTAATGACCTCTGAGTTTACATTTTCTGCAGTTTCTAGCTTCTCAGACATATCATCAAAAGAATCATAAATGTCTTCAATTGCTTTATTTAGTTCTCCTAGTGTTGCATTATGACTTTCATTTATTTCTGCTTTAATATCATTTAATGTTTCGACAAGGTTTTCTAAGTCTTTGCTTTGATTATTATTTAAAGAACCATGATCTTCAATATCCTCTGCTAAATCAAACCCATCTTCAATTAAATCAGTTGTTTCTTCCACAAGATTATCCATCTCATCATTAACTTCACTAATAGTTAAACCCAAATTCACGTTGCCCGAGGAGCTCAAATCAAGATCATCTAAACTTTCAGAGGAGGATTCACTGTCCTGAAGAATGGCGTCATTGTTGTTCTTTATCTCTTCTATAAGCGATTCAGAACTTTCCAAATCGGTCTTAACATCAAATAATGTAGTAACAAGTTGGTCTGTCAAATCCTCACTTATCTGTGTTGTACGTTCACCAAAAGAACTTGTCAAGGTAGACATAACAAGATAAACCAGATTTATTTTAGATTGGTCGACATGGAATTTTATTATGTTGGTCTTATCATTGTCTATAGACAAATCTGGAGGAAATACAACACAGGCATGGCTTTGTCCGGTTTTCACACTTTGCACACAGAGGTTTTCTGTTTGATATTTAGTAACACCATAGTTCTCTTGTTCTAAAGTATCAATAAAAGACTCGCTCATTTCAGAATACTTCTCTGAAAACACACCAATATTGAGATGAAAAGAACTCGTACTGAAAGATATCCCTACCAGTAAAATAACTAATAAAGGACCAAGTATTAGGACCAAGGTAGAAATTCTAGATCTCAAAAGTAACTTAATGTTCTTATTAATTATCTTTCCGGTTTTCATTTTTTATTCTTGATCTGTGTGACCTTTGTAAAGACGTCACCCAGACTTAATTTCATTATGCTAACATCCATTAAAGTTTCATCTAATTTGGGTAAACTGTCTAAGAGTTTTCTAAGTACTTTTTCAGGTTTTTTTGTATGTAAAACAAGTTCATTCCCTCGATTTTCAGCTTCCGTGACAAGAGGGTCGTCTATTTTTTTCATTATCTTTTCATAATTACCAGGATATGTTTCTAGATGAATTTCCTGGCCTTTGGATAGCGTACTTGTTAGTTCTTGTAGTGTACCTATATGTTTTATTTTTCCACCAGCCAAAATTCCAATCCTTGTACATAGGGTTTCAATTTCAGTAAGGTGGTGACTAGACACAATTATCGTAGTCCCCCTTTTGTTTATTCTCTGAATTAGTCTCCAGATATGTTTTGCAAGCATAGGATCTAAATCAGAGGTTGGTTCGTCTAATATTAGGATGGAAGGATCATGTATCAGTGCACAGGCTATATCTAATCTTCTCCGCATTCCGCCAGAAAGATTTTTTGCCTGAATATCCCGGGCATTATTTAACTCCACTAAGGACAAAAGAGTATTGATGTTGGTTAGTCTGGCTTCTTTTGTCAGGTTATATAAAGCACCAAAATAGTCTAGATTTTCAAAAACAGTCAATTTAGAATAAAAACTTGCCATCTGTGCAGCAAAACCAAATTTCTTTTTTACTTCATTCAGATTTTCTAAAACTGGCCTAAATTGGGAATTTTTTGTACCCTCAACAATATTGGTGTCTTGAAAATAAACTTCTCCACTATCCGGAGGCAGAAAACCCACCATCATGTTTAATAAAGTGGTCTTTCCACTACCAGAGGCACCAATTATACCAAAGATTTCGCCAGAATAAATATCAAGATTAACCCCTTCAATAACTTTATTTTCACTAAAAAATTTATTTACGTTCTCTATTTTAAGGATAGGCCGTTTCATAGTTCCCTCTTTTTATGAGAAGTTTAATGAGACCTAGATTAAAAAACTTTCTGTTTATTTAGACTTAAATTTCTTTAAAATTATCTCTGCCCACACGAAATACAACAACAATGCTACAACACTGCCCAATAAAAACCAAACAGCAAATTCTTGTGTTTGCATAATTGGTTCAGGGGGCACTGCCATAGAGTCTAGTTCTAGGGCCAACCTACTAGATTCTTGTGCTGCCATGGCAAAGGCTTTTGGTTGATTAAACCTTGGTAAAATATATTTAATACCTAAAGATATTCCTGTTGTGATTAAGACAATAGGGAGGAACTGTTTTAATTTTTCTATTAATATCTCTGTTTTTTTAGGAGCAATAATTACGTATTTATTGGCCAAGGAATAGTGAATTACTTCCTTTCCTTTTTCTGAGTAAGTATAGTTTTTATCATCAACTAATTCGGATTCTCTTAACAACTTTAAGTTATAATGTACGGTGGAGAGAGGCATGTCAAGTTCTTCTGAAATCTTTGTTTCTGTTATTTTGTCATTCTTAGAAAGAAAATCTAATATTTTTCTAGCAGTATCATTACTTAGGACTTGAGCAAGTTGTTTGGCTTTTTTCTCCTCCAAGCTTACCAATACAAAGGGTTCTTCTGCCATAATCTTTGGAAGGAATCACATATATTTAAATAATTTGAAAGCTTCAACTTTATTTGAAGTGAAACATATACTCATCAAATTAAGAGAGTTATTTATCCGATTTAAGGTGTATATGAGTAGAACGGGTAGTTATATTAGCTTAGTAAATACAGCAATGATTCTGTTTTTGTTTTTGTCAAATCTTGAAAAATACAATATAGATATTAGAATAGGGGATTGGATTATCCCCTTATTCTTTTTTGGATTGGTCGGAATGGTTCTTTTTGGATTTTTAGAGGACAAATTAGGATTTTATTCTCAAGAAAAAAGAACGACAGAATCACGAAGTCCCCATTGGCAAAGACTATTTCGAAGATTAGACAAGATAGAAAAAAGACTTGACAAGATTGAGAAGAAAAAGTAATTTTAAAAACAACCATAACTTCTTTTTTTTTGTAGGGCAGCACTTAACTTTCCCATTAATGGGAGGAAAGTCCACCCACTATTGTGGTCACTTACGGAAGTAAGCTTGAGAAATCGAGGGCAACCACTCAGAAACGAAACCACCCGGAAAGAGGATGATAAATGCGAAGGTTCTGGTGACAGAACTCAGTTAACCTTTTGACGTTTTTTCGGGAAAGGATGAAACGGTGAGTCCTGACCTGTGCAACCTGTATAGGGCTTAGTTGAATGTTAAGACAGATGTTTTCCTGAGGGAAGATCTGACAGAAGGTGGCTTATAACTGCTCTACATTTTTCTTTGGTAGGATAAAGTAGCTTAAACATAATATATTAAAATAAAAAAAGGTTTATCTTGTTTGATGAACTTAGAAAAAGAATTAATATGTCCAAACTGCAAAAGCACAAAGATAATTGAATGTGCAGACAATTATTGTAGCAAGTGTAATAATTGTGGGGTTGTGTTTGCAGTAATATAAAAATTAAAAAAGCTTTTTCTAGGGGGATTTATTCCATTTTTTTGCGTCTTCTCTGAATTTTTCAATACCTTTTTCTGTGAGTGGATGATCAAATAATTTCATCATCACGGAGGGGGGGATAGTAACAACATCAGACCCCACCAAAGAAGCTTCCAGTACATGTGTTGGATGTCTTACACTTGCTGTTATAATCTTTGTCTCAAAACCATAATTGTCATAGATGTCTCTTATCTGAGCAACAACGTCTATCCCAAAGTGGCCTATGTCATCAAGTCTTCCTACAAATGGACTGACATATGTGGTTCCTGCTTTTGCTGCTATCAATGCTTGGATCGGAGAAAAAACCAAAGTCACGTTTGTTTTGATTTTTTTCTTATTAAGTATTCTTACAGCTTCCATTCCTTCTGGTGTCATCAATATCTTAACAACAATATTTTTACCCCACTTTACATACTCTTCAGCTTGTTTTATCATCCCTTCTGTATCTTCTTTTGTGACCTCAACACTAATTGGCCCCTTAACAAAAGTACTGATTTCTTTTACAATCTTTTTATAATCACGACCAGCCCTTTTAACTAATGTTGGGTTGGTTGTTACCCCATCAACAAGACCCATCGTGTGCAATTTTCTTATATCTTCAACTTCAGCAGTATCAACAAAAAATTCCATATTATCACCAATAAAAAATAAATCTAGACATTTTAAAAACTTATCTAAATAAATTAAAACAAAAACTTAAATAGTCTTATCGTTTCAAAAATGAACATGAAAAAACAACTGCTCTTGCTTTTATTTCTTGTTTTGTTGCCAATGTCGTTGGCAAAATCAGGTCACATGACTTTATTGGCTGTGTCTAACGAAGAAAATCCCAAAGGCAGCACAGCAGATTTATTTCTAGAAGTCCAGGAAGGCACAGGCAGGGTGTTTATAGATTCTTTTCCTCTTTCAAAATTAGACACACAAATATCTACAAGATTTGGAAGACAAATAGCATGTAACTTTATAGAAAAGGACTGTTCAAAATTTGACTTTTTTTACACAATTAGGGCAGACAGTACAATTGTTGGGGGACCAAGTGCAAGTGCTGCCATTACTGTCCTGACTGTGTCTGTTTTAGAAGATTTACCGTTAGATGAATCAACATCAATTACAGGAACAATAAACTCAGGAGGTATTATTGGTCCTGTTGGCGGCATAGAATCAAAAATCCAGGCAGGTTCAGAGAGTGGTATGAAGAAGGTTTTAATTCCTAAATTCACTTCACTGAATCAGTCTAATATCTCAGATTATGAAGATTTGTATAATATAGATGTTGTTGAAGTCTCACATCTTGCAGAAGCACTAACTGAAATGACGGGAAAAAACTATTCTCTTAATGGAGAGGTGACTGCTAGCAGAGAATATCTTCGGACAATGGAAAGCATAGGAAAAGAATTGTGCAATCGGGCAGAGACGCTCTCTGAGAAAGTGTATGGCGATGAAGATAACACTTCTCAGTTGTTAATCAAAGGTCTTAAGGCGATAAATCAAAGTGAATATTATAGTGCTGCTAGCTTTTGTTTTGGTGCCAACATAAATCTTAGATATGAGGTCTTACAATCAGAGAAACTAAGTATAGACCAGATAAAACAAAAAATTATTGAGACGAGGAGCGCGGTGGGTGACTTTCAGAACCATACAGATAAAAAAGAACTTAACACGATCACCGATTTGGAGACATATATGGTTGTAAAGGACAGATTACATGAAGCAGATTCTCGGTTAGAAGATGCACTTTTTGAATTAGCACAGAACAACCTAAATTCTAGTCTGAAAAATCTGGCAATAGGTACAGAACGTTTGAACAGTGCTCAATCCTGGTCAAATTTTTTTGGAAAAGATGGAAAGAAATTTCACATTAATAAAGAAGTTTTAGAGCAATCCTGTCTTAATAAGATATCTGAAGTTGAAGAGAGAATACAGTATATCGAAATCTATGTTTCAACAGGAACAGAGGAAGCAAGACGAACGGTCAAGGAGTCGTATTCTGATTATAATGAAGGAAACCCCGAACTATGCTTATACAAAGCTAGTATAGCAAAAGCCAAGATAGATCTTATTCTGAATAGTATGGCGCTTGATTCGGAAAAAGTTGACCAAGTTATAGAAGACAGATTAGAGATTGTAGGTTCTTATATATCAAAGCAGAACAAAAGAGACATTTTTCCAATGTTATCCTATAGCTACTATGAATATGCAAATTCATTAAAAGAATCTGATCAATATTCAGCCCTGCTTTATCTAGAATATGCTTTGGAGTTAGGGACTCTTGATATTTATTTTGAGAAAAAGCAGATAGATTTACCTAACATAAATTGGGATATATATTTAGCATATGGTTCTGGCCTGATAACAGGTATTACGGTTGTGTTGGTAGTTATATCTTTCTATAGATTCTCTAAAAAGAAAAAACCTAATTAATATTAGTTAGCTTTAAATATAAATTACTGCTTTCTTTTCAAGAGGGTGTATGGGTAGTAAGATAAGTAGAAGACAATTTATAGAAACTTTGGGAGCTGTTGCTTTCTCAGCAGCAATTGTGCCTAAGAGAACTTCAAGTATTCTTTTTTCAATGAATTTAGATCAGAGGATTGATTTAATTTCCCAGAATCCAGAATTTGAAGCTATAATTAGACCAAATAATTTACCCGTATATCTTCTTCCCCTAAGATCAGATTTTTTTTATAAGAGAGAAGAGTCCATAAAACAACTTATTCTGGGTCAAGAGAACAGATTTGGGATTAGAGGACTTTATTCTTTTGATATTAATAACACCTGGGTAACTGCAACAACCTTACCTAATGTTACTGGAAGCGAAAAAGCATTACCAATTGCAATTCTAAATGAAGTCAGGGAATGGGATTTTTTTAGTAGTAGGTGGTATTATACTATTCCCAATTCCCACTTCTTTGGAGAGTACACAATGATGACGGAATTTTATCCAAATAAAATAATTAATCTTCTGCTTGAGAGCATATCTCTTTTAGAATATCAAGAAAGAGAGAACGGATTTGAAGCAGGAAAAGAACATTCTATGCTTGAAATTGTCAAGCCTTGGACCAAATATCTTCGTAGAAGAACCAGTTCAGGATTTGAGGTTCCTGGAGGAGGAGTGTGTGGCGGAGCCACCACATTAGCAAAAGCTCTTTATATAGCAGGAGCAGAATTTATTGAAAAACATCCCCATCACAAACCATATTGGATTGGTCCAATTAATCCACAGGGTCTTACAAAATCAAATTCTGATGCAACAATTCAAACTAATTCAAAAGGCATAGACTATGATTTTAAATGGATCATGCCAGACACACATGAGAGATATTATCTTGATATTTGTGCTTCTGTTCTTCCTAACAACAAACCAATTATAAAAGATGGGATGGGAGAACATGGTGATGCTGATGCAAGAATAATTTTGAATTTCGCATGGACAACACAAAAACCAGAAGACAAGATACTTTATTTAAGATCATTGATTCAAGGATATAAAGAATATAGAAACACAAATCAAATTCCAGACATATTAAAACAGAGCAGACAAAAACGAGAATCAATTGATTTTGGAACCGGGAATGATGTTGAACACATGGCATATGTAATTTATACTGATGAGAGAACCTCACGATTTACCACAGAGTTATCGGAAGACCAATATATAAGTGAAATCAAAACATTAGCAGATTTGGTTAATAAATATTCAGAAGAGACCACCTCTGACCAATTTTGGAATGGAAAAGTTCCAGGAATAGGAACTTATCTGAAAGAAACTGACTGGTATGTAAATTATTCAGAGTCTCCAAATAGCAAAAACAGAATTGATAGAGCATTGCAGTTTCTTGATGTTCTTAGTACATATCGAGTAAGAGAACAAGCACTCCAGTGTGTGGGCTGGATTGTTTTGTTGGCTCACTTAGGATATAAAGAGTGTCCAAGGAATATTGGCGGAATTAGAGGAGACGCTGCAGACATGGTCCCTCCCGAAATAAAAGACAGGACATACAACATAAAGCACAGCTATGGACTTGCTTTTCATAGACATCCCAAATCAGTAAATGAATTTGAAGTTGGTGATTTGTTCTTTGATTACCAAACAAATGCTGGCCACGTTGGAGCAATAATTGGAAAGAAAACAATTGATGATGAAGTAGTATTATTAGCTGCAGATGCAAATAGAAGAAATAAAGGAGAAGTGGCTATATTTGAAGTTGACAAAAGTAATCTTGAAGCCACTATAGGGGGAGAATATTCTGCTTTGGCAAAGTAATTTCTAGAGATAATTTTATAAATGAAGGATTTCTTCATAGCTTTATTGCCGACTGTAAGAGGTTAGCTGAAAAGGACTCTTGCAACAACTGCTGAGGCGATAAAAATGCAGTAAAGCGCGTTCTTTACTGTTTTTGGAGGTTAAAAATGAAAGAAGAAGAATTACTAGTCCCAAATGAAGAGTACTTAAAAGCAGGTATACACATAGGGACAAAGTTCAAGACAAAATTCATGGAAGAATTCATCTACAAAACAAGACCAGATGGACTCTCTGTTTTAAATGTGCAGAAAATAGATGAACGTATCAAACTAATGGGTCGTTTACTTGGAAACTACAAACCAGAAGATATACTTGTAGTTAGTAGAAGAGAAAATGGATGGCTGCCTGTTAAGATGTTTGGTAAATTTACGGGGGCGAAGATATTTGCCGGAAGATATCCACCAGGGACACTAACAAATCCAAGATTAAGAAATTATATGGAACCAAAGATAGTCTTAGT
The DNA here is from genome assembly GCA_964537195.1 of uncultured Methanosarcinales archaeon. Classification (GTDB taxonomy): domain Archaea; phylum Nanobdellota; class Nanobdellia; order Woesearchaeales; family GW2011-AR15; genus CAZHYZ01. The sequence goes on from CAZHYZ010000002.1 coordinate 132,834, forward strand.
AACAGATGCCTGGCCAGACAGAAATGTTATAGAAGATGCACTGAAAGTAGGTATTCCCATAATTGCCTTATGTGATACAAATAACCAGGCAAACAACATAGATTTGGTTGTTCCTTGCAATAACAAAGGTAAGAAAAGCCTAGGATTGTTGTTTTATATACTTACACGGGAATATCTGAAGAACAGAGGAGAATTCAAAGAAAAGGAATTCAAATATACTGTTGATGATTTTACTGCTAACTAAGCAGGAAAAATCCTTTTTCTTTTATTTCAAATTTTATTGTTTTCCCAAGATTGTAATCTGTGGTGTTTTCTTTTTCTGTCTTGTATTTAACTAATTTGGCAGTTCTTTTAGAATCAATTTTTTGTAGCTCTATGAGGACTTTATTCATGTGTTCCATCATACTGCCCCCGACCATCTTTAGGCCATCTTGAAGGTCCATCTTTGAATATACTTGATTTGTTAATAAGACAACTTTATCTAAGTCGCGAGCAATTTGTACTAAGGTCCTTAATTGGGAAACCATCATCTTGTTTGTCCTTTTGGGTTGTTTATTCAATTCAACACGGTAATATTTTCCAATTGTATCAACAACCACCAACTTAATTTTTTCATTCTTGCAGAGTTCTTTTAATTTCAATATTGTTTTATGTTGTTCTTCATAACTTTTCGGTTGAATAAGAAGAAGGTTATCTAAACTTTTTTTATACTCTTTTCCAGAAAGTTGTTTTAATCTATCGGAATTAAATCCTTTTTCAGTATCTACACAAACCACTTTGCCACCCATCTTTGATGCAGAAATAGAGGCCAGCATACAACAAGTAGTTTTTCCAGAAGCTGCATTCCCATAAATAGTAGTTAGGTTGCCTGAAGAATAATTGTCTATCAATTCTTCAATTACGCTATTATTTGGAGAAAGCTGATATCCTGACATGTTTTTTTAGAAAATTATTCCATATTTAAAAGTAAGCAAAATTTTAAATAAAGAGTCTTTTTAACACAAAATATGGAAATCTCAGTTGTAATCCCAACATATAATGAAGAGCAAAATGTAAAAAAACTCTACACTAGATTAAAACCAGTTGTCAAGAAAATAGGGAAACACGAGATAATCTTTGTCGATGACGGTTCTACAGATAAAACCTATACAGAATTATTGAAGCTCAGAGAAAAAGACAAAAATGTCAGGATTATAAAATTTAGAAAGAATTTTGGTCAAACAGCAGCATGGGATGTAGGTTTCAAACACACTAAAGGTAAATATGTTGTTACAATGGATGCAGACTTACAAAATGATCCCCAAGACATTTTAAGGTTGTTGCCAAAGTTAAAAAAAGGATATGATGTGGTTTCCGGGTGGAGACATGATAGGAAAGACCCTCTTCCCAAAAAAGTGTTTTCAAAAATCTCGCATCTTTTAAGGAGATTGATAATAGATGATACTATTCATGATTCTGGTTGTGCTTTGAAGATTTATAAAAGAGAAACCTTGGAATGTCTTGATCTTCATGGTGAGATGCACAGATATATTACTGAATTGCTTGCATTGAAAGGGTTTAAGATAGGAGAAGTTAAAGTAACACACAATAAGAGAAAATATGGCAGGACAAAATACAATATAATTAGACTACCAAAAGGATTTCTTGATTTATTAATTGTGGCTTTCTGGCAAAAATATAGTGCAAGACCAATTCATTTATTCGGAGGAGCAGGAATAGTATCTAGCATATTTGGAGGACTAACTGGACTATATCTGGTTTTCAGGAAGTTTTATTATGGTGACTCAATAGCAAACAGGCCATTACTTTTATTGGCAGCTTTGCTTGTAATTCTTGGGATACAGTTCATCATATTTGGTTTGATTGCAGACATTCTAGTGAAAATATATTATACAGGAGAAAGGACAAACTATAGCATAGAATCTATAAAATGAATATCTTAATGTTAAATTATGAGTATACTCCTCTTGGTGGGGGGGCCGCCCCAGTTACAGAGCAACTTTCTAAAGAACTTTCAAAGAGAGGACATAAGGTTGATGTAGTTACAATGTCTTACAAAGATTTAAAGAAAGAAGAGAAACAAAATAGAATATCGATATATCGAGTTAATTCATTTAGAAAAAAACAAGAAACAAGCGATTTCTTTGAAATGTTTTTTTACATAATTAATGGTTATTTAAAATGTGAAGAATTAGTAAAAAAAAAGAAATATGATTTAGTTCATGCACATTTTATTGTTCCCACAGGAGTTATTGCTTATTTATTGAAAAAAAGACACAACCTAAATTATGTTATTACTTCACATGGTTCTGATGTTCCAGGATATAATCCAGACAGATTCAAGCTTCTTCACAAACTTTTACTACCCTTTTGGAAAGTTGTTGTGAGGGAAGCATCATATATTACCACACCTTCCAACAATCTAAAGAAGTTAATATTGAAGAATTATAAAGCCAAGGTCAAACCCGTTCCAAATGGAATAGATTATAAGAAGTTGAGTTTACCAAAAAAAGAAAACATAATCTTGTATTCTGGTAGATTGTTCGAAAGAAAAGGTGTCCAATATCTGTTGAGAGCGGTAGATGGATTATCTAAGAAGTGGAAAATAGTAATAGCAGGAGATGGTTATTATAAGAAGGAACTTGAGAAACTAGCAAAAAAAATAGATGCATATATTGAATTTACTGGGTGGATATCTAAAGATAAATTAAATAATTTATATGAAAGAGCATCAATTTTTTTATTGCCTTCAACAGAGGAAAGTTTTGGTTTGGTTATTGCAGAGGCGATGATGTATGGAGATGCAATAATCACAACAAAAGGAACAGCATGTGAAGAGGTTGTAGGTAATTCTGGTTTACTAGTTAGGAAAAAATCTTTTAGTGATATAAAAAAACAACTTTTAAGACTAATTAAGAACAAGAAAAAATTATTGAGTTATCAAAAGAAAGCCCTTAAAAAATCCGAAGAATATTCTTGGGATAACATTATTGAAAAATACCTAAATGTTTACCAAAGAACAAAATGAAGGACAAAACAATTCAGAAGATATTTCACAAAATTCCTTTCTTGAAGAAGATTTACAAACTGTTTTTTGGACCGAAGAGATATAAGTATTTAATTCAGATAATTAGAGAAATTAAACCAAAGAAAATTATGGAAATCGGAGTCTGGGATGGAGATCATGCTAAAGAAATGATAAATGAAGCCAGAAAACACAATAAACAGATTGAGTATTATGGATTTGATCTTTTTGAGGATTTAGATGATAAGCTTTATTCTAAAGAGGCTGCTAAAAAACCCCTAGCATTAAAAGAAATAAAAAAAAGATTAAAGACAACGGGAGCCAAAATAAAATTAATTAAAGGAGATACAAGAAAGACATTACCTAAAAAAATAAAGAACTTTCCCCAAATGGATTTTATCTTTATTGATGGTGGCCACACCCTAGAGACAATAGAGAATGATTGGAAACATTCTAGAAAATTGATGCATAAGAATACGGTAGTTATTTTTGACGACTACTGGAACAGAGATGATATTGGCTGTAAAAAAGTCATAGAGTCTCTTGATAAGCAAAAATACAACGTTGAAATTCTTCCAATACAAGATAAATTCAAGAAGGACTGGGGAGTTCTTGAGATAAATTTTGTAAAAGTCACTTTATCGTGATTTTAAATCAATCAATCCACCAATAACAGTATTTACAAGTCTAACACCAAAACTTGCAAAAGATAATGCAAGCGCTTGTTCTGGAAGATACCCGAATAACCCAAGTAATCCTACAAATGTCCCTTCTCTTACACCAATCCCCCCAATAGTGACAGGCAGTAAAACAGCTATAGATAGAACACCCCATATCCAAAGCCAGTGCAATATATTTAAGTTTATCCCAAAACCATTACCAAGGAGCAGACTTATTACAGCAGAAGCTGTTTGAAAAACAAAACACAATAATAACACGAAAAACAACCTGTCAAGCTTAAACATATAATCTCTTAATGAAGACATAAGTTGTTCTATTTTATCTAAAAGATTCTTAAGCCGGGGCACAACCTTTTTAGTTTTCTTCATAATCTTTTGTAAGACTTTAAATAATTTTTTGATAAGGAGTAAAAAAGGGAATATTACGACCAGTGCCGTAAATACAAATACACCATTGATAAATCTTTGAGGAAGTGGAGGTTTTGCAATAACCATTCCTAAACAACTTAATATTAGCAAAGCAATAATTCCCACATATTTATCTACAAGAATAGAAGCAACAACATCAGTATAGTCTTTTTTTCTTTTACCGAGCTTATAAGCTTTAACACCTTCTCCAACAATTTGTCCAGGCAAGACCATTGAGTAGAAGTATCCAATAAAAGTTAGTTGAACAAGAGTTTTAAAAGAATATTTTGGGAGGAGGATGTGCCATCTCCAAGATCTAATTAAGGTTAAAACGAAATGTAGAAAAATAATAAATAAAACCAACAAGAGGGAAATTTCTGAAAGATTATCCCAGATTAAAGACATGTCTGTTTGTGAGAGAAAAAACCACAGCAGCAAGACCGTGAGTATAGTTCTAATTATTGTCTTTTTATTCATCATAACCCCACAACTTCACTAAATCTCTTTTTATTAACATGTGTTTTTTCAATAGTTTATTAAATTTTACAACTTCGGGTTTATATCTTTTCTTTAGTTGTTTTATCAGGTTGGCGTCTAATTTTTTCCTTTTTTGATATTTTGTTGTTATTTTGTTTATTAAATTTTCAAGATTGTTTCTGATTTTTTTAGGCAACACAAACCCAAAGCCCCTATCAACAAGAAATTTAGCACTTTCTCTTATGAACTCAAATCTTACTCTTTTATTTGGATTAACTATCTTGAAATCAGGTTTGAATTTCTTAACTTCAAGAAAGTTTAGAATTTCATAATATGTCTTTTCATTGTTTTGTATTAAATCATCAAATATAATGACTTTAATCTGTTCTTTTGGAAATACCTCCAGATATCTTTTCAACTGTTTTTCATACTTGACACGCTCACCATAAAATAATAAATCAACCAATCTGCCGGATTTCATTAATCTAGTCCCTTTTTTCCTTTCTTTTTCTAAGCTAATTGCTTTTTCAAAATTCTTCTCATGTTCAATTAAATCATATACATACTGTGAATGCAAGGAATAAACAAAAGAAATGGGCTCTCTAAATATTGCAAGAATCTTTGCTTTTGGATTAAATTTATGAATTGCTTTAGCTGCTTTTTTTGAATACAAATAGTTGGGAGTTATATCCACCAGTATTTTCTGTCTCTTTGCGTTCTCAAAATGTTTTAGATAATCTTCTTCTTTGTAATTGTGGAATTTATTTAATCTTCTGAGAATCATTTTGTTTTTCAATAATCTGTTTCTAGTTTCATGAAAGTCTCTTTCAAAATGATGCAATTCTTTTTTTTCTGGAACATATATCGTTGGGTGTTGTTTAAGAAAATGATATAACGCTGTTGTTCCTGATTTTGGCTGGCCAACAATAAAGAAATTAGGAATCTTCATTTTATTCAAAATTCACATATACTATCTCATAAGGAGAGTTTGTATATTCATACTGTTTTCTAATAATGTTGTTTTGATTTTCTTGCAACATCTGATTTAATTGAGATTCATTAAAACTTCCCCCCTTCCTAAATAGGAAATAAATAGGACTAAGTTGATTTTCTATTGCAATAAATCCTGCTTGAACAAGCCTGTAATTGTCTCTTAGGTGGTCAGACCTTTCTATTTGAGTTTCAGTACATACAGACTCGGGCACAAACACACAATATTTTGCTAGTCCCCTTCCATCTAAGTCACCATATACAAAAACCCATTGTACATTCTTTTCTTGTTCACCCTCTATGAAATCCTCGATAGTGGGGGGTTTGTATCCTTTTCTGTCTGCATGCCACAATATTCCATAATTTTGTCCAGAAGAATGAAAAATTCTTTCATTCTCTTGAGAGTGTTGTTTTATGTATTCTCCTGCAACATCTAAGCCAGGGAATTGTTTATTAAACATTCTGTTCTTTGATTCCATACTGTGTTGATAGAGATTTTTTCCTTTTGAAAAAGGAATAAGAATAAACATCAAAATAATTAATACATATGCTAACTTTTTAAGATTCTCGCTCTTTGTCAGTCTTGACAGATTCTTGCCAACAACATCGAAAAAATAAGCAATAAGGAAAATTATTAATGGAGCAAGAGGAAACTGATGATAATTGTGACCAGATAGTTTGAAACCCATTATAAAGAGATAAGCAATTGATCCTACCATATAACCAACCACAAATTTATAACCAATTTTTTCTCTGTTTTTTGTGAAATAAAAATATAATAACAATAATGCTCCTAGAATACCAAACAAAAATCCTAGCAATGTGAAATTATCTGCAGTAAAACTTTTCATTAATTGCCAAAAAGAACTGTCTCCCAAGACACCAAAGTCAATCAATTTATCTAGGCCAATAGATTCAAGTCTGCTTTGTGACAAATTAAGCCCAAAAACAAACTTCTTAACATAATACTCTGAATAGAAGACCCATAATGGAAAACCTGCAGCAATTATTGCAGAAATACCCAATGGCTTAATGTATTCTTTATATTTCTTAATGACTTTTTTGTATGGGAAAGAAAACAACATAGGGAAAGCAATTACTGCAAAAGTGTATTTTGTTATTGCTCCCATCATTACAAAGAAAACACCCAAATACAGGTCTTTTGGAGTTTCTTTTTTCAACCACTTAATATAAAAAAATGCTCCCAGAAGCATGAAAAATAAAGCAGGATTAACCATCTGTATATTATGGCTAAAAAAAACAAACAAAGGATTAATTGCAGTTAAGAAAGCAGTAATTAATGCAATATCTTGTCTTTCGAATAACTCCTTTATTAAGAAGTAGATTGCAACCACAGATCCCAATGAGAATAAGATATTTACTAAACGAGCTATTACTAGACTTTCTCCAAAAATCTTAAAGAAAAAACCAACAATAATTGAAGTGGTGGGAAAGGTGTCTTTATGTACACCGTCATCAGGATACTCTGTTCTAATTAAGTTGTCCCGCATAGGGACAAAAAAACCATGCTTGAAGAATCCTTCTTTTGCGAAATTTCTAGCTTCAGTAATATAATGCACAGATTTCCAGTTATGATATCCAATGACAGGATAATCAACATGGTAATTTCTTAGAGAAAAACCAAGCAACAAAAAGACTAATATCAAAACATAAGAATAATTGACCTCTTTAAAGAATTTAGAAAGATTTATTTCGATTTCTTCTTCTTCCTTTTTCTTTACCATCTATAAACATAATTCCTAGAAGTTATATAAATTTAATTGTTAAAAACCCTCGAAGAGCCTCCGAAGAGACTCTCCCAGGGAAAAAGAGGTGATTGTGAAATGTGTGCTTGAATGTAATGAAACACACCTACTTTGCTCAAACTTTCTAGAAAGTTTGGGTATTAAGAGGTGATTGTGAAAAATGTTTCTACTTTAGAATAGTCATAGAATATATTTAAACCTTTCGTTTTTGATATCATTTTAAAATAGTAACAAATACTTATTTAAGTCTCTTAGTTCTCCAACCCATTATGAAATGTGTAAAATGTGGTAAGAAAGCAGAAATAAAAGTGCAGAATCAAATGGCTTGCAAAGATTGTTTTCTCCAAATAATCCAAAAAAGAGTTAGAAAAGAATTAAGAATTAAAGAGCCAATAGAAAGAAATGACAAGATTCTGATTATTGATGATGGGTCTGCAGGGGCAAAATTATCTGAATATCTTTTTAGAGATATCATAAAAGATCTTCCTGTTGAGATTGTTGTTAAAAAAATGAAGTATGAACTTGGGAAAAAAGTTGCAGGTAAATATGATAAATTAATTATTCCTTGGAGCACAGATTATGAGGACGAATATTTTTTGGAATGTTTGTTTACCGGAAAGAAACCTAACTATCTAGGTCATTATACTCTTGAAGATAAAAGATATATCAAGCTTCTTATACAGGTTACAGATCAGGAAACAAAGGATTTTGCTGACATAAAAAAAATGTATTATCAAATCAAAAAAAAAGATTCTCAAGTAACCCGTTTCTTAACTAAACTTGAAGAAGAATATCCCTCAATAAAGTTCTCTCTTTTGAATTCTATTAGATATCTTGATGAAAACTTTTATAAGTAATATATTATTAATAAATTTATGAAAAAACAATTTCTTCTTTTGCTTTTAATTGTTTTAGTTTCATGTACACCAAAGGAAGTAAGAGACGAAGAGTATTCTTTAGAAGTTTTTTTTTGCCCAGATGATGGTTGTCTTGAGAAGATAATCTCGGTTATTAATAATTCAAAGGATACCAAATGTGCTTTTTATGAGTTGAATTTACCAGAATTGATTGATTTGTTAAAAGAGAAAAACGCCCAAGTTGTTATTGAAGATAAAAATGAATTGGAAGGATTTCATTCAGGATACTCAAGTGCATTGATGCATAATAAATTTTGTGTTTTAGATAATATTACAGTAATAACTGGAAGCATGAATCCTACGGAAAGAGGAAATTATTACAATAACAACAATTTGGTTTTGATAAACTCAGATCATCTTGCAAAAAATTATCTGGCAGAATTCAATGAGTTGTATACTGGTGTTTATGGTTCGGGTAGAGAAACAGAATTCAAAAAAATAATTCTTGGAAAAACAATGCTTGAGAATTATTTTTGTCCTGAGGATAATTGTAAATTACAAGTAATCAACACTTTAAAAGAAGCAAACAACTCAATATATTTCATGACTTATAGTTTTACAGATCAAGACATAGCTAATTTAATTTGGAACAAGAATTATCTCGGGTTGGATGTCAAAGGAATAATGGAGAAACGACAAAACTCCAAATATTCTATGTATGAAGATCTTGAGGAGTTTACAATCTTTGATAAAAATCCTTATACAATGCACCACAAAGTTTTCATAATAGATAATAAAACCATAATTACCGGTTCTTATAACCCAACAAAAAATGCAAACGAAAAAAATGATGAGAACATTCTAATTATTCGTGATAAAAAAATTGCAGAAAAGTATGTTGACGAATTCAATAGGTTATATTTTTTTAATTCGGTGCTTCCAGAATACAGTTCAGAGGTTTTTATTTCTGAGGTTTTGTATAATGCAGAAGGTAGTGATAAAGGAAAGGAATATGTGGAAATTATGAATGGGGGAAACAAAACAATTGATCTTGGATATTATTTCCTCAGCAACAACAAAACAAATTCGAGAATGGGTTTTAATCTTTATCCCGGCCAATCAATTAAGATTTCTCCAACATTCTCTTTGAGAAATACAAGGGATGTTCTTTTATTGAAAAAAGGTTTAGACATAATTGATTTTGTTGAATGGGGTCCAGACTTAAATACAGAAGAAGGACAAGTTCTTAGAAGGGTAGAAAAACAAACTTCCCAGAACTCTTGGATTATTGTTTGAAGAATTTATCTATCTTTTTCTTGACTTCTTTAGTGTGTGTGATATAAAGATTGTGTCCTGCTTTTGGTATTAATGTAAATGTGCTCTTTGTGTTCTCATATAATTCTTTCTGGACAGAAAAGGGGAAATAGAAATCTTTTTTTCCATATATAATTAATATTTCCGGAGCAATTTTTTTTAGTTGTGATTTTGTAATCCTGTAAGTCTCAGCGGCTCGCATCATTCTATATCTTAAGGAAATTGTTTTAGGAGAATTTTTTTTAACTATCTTTAAACCATATTTCAACTCAGAAAACTTTCCATTTGTGGTAGAATAATCAATTCTGGCATCTCTTTCTTCTTTCTTTGATTTGACAAGAGAAGTGAATTTATCACCTATCGAACAATAGACTGCTTCTGCCAGTTTTGTTCTGCCTCTAAGTTTGTCTAGTCTATGGGCGGAAGACAAAAGTACAATTTTTTTAATATCAACCTTACTAGAATAAAGCTCCGCGAATTTTAGTGTCACAAGACCACCGAAACTTACACCTATAAAACGAATATTATTAAGAGATTCTTTTCTAACAAGCTGAAAGAGATCTTTTGCATAATCTTCTAATTTAACTTTATCAACTTCTTCTGGAAAATGAGAATCTCCCTTCCCTCTCAAATCTGGGGCCACAACATTATATTCTTTTTCAAAACAACCCATAAGATCTTTTAATCTTGTATGATTACCTTGAAATCCGCCGTGTACAAACAAAACGGTTTTTTCTTTATCTAATGAGTTATGGGTGTAGAAAATTCTGGTACCATCAAAACTATCTAAATACATAAAATTTCAGAAAAAAAAGCCATTTAAAAAAGTATTTAAACAGATGTTTTGTTCTTGTGTGGATGATGTCTATAAGTGTGTTGGCGGGCCTTATACCAATGTTTGCATGGGGCATAGCAGACTTTCTTCAAAGTATAGCAATTAGAAAATTAGGAACTTACAAGACAATGTTTTCTGCAAATGTTATCGGGATATTAACAACACTTCCATTTCTTTTTATCACAGATCTTAATATTGAGATTAATAACTTTGTTATTCTATTTATTGGGGCTTTGTTGCAGGTTTTTGCCATATACGGATTTTACAAATCTATGGAGATTGGAGAGATTTCTATTGTTGTTCCTGTGTCAGCTTCTTATCCGTTGGTAACAGTGTTTTTGCTTGTTGTTTTATTGTCTCAACAATTAAGCATTATGACTCTAGTTGCAATTTTTGTCTTGATTTTTGGAATAATACTCACTTCAACCGATTTAAAAAAGATAAGAAACATTCACACAGTTAAAGGAATAAAAGAATCATTGTATGCACTTTTTGGCTGGGGAATTTATTTTTTTATTTTGGATTTGGCATCTAAAGAAAGCACCCTTTTTGGTTTGTCATTCCCTCAAACCCATTATCTCACCATATTTCTTTACTCAAACTTAATGCTGGGAACGGCTATAGCAGTATTTGCAATCTTAAAAAAAGGATACAAGATACAGAAGGACTTAGCAAACAAAAAACCCTTCTTAATTCTCTTGTTGACCTCTGTCATATATACTGTTGCATTTGTTGTTTTAAATTATGGGATTCAAGAAGGAAACACAGCAATAATAGCACCCATAAGTTCATTGTATCCAGTAATAACAGTGGTGTTGGCTGTTTTATTCTATAAAGAAAAATTAGTTACTAATCAGAAGATAGGGATTGCAACCATTCTTTTGGGATTAGTTCTTATTAGTTTGTAAAAGTTTATAATATAATCAAGAATTCAGAGAGTTATGTCGTTAAGTATTATCACAGGATTAATAGTGATGTTTTGTTGGGGAGTAGCTGGTTTTTTGTTGACAATTCCAACAAGGAAAATTGGCACATTGAAAACTCAGTTTACCAGTAACCTTCTTAGTTTAATACCTACTTTTTTTGTATTTGTTTTTTTTCGAGAACAATTTATTATATCAAAATTTAATATTCTCCTTTTATCTGTTGGGGGTTTTTTTATGGTTTTTGGGTTGTATAACTTTTATAGAGCAATAGAGATTGGTGAAGTCTCAGTAGTCTCAACAATTAACGGAGCATATTCTATGGTTGCTGTTTTCTTAGCAGTTTTGTTTCTAGGAGAGAATCTTACAACATTACAGATAATCTCAATTGTCACCATTTTTACTGGATTGTTTCTAACATCTACAGATTTAAAAAAGATTAAAACCTTCCGTAAATTAAAAGGTGTCAAAGGAGCTACACTAGGGATGATATTACAAGGAGTACAATTCTTTCTACTTGGGGTTGTTGGAAAAGAGACACTCTTTCTCGGACAAAATTCTCTTGCAACGAATTACTTAACTGTATTTTTCTTCACAGGCGTCATTAATCCCTCCCTGTTCATGAGTCTAGCAGCAATAAAAAAACAAATTCCAAAATGGAAAGATATAAAACAGAAATATTTTCCAGCAATCTTTTTTATAACGACAACAATGTTTGTTATTGCTTGGTTAGTTTTAAATTACGGGTTGTCTAATGGAAATGTTTCAATAGTCATGCCTATAAGTTCTTTAAATCCCGCCATCACAGTAATTTTGGCCATGGTTTTCTATAAAGAGAAATTAGTACTAAACCAGAAACTTGGAATACTTGTTGTATTAATGGGGCTTTTTTTTATTAGTTTGTAATCTAAACTAATTCACTGGACAGTTTTTTCTCCTCTTAATATTGGTGTCACTAGACACTGGACAGTCTGTTGTGAGGTATTTAAACAAAAAACACAATCTTAACTTTG
>CAZHYZ010000003.1:0-1254 GCA_964537195.1 uncultured Methanosarcinales archaeon
TGATTTATACCTTTAAAATTAAGTTTTGGGGATTACTTAAAAAACTATCGGTTTTCAACACGGGGTAATATATCTAGATATACACAAAACCTTTTTAATTATATTATAAATTAAGATTAATATGAACTTCTCATGCCCTTATTGCGGAGGCAGCAGATTACACCATTTAAGGAATTGTCCAAAGGTATATTCTATTGTTAGAAGAAAGCAATTTGATAAAAAAGCTAAGAAAGAATATTTCGGGGAATCCCCAAATGTATTTGTTGGTAGATATGGATATCCAGATGTGAATGTTGGTTTTTTCTCAAATGAAGATGTCCCAAAAGATGCTGACAAACCAAAATTGTGGTCTGAAAAAAACTACAATATTCCAAAGATAGTTGATTTGAGAAGTTCTTTAATAAATTCAAGATTCAAGGCAAATGTAAAAACTTTTAATGAGAAATTTCTTGATTTAACAAGAGAAGTATCTATGTCTAAAATACCCGTAGATGTTGAAGTACACCTAGATAAAAAACCAAGTTTTGGTTTTGAGACGGGTAGGGAAATAACCCCCTATGGACCATCTGTCAAACTTAATAAAGCAGAGATAACCGAAAATCCAAAGATAACAACCCATGTAGAGAAGATTGTTGATGAAGAAGATTTAAAAGCTACAAAAGGAATGGACTATCTATATAAAAAAGGGTATGATGAACATTTCCTAACAAAATTAATCTCTGTTGGAAATCTTGGACTAAAAGAAAGAAGAAAATTAGTGCCTACCAAATGGTCGATTACTGCTGTTGATGACACACTTGGTAAAAAACTCATTAAAGAAATAAAGGATTATAGTGAATATGATTATGTAGCTCATTTTGGTGGTTACCTTGGTAATTATTATATTATTCTATTCTTCCCTCACGTTTGGTCTTATGAGTTATTTGAAACTTATGTTGGTAGTCCAGATAAAAACAAACCAAATGAGATAGAAACTGCCACAGACTATGAGAATTATGCTGGGAGAAAAACATATGCAAAAAACACTGTTGGAGGATATTATGCCTCTCGTTTGGGTATATTAGAATATCTGAAAAATAAAAAACGCCAGGCTTCTGTCCTTGCTTTAAGATTTATAACTAATGATTACTACATGCCTCTTGGGGTGTGGGTAGTTAGGCAAGCAACAAGACATGCTTTAAGATCTAAAACATTAAAGTTCTCAAGCAAAGAATTAATGTTAAAATATGCTCAAAATATAATAAAGAAAAAATT
>CAZHYZ010000003.1:1354-55765 GCA_964537195.1 uncultured Methanosarcinales archaeon
TTTTCTAAAACTGAAAAATATATAAATCAGTTAAGTAATATATTATTAAAATGAGTTTAAAGATAAAAGACATACCAAAAGAAGAAAGACCAAGAGAACGCCTTAGAAAGTACAATGCAAATTCATTAAGTAATTCTGAATTATTAGCAATAATCGTCGGCAAAGGTTATAGAAATAAAAATGCATTAGAATTAGCCACACATATTCTAAAAGAGAATAATTTACAAGAATTAAGTCAATCAAGTGTTGGTTCTCTCAGCCAAGTCCCTGGCATTGGAAAAGCAAAGGCCTCACAAATAATTGCGTGCTTTGAATTAGGAAGGCGTTTGTCCTCATTTAAAATTGATATAAATCCTGAAATAACCTGTGCAGAAGATGTCTATGTTTTACTAGGTCCAAGTCTTGAATTAAGAAAAAGAGAACACTTGGTTGGTTTATTCTTAGATACAAGAAAAAAATTAATCAAAAAAGAAACAATATTCATTGGAACTCTTGACACATCGATAATTCATCCAAGAGAAATTCTGAAAATTGCAATAAGAGAGTCTTCTGCAGCCATTATAATAGTACATAATCATCCTTCTGGAGATCCAAGTCCCAGCCAAGAAGATATTGAAATAACACAACAAATTGTAAAAGCAGGGGACTTAGTTGGAATCCCGGTATTAGATCATGTAATTATTGGTAGTACTAATTTCGTAAGTTTAAGAAAAGAAATAAGTGGAATTTTCTAGGCTTTTTCAGCCTTATCCACTAATTTTTTAGCTTGTTTCTCAGACAGATCTGTTTCTTTAGCCAATTCTTTAGGGTCTGTTTCCGCTAATTCCTCAGCATTTTTTACTCCAGCTTCTTTTAACTCCTCTGCTGTTTTAGGACCAATACCTTTAACCTCTTTCAAAGGAGTTTCTTCTTTTTCTTCCTTTTTTTCCTTCTTATCCTCTGTTTTCTCTTCCTTCTTTGGCTCTTCTTCTTTTTTCTCTTCGGGTTTGTCTTCCTTCTTTTCTTCAGGTTTCTTTTCTTCTTTAGGAGCTTCCTTGGGCTCTTCTTTTTCTTCTTCTGCTTCGGGTTCTTCTCCTAGTGATTTTTTACCAAGCTTTAGAATCTTCATAGAAATCTGTGTTATTCTCTCATGAATTGTATTACCACACACAGTTCTTCTTAACCTTATACCTTTACGCTTGTTTCTTGTACCTACTCCTTCAGAGATAAGAATTTTTTTTCTAACAGGACCTTCCACATCTCGTCTCATTGGAAAACCACAATAATCAGCACCGCCAGTAATCTCAAATTCATATCCTTTATAATCAAATAATTCTCCTTTTACTTTGTCTCCTATTTTCTTTCCAATAAAGGGTTGAGCATTATCTTCTGTAACAACAATCTGATAAGACTTACCTGTCTTTGGATCTCCTATAACTAATTTAAATTCTGCCATATTATTTTCACCTTTGTATTATAACTGAGAACTTGATTTAAGTTCCTTGTTTGGAATCAACCCAAGGATATTATCCTCAGCAACTAAATGAATTTTATAGTGATTTAAAAAGTTTGTTCTTTTTCTCTGTAGGAAGCAAAATTTTATAAACATCTCGTTTTTTCAACCTATAGAGAAATGTGGGACTTAGCTTTACAGCTCTGCTGGAGGTGGCCTGAATCTCAAAAGGTGAAATCAATGGGAATGTACAAATATATCAAAGATTTATGGAAAAATCCAAAAAAGAATATGTCTGAGTTATGGAGAGCTCGTTTAATAAAATGGAGACGTGAACCTGTAACTGTTAGAATAGAAAAACCAACTCGTTTAGATAAAGCACGAGAGCTTGGCTATAAAGCAATAAATGGAATCTTTGTTGTCAGACAAAGAGTTAACAGGGGAGGACGTAAAAGACCAAAAAGAAAAAAGGCTAGACGTCCTAAAACAAGTAGAAGGAAAAAGATAGTAGCAAAAAATTATCAAAGAGTAGCAGAAGAAAGAGCAAATAAAAAATATAAGAATTGTGAAGTCCTTAACTCATATTGGGTAGCAGAAGACGGAAAACATAAATGGTTTGAAATCATTCTTGTTGATAAGGAACATCCAGAAGTTAAATCCCGTGATTCACTTAAATGGATTTCAAAGAGTAGTGGAAGAGTTTTCAGAGGAAAAACTTCCTCAGGAAAAAAATCGCGGGGATTGAGAACTAAAGGAAAAGGCGCAGAAAAGATAAGACCAAGTTCCAGAGCTAACAAGAGAAGAAACAATTAGATTCAGGGCCCGTGGTCTAGTGGCTAAATCTATAAGATTCCATAAATGACGTTGCCCTTACACGCGCTAAAATCGAAAGATTCGCTGGTTCACAGCAGCGCTGTGAAAGGCAAATATCACCAGTTCAAATCTGGTCGGGCCCATTCATTTTCTATAAAAAAAGATAAGTTTATATAGAAGTTATGATATTGAACGAGGCAGGAAATAAGTGGTTGGGAAATGGATAAAAAATATTCTCTAAAAACTATTCAGAATAGACAATCATCTATAACTCTAAACAAGAAGGAGGTAATGCAAGATGGTTTATTATGATGATGATGAAGATTACGAAGAAGAAGACTATGACGATGATGATGACGATGATGATGACGATGATGAAGATTGGTAATTAAATATCTCATTTATTTCTTTATTTTTTATTATATTTCTCTCTAGACATAGAAAAGATTAAAAACAATAAAAACATTCGATATATTTATATACCAGTATACAGAATTATACTATTACGATGATAGAAGCGACTACAAAATCTCATGACGAAATTTTTAACATTCTTTTCAATAAAGATGAAATTACTTGGCAAAGCATGATTTATGAACTAGTTAGTTCTGAGAAAATGGATCCTTGGAACATAGATGTATCGCTATTATCAAAGAGATTCTTAGAAAGATTAAAGGAATATAAAGAGATGGATCTAAAAATCTCTGGTAAAGTACTCTTAGCAGCAGCTATTTTATTAAGAGTAAAATCATACAGGTTTATAGAAGAGGATGTTAATGCATTAGATGCTCTAATAGCATCTGTAAATGCTCCTCAGGAAGAGGAGTTCTTTGATGAATTACTTGAATATGAAGAATATGACACTCATGAAGTTGAAGAGAAACCAGAAATATTTCCAAGAACACCACAACCAAGAAAAAGAAAAGTTTCTGTGTTTGATCTTGTCAATGCTCTTGAACAGGCACTAGAAGTATATCAAAGAAGACCAAAAAAGATTGATAAAAGACCTGAAGTAAAAGTCCCTGAAAAAAAGAGGGATATAAGCCTTGTTATTAAAGATGTTTATAAGAAAATTATGGACTTTTTTGACACTACAAAAAAACAAAGCAAAGAACTAACTTTCAATATATTACTACCTAAAGAAACAAAAGAGGATAAAGTGTTTACTTTTATCCCCCTGCTTCATTTAGATAACCAGAGAAGAATTGACTTATTGCAGAAAAATCATTTTGGAGAGATAAAAATAGATCTTCTTAAAAAGACAAATAAAATATAAGAAAAAGATTAACTTAATTCTAAATAGAAATAATAAGTTAATGCTGGGTTACTCTGTTGATCATCTTCTGGAACAATTGCCTGGAAATCATATGTTGTTCCGGGTGTCCCATCATCTCTGTAGCCAGAAACATCGTTCTCAACAAAAGTAGTATAGATCATTGATGTTGTATCACTATCCCACAACAATACTTCTGTAAAGGGCTGTGTGGTTGATGGTGTTTGCTGAGTATTGTTAACCCATGTAGCTGTAGAGAAACAAGTGTTCTGTCCAATATTAGTTGAACCTATATCAAATTGTTTATGCGCTACTGATGAAAAAGTCTTGTTGACACTGTCTTCTGAATCAGTATCACGACCAAGATCTCCATCCTCAGTATCCTTATTACCTGGAGTAGCACAGGAAACACTACCCCAGTCAATAGTATCATTCCTGGTTATATAAACTTGACCAGAAAATGAAGTTAACTGCCATTGGTATATTGAGTAGTCATCAGCATCATCTAAAACGAAAGTTGAGGAAACATTTCCTACATAAGCTTTCCATTTATAGTCCTGCTGCTCTGAGGTTAATTCTATGGTGTGGATATAACCTTTTTGATCCCCTTCTCTTTCTCCGGGAGCATCTGCCCCCTTAGTAGAGTTAGACAGATAATCAATGCTAGCTCCTGTTTGTTGACCTTCTACTAAACCTATGTTAAATAAGAACAGCAAACAGACTGCTATTGCAAATATTCCTCTGTATCGATCTCTTCTATTCATCATTATCCACACCAATCCTTTTTTTCCTCCGTTTTATTTTCCATTATTTATCTTACTTTTAATTCAGCTCCACATAAAAGTAGTATTGTGCTGTTCCTGCTGATTTATCTACTGGAACTAATATCTCAAAGTCTACTGTTGTATCATCAAACGCATTACTGTTTTCAGCAAGCACTGCTGTATAAACAACATTGGTTGCATCACTGTTTAGCAAGACATTCCAAAATTCTCCTGATTCCTCAGTACTATTGTAAGGTCTTGTAGACGGACATCCTAACATTGTATTTGTACCTACATCAAAACTTGGATGTGCAGTACTGCTATATGTCTCATTTATACCGTCTGTTGCTGTACTTTCAATATTCAATGTAGATTCTTCATTTTCCCAATGTGTACTGTTTGTACAGTTTATTGTAGACCAATCAGACACACTAGCTCTGGTTGCATAAACTTCTCCTGTCAACTCTGTTGCTGACCAATCGTAGAAGTTTTCACCAGCACTATTCTCCAAGACTATTGTCCCGGAAACATTACCATAGAAACCTTGCCAGATTTCTGTGATACGTGTCTGGTCTATGTTCAACTGGGTTACGTTCCCAGCCTGTGCATCCTGTTGTGTTGCTGTTGGGTCTGTACCTCTGCTTGACTCTCCCCGAGTCAATGAAGCTCCTTGCGGATCTGGTGCGCCCATAACTACTGCTATAAACAGTATTGACAACACGAACAACACAGTTAAAATCATATTTGTTTTTTTCACATATATCCCCTCCTTGTTGCTGCTATACTAATAGCTTTAAGTTGGCTGAATGCTAATCTCTCAATTGATTCAACCGTAAACATTTTGTGTATTGCCCTATCTCTCATACTCGCACCTCTGTTTTATTATAGAGAATTATCCAATCATCCCGGATATCAAACTCTTCAATTGTTGTTATGTTAAAACTCACTTTTTTCAAAGAAATCGCTTTTTTTACTGTTTCAATGTATTTTTTATCTGTCACTGCAATATTAACATCAAGTTTATTCCCTGATTTCACTGCTAATACTATAATTTTATCCAGATGATCTTGTAAAACAAAGTAAAGTTCTGCAACTGATGAATGATAATCTTTATTAGGTAAAAACCATGAACTTAAGATGAATTTATGATATGTTCCAAGAGAAAACTGCATTTTATCTGCATAATGGGGGGAGGTGAGTATCAAATAAGCATTATTTTTTGTTAATGAGTAAATAATCCTGGGTTTTCCCTTTTCAACATTTGAAGTACGCTCACTTTCAACTAACCCTGCTAACTCGAGCAAGCGTAATTGTTGACTAACATTGGCAGAAGTTGTGTTTATCTTTTCAGCAATCTCCATGGGAGACAGACTCTCACGAGAAAGTTCCTTTATTATCTCCCATCGAGTTCCGCTGTATAAAGTTTCTAATTCCATTTCCTCTTATTTCCCCAAGATTTACCCAAACTCCAACACTGGTACGGGGTTTGTTAATTTGACCCCATCAGTATACACTTTTGTATGTTAAGTATATTTAGAACACAACTAGTATTTAAATATTTCGTTTTTTTAATTATATTAGTATATTAATTTATTATAATGATTAATTAATAGAATTAATTTTTTTTTTATTTTCAATTTATATCTTATTTCTATCATTAAATTTTATTATTTATATATTTTTTTCTTTTTTGTTTTTGTTTTTTTTATTAATAACACTATTTAATTAACTTATTAATTATTAAATAAATCATCCAGGAAATAAAAAAAAATAGAAAAATTAGCTTGGCAAAGCAGTAAAAATTACTTTCCCATTACAAGTTCCAAAGGTTCTTAAAGGTATCTGAAGTTTCCAAAAAAGTTGTTTTGATGATACAGAACCTGTACTTTTTGACACATTTAAATCAATATAAACAGCATTGTCAGAGTTATTAACAGGTGTCATCAAGTTATAATTTGTATATTTTTCTGTGGAAAAACGTTCGTATTCAAACGAGATATTATTCTGAGTACAATCCATAGATAAATTATCATCCTGAAACTGTGCATAAGCAAACAAGTTAATATCAAGTTCAATATTGCCCCAATTTGTAATATTTATTGGTATATCTATAGGTGAAATTTGTAATATCTCTAAATCTCCATAGTCAATTATGTTTGGAGTAATACCTATAGCCAGCAAATCATTAACTTTAGTTGATATTTGTGAGCTATTTGTAGAATTAATTATGTCTGTGGCAGAAACATTACAATACCATGTCCCATTATTTGAGAAATACTCCATATCAAAACTGCAACTAAAGTCTATATTATCTCCTAATGAATTATAAGTTCTACAACTCGTATTAGAATAGTGTGTATTTGGATTATCATCAGTATCTGAAGTGCTACTCTGAAAAAAAAGAGTAGCATTTACTATTGAAATATCAGCATAACCGTCTCCATCAGTAACAGTACCATTACAAAACACCCTTTTTGTTGATGCTGCTATTAGGTTAACTGGATCCTCTACCTCAAGACCAGTTATAAAAGGGAAATCATTTAAATTAAGATTAAAAAAGCCCTCACTAACCAGATTTTTATTGGGTGTATCATCAATACAAATTATCTCCCAAGAATTATTCTTCTGTGTAAGTTTTTGTGTAAAATTCAATATTACTCCTCTTGTTGGATTATCTGTAACATTAACTAATACACTATTTAAAGTGAGACTACAATTTTTTATGGGTGAGCCATCTGTCACATTATAATAAAAAGTTACAGGATTATTAACGCGTGTATTATTCTCAGGAGAGATAATATCTATTACTGGAGGTGAATTATCTAAACTAGATATATTATAAATAATATCTCTATTAGATTCCTCAAAACTAAAACCATCTGACCCACATGCTGCTATAACAGAGATGTTTGTAGAACCAGTACCGAACCCAGATAAATTCCATGATTCTGTTATTGTTGTTCCCCTATTTATATTGCCTATATAATGGGTAGCCGTATCATCATCAAATGCTAAGACTCCAGGAGTACTAAATGAAATTGTGGCATTGCAATTAATCCCATTATTTCCGACTATTGTTATGTTGACAGTTAAATTAAATTTATCTTCAGAATTATATGCTGTATCATTTTGGGGAGATATTATATTTACTATTGCCTCACTGTCTCTTGAAATATTAAGAGAAACATCTATGGTTACACTGGTTAGACCCATTATTCCATATTTATAGCCCCAATCTGTTTCATTCCATGCCCTTACATATATAATGTCTCCAGAACTAGAATTCAAGACTGAAGAATATGCCCCAGAATTTCCGGGAGGACCATATGTTTCTGAAGTTGTTGTTATAGATAGATTAGTGTCATTAATGAAAACAGAAATACCTGACTCCATCTGTGTACTAGAATCTCTAGCAAAGATTGTACCTCTAACAGTCTTTGTTTCGGGAGGAGGGGCCCCGGCAAATTGAATTGCCAGGACCGTGATTCCCAAAATAAGTATTAAGTTTAGTAACCTCTTTTTCATTTTCTTTTGTATTTTATGACAACTAATCTTATGAGGATCATAATTGGAATAAGCAATAATAGGAAATAACCTGCATAACTGAATATTTTATTATCAGTAAAATAACTAAGTCTCTTGAATTGTTCCTGAGATAAGCCTAAGTGGATATCTAATTTTACAACATCTCCGGTTATTTTTGTCCTAATTTTCTCCTCATAAGATCCTTTTCCAACAGTAATCTCAATATCATCACCAATTCTTCCATTAACAACTTCTGCATATGTGTTTAAATCACTTTGAGTCTGGCCTTTGACAGTATCATTGGTCCTCAGATTCATAATCTTATATTCTAAACCCTGTAGTGCTGGTATATTCTCTGAAAGGAATATTCTTCCTGTGATAACAAAAGGACTCTTTAGATATGTTGTATTTTGTGCATAGAATTTCTGTTTCATCTCCTTCTGTAAAGAAAGCCAATCTTTCTTCAGGGCAACAGCAAAAACTCCTAAATTATCTACATCTGATTCATAATAATAATTATCATTATCTTCATCCACTACACTGGTAGATTGCTCCACCCATTTTTCTCCATTTAGTTCATAATAATAAAGAACTACATCTTTAGAATCATTCTGACCAAGCCAATTTTTATCTACTTTAAATGAAATTATGCTGTCCTGTTCATCAAGACTATTCACTATCAGATATTTATAGAGATTATCTTTTGGTTTCACATTATCAATTTCTTGTTTAGTTGCAAGAATATCCAAATTCCTATTATCTGAATCAGTATATACTCTGTCATTATTCGTAGTTGTCTTAACTTGAACTGTGTCTTTACTTGATGTAGTCAATAAATATCCTTCTCTCTCACTCACTGTAACATAGAACACTTGTATGTCGTCTAATTCAGAATCATCTACTTTTACAACTATTCTAAATGTGCCTGGTTCTAGTGGCAACCAGAAAAGATTGCCATTTCTTGGATTGATAAACATAAATCTTTCTCTCTCAACTAAAGAATATGTTAATGTGTCTCCGTCTTCATCAAATGCATCCACATCATACTTATACAAATTCCATTGATATGCCGTTAATATTGGCTCACTTGTAATAACTGGAGCATCATTTATGTTGATTACTTGTAAAGTATAGTTCTGTACATCATATCCCCCGTAGTTATCCTGTGCTTTAATCCTAATATCTTGTGTACCTGTATCACCATTCTCCGGTAACCAGGATATTTCTCCAGTTACATTATTAATGTTCATACTCTGGGGTGCTTGTTCTAATGAATAAGCTATGTCGTCTCCATCTGCATCCTCAGCATCAACATCATAAAAGTATTGTTCATCCTCTAAAACACTTGTAACAGGTTCTGATATTATAGTTGGATTAAAGTTCTCAAATTCATTAACAATAATTGTATAAGTCTGAGTTGCTCCTGTAGAATTATCATATACTGCAACTGTAACATTATAATAACCTGTCTGTTGTGGGATCCAACTTATTACATTAAGATTAATTGTCATGCCTTGGGGTTTCTCTAATAATTCGTATTGTAAATCTTCAGAATCTTCATCTGTTGCTTCAGTTGCATATTCATATAATCTTTGAGCAGTTGCTGTTGTAACTGGATTTGATGTTATGACCGGGGCATCATTTACCTCGATAACTTCTAAAGAATAACTTTGTTCAACTGTATGTGTGCCATCTGACACCTTAATTAAAACATTATGTTCACCAATATCATTAACATCCGGTGTCCAGGTTATCAGGCCGGTTTCATTATCAATATTCATGCGCTGAGGTCCAACTACAGAATAAGACAATGTATTTTCATCAACAGCTCCCACTTGATATTCGTATAAAGAGTCTTCATAAGCATTTAAAACAGGGCTCGAGATTATTTCAGGAGGAGTATTTGGTTGTGAAAGATTTAAAATTAAATCAAAGTTGTGCATTACTCCTTGTATGACTAATGATTCTGAATTCTGATGATAATCTGTCCATACTTTAACCATAACTGTGTCTCCACTATTACCTTTTATTGTAGCTGAGTAAGTACCATCTATTCTCAAATTATCTTCAACATAAAACCCTGAATCAAGGTTCTCCATAGAAAACATGACATTCTGATCTGCTTTTGTGACACCATCAACATCATAGACAGTACCATCCAAACCAAGAGGAACTGGATAAGCAACCACACTAGCAACTATTAGGAAAAAGTACAATATCCAGATTATTTTCTTATGTTTCATTGTTTATTAGGATCATGTGTCCAGTTAGCTTGTTGATTTACATCAAAGTAATATCCTTGCATTGGATTTAAGTAAATGAAATTCTTATTGTTGAAACTTGGGAACCATCCCCACCCCGGATAGTAAACTGTGACTTCAAATTTATTTTGAGGTGTATTGTATCTTAAAATAACATCAACGGAATTATAGGGAGTCACATCAATAGGCTCCACTATAGATTCATCGTATAAAAGTGTATCATATGGAGAATACCATCCCATAACATTGTATAAATCTTCAAGTCCATAAGTCATATTATGAACAGGAACAATCCCAAAGAAAGTAAGATTACATGTCTTATTAACTTCTGCCCAATACCCTCTGCCTGCTTCTAACTCAGTAAATTGCTCAGAACCTGTGGCAGGATCCCATGCCTTATTAATGTAGTCTGTCCTATCAAATGATTGGTCTGTGGAATTATATCTCCATAATGACACAATACTTTTACTTGGTTGAACAAAAATATCCCGACCACTTGTACCATTGTATAATAACCAAGGCGTGATATTAAATGGTGTGCTTATTAAATTCCATGTTGGAATTAACTCTATTGTGTGTTTTCCTGCGGTCTTAGCACTTAATGCTACTGTGCTTCCTTTTACTGTTCCAACTTTATAATATCTTCTTTCTGTTGTGAATGCCTGATAATCTGTCCAATTCAAATCTGTAATTCCCGTTACATTGGGTGTTTCGGAGAAACCTCTTGTATAATTATTCGTAATGTAAATATTATATGACTCAGCAAACAATGCAGATGACCAGTTTAACTCCATGGTTGTATTACTAGTTGTTATATTAATACTAATATATGTAGGACCTGAAAATACAGTAAAGTCATTTGCTGAAACCATCCTTGAATTCTTTGCCAAATCAGTACAGTTAACTGTCCAGTTGTATGTTCCTGGTGTTGTGATTCCATAAATAGAGCCTGCTGTTGCACCATCATTAACTGAAATATTTGAGGCAACTTCAGCATCATTTACAAACACATCACACACAGAGTAAGGTGCAAAGTTATCATTAACTGTAAATGAAAAATTAATATCACCAGAACTAACATTATCATCGTCTGCAGGATAATCTAAATCTATTGTTGGACTTCTTACATCCACATTTAATAGCCATGTATCACTAAATGCTGAATTATCAACAGAATCATAACATTGAACTGCCCATTCATGATTACCTTCTCTTATTGTCTTTGGACCAAAAGTATTATTAACAATATTTTGGGGGCTTGTGTTAGTTTCATTTAAATGGAATCCAATATCAGACCAATCTCCCCACAGACTACAATTATATAGAGAGGTATCGTTTGGATAATATTTGAAGGTAATACTCTGATAATTCAACCAAGAATTATTTGTCGGAGAAACTAATGAAACTTCAGGCCCTGTCGTATCAATATAGAAATAAGCATATCCTGTTATATTAGAGCCATCATCACTTGTTAATATATTGCCTTGTGGATCTGTCAAGTGCACTGTTGCTCTATATTGTGCTGTCTGTCTTGTTAATGTATTAAATCCGGGGCCTTCTCCAGGTCCGTTCCATATTGAAGAAATATCAAGGAAATCATCAAAAGATACATTTCTCTTTTTTTGTGTTTTTGTATCATTAACAATTGTCTTAACAGGTGTCCATAATCCTGAAGCGTTGCGTTCAACAGACATCACTAAATAACCTGAGATATTTGTACTGCCGACATCATTTAATCTACCGACAGCATCAAATTGATCTTCTTCTCCAACTTCCGGTATGATTTTCCATTCATCTCCATAGAAAGGATAACACTCTGTATCAAGCATATTACCTGAAGGATCTCCTGCACCACAGGTAGTAGGATCTATTAAAACATACAAGTCATTGTCTCCTGTATTCTCAGCAAAGTTTGCAGTTAATTCATAATATCTACCCTTCACAGTTGAATATGTAGATTGAGAACAAGTTGTACTCTGACAAGCATCATTACTAATAACTGTGGTTCCATCAATATAAAGATTAGAACCATCATCAGAAGCAATTGCAAAATCTTCACTTCCTGTTTCCTGTCCTTTATAATAGCACCAAAGCTCATGACTAAACCCTTCTTCACTTTGTCCTCCTCCAGCACAATCTATGTTTGGCAAATTCAAAGATGAATAATATCCATTATTGTCCTCATTAGCAGGAGTGACATCTGCTGTAAAACAAGATTCAGTATCAGCATCACAGAAATAATTCGCTCCATTTATTTCAGGCTCAATTTCACTACCTTGATAAGTATCATCATAATAAATGTAACAAGTCTTGTCTTCATTTGCTGTAAAGTTAAGTGCTGCTAATCCTTGTAATTCTGTTACCCAACCATTTGAAGTAGTTAAAGCATATGCATCCCAATGCACTTGTTTATCATCACAATACATTATTGTGTTGTTCTCATTACTATCAGGCAGCTTACCTTCTTCAATTGTAAAGTTAATCCTAATATGCTCATCTGTTCTTGCTAGGTTCTGAGGTTCTGATAAATTAACCTGTGTCCTGTAACCAAAGTTAGAATTGTCCCAGCCTTCTACGAATAACCCTGTAATATTTACTATCTCATTAGAACCATAATATTGCTTTAGAGTTGTATAATTAATTGAAGCATTTGCCCTGATTTCGAAGAAATCAACTTCAGAAACATTCTCAAATCCTCCTGTATTATTCACTAAAACTGTGAAGTTGTAATAACCTCTGGTCCAAGTATTGTTATATTCACTCACATATGTTCCTGACACAAGATCCATATCTGTTGTACTTGAAAACAATACGGGATTAGTAACATTCGACCTTACAGAATCTACGGGAATACCACTTGTTGCATTGGCATATATTACTACTGATTGTCCATAACCTGTTACTTTGGGAATAACATTTGTACTGGTGTTGATTCTGTCTCTTACTGTAATGTTAATTGATGCATTTGAACTTAAAGTATAAATAACATTGCTGCCCGGATAACTTACATTAATCTGGAAAGCATTCTGTCCGAGTGGTGCCCATGGAGGAATATCATAATAGATAGTGGCCCAACCCGTGCTATTTGTCTCGTTTGTAAACATGTTCTGGAAATATATTGTCTCATTCTTAACTTCAGAACTATTATCCCATATTAACCTGGCATTTACCCTTATAGTGTCTCCTCTGTATGGATTATTGTCGCTGACTTTAATCTCTGAAAAATTAGTTGTGGCAAACACAGTTATAGTTTTTCTGTCATCATCAAAATTAGCATCCGGTGAATATGTACTCAAGACAACATCCTGAGGACCCAATTCAATTGTCTTTGATGTGTTTACTGATATGTTATTCCAGAATTTCTCATTAGGATCTAATGAAGAAGTAAATGCTTCTAAACCACCTGATATGTTGGTCCAACCTGTTGGTAATGTCCAATTGAGTTCAACACTATTCAATGTAACAGAACCGATGTTGATAGCATATCCTGTCAGATTAAATAAATCACTTCTTGTAATATTCTCCGGATAATCAATGATAAATGCTACCAACGGTTTAACTTGTAGTATTCTTGTTTTGATTTCATTCCATCTGTGATACTCATTACCGGGGTTGACATATTCTATAGTCATATTAATCCCATAATCTCCTATCGGAGTGCTGCCTGTCGTGCTAACATTAAACATAATTTCTGTAAAAGTTCTGTTTTCCAATTCACCAACATTACATATTAACCCAGGTTGATCATAGCATGAACAACTTAATCCTGTAACAGACGGACAATTAATAGTTATATTAGCTCCTGTCAGATTTTTGGTCCATGGATTAGTTACATTAGCAACATATTGTGTGGTTTCTCCTGGAGTAATCTCACTTTCATTGAACCTCGCAGTAATATTATTTGGCACATGATAAATCAAGAAATCTCTTTTATAATTTAATGGTGGAACGCCTCCTTTACTCCAGTTAATCGTGATGTTCCATCTATGACGACCCACAGGAGTTAGAGTAGTAATATTATAGCCATTATCTGAATTATTATATTCTGTTTTACAAAGTTCTCCCTCATCAAGACGACCACATGAATTTTCCTGTTCTGTAAACCAACTCACAATGGAATTCAATCTGTTCAACACATTCAGTTTAACTCTGACATTAGAAGCATTTGCCCTGCCTGTGTTATTCACAGTTATATTGACAGAGTCAATTACATCATATGTTTCATACTCATCTAATGAATAAGACATGTTGTTCTCATGTTCAACTTTATCTAATGTTACGTTCGGTACAAGCACATTAATACTTGAATTAACACTACCATAATTAACATCATAATAAAGAGATGGCTGATTCATAATAGTACAATTCAGTGAAGTATATCCAACACCAGATATGTTCCATGTTCTTGTTGCAATACCTGTTGCATCTGTATTATTAATCCCTAAAAAAATACCACCAGCATAGAACCTTACAGGATAATTCTGAACATTCTCAGTAGTATTGTGGTCTGTTACTTTACATGTTAAATCTATTAATGTATTAACAGGATAACTACCTCCAATGGGGCTTTCATACGAAAGATTGCTCCAGCCAAATACCTCAAATTGTAAAAGACTACTGGCTTTTATGTTGCTGTATGTGTCATTTGCGTAAACAGTTACATTATATTCGCCTATAATCTCTGTATCACTGAATAAAGCTGAGAATTCTGTAGAGACATTATCCATGTCTGCAATAAAGGAATTGCCATCTGGTTTTGTTATGTTAGCCCATACAGAATCTAATTCTAAGTTATCATTAACTAAAGCAGATATATTTACAGATTCATTTCTATATATTTTAGTTGATATTACTGTTTCATCTGATATTACAGGAGGAGTAATATCTCTGACTGTAATATTGCTTATGTTTGTTGAAGCAACAGCCCCTTGTACATCTGTTGCTGTGAAATAAAATTGTATCCATTTACCTTCTGCTCCTGAAGGAATATTCTTTGAAGCTCTGCTCCAATTATATTTTCCTCCAAAGTTTCCTGAATCCTGTAATGTGAAAGCAGGTTGTCCTTGTATCTTCCAATAGAAGCTCCAGCTTTGTAAACCAAGATTGTCTGTCCAGTTAGCTGAGAAATTCACAACAGTATTTGGATTTGGTGTGGTGTTGGTGACATCAATAAAATACCAGATAGGTGGTGTTATATCTACATAAAATTTGTATGTAGAGTTAATAGGATTGTCATCTCCATCTATCAAGACGTTTCCATCATTATCTGTTAAAGCAACTTTTGCCCTGTAATATCCTGATTCAGAATTTCCTGTGTTCCAGCCAGCGCCTTCTCCTGGCCCGTTCCATATATCAGCTAATTCAAAGAATTCATTAATGGTGAAATTCCTCAATTTTTTAGTTTTTGTATCATTTAAAACTGTATAATTGTATCTCCAAATCCCTGTAACATTTGAGTCAATCGTCATAATAAAATAACCTGATAAGGCTGTATCTCCTGTATTAGAAATTGAAGATATTGACTCTTCTAATGTTTCTCCATTGTTGGTTGTTATGGTAGGATCATAAATTGTGTTGTTGTAGAACCACAATCCATAGTTGTAATCTGAATCAGCAGCAGTAGTTACATAATAATAGTTTGCGGCAATATAATCTGTGCCTGCAATAAACTGATTGCCTCCGTCCCAACCATTTTCCCAACCTACAGCAGTTTCACCACCTGAATCCCAATAGTTAACATGCATTGGCATACTATTGTTATTAGAATCCTTGACATACTTTCGTGCGACTGCAAATGCATCAGGATCAGAACCATCCACTCTGTAAGCCCAGAAACCTGTATCAAAATCATAAGGATTTGATGAACCTTGGGTCCTATCAGACCTCTCATTTGAACCTGAACCATCTACTGTGTCTGTCTCAATATATGTAGGATGCGAACCTGTCGCTGTAAAAGTATAACCTCCAGGAACATTCAATTCATCACCAAGCTGCATACCATTTGTAGTGGACATTCTGATTCCTTTGAAAGTTCTAATTTCTCTGCTGTTTGCATAAACATGATATGTTGTATTGGCTGTTGCCACATCTGACATTCCTCCAATACCATTTATTATCACAGTACATTTCACAGGACCACAATTTCTTTTTACAAAACTACCTGATGTAAAGTCCTGAATGTCCCAGTCATTAGTTACTCTCCAATAATTCCAATACCAGTCTGCAGTAACATCCACTTCATTACCATCTTTACTTCTAATATCCTCTATAACACCTGAGTTATCTATTGTGAGAGACAAATATTTGTTATTAATAACTGAATTACCTGCATTGTGTGTCCAGTTAAATTCCCCATCATCGTAGACTGGAGCAGGTTTAGAGTTATCTGTTGTATCAAAGTAAACATAGTACGTCCTGTCTTCATTGTAGTCAGTATGGCCCTCCATTATCCAAACTAATTCAATATAAGCATTATCCTCCCAGGAAAGGGGCATATCTGTAACATTATCTGCTTGACTCTTTACCTCAGTATTAGAATTCCCATCCCACTCAATTACTCTTATAGAATTATTATCTATACTGCCAGAACCTCCTAAGTCCTCAAGTTCTTTAGTAAAGTTTATTATGTATTCAACAGGATAGTCAGACCTGTTGGATGAACCTGCATTAATTGTTACAGGAAGTCTATAACTCCAGGAAGTATTCCACCAGGGAACATCTGCTTCACTCAAGTTTACAACCTGATTCGGACCATAAGAATCCTGTTCTGTCTGTATTACAATAGAAGCAGTTGAATTTAATGAAAAACTAAAGATGTCTGATTCATTGGTGTTTCCTAGACCATCTGTTGTTATTATTGTGAAATTATAAGTTGCAACTCTCCATGTATTGTTGAAATGACCTTCAAAAGTAATCTCTCCTGTCTTGTTGTAGAGCTCAAAAACTTCATTACCATCTGGCTTTGTAACATTTGCTTTAACAGATAATATGCCGTTGAAATCTGTTGCATTTGCCCGAATCAAGACTTGTTGCCCAAGACCTGTATAATTAGGCAGGGCCTGTATTGCCCTTGATATTGGCGGCGCTATACTTACTGTGAATGATCTTGTTTCAGAAGTATTTGTATTGTTTGCATTATCTGTACAAGTTACATTCCAGAAATATACTCCGTCCTGGTTGAATTCCCTTGCTAAATCAACCGCAGTATTATTATTTACAGAAATATCTGTCTGATTTACAGTATTATTAATCACTAAAGTACAATTTGTCTGGAGATCAAAGTTGTCTGTAGCTGAGAAAGTGAAGTTGAACTTACTCCCCACTAGTTGAGTGTTACCCGGAAAACTTAGGTTAATTGTTGGTTCTGTAGTATCAATTCTCAAAGAGAACACTCCTGAACTATTAGAAAGTTCCGCAGAATCATAACATGATACCTGCCAATCATAATCTCCGTCATCAAAACCAGAGACAGAAAAATTATTCCTGGCATTATTGAAAATTGTATTATTGGTTGTATTAATTTGGTTATTCAGATAAAGACTACAATTACCAAAGCCTATATTCTCTGTTACATTGTAAAAGAAATCATGTGCATTAAGATTCGTAAGAGTGTTATTGAAAGGATAATCCAGAATTATTCCTGGAGGTAAAATATCCTCATAATTTATTTCTAACCTTGGTCTCTCACTCAGAGTAGTATGTTCACTGCTTCTATAATAACGTCTTGTCTCAGTGGTTCCTTCTACACTATCCAATATAGTCCAACCAAAGTTGCTTGACTTATTATCAGCAAATTCCTGGACATTCGAAGTAACATTATAAGTTACCCAGCTGTCTAAATCTGAACTGTCAAATGTCTGTGTATCTGTTAAAGTTGTATAATCTCCTCCCGCAGTAGTCCATGCATCAGTTGAATTATAATCCTCCCAAGTAGATTCCAATTCAACCCAAGGTCTTACAGGAGATTGTTGCACCTTGTATAACTCATGTGTTCTTAATCCCGTATCATCACCGCTTGGTATTTCAAAGAACCATAATGACAAATTAGCTGAATTAATCTGCACACCCGAAGGTATATAACTTAAATTAAATTGGACCAAGCCACGGGTTGCACTGGATGCTGGATTTGCCTTACCTACTGAAATAAATGAAGCTCCTCCAAAGTTATTGTTTGTGTTTTGTTCAGATAAATAAGTATCTGAAGTATTGTCCGGGCCTTGTAAAGTTTCACCGAATGCAGGGTCTGTTCTGTTTAATGTGAATGTGTAATTTTCTCCCTGAATAAGTCCTGTTCTTATCTGTTCATAAGTTTCAGGGTTGTTACATGACAAGGAGTCATTAATATCTGTACATTTAAAGAGATGATAACCTGAAGCATTGACTGTAATGTTGGCAGTTGTGAAATTCATGCCGGATAAATCAACAAGATAAGTTGTAATAAAGTATTCTTCATCATTAGTATCATTTTCTATTCTCACAACACTATATGGGCTTTCTTCATTATGTTCATTGATTATGATTTCTTTTATCTTATAATCTTGAGGGACTATTCTTAATTGCAATATCCCCGAAGTGTTCTGGAGAACTGTAACTTCATAATCCACATATTCTTCATCTGTATTCACAACATCTATTACTTTATCTTCCGGTGCTTTTCTTAAAAAGTAAGTTGACTCTGTAGCATTGACCATTCCAAGAGTATCATTCGCAAAAAAGTTTATTGTGTGCTGCCCCCTTAAAGTTAAATTAGAGAAATTAGCTTCAAAAGTATCTCCTGTGGTATGTACTAAATCTAAAGTATAAATATCTCCTTCGGGTGTTGTAACATTTGCATAAAGTGTATTGAGGCCAAGAACATCTCTGACAGTAGCACTTATTGTTATATTCTCTGTCAGATTATATTTACTGCCTGCTGTTGGCTGTATGTTTGTAATCTTTGGAGGTTTTGCTACTGTAATATTATACACTATATAATATGATCCTACAACTCCATTAGTATCATTACCATATGCTTTTATTTGGTAATTCTTTCCTTCGTCTAAGGATAATACACTCCAGCTACAATTATAAGGTTCAGTTATGTCATTACAGGCAAGACTCCAGGATTCTGTCTCATTTCTTCTATATTCAAAAGTTATCTCAGCTATTCCACTTAAATCTGATGCTGATGCTGCTAAATCATATGAACTATCTGTTATATTTGTAAAGTTCACTGGGTCTGTTATTAAGACAACAGGACCTTCTCTGTCAACCGTAATATTATAAACATAGTTGTAATCTCCACCATTGCCAAGTGAATCATTAGCATATGCTCTTACCTGGTAGAACTTGCCATCATTCAACAATGTTAGATCCCATGTGCAATTATAAGGAGATTCTTGATCTGTACATATTAAATTCCAGGAAGATGCATCATTTTCTCTGTAATAAAAGAAAACACTATCTACATCACTCAATAAATCTGTACTTGTTGCATTTATCTCATAAATATTTGTAGTTATATTTGTAAAGTTCACTGGTGTAGTAATTGTTGTTACAGGTCCTGATCTATCTAAAGTAATATTTGTTACAGTATCATTATCCCCAATGTTACCTAGTGAGTCATTACCTCTGGCTCTTATCTGATAAGAATCCCCCTCTTCTAATAATGAAACATCCCATGAGCATGAATAAGGCAAAGTATTATCATCACATGTAAATATCCAGGGTTCTGTTTTATTTTGCCTGTAATAAAATAAAACTGTATCCATTAAACTAAGAGCATCTGTAGATGTTGCCTGTAAAAGATAACTGTTTTCGGAAATATTGGTGAAATCAACAGGATCAGTTATATTTGTCACAGGTCCTGTTCTGTCTATTGTAATATTATAGACAGTATAATTTTCTCCTAGGTTTCCAAGAGTATCATTTGCACCGACTCTTATTTCATAGTGTTCTCCATCATCTAATGAAGATAAGTCCCATGTGTGTCTGTATGGCTCAGTATAATCTGTGGATAAATAATTCCATGAAACAGTATCATTTTTTCTGTAATAGAATGAAACTCCATCTACTTCCCCACTTATATCTGTTGCTGTTGCTGTGATACTGTATGAATTAGAAGTTATGTTGGTAAAATTAACTGGATCTGTAATAGTTGTTATTGGTCCCTGCCTGTCTAATGTGACATTATAAACTGTGTAATAAGGACCCAGGTTGCCGAGAGTATCATTTGCTCTGGCTCTTATTTGATAATTTCTTCCATCATCTAATAATGTCAAACTCCAACTGCAATTATACGGTTGTGAATTACCACTACAAGCTGTGTTCCATGAATCAGTTTCTAATCTTCTGTATTCAAAAGTTACTTTGTCTACACCTGAATAAACATCTACAGAGTTTGCAGCTAAATAATATGAATCCTTAGAAATATTGGTAAAATTAACAGGATCTGTAATTGTTGTATCAGGTCCTTCTAAATCTAATGTAAAATTCCTTGTAATACTTGTATTTACATTAGGAATATCATCTGCACAAGTAACGTTCCAATAATAATAACCGCTTGATAAAGTTACAGAGTAATTCTCTGCTGTATTATTCAATGAAGCTAAAGGACTCGGATTCTGTATAAAATTATTCAGAGTAACATTACATAACAAAGAAGTGTCAAATTTATCTGTTGCCCTGTATGTTAAATTAACATTAGGTGTTGCCAAAGAAACATCATGCCCCGGATATAAGAGATCAACAGTCGGCTCAGAGAAATCTACTAACAAATATTTAATTACCTCTTTGCTAATTATCATGTTAAAAGTAGTATTTGCTTTAACTTCATGATAACCTTCTTGAGAAGGAGCAGTGAAAACATAATCATAATTTCCAGAATCATCTGTAAAAGTAGTGGCAAAATCTTCTGTATAACCAGGAGAAGGTGTTGAACTTCCTGTTAAATAAGTATAATCAAATCTTACACGACCTTCCCCACCAGGACCACCGCAATCATTACCAACATCATTTGTCTTAATACCACACACAGAATAGCCTCCATCTGCACTGACATCACTCACATTAATTGAATATGCTCTTAGCCAGACTGTGCCTCCAGCTCCCCCTCCTGGACCGCCGTCCCATACTGGATCTGGAGTGTGTCCGTCTGCTTTGATTCTGGCATTAGTAATAGTATTGGCAGTAATGAAAACAATACCACCTCCATGTCCTCCCCTCTGACAATAAGTACCTCGAGAATTAACTGGAGTAATAAATAAGTTGGGTTCACAATTTAAATCATCTGAATCAGAACCTCCTCCACCTCCTCCACCAAAATACATTCCCGAAAGATTAGCAGTACCTATTGAAATTCCTCCTTCTTCAGGATTTGGACCCGATCCTTGACTTGAATATCCTGTCCCTGCATCTCCTCCAGTAGTACCATAACCTCCGCCTGCTCCTGGATCTCCACCATCATTATCTGTACAATAAGAACCTCCTCCGCCATTTGCATTATTATATCCTCTCCCATCATCTCCTGCAGCCTGTGTCCTGTCTTGCTGTATACCCCAACCTTTAATACCTTCTCCCTGTCCACCATCATCATCATCTTCAGGTCCCGTTGATTGAGTATCACTACTTGAAAATACAGTACCTCCCCTAAAACCTCTTGCTGTTGTATTAATATACCCATCCATTGTAACAGTACCTGTTGCCCTAAAAGCAACTATTCCACCTATAGAACCATTCCAATAAGGAGCAGATATTGAAGTCCCAGATTGAATTGTCAAGTCTGTGAAATGAGGAATTTTAACAACCTGTGCAACAGAGGATGTATGATTTCCTTCAGCAGGATTCTCTCCTTCATATGAATTTGTTATAATAGGATTATAGAAACAATAATCTTTCTGCAAAGTCCTTGTTAAGGAAATATTGTTGTTATCAATATCAGATATAAAAGAAAATTCATAATCACCTGCATTACAATCAGTGTTACCTTCCTGCATCTGTATTATTAAAATTTCATCTCCTATTTTGAAACCTGTTGAATCATTAACAATTATGTTTGATTCTCCAACAGATGAATTCTGCATAATAAATGTGTAATTATTCACTTGGTAATCAGCTGTTGTTACAGTTAGCGAACCATCAGAGCCAGAACCAGTTGAATTCAACAATAGTTCTCCATCTAAATAAAGGTAAACTGCTTTATCTGCTAAATCTGTACCATCTGATAAATTAGCATATCCCCTTGCACTAACAGACTGATCTGGCAAAGTGATATTTGGTGAAACATTCAACAACAATGTCATTTGTCTGTCATCCTGTGATAATGTATAATTAAGATCAAACCAATCATAATTACCTGAAGAGTCATAACATAAGACATTCCATGTGTATTTCCCTAAGTCTAAATGAATTGAGATATTTGTGTTTGTATTATTCTGTACATTATATACAGTAATATTTGGCTGGAAAGTACTGCTTGCATTATGATACAGTGTACAGTTCTGTATATCAACATTGTCTGTAACAGTGAAATTAAAATCAATAATTATTTCATTCAACACGGCGCCATCCGAAGGATTATTCAAAGAAGTCACAAAAGGAGGTGTTGTATCTATTGTAGTAAAATTAAATATTCCTGTCTCATTACAATTTTCCGCTAAATCACAGGAACTTACATTAAAGTAATACAGTGTTTTTGGCTGCAGACTACCAATCCCTAAACTATGTTCTTTAACATACAAAGCTCTTTCTTTTATAGAACCAAGTGATTTTGTCTTTCCATATTTGACAGTAGAATTAGCATTCTCACTAGTTGTCCAATTTATCCTAGCTGTTGTTTCTGTAATTTCTGAAACATTTACATTAACTATTGTAGGTGGTGTTGAATCTGGATTTGCTCCTGAAGTGAAATTATAAGTTCCTGTAGAGTTACAATTACCACTTGGATCACATGAAGTCACATTATAATAATAAAGGGTATTGGCACTTAATCCTATCAATCCTATACTATGTGAAGTTAAAAAATCTGAGTTGCTCTTATTCATACCAAGTGATTTTGTTTCTCCATACCCTAATGTTGAGTTTGCAATCTCATTTGTATCCCATTCAATGACCGCCGTAGAAGCAGTTACTGTTCCATTATCCACATTAAATATGGCTGGTGGAGTGATATCGTTTACTGTTAGATTTTCAATCTGTGAATAATAAGTCTCATCTGTTGTTGTTGAATTACAGAAAGCTCTAAAGCCATAGTTACTAGGATCCCTAACAAAGATTCTAAATCCATAATTATCCTCGCTCTCTCCTGGAGATAAAGTGCCTAAATAATACTGCGATGTGTTTGCATAAACATTTCCAGAACCAGTTGAAATTTCTTCATAATTACCTGAGGAGTTATCCTGCAATACAAGATAGACAGTTCTTGCTTCAATAGAATCTACAATATTATTAGAACAATTTACCCTTAAATCTATGGTTCTGTCTTCATCAATATTATTAGTTTGATTAAAAGCAATTGAAACGCTTAAGTAGGGTTTCACCTCAGTATCTGATGACAACTCTGTTTGGGGTTCAGGCCAGATATATTGTCTAGCTGATTTAACACTGTAAATAACTTGTTCGTCTCCACCATTTCCACCAGCGCCATCACTATCCTCAAACATCATATAAAATGGATGTTCACACACAACTCTAGAACCTGCCATAAAATAATCATCACCAGGATTATCTGCGCCATCACCAAAATATAGTTTTGAAGGGAAAGGATAA
Source organism: uncultured Methanosarcinales archaeon (assembly GCA_964537195.1). Lineage (GTDB taxonomy): Archaea > Nanobdellota > Nanobdellia > Woesearchaeales > GW2011-AR15 > CAZHYZ01. The sequence goes on from CAZHYZ010000003.1 coordinate 25,166, forward strand.
CCAACACTACTGTCTTGTGATGTGTTCTGCAACTCCTGTGAAACTCCATTTTCATCAAACAATTCACACTGAGTTGTATTCATAGTAACAGAGCCAGCAACATATTGCCCATCATCATATACAAAATATTCTGTGTCAAGCTCAAATTCCGGCTGTCCGTAAGCTTCTTCATTTCCATCAGAGTCAGCAGACTGATGACCTCCTATAGAAACACCTTCTGAAACTAAGTGATAAGCTGCTCCAAGACCATCATTTGAACCAATGTTATTGTCCCATGTATCTGTTGCTCCTCTTGTAGCTGAGTTATTGGAACCATCGCTTGCTAAAGTATCTACTTTATTATTGGTAAGATAATTAGAAACATAGAACACATTTATGCCCCACAAATCATCAGTCATTGGATATACAGGAGCGTTGAAATTTGCACTACTGCCAGATTGCTGCATATAAACCAAAACAGGGCATGATGCATTGAAATACAGGCTATTGTCATCTGTCCATGATATTGTAGTGTCTTCCACAGTTCCTTTATTCACATTAAGAGTCTCATCAACAGTGCCCCAAGAAGAATCACCACTTGCAGCCTCGTAAATATATACAGTGGCATCACAGAATGGAGAAAATACATAGTAATCCATGTTACTTCTCGTTATTCTTATTACAAACTCTTTGCTTGCCCAACTAATTGGGTTAAGGGCATCTCCATCTCCTGATGCATCACTTGCACCTCCCATGATTGGTCCTGTAACATTAAAACCTGTTCCTGCGTTAACATCAGAGTTAACAAAATCAAGATTAACCTCTCCTCTATTAATCGTTCTACTCTTGCCTGTCTCGGCTGTAACTACTGTATCATTCTTAAAACTCACGATTGCAAGATCATTATTGTAAACATTCTCACCGACAGCATAATAGACTTTCTTACTAGTTGTATAATTGAAAACTTCATATTTATCGCTTTTGCTCTGAGCTGCTGAATTATTATAATACATATAAATGCTGGTAGTTGTAGCATTAGGTATTTCATTTACCTGTACCCAAAGTAAAGTCTCTGTTGTGTTACATTTATATCTTGGAGTAACATCAACATAGAAAGGAACCTCATTTTCATCCTCATCAATAAACCTTATGTCAGAACAATCACTATTCATATAACCCTGTGATATCAAGCTTTGAGTATCAAAAGTAAAGAAAACTTGATATTCTGTCAATGTTTTGTTTGCATTCTCTGTTATATTTATCTGTCTTCTCCTCTGCCATGAACTGTCCCACCATGAAACAAACCCATCTTGAACCTCTGTTATGGTTATTGTATCTGTAACATTCAATGGTTCATAACCTTGTACAGAGCCATCACAACTCACGTTCCATTCATATGTTTTTGGTATTGTAAATGTTCTGTTGTATTCAAATAATTCTGTAGTTGAGTTATATTGCATGCTTCCACTTTTATCATAGAAGAATATTTGACAGGTTGCCCCGGAAACAGGACTTCCTGTATAGTTTGTATAATTGGCAAAGAAATGCACTAACTCTCCTACATCTTTAGATAAAGAACCGCCTTCTGGATCATTATCATCCCATATTGTCAAATTACTATTCGCACTTGCTGAGTAAGCAGTAAATCCTGTAACTGAAAACGTTAGATTGCCCAGATTATAATTAATTATATTACAATCACTACACAAAACTCCATCCTTTAAAATCACGGGTTTTTCGGAAAAGTCTAAATTAAACAACTGCAAATCTGCTGCCTTGTTTAATTCGGGTACAGAAACAGAATCCACTTCAATATAATTATCCTGTATTGTAATGAATGATGTAAGATTGTAAATACCTTCTAAATTTACATTCTGGGTGAGATTTATCAGACCAGAGCCAGGAGTTTCAAAAACTAAATTCAATATGTTTGATATATCAACTTCTGTTAAATCAGTAGTCCTGCCTGAGAAAGTAGATAAATTAAGAACATAGAAATAATTCATCAAAGAAGAGCCAGTATTGTCTTGTGCATCAGTACATGCAACACTCCAGTTATATTCTCCTAAATCTAAATTGTCTAATGTAAAAGTGTTTTGTTCTTGACTAATTGTTGTGTTTTCTGCTTGAAATTGGCCATTTAATATTAAAGAACAATTAACAACTCCAGAGGCTGCATCATTTGCATTATATGTTAATACAATACCTCCATCATTACCGGAATTATTTATAGGACTAATTAAATTAACAGAAGGACCTGTTTCATCAATAGTAAGATTATAAACAATATCATCCTGGCCTGTATTCCCGAAAGTATCATTACCAAAAGCTCTTATCTGGTAAAATTGACCATCACTTAGCAAAGACACGTCCCATATGCAATTATACGGTTCTTCTCCTTCTGTACATATTAAATTCCAGGAAGATACCTCATTTCCTCTATAGTAAAAAGAAACAATATCCACATTGCTCAATAAATCACTGCTGGTTGCATTTATTTCAACAAAATCAGAAAGAACTGAAAAGTTAGATGGGGTTGTAATTGTTGTTACAGGTCCTGTTCTATCTAAAGTAATATTGTATGTGGTATCATTATTTCCTGAATTCCCAACAATGTCTGTACCAAATGCCTTTATCTGGTAGTGAGATCCATCACCAAGCAAAGATAAATCCCATATATGTCTATATGGTTCTGTATAATCTGTAGATAAGAAATTCCAGAGCTCTGTGTCATTCCTTCTATAATAAAATGAAACTGAATCTAACTCGGTTAATGCATCATTGCCTGTTGCAATTATTGTATAAGAATTATCTGTAATATTTGTAAAATTAGTAGGTTGAGATATTGCCACAACTGGTCCTGTAAGGTCAACTGTTAAAATAATTGAATTATTTTTTCTATTTGTAGAATTATCTGCGGCCTGAACTGTTATATTGTGTTGGCCTTCATTAAGAGCATTAAGATTTATTGATAATGGTGTGTTATTTGAAACAACGCCATATTGTCCATTTGGAGCTTCATCAACATAAACAGTATAATTAATAGAAGAATAATAGTTATCTGTTATTGTAAAATTAATCTCGGGTGTTGTGTCTGAGGTATTGAAATAATTGACTGGTTCAGTGATGGAAACAATAGGGGCAACAAATTCACCAACATTGAAAGAACCTGTCTCAGTATTATTCAAATTACTGAATATATCATAAGCTAATATTGTAAAATAATGAGTTCCAAACTGGTCAACAAATATTGATTCATTATAATAGATATTTCCAGAATTAAGTGTGGTATAATTATTCTTAGAGTTATCTGGTTCCTCTAATTCGATTAATACTCTCTCCACTCCGTAGTAATCTGTAACATTTGCTGAGATATTTATATTACATAAAATCTGAACTGAGCCCGGACTTTTTATATCCTGGACAGTTGGAGCTGTTGTATCTTCTTCTTCCCCCTCAACAGTAATTGTAGGCTCCTGTGCCCCGATGTATTTCCTAATTTTTAGATTATCAACTAACACATAACTAGTCCCATCAAGATTAACACCGTGGACATGACTAACAACATAGTCAGAAGTTGATTTTGAAGTATCTGTCCCGCTATAAGCTGATCCTCCATCTACAGTTGCCGTGAAACTGCTGTCTGTAACATTTTGTTTAACATGATACCAACTTCCTGCACTTTGAGCAGGATACTGGGTTCCAAAAGATGACCAACTTCCTGCACTTAAATAGAACCAACCTCCATCAGAATCAGAAGTTTGTACTCTCCAAAAATAACCACTATTAAAATTCAATGAATCAACCCTAGGACCAAATTGATGGATTATTCTTGGTGTTCCTGCTAAATAGGCATCATATTCTATTATTGCGTCATCAATCTGATAATTTTTTGTAATCAAACGGGTATCATAATATGAGTTTTTTGTCTGTGACGAATCAGGATCATGTCTTAGACTTGGAGCTGGTTGACCCAGAGAGCCATCAACAGAGACTGCATCTATATTCTCAGCATCAATTGTCCATTTGGCTAAATCAGAAAAATCATCCCAGAAATCATACACTTTACTTTTGTTGCTGGGTGGATTGGTTGCAGAAGGATTTCCATAATATACATAGTATGAATCATCATAAGAACTTGCTGAAATGTCTTGTTGCAGTTTAAACCAAATTTCTGTATTTACACTGTTAAAATTTGATTCATTAGTTCTATCTATTTCTATGTTATTTGTACCATTCCAGAAAACAACACGGACATCATCACCATCATTTTGATATTTTATTCCTGTAGTATCAAGATTAAACTTCACTGAATAACCTTCTGGAACTATTTGGGCCGCATTGTTTGTAACATTAATCAACTTCCTGTACAAATAAGAAGTATTCCACCAATTGGTTTCAGCAAAACCAGGGTCCTGGGGTGTAAGCAAGAAAGTATAATTTTTACCAGGTGTGATATCTCTTAACTTTGCCCAGGACCCGGTACATTGCTGGTCTTCAAAATTCCAATCCTTACATTTCCATAATTCGGTTCCTTTAGCTTGGACAGTAACCTGTGCAGAATCAAAAGATAATTTTGTGGGGTCAATAGCATATGTGTTAATAGAATCTTTTTCATCAATCTCGATTTCTTTCTCAACTTGGTCTAATCTCAAAATCCCGTCATTATAACCTTGAATATCAAGCTTCTTAACAGGAGAATTATGGATCTTTACTTTTAATGAGGAAGCAGAAGCACTAACTACCTGACCTTGTTTCTCTTGTATAACTCCATAACTAATTGAACCGCCTAATCTGTCTTCAATTTTAAGTGAACTACTTGTGATAACGGGTGGTTCTTCTATTTCTTCTGATTCGTTCACAACAGACTCTTCAAAAACTGGTTCTTGAACCTCATCCTGCTCAACAATCTCTCCAATAACAGTAAAATCAGCCTCTGCCACTGGCTCATTATTTTTAGTAAGTATTACTGTATAATCACCAGGATCAGAAGGAAGAAATTTAATTTCCTTGTTTCTCAAAGTAAAGAACCTATATGTTCTTTCTCCCGTATTCAACTCTAAAGAATATTGAGAAATATCTGGCACATCTATCTCTATAAGAACTGTTTCTCCAACATCATAGATTTCTTTATCTGTATCAACCTCCTCAACTATCTCTGGCGTAGGATTAGGAACCAGAAATTGTGCCTCATCCAAGAGATTATTATCATAAAAGAATTTTATTTTATGCAAGCCATATTCTCTAGGAAAATACCTTATCTCAGAACCAGGATTAAGATAATTGTATGTCCTTACGGGATCTTGTACTTCAAGTAAAGTGTTAGAGAAATCATCATAATTTAAGTTAATAGTAACGGGTTCATAAAGAGAATAATTCTTCTCATCAACAGTGATAATATCAGGAGTCTGAGAACTAGTAAGGATAGCTAAAGCTAAGAATACTCCAATCAGTAATACAAACCTCCTCCCTTTCATATTTTAACCGCTACTGTTGATGATAATTAAATATGAACATTACACAGAATAATTTCTACTCTAAATGCTAATGAAATCACCCCGGTAAATTAGAAAAATTAAAACATTTAGATTATATAAACCTTTCTCTAATTACCTCGGTCAGAAGCTGTAAACAAAATCTTTCCATCACAAACTCCGCCTGCTCCGGATGGGATTTGTAACCTCCAATATGTTGAGCCGATTGAATCCTGTGATTCTGAAGTTCTCTGAGGTACAAAATACCCAGGTATCATTGAAGTACTGCTTGTCAGAGGATACATTAAAAGAAAGTCTGTTCCAGAAAACACATCATATTTCTCATTACCTATACCAATATTACCGTAATCACAAGTCATAGCCAGATTATCTCCAGGTGTTGAACCCCAGCCTTCTACAGAGATATTAGCATCTCGATTACCTGCATTTGTAACGTTAGCCTGAACATCACTTGATGTGTCCCCCACACTCATTTCTCCATAATCAATTATCTCAGGCATTTTAATTGCTACCAAAGGTTCAATAGTTCCAGGATTTGATATGTTTGTGTTGGTAGCATTTTGATCGTCTATAGCTGTCACATTACAATACCAAGTACCATTATTTGCAAAATAATTAACCTCAAAGGTACAAGTAAAGTTAGTAATAAAATCTGTTGGAGTTACTCTAGTACAAGTTGTATTCCAATAAAGATTGTTCTGATCCGAAAGTCCGTCTGATGGAACCCCGCTGTAATGAAGTGTTGCATTGACACCTGCAGTGTTATTATCATAATCATTAACACTAACATTACAATCTACTGTCACAGTATCATATGCTACAAGATTTATGGAAGAAGGTATTTCTACATTGAATACAAAGGGTGCGGCATTTGTAATATTAACTGTTGTATTAAGTATAGATGTTTCGTTATATGGTTGGCTTGTTCCAAAAGGCTGGACTAACAAAAACACCCACGTAAACAAAGCTAGTATTGTTAATGCTAAATAAATCTTAAGTTCTCTTTTCTCCATTTCTACCCTCTCCCATTTAATTCATCAAGTCTCTAAATAAACCCAGGAGTTCTTCCCTGCTCCCGGCTTTTCTTATTAAATCTGCTAATTCAACATTATGATAAACTGTCTCAACCCAGTCTGCAAAATCATTCCCATTCTCCTGTACATGATAATAAAAAGTAAATTCATCTAAATTAGATACAACATCTGGAATTTCAGTTATACTCCTAATTACATCACCATTTCTAACATGGAAATATTGTTCAGGTATTGTCTTAATAGGATTATCTGATTGGAATATATAATCAAATCTGTTTTCTTTTGGCTTCTCAATAAAATCGGGCTTCTCCTCAACTTTTTCTTCCAATTTTTTTGGTTCTACAACTTTTTTCACTTTTTTCTGCTTATTCTTTACAAAGGGTATTCTCTCAACATAGGATGATAAATCAACATCATTTATAACTACGAGATAATACATCCCCAAACCCAAAACTATTACAACACCCAATATGACTCCAAAGATTTCAAATCCTGTCTGAGATATTCTTGAAATGAAAACTGAAAATCCTGTAATAAGGCTCTTTTCATTAATTACATAAATAGGATCTACTAAGATTACTGTTTTTGTATCTTTAGCACTCTCTGAGTTATCATTTGCTAATACAACGTATTTAATGTTCTCTTTGTCATAACTTAATGTGTCATAATGCCACATTATCATTGGATCTTGCTTTAATACCACATAATCAGGTGTTTTAATATCTATACTAGAAATATCTCCTGCTACGGTTTTTGGAATAATTTCAATAGCAAGAACATTACTTATTTCATCAGGCCTCTGATACGAGAATTTCTTATCTACCAAGACCCTTCTCTCTGTGGTCTCATCAATATATTCTATAGTAATTGTTTTTATCTCTGTTTCAACCTCAACATTATCATTAATCTTTTGCATCTCTCTTGAATATGAACTAATCTGTGAATCTGAATAATTACTTGTTTTCATTAACTCTGAGACTGCTAATTCAACATCTGAATCTGTAATAGATTGCAACACAGAAGTACTCTTATCTAACTCAAGACTTTGAGGTGTTGTCTTTCTTGTCCTGGCTACAAGAGCATCCGCCTTTGAGAGTATTGTCCTTAAATCAGTATCAGACACTTTTTGTAGATCTAAATTTTCAAGCTGTGACAACTGTTTTTCAGCAGCAGAGGTCGCATCTTGTACTTCTTTTACCAGAGAGATATCATCCACAGCCGCTTCCCTTGTTGCTTGATCCTTAAGATTATTTAGAGCATAATCCAAGTCTATTAACAAAGTATCAAGATCTTTTTCTGTTTCTTCTTTCCACTCTCTTGTATCTGGAGTCGGCGTGTTTTTTGTATTGGTCTGAGAAGATTGTTGTGTTGAACCTGACTCAGAATAAACATTTATTTCTTTAGATAGTGGTCCGACATTTCCTGCCTTATCAACAGCAGCTACTTTATAATAATACAACTGATTTAGAGAAACATCTTCATCAATATATTCCTCTAAATTCGTTGTATCATAATTATTAATATAGCCAACCCCTTGTGAAGTTGATCTATATATATTGTAGTGGTCCGGTTTTTCCCCTTCATAATACCATTTGAGTATTATGCCTTCCTTTGAGGATACGGCCTCTACACTTTGAGGAGCTGCTGGTTTTACAGTGTCTACCAGAAATATGGCTCCATCTGTAATTTCAGTTCCCTCAATACCTTTGAGGTCGTATCCGCGGAAGCTGAATACACCCGATCTCGTTTGGTCCGATTCTTCAATTATAATGTGTCCTTTATAATATCCATCTTTTTTTTCAAGATTGATATGCCTTTCAAATTTTGTTTCGTCTGTAAAAGAATATTTTAGTTCAGGAATAGTTCTTAGTTTTTTTGAAGTAAATAATCTGAGTTCATATGTTCCCGCACTTAGTGGTGGTGGTGTTTCAAGTATTATCTCAGCTTTTGGAGGAAGGATAACTTCAAATTCAATTTCTTTTGTAACAATATTTTCTACATTATCTTTACATTTCACATAAAACAAATACTCTTCTTCTTCTAGTTCTGTTAATTGTGTTGAAAAAGTATTTGAGTTTTCAGTAACAAACTCTTCCATATCATCAAAACTATCATCATCATCATCATACCTGCATTCTGACTCTTCATTAACTGTAACTTTAAGTTCTGTATATTCTGCAACAACTACTGGTCCGGGTTCCACCACAGTGATTTCTGGTCCTGCAGTATCAACAATAAAATTAACCAAAACAGAATTAGGCATTATATTATCCAAATTGTCCTTACACTTAACATAAACTATATGTTCTCCTTCAGATAATGGGTTTGTAAAAGTATAATTATGTTTCTTCTGAATTCCATAAAATAGGAAATCCATGTTTTGATAAGATTCATCTTGATCTAATGTTCCTTTGCAGACTGCATTCTTGCTTGTGGTAACCCAGATTGAGGGTGTATTGTCTCCAATGATGGAATATTCTGTTTCTCCCTGCTGCTGGCTATCTTCAACTATACTAATGTTTGCCTGGATTTGTGAACTATCATGAACTGTTAATACTGTTACAGCCTCATCATAAGAACTTGCTTTGTAACCATTCTGTGTACTATAATTAATATAACCTGTATATGTTCCTTCATTTGGACCATTACACTGAACAGTCCAAGAAGGACTACCTGAATACTGGATAAGAGGACCAATGTTGCCAAGATTGACTGTCTGGGGTGTTACAAAACTTAACCCTGAGTTTCCTGTAATATACAGCTTGGCATTTACTGAAGTAAGTGTGGTATTCTCATTATTTGTAATGTTGTGCGCTGTTATTGTTACATATTGTTGGTAATTACCACACAAATCAAAAGTAGTTGGGAGCAAGCTATCGGTATGCAGTGATCCTGAACCAAATACTATAGGAACAAATAATAAAAACATACAGAGTCCTATAATTTTCTTTAAGTTCATTTTATCTTATCCAACACATCCTTATCTTTTTCTATTGCTTCCGCTATTGCTTTTTCTAAATAATCATTAAGTGTAATATTTTTGAGAACTGCGATTACCTTTGCTTTAGTATGAATTTCCTCATCCAAGGCTATATTAACTCTTTTTTTACTCATTTAATCTCTATTTAAATTAAAAGGCAATGGATTAAAATCCATTGCCAAAGCTTTTCAAATCACTGCTAGGGGTGTTTTTTGTGGACTTGAGTATACTAAAATGGCTACTTATATGATTTTTATTAACTTTCTCATTTATATATTTTTCTATACAATAGTTATGTATATTAAAATAATCATATTTATGATTTTTGTCGGTATTTTATTTTAATAAAATTAAAGAAAAGTTTTTATAATCTAAATTTCAGATATAAAGAGAGAGGTGCCTCCCTTTAAATTAAACAAACACGATAGATACATACAGGAACTAAGAAAAAAAATTGAGCACGATTACGACTCTGTTTCTACAAATGTCAAGATCCAAAAAAAGAAAAGATCTCTGGGAGAAATAGATATACTAGCAAAGAAAGGAAATAAGTTTGATATATATGAAGTTAAGTGCTCATTCAGAATAACAAAAGCAAAAAAACAAACTAAATCTATAATAAAGCATTTAAACTTGTCAATAAAAGACACATACTTTTATTGCGGAGCAAGTCAATCATTAATCCTATTGTAATTTAATTGGGGTTAAGTGGGATTGAATCACACTTCTCTTTCTGTTTGCATTTCTTGCATTCCACATTAATTATCTCTATAGCAGAAATCTTCAAATCATGCTCCCTTACATAATTATATAAATCTTTTATATGTTCACAAACCATAATAGAGAAATAAGCAAAAGAATAATATAAATTTTTTTAATTCTGCACTTCATATTTGGTTTTCATAGAATCATAATATTGTTTTGTCTTCTGGAATTTTGGATCTATCTGTATTAATTTTTTATAAAGTTTAAAAGCCTCTTCTGGTTGTTTTTTCTGAATATAGAGACTAGCTAGATAATATAATGCACTTTTATGTTTCTCATTTTTAGAAATAATTTTTTTATAAATCTTTTCTGCATCTTCAAGTTTACTAGCTTTATGATATTGTGAAGCTATCATAAACAATAGAGTTAAGTCATCTGGGTTCTCAGAGATTAACTCCTCAAGATGTTTAATCTTTTCTTCCTGACTTAAATCAGAGATTTCTTTTGCTATTTGTTTATAATCCAGCTTATTTGTTTTTTTCTCTGATGTTGCTTTTTTAGGTTCTGCACTTTTCTGTCCAAGTTCTTGTTCTATTTCCTCTTCTAGAGACTTATCTTCCTCTAAATCTTTATACAAAGCAACTATATCTCTATGTATTTTTTCAATTAATTTCAGGGTTTCATATAATTGATTAAGATTCTGATCTGCTTCAATTGTTTCTTTATATTGCTTTAATTCTGTAATATTGTCTGCAAGAGAATTCTCAACCTCTAGGGGTTGTTCCTCGCTGCTTTCTATTAACTCTTTTAGTAGATACCTTATGTCTTTCAATATTACAGCTAATTTTTTATCATATTTTTTATAGTTTGTTTTTTCTGAGAGAACTTTGAATGCTCTTTCTTCCTCTTTTCTTATCTCCTTTCTTTCAATTTCTATGATTTTCTTGAGATAGTCTTGGTGCTGTAGAATTAATCTCCTCAATAGCTGCTTTTTTCTCTTCTCATCATACACATAGGATTTGATTATGACTGCTACTATTAATGGAATTATTATTAAAACTAAAAAAGCTATCCATACTGCAATTTCACAGAGATAATAAAGATAAAGAGAAATAGCAATTTCAAGTAGTATAACTATAAGGATAAATGCATTTAAATCCCGTTTTAAATTATATGCTTTCTTAAGCTGTTCTATTTTTCTTAATTTCTTGTATTCTCTAGACTCCTTTATATTCTTGATATACAATTTACCAAACAAATAGACTACCAGTGTAGCAATTGAAGAGAGAGCTACAAACAACCAAGGAAACGGACCACACCCTCTAACTACAAACTTTGCTATAGTGCCTGGTTTTTCTAAGGTTGGCTTTTCACAAGGAGGACAAGGACCTCCGCAATCAACTCCTTCTTCCCCTTGGTTTTTGAAACCATCTGTACAAGTAGGTATTCTACAAACATTATCTATGGGGTCACAAAATCCTGATTTACAATCAAAATCAAAAAAACAGCTTTCTTCTAACTCACAAGGATCACAAATAAGACCACCACAATCTACATCTGTCTCATCCTGGTTTCTTCTTTCGTCAAAACAAGTACCCTTATATTCACAAGTTCTATTTGTTTCAGGTTTAAGTTTTTCAGTACCACAATTGTTTCTATCAACACATTCTCTTATCTGTAATTCGTCAATTGGACAAATAGGTGGTTCCCAATCTGTACAGTGCCAATCCTCTTCACAAACAGATACATTCATACTGATCTGGCCACCTGCTAATCCTTCTCCGCCAGGGACAAAGGCTCCTCCGCCAATACTTCCTCCAGAACCGCCTCCTCCTCCTCCACAACCGCCACCACCACCACCACCGCCACCACCACCGCCACCGCCTCCTCCCGTTCCATTGGGTGGTGTAACATTTTGAGGACACAATCCACAGTCCTCTGCACAAGTTCTACATGATTCAGTTATTTCACACCACCCATTTGGACAGCTTGGCCAAGGTGTAACATTAACCATGTGATATTCTCCATAATACCAAACTGTATCTCCAAAAGTCTGGGCTGTGTCATTATATCCATTGCCAGGAACATAAAGATTAAAAATAATATTCTGACCATGTATCGCTCCTTCATCACTTGCTGTATAATTATCATCTCCCAAACAAGTTAGAACCCCATAATATCCTGGATCATTAATACTCCAACTACCACAAGAGACGTTTCCTGCATAGATATCTATTGTTGTACCAAGAGGCAAAGGTGTTTTATTATAATCATAGACTGTAGCAGTTCCGTAGAACTCTGTTGGAATAGGCGGTATGGATACTACTATGGGTAATATAAACAAGATAGTCAAGACTACTAAAAACTTACTCAGTTTGTCTCTTGATTTATGTGGCATATCAGCTAATCACCAACGTATCTGTGGTACTCATATAAATCCAATAACCATGGTAAAGCAAAGTATAATTCAAATCCTGATTACTTGGATAGAGTGTTGTGTTCCAAGTCCACTCCTTCCATTTATCTGTCTCTGAAGCATTATACAAGTGAACATAATGGAAATTTGGTACTAAACTACCAAAGGTGTCATTGACCTTTCTTATTGATCGGCTTGGATATCCTATTAAATTCCAGCCATCTTCTAAGTCTATTAAGGTGGGTGTAGACAGGTTACCATTAAGATAATACTCTGTTGCATTTCCTTCAACATAAATCCAATATCCTCTTGCTCTTGAAATCTCACCTAAATCATGACGAACCCAAGAGGGTAAATCTGGATTATAACTTTTCCAAGGATCGTCACTATCTGCCGGATTATAAAACCTAAGAGAGTCATAGGAATTGTTAAGAGGACTCATCATAAAGTCAATATCCAAGGGATCTGATAAACAAGGGAAAGAAACCAGATTCCAGCCAGGTTCTAAGGTCATATTACAAAAAGTTGCGCTCTTAGAGGTAATTACGAGCCTAGTTGAGATTATGGGCCACCCCGTAAAAACAGGTGTTCCAAATATTTCTGAAAAATTCATGAAGACATAACATAACATGATAATAATTGTAAGTACAGATAATATTTTTGCAGTCTTCTTTGTCATAGTATTTTACCCAGTTTTTTGGTCTTTTTGTTAGAGGCAAGCTTGTAAATCTTGAATTTTGAAATTTCGTTATACTTTATTATGTCCTGCTCCAGAAGCAACTTCATAATTCTAAAAGTTGTCGCTAAAGGAACCTTAGTTCTTTTTGAAACTTTATTTATGTGAAAATATTCCTCTGGATTATCTAAAAACAGTCTTAGAATTCTCAGAATCTTGTCATCAAATATACCCTCAAGTACATCCATTGTATTTTCTAGTAGATTCTTGATTTATATATTTTTTTATTTTTGAAATATTTATTTCATTTTTGAAAAATAAATTTATTAATTCTTTAAACTCCCAATACTAAATGGTAAGTCTCAGCTTATGCATGATTGTGAAAAATGAAGAAGCTTTCCTAAGACAATGCTTAAATTCTGTAAATAAATGTGTTAATGAGATTATTATTGTAGATACAGGTTCAACTGATAAGACAAAAAAGATAGCAAAGGGATTTACAGACAAAACATATGATTTTGAATGGACTGATGATTTCTCTGATGCAAGAAATTTCTCAATAAAAAAAGCAACTGGAGATTGGATTCTTGTCCTAGATGCAGATGAAGTAATTGCTAAGGAGAGCATTAAAAAGATTCTTTCCACAATCAAAGATACAGAACATGACTCATTTTATCTGATACAAAGAAATTATACTAATGATAAGTCAAGAAAAAACTGGGTTCATATAGATTCAGCAAAAAAAACCAAAAAAAGATATAAAGAAAGTAAAAAATATGATGGATTTATCAACAACCCAAACATAAGGCTTTTTCAAAATAAAAACTATATAAAATTCAAAGGAGTAGTACATTCTGTGGTTGATAAATCAGTTAAGAATCCTGGTCATTTAGATGCTCCCATACATCATTACTATGAAGAAAAAAAGAATAACTCATTGATAGAAAGACAGACAAAATATCTGGAAATGGCTAAAAAGAACTTTGATAAAGACAAAACAGGAAGAGCATATTACACTGCTGCCTCAATAAGTCTTTATTTCAAAAAAGACCACAAGTCTGCAGAGAAATATTTTAAAAAAGCACTCCAAAAAGGATATAATAAAAACCTCTCTATGGAAGGTCTAGCTCAGTGTTATCTTGAGATAAAAGATTATGAAAACTCATATCAGACATATAAAAAACTCATAGAAGAAAAGTATTATACTTCTTCTCTCTGTAACAATATGGCAAATCTTCTTGTGATGCATAAGCACTATAAGCCTGCATTAAAGTTACTAAAAAAATCACTCGAACTGGGAAATCCAAACAAAGAGAGAATTCTAAAGAACATTAAAACACTAGAAAAAATATTGAAGAAAGATTAAATCTCTCCACCACAACTTTTACAATGTTTTGATCTTAGATTATTAATCTCTCCACAATGAGGACATTTCTTTTTCATACCTAGTATCAGGATTAGTAGAATTACTATTACAATAACTGGCAGATACAGTATTACATTCTTTCCTATATCTTTAAGAACCTGACCTGTTACATAACCAAAACCGGTGAACCCATAAGAGAACTCTCCTTCAATTATTTTTACAAGGCTGCGTTCACGCTCTCCATAGTAAGCCCTAATTCTTATCTTTGGATTGCTGTCAATATCCTCATCAGCCATGTCAACAGTGACTTCTATGAATTTGGAATCTCCTGCTTCTATAAAGATTACTTCGTCAGCTCCAAATGTTACAAGTTCATCATTTATCAACAAGTCAATAACTTCTAAATCTACAAATGCATCTACGTCTCCGATATTTCTAATTTCTACAAGGAACTTGCCAGATCTTTTATCATAGAGGACCTTACCAAATTCAATTTCAGCCTCATCCAAAATATCAACAGTCTCAACTGTTACTGTTTTTCTAAGCTGATACTCTAATGAACGTGGAGATTCCCCAAAGATTGTAAATACTTCAGCAGTAATGTCTCCTTGCATCTCATCCAGAGGATCACCATTTGCTTTTTCTCTATATATAATTGTTTTGAATTCTGATTTATCAATAAATATAGCATTTTCATCTCCAACAAGCTGGGTACCATCTTCAAATCTAAGGGTAATAGTTCCTTTAAGATAAGCAGACAGATCCACCAGATTTTGATATGTAACTTCAATCTGATTAGCAAGTCTGTTGTATCTTACTGTAAAAATATCAAGATTCAGTATGTAACGGGGTAAATAAAAACGATCTAAGTCTTCAACTGGAGAAATTGCTGTTGTTGGAGCTCTTGCTGATTGGGCAAATTTAACAAAAACACTAATACCAAGTTCCCTTCTAATAAATGTTGCTGAGCCTATCAATTCATTTCCGATTAATATACCTATGTCAATATCACTTTTTTGAATATACTCTCTAACTTGTTCCGGTACATTGGCTCTTCCAATAAACACAACAGGTTCAACTCCAGACATTATTTCTTGTTCAATAAATTCACCGTTTGTTAATATTGCCTGTCTCTTTGGCTCTCCATTTATCTGAGAATGAAATTCTTGATACCTATCAACTATTTCTTGGTTGTTAAGAAAGCGGTCCCCTTCATTAATTATGTCTGGATTGTATTCTTCTAATCTTTCTTTAACAGATCTGTCAACCTGACCATATACTATGATTGAGTTAACATTTCTTGATTGCAGAAAGTTATACACTTGGTTAATGTTTCTCTGGTTAGTAAACAAAACATAAGATTTTGAAATAGTAGCATATGGAGCAACAGAGATAGCATTATATCCATAGGAATCATCTAAAATAATAAAATCCTCAACCGTTTCAGGAAGTCTTCTTGCCATTTCAAGATTCACATTATTAACTCGAATCTCATCAACCTCATTAAATCCTCTGGATTGAAGAACTGACTCATAACCGATTACATATGGATTTTCTGATGAAGAAACAATAAGGTAATTATTTTGTGTATTAAGCTGATTAATCAAAAGTGTTGAATGTCTTGTGGAGACAAGAAAAACACCTCCTCTACCAATTAGGTTTGCATAAGATAAAACAGAGTAAACATCCTGCCAATCCGCAGAGTTGGAAATATAAGTGTTAGGTTCTTGAGCTAATGAAAAAGATACAAATAGAAAAAACATTACCAGTATGCTGAATCCTAATCTTTTTTTACCCACTTCTTGCCCCATTCTCTAAATTGAAATTTTTTATATAAATCTTTCTCTTATTCTTTGCAATAACAAGTACAATTATTACAGCCTTCAAACTTCTGTTCAAACTTTATATCATGATATTTCTCATCCAGAGACAAACAATAAGCATTACAGGCATTTGCACATGAATCAACATCATCTATAGGGTGTGATACGGTACCTCCAATAGGAGAACATTCATCAATGATTTCATAACTTTTAATTTCTGGTCTAGTAATAAAAAACCCATATGCTGAGAGAAAGAGAACAAGAACAGCAATCAACATTAGTTGAGTTCTTTTTCTTTTCTTAATTATTTTTTTATAGTTAGACATCTATTTTAACTAAAGTGTGATAATATAAAAATATTATGATTCCTCTTTTTCTTCCTTTTTACTGTGTTTCTCTTTCCATCTTTCAATGGGTTTCATTATTCTTTTTTTAATCATTTCAATTCTGTGCTTCTGAAAATGTTTGCGTAAGCCTTTTTGTATGTTTCTTTCTGATTTAAGTTTATAATCTTTGTGTAACTTTTTCATATCAATAAGAAATCTTTTCTTTAATTGTTCATGGATAGTTAGTCTGTCTTTCTCAATTTCTTCTGCTATCTGTTTCTTTTTTTCTTTATCTTCTCCTTTTTTAGTTTGAAGTTTGGTGTTAGCTTTTTTAATTAATTTGTCTTCTTCTTGTTTAAGCTTTTTCTTATATTGTTCTGTCAATCTTTCTTTTTCTTGCTCATACCACTCATCAATATCTTCCTGGTCCATAATGAAAAATAGAGAAATAAGAGTTTATAAAATTATTCAAGGATTGAAAATCTTTTCACTATTTTTGTGCTTTTCCACCATTTACCAAATCCAAAAAAATCTCCCGAACTATTTTTTCGTAAAACCAACAACACAATAAGATAAATTATATGTTCATCCAAAAAGGGGTGATTCTGTGGAGGTAAATGAGCCAGCCACATAAGTAACATCATAAATGCTCCAAAAATTGTTCCTATATTCATACATATACCAAGTAATAAAGTTAATCCAATACCAAGAAGACCAAACATAAACAACCAATCAACAAAAACATTCTCTGCTAAAGCTTGGAAAATATTAGAAAAAGGCCCCGCTGTCCCATATTTTAGGAAGCCTTCTGTTGGTGAATTTCCTAGACTCCATGCTTTGTTTGAAACAGTAGGAAAACCAAAGCCGAATAACTTATCAAAAAAAGCCCAAAGAAAGATTAATCCTAATGCTATCCTTATTAATGCCAACAAATACTCTTTATCAAACTTCATTGATTAACAACTCTGGAGAAAATATAAAAATCTTGCCTTTAATTCTTCTTAAATTCCTTAATATTAATATCTTGAGTTGGATATGGGAATTCAATCTTGTTCTTTTTGAATGCTTTATAGATATCCTTTACCAAGAAATGAGTATATCTGCCTCTGTATACAGGTTCTTTTATCCAGAATAGAATCTGTAAGCTAACACTAGAATCTTTATATTCCCTAAACCTAACTCTTGTTTGGGGTTCAGTTAATACATATTCTGCTTTTTTTGCTACATCCAAAAGAACTTTTTCCACTTTTTCAAGATCAGCATCATATGCAACCTCAATATCTAATCTGACACGCATCTTAGGATCATGTCCGGTCTCATTTATTATTTTAGAATTTGCCAAAACAGAGTTTGGTATTGTAACAAGAATATTGTCTCTTGTCTTGATTTTTGTAGACCTAAGACTAATATCCACTACTTCTCCCCTATCTTTATCTTCTATAATAATGTAATCACCTATCTTGTATGTTTTATCTAAGTAAAGGGCAATGCCTCCAAAAATATTTGCCACACTATCTTTGGCTGCAAATCCAAGAGCTACTCCTAAAATACCTGCAGAAGCCAACAAAGGTGCAAGATTAATGTTCCAGATACCAAAAAAGATGAATAAATAGATTATTGCTAATATAATCTTTCCACTAATCTCAAAAAAAGGATATACCTTTTCATCAAACAAGTTTAATTTTTTTCCTGGAATAGAACTTTTGGCTGCCTCAAGAAGGATCATAACAATATTATAGACTAAAATAAATATTATAAGTGTAAAGATTGTGTAAAAAATTCTATTATATGCTAGTCCAACATATAAATCCAAATCAAGAATCTTACCAACAATAAAAAAACCACTAATAATAACTAGAGCAATTGAAGGCATTTCTGATTTTTTTATTAATTTATCGTCAACTTCTGTTTTAGTTCCTTTTACAATATTTCTCAAGACAGTCTTAAAGATTAACCAGACTAGATATGCAATAAGAACAGAAATAAGTAATACAATAGATGCTTTCAAAATTGGATTCTCAACAGGAATATAATTATAGTAAGATTCAATATTATCAAAAACAATTGATAAGTCATTAGATATGTTGGTTGCCATTTTCTAAGTGAATAAAACACCTATTATAATGTGTGTAATCTGATCTTTATTAATTATCTCTCCTTCTTTTAAAGAATCTCCTTGAACAAAGACACTATTTCCATAATCAGCCCTAACTCTATGAATAATTGCTGTTCCGTCATCTCTTATAAAACGCACAATTTGTCCCTCTTCTAATGATTGTCCAGAATATGTCTTCTCTATAACTATATTACCATCATAAATGGTTGGCTGCATTGATGGACCATTAAAAGTTCCAAAGTTATCAGCTGAATCTACGAAAAAACCCTGACTGGTCAGTTGGTATTTCAAAATTTGGTGTGAGCCCTGTACAAAGTTAAAGTTTTGATTATGTCTTATCTCTGATAAAGTCTTATTAATAGACACATATCTCTTATTTAGTTGGACAAAATTCATACCAAAAATAACATTGATTATTATAGTTGCAATTAACACCAAGATAAAAATAAGGTTAAATGTAAATTGGTTTTTATCATATATCATAAACATTAAAGAAAGAAGGAGGTATTTAATTTTTTCTACTGCAATTCAAGATAAAAGTAATAATCTGTTGCAGGTAAGCTACCAACTCCTCTCTCAGCTACAATCATCTGGAAGTCATAATCATTATAATTAAAACCTTGTGTATTGTCATCTATAAAAGTTGTATAAACTAGATTAGTTCCGTCATGCAACAATACTTCCTGGAAAGGTGCATCTATAGCGGGTGTCTGCTGTGTGTCATTAACCCATGTAAAAGTTGAAGGACATGTGCTCTGATCTATTTTTCTGGACCCGACATAAAACTCTCTATGTGTGTTTAGTGAGAAAGTATTAGAGATACTGTCTTCACTACTTGAAGTATGGTTCATTGCTGTTTCCTCATTTGAGATATCTGTTCCATCTGCACACACTATATCTCCCCAAGAAATAGAATCATTTCTTGTAGCATAGACTTCTCCTGTAAATGTGCCCAGCTGCCATTGATAAATACTATAATCAGATGCATCATCTAAAACTAATGTTCCTGAAACATTACCAGCATAAGCCTTCCATTTCAAGTTTTGAGTTTCTGAGCTTAATATTATTGTTGTAAATGTTCCTCCTGATGTGTTTAAGTATTCTGCTGCTTGTGGAGTTTTTGTCTCTGATTCATTAGTCAAGATATCTGCACCAGATGGCTGTCCAAGGGAATACTGCATAATAGCTATAAGCAGGAAGAGGAATACAAGCTTTGGAATGAGTTGTTTATTTCTCATCTTTGGCTTTTCCCCTCCTGTATGTTGTATAAATTGTCTGGTATTCTTTTCTTAATGTGGTAGAAATCTCCTTGTATGAGAAACCTAGTTCATCTTTTAGATAGATAACTAGATTTTCTAGTGTACTTTTTTCTCTGTTTGAGAAAATAGAAACAGGAATAAAAATCTGGCCCTTTATTAACAGAGGTCCTTTGTATTTTTTTAAACTGTTATTATAGGATGACCAGATGGTCCTATCATCCCTATTTAATAATTTGGCAATTTCACTGTACTTTCTATCTTGGTTTTCTTTGAGATACTTGACAACAATCTCAAGAGTGCTTAATCTATCATTGGAGAAAGAGACTAGGGGTATTTTATTATCTCTTGGTTTTTCTTCCAAGATAGAGAGAAGTTGGTCCGGTTCTACGTTATATTGGTCTTCGAAATGCTCTAGAAGTAGTTTCAATGCTTCTACAGATTTATCTTTCTTCAGCGCCGCTATATCCAAACTTGCCCCTCCAATTATTAAGTAAAGTAAGTATCTTATACTTAATATTTAAGAACTTATTTATATATCTTTTTATTTATTAAGTAATATATACTGTTTATGTAATAATTTTTACTTATTATGTAAGAAAATAAATTAATATAAATCTATTAATAAAATATCAAAGAAAAAATAATCAATTTCCTCTATCTGTAGCACTGAACAAAATCTTACCATTACATACACCACCAGCACCTACTGGAATTTGTACCTGCCAGTATGTTGGCGATATAGAATCCTGAGATTCTGAGGTTCTCTGAGGCACATAGAAATCAGGTATCATAGAAGTAGCACCTGTCAATTGATACATGTCTGGGTATCCACTTCCTCCTGTTGTGTTATATCTTTCATAACTCAAATCAATATGTCCGAAATCACAAACAAAAGCATATCCATCTCCTGGTGTGTCACCCCAACCTTCTACAGATATGTTCGCATCTCTGTTACCTGCATTTGTTACGTTTGCTGTTCTATCTGGTGAAGTCTCACCCACTTCTAAGTCACCATAATCAAGCAGAGGATCCATTTTAATAGCTACAAGAGGATTGATAATAGCATAATTGGATATATTATTAGTTGGTACTAATCCTCCATCATCAACAGTTGCGTTGCAGATCCAGTCACTTGAATTGTCTGCATAGTATTGTACCTCAAAAGCACAGATATAATCCATATTTTCATCCTGAGGAGTAATTGGAGAACAACTTGTATTACTATAATGGTTGTTTCCATCGTCATTATCATCAGGTCCTACCACACCTTCTAAGAACAGAGTAGCATTTACAACTAAGGTGTCGTTATCATAATCATACACACTTACATTACAAAATACTGTTGTAGTGTTATAAGACAGTAAATTAACAGGAGTATCAAGTGAAATAGCTGTAATAAGTGGGGCAGCATTTGTAATATTTACAGTAGTATTAACAATATATGTTTCATTATATGCCTGGCTTGCACTGAAATTAGGACCTACTAACAAGAAAGTCCATAGTCCAAGCATTATTAGGAGGAATAGCAGAGCTAGACCAATATTGTCTGAGTTCCACATCCTTTTTATTATGTGTTTCATCTTTTATCCTGATATCTCCACGTAAAAGTAATATGTTGACACTCCTGCTCCATCTATGTCTGGAATAATTGCCTGGAAATCATAGGTTATATTAGTGGTGGCACCATCATCTCTATAGCTGCTTGTGTCCTGATCTATTAAAGATGCATAAACAATTCTCTCGCTTGTATCCATAAGTAAGACTTCCTGGAAAAGAGCATCTTCTGCCATTGTCTGTGCTGTATTATTAACCCAGGTAGCCATTGATTTACAGGTACTACTTGAGATTGTGTTTTCTCCAACATCAAATTGCTCATGAAGATTACTTGAAAATGTATTATTTATGTTATCTGCTGCTGCAGCAGCATGTCCAAGGGAATTCTGTTCTTGTGTGATCTCAGTATCATTAGCACATTGTATTGTAGACCAATCTATTGTGCTATTCCTTGTTATGTAAACTTCACCATCTGGAGCTCCACCTGATGGCCATTCATAAATACTATAGTCATCTGCGTCTCTCAAAACTAACGTACCAGAGACATTTCCAACATAGGCTTTCCATTTTATGTTCTGCTGGATTGTCTCCAGAGTTAGGACATGGATATAACCTTTGTCATCTGTTCTGTTTGCGGGTGAAGATGCACTCTTAGTACTATTTGATTTGTAGTCTAAGCTTGCTCCTTCTGGTTCAGCTCTTACCATGGTATATACCGTTAATGAAGACACATAAAGAACTAACAGAAGTATCAATACTGCATATCCTTTTCTTCTGTTTTCCATTTTTTTGTCCTCGTTTATCATAATACATTGTTATAGCAAGAAAGTTTCCTTTCCTGCTGTATTGAACTTTTACTGTAGATCCAAGTAAAAGTAGTAGGTTGTTGTATCTTGGTTTCTCTCTCCCAGTAATCTACTTGTACCATCTTCTGCTACAAGCATCTGGAAGTCATGTGTCTGTGTATCATATCCTTCTGGATCTGTGTTATTCGCTGTATCATCATTCTCTATGATTGTTGTAAATATTAACTGTCCATTTACATCAGCCAACAACACTTCAACGAATTTATCTTCCTGGAAATTATCATTGACATGTGTATATGTGTTTGGACATGTCCCACCTGTAATTGTATATTCACCAACATCAAATGTAGGGTGGTTTGTCAGGTTGAAAGTCTCATCAATTCCATCTACGTCATTCCATACCATATCGTAGAAGTTTTCCCAATAACTGACATTTCCGAGACCTGCTCCATCAACTCCACCTGTATAATTGAAACACCTAATTGTTGTCCAATCTGGTGTTGATGCGTTTACCGTAGCGTAAATTTCACCTTTTGGCTCTGGGTTTGGCCAATCATACATTGTCCAGTTATCCGCATCATCCAAGATTATGACACCGGTGATTTCACCGTAATAACCTTGCCAATGCTTGGTCTGAGATCGACCAAAGAGCGTTAGCTCCGATATATTACCTGCATATGCCTCGTGAGTCCTTGCTTCATAATTACTTGCATTTACAGTACTTTCACTTTCTTCTGTAACTGTCTGAGCACCAAGTGGTACTTCTTCTGCTGTAACATAATATATTGTAATAGCAAAAATTGCTACCATTATAGCATAAGCTAAAATTTTAGATTCTACTTCTTTTTTCATATTTTCTCACCTTTTTTTTCTTAGTAATAGAAATGACTTTCACTTTACGAACTAAAGTTTCAGAAGTATCACCAATAACTCTATAGAAATCTTCCTCATCAAAGAGGTATCCTTGCTTTACATTCACTTTTGTAGGGGTTTCACTATAAACTAGTTTAACCCACTCTCGGGGTTTTCCCACTTCTTTCACCTTGCTCGCTTGATTTTTGCTTAACTTGCTTACTAACTTGCACATTTACTATAATGAAATTCAAAATAGTATTTCAGTATAGTTTTTTATTAATTTTGTATTTTGGAATACAAAATCCTACTTTAACTGTATTAGTATAGGTTATTGTATACTAATTCCTATATAAATGTTTCTATTTGGAAAAAATCAGAATAATGAAATATAAATTTTAAAAAAAGAAAAAAAGAAAAATTAAATCTAAAATTCAAAAAAATAGTTTTTTTAACCCGCTAAAAAAAGAAAAAAGAGAATATAGTTCCCTATTTAGAAAAAATAGTTATTATAAACAAGATATTAGAAAGATTAATTGGTAAATTGCCAGTTTTCTATTTCAGTATAAAGTTCTTCTTTTGATTGTACAGATCTCATGTTCTGAGCCAGTTCTGATAATCCCATGACCTGTTCTGTCCAAGTAGCAAAATCATTTTTATTCTCATTAACATGATGTTCAAATGTTTCAGAATCCATGTTCCTAAGCTCTGTTGCCAGCTCATTTAAATTCCTTAGTGTAGTGCCATTCTTAAGAATAAAGTGCTTTTCTGGATGCGGACTAGCATTAAAATGCAACTTCTTGAAAGTTTTTTTCAATGCCCTAATATTGTTTTCTATAAATATCTCTTTAGAAGCAAGTTCATCTTCAAGTCTTTCTTTATTAAGTTGTAGTTTCTGCCATTCTATCTCTAGATTCTGGAGTTCCTCAAGCTTCCTAACAAGGTCCTTTTTCATCCCTTTGTTCAAAACAGTGTTCTGTAATTCCTGTTTTTTATCTTTCCAAAACCCATGCATTTCACTCATAAGATTCTTCTTAAGAAGTTTTTCAGGCAATTCACTATGAAGATATTTATCTTCTCTATCTAAATGTTGATATAATTTTTCAAAAAAAGACCCACTAATTGGAGCATTACTCAATTGTTGTTGTTCTGATGTTTTTTCAGGTTTAGGTAGTTCAGGTCCATCCGGTTCTGGCTTTTCAATTTTTGGTTTAATAATGGTGGGAGGAGGATTAACTTTTGTCCTAAGAACAGGAAGCTCCTTTTTCTCTTTTATTTCCTCTATCTCTTCTTTTTCAACTAGGCGTTTAGAAATATTGGGCAACTCCCTTATTTTAACACTTGGTTTGGGAGGAGATAATTCTTTAGGTTTATCCTGTTTTGTCTCAATTTTATTGTCTTTTTTCTTAAATGGATTCAGAAATCCCAAGTCAAGATATAAGTTCTTAAATAATCCCATTTCCCCGTCTATTTAAAAAATAATATTAGAGTTTATATATTTTTCTACAGAAGAAACTTATTAATACTATTTATTATAAATAAATAATATGAAGAAAATAATATGTCCACAATGCGAAGAAGAAACAAGAGATAAGAAATATTGTGATAATTGCGGATTTCTCTTAAAAAAAAGAAAATGGCCATTCATATTATTGGTATTGCTCCTCATATTATACTTTGTTTTTTCTAACATTGTCTTATATGTTGAAGTTCCTCAGAAAAGAATGTTGGAAGAAGAATTTCAAATAGAAAGAGAAGTAACTGTATCTCAACCAATAAAAAGAAATGTATGTAAGAACAGGAGTTTTAGATTCTCCACCTTTGGCGGAACTGTCGATTCTATAGGCAATAGTGCAAGACCAAATCTCAGGATAACTAATAAAGAAGAGAAATGGGGATTATTCAAAGTAAATTTTTCTTTTATTGATGAAGAATTGTTTCCCTATGATATTTATGGAGGACAAAACTTGAAAAGTTCCCTAGCAGAGGGATCCATCAGTTATGATGATGCTTCTTTCTATAGCAACACATATGTATTTTATCTTGGACCTGGTGAACAAATTAATGTTAATGAAGGAACAAATAAACCTGATCCAACCAAAAAATATTGGGCTATTGCTTATATTGAAGAACCTCAGATTGAAGAATGTTCTCAGATAACAGAATATGTAAATAAGACTGAAAACAGAACGTTTACAGAAACAAGAAGTGTTGAAAGAGAGATTAAAATAAAAGAATACAGATCATTGCTTAAGATTATGAAGATTAATAATTTTATGGAATGGATAATCTTGTGCGTCCTATTTCTTTTAATTATTTTATTAATACAAAAAATCAGATACAAATTAGATAAGCTCAATATAGAAAGAGACTGAGCCACTACCAAGTTTATAATTTTTCAAAGATGGGGGGACTCTGATTTCGTAATCATAAACACCATATTTTCCCTGTAATGTCTGGTTTTTCTGAGTAACAAATAATATATCCTGTGAACCATTATACTCTGTATTCCCATCACTCTTATCCCAGAGTATCCCTGTGAAAAAATTTTTGTTATCTGTTGAATTAAAGATAGGTATATCCTTTATAATCTTATTATATATCAAAAGGGATGCTGTCTTAACTGGCTGGCTGTTTTCTGTATATGTGTTATTTATACTATCTGTAAAGCTATCCATGCTCAAATTCACATCTGCTTCATGAAAGTCTTCAATTGAACTTTCATTACTTGTGTTTCTGCCAAGAGCCTGTAGATTCAGCCAATCAATGCTCGAACCTGTCTCCACCACATAAATATTTGCTTCTGTCTGGTCTTTCCAAGTATACTGTGGTTTGTTTGCTGAATCTGAAATTGCAATATTTGAAGACAAATTACCATAATAAAAGTGCCATGCAGGCAAAAAGAATAACCTTGTTTCTGACACATTATAATTATTATATCTGGTATTATCATAACAACCGATCTTCCAGTAATATTTTCCGGCATCAAGAGTCAAATTAAATTCCTGCTGAACAAATTTTCCTGGGTTATTCATTGTCTTATTTATTTGTCCATTCAAGAAAACACTACAATTTTGAACACCTGAATGATCAGAAACATTAAATATTATCTTGATAGGATTTGTCATTTCTTGATTATTCAGAGGACTAAACAAAGTTATCTCTGGTTTTATTTGGTCTACCACACTTATGTTTGTTATTGTATCACTATCTTTGTTCTCAAGAACAACAACATCAGTATCACATGATGCATTTACAGTAATGTTGGAAAGACCTCCGCTGACTGCAGAAAAATTCCATGAAACAAATAAGGTATCATACACTTCAATATTACCTAAACTGAGTGTTGCCTGCTCACCTGAAAAAAGTTCTGCAATATTATCTGAAAAAGAAACAGTTGCATAACAGGCAGTTCCATTATTGCCAAGAAGTTGGATAGATGCATTAACATTGAAGACATCGGAGATATTATATAGAGTATTATTTCCAGGAACAATTATTGTCACATTTGTTTCCGATGATCTTTCATCTTGCATAGTAACATTAACTCTGGTGGTGGTGCTAAGCAGATTTGAATTTTTTTCGCCATAATGAGTAAAGTTCCATGCTCTAACTGTAATAGAATCTCCATCATGACCATATATGTCTGCAGAATATGCTCCTTTGTACTGTGGAATGGGGGGAGCATAAACCTCTGTTAAAACTGATTCTCCATTTACATTATTTATTATTCGGACAGGTATTCCATTTTCTGCTCTTGTTATATTATCTGAATAATATATATATCCTATTACTGAATGTGGTTCTGGAACACCCTCTCCAGATTCACCATAGCCAGGATCAGCTTTAGTTAATATGAAAGAATATTCTTCTCCTGGTGTCAAATCTTGAATCTTGTTCCATGTCCCAAGACATTCTTGCTGTGAAAAATTCCAATCGGCACATTTATACAATGAATCTCCCTGTGCAATGCTTGTAACAACAGCATCTGTAAAGTCTAATTTTGAAGGATCTATTGCATAAGATTTAACAAACCCTTGTTGGGATATATCCTCAACACCAAATTCAAATGTGTCTTTAATCTGGAGGTTATTAAATTTGATTTTCTTTATATTATTAATATCAGGTGTTAATTCTACTTCAAAAGACTCATTCTCGTAGAAGGTTTCCTCTGCTAACTGATTTATGTTTTTTGATGCTACTAAAGAATTTCCTTTATAGAACTTTAAAGTTGCATCCACTTTCTTTTTCTTACTATCTTCAATTTCAAACCTTTTTTCTTTTTTTACTGAAAAAGAGTAATATACTTTCTCTTCATTATCCTCAATCAACACAACTTCATAATCCCCTGTTTTCTTTGGAGTAAAAATAAAAGGAATATTTGCTTGATAATAGGTTACATGAGATTTATCAACCATAATCCTAAGACTATAATCTTCACTGCTAGGATTAAAATAAAGACTAACTTTCTCTCCCACTGAATAAGTCTTTTTATCAGAGAAAAGTGTATCCTGTGACAACTCTGAATAAACATAGAAGGATTTATTGTCAACTAAATCTAATGTTTTTGTATTGTAAAGCTCAATAATATGGACACCTGTCTGCTGTGGTCTAAACAAAAGTTCATTTGAAGATAAATCCAGAAACCTATAAACATTAGTAGGAGATATTATTGATAATGAATAGCCTTCTGTTTCTTGAACAGATACTCTAACTATTTCATCTACTCTATATGTGTTCCTATTTATAGATATTTCATCAATTGCAATAACAAGAGGAATAATCAATACTAAAACCACAAAGATTATCTTTTTCATATTAAATCTCTAATTATATTAATTGTTTTAATTGAATCATCAATCTTCTCATTAAGTTCTATTTTGAAAAGAGGCGCTTCAGGAGACAAGTTAGCTGTATAGTTATATAACTCAACAAACAAACTAGCAAGGAAGGGATTTTTTATCTTTGTCTTTGTGCTGGATTTCAAGACAGCTTTTGTAAATGTCCCCTCAATTCCAAACATCTTCCTAAAAAACTCCTGTAATGTATTTATGTAATTTTCAGATATTTTCTTCTTGTTCTGTAGATTAAAGTTTTCCTGTCTTACTTTATGTAGATTATTTATTGTGTCTATTATTATAGAAACATAATTCTCTGGCAGGTTGTTTGGCAAGAATCTAAATAATTTTGCTAAATCTTTATTAAAACCAATTTTATCTTTCCTATATCTCATTCTCACCAAATGCAATATTATTAAGAAGACAAAAATAGGAACTCCCAGCACAAAATACTTCTTAGCATTTTTAATGGAGGAGAATATTCTACATGAATCACATGGACCTCCACAATCTGTCAAGATCTCTCCTTGATTTCTTATACCATCATGGCAAGTCATGCAACTTTTACATGGTCCTCCGCAATCAACTCCTTCTTCCCCTTGATTCATAATCCCATCATTACATGTTGGGCAAGGCTCACAAGGACCTCCACAATCCACACCAGTTTCATTTTGGTTTTGTCTGAAATCATTACATGTAGCTTCAACACAAATATTGTCAAAACAAACATGACTCTTACAATCTGTGTGATACAAACAATTTTTCCCAGATTCGCAAGCATAACAAACACCGCCACAATCAATATCTGTTTCATCTTGATTTAAGAGTGCATCAAAACATGATGGACAGGGTTCACATGGTCCTCCACAATCTACACCCTCTTCTCCTTGATTCATAATCCCATCATTACATGTTGGGCAAGGCTCACAAGGACCTCCACAATCCACACCTTCTTCTCCTTGGTTTTTTATGTTATCGTCACAATTAGCATCATAATCACATTCTTCAGATTCTATAATTTTTTTACTTTCATTATTACAGTTATTAATGTCACGACATTCTCTTACTTTGATGTTTGTAGGAAGGCATTCTGACCACTCTTCACACCTTATCTTAACTTCACATTTTTCAATAACACTCTGTCTTTGAAAAAGATCAAAGGTGTCTTCCTCTGTAGCAAGTCTAACTGTAAATGGCTTACTAAGAGTTCTGGCTCCCGATGGATCTTTTGCTTCTATTCTAATATGTTGTTTTATATATATTTCAGCAATTCTCTCTAAAGAAAAATCTCCAAGTAAATTTGTGTTTACAGTTATTATCTTTGATTCATTTATTAGATTTTCAGGTTTATTCTCTTCAATAAAATAAGTTTTAAATTCCAGATTGTCTCCATCAGGATCATATACATAATCGTATATGTTGAATAATATTCCTTTTGTATTATTACCAACAACTATGCTTGGAGGATCATATTTGAAGTATGGGGGCCTATTTCTTTCACCTACTGAGACTATCCATTCATATGAGCTGTTCATCTTCCGACTATCTTTTGCAACAGCTGTAATGTAATGTGTACCCGATGAAGTAAAATTAGTCCTAAATATGTATTTCTGGGTTTCTTCTTTTAATATTCTATCACTATGATACCATTCATACTCCAACTTATTAGTAGATGTTGTGGCATTTATTGTAAATATTATGTATTCTGTTTCTTGAATCCTAATCTGCTTCTTATTTGGCTCATAATTAGTGATAACTGGTTTGTCATATACTATTATGTCAAGTCTCTCAATATCAAAACATCCTTTTGGCGTTGTGACAATAATAAAGACTGAATGTCTGCCAACATCCTCATGTGTTGGATTTAAATCAATTATTCCTGTTTTTTTATCAATATCAAAGTCCATAGAAATATTGATTGGAGCCCAAGAATAAGTAACTGTTTTAGTTGAGTTTATGAAATAGATAAAGTTCTCATCTTCATTCAAAACCATACTATTAGGAATATCTAAATCTGGTACATCTCCAGGTAGACACCTTTCCTGAGCATTCACTAGTGATATGATAGTTATAAATAATAAAATCCAAATCATCCTCTTTTTTTCTACTAATTTCATGGTATTTCCGTATACAAAGAAACCGTAGCTTGATTGGGTCCTTTGTATAGTTTTAAATTTGCAGGAATCTTAAGTTCGTAATCATAGATACCAAGCCTGCCCTGCTGATTAACATTAGCTGAAGTAACAAATACTAAATCTTGGCTACCATCATATTCTGTGTTCCCATCACTCTTATCCCACAGAATTCCGGTCCTGAAGTTGCCGGTCAAGGCATCCGTCGCGCGCGCCCGCTCGATGGTCGTGTTCGTTATCCCT
>CAZHYZ010000004.1:0-50615 GCA_964537195.1 uncultured Methanosarcinales archaeon
GAATTCTTTTCGAGACAGCAGATTACGAACTAGCCAAGATGAGAGAACACTTTGGGATACAACACCCACCTTATGGAACACAGAAATAATTTTATATTCTCAAATAATTGCTAACTTATGGAACCACTAACTATATTCTTACTATTTACAGCTGCCCTTGTCTTATTATGGCTTGGTTATAAATTAGGAAGCATAGTAAAAGACCAGGAATGGCAGAATAAACTACCTAAAATAAGACAAGATTCTGTAAAAAAATCCAGAGAGGTCCTTACAGGTAAATTCTCAGAGCAATTAGCTCCATATCTACCAGATTTTCCATATTCACCAACAGAAGCCCGTTTTATAGGAAAACCCATTGACTTAATTATCTTTAAAGGACTAGATAAAAAAGAACCTGAAGAGGTAATATTTCTAGAGATAAAAACAGGAAAATCCAAATTAAGCAAAGTAGAGAGAAAATTAAGAGATATAATAAAAAATAAGAAAATTAAATGGGAAGAATACAGAAAAGAATAAATAATAAATAGCTATTACCTTCTTAAAATGAAAAAAATAATTCTATTAGTAATGTTTGTTTTAATGACTTCAGCGGTGTATGCACAGTGTAAAGTAACTATTAACTCTAAGACAACAAAGGCATTTCTTAATGAAATTCCCTCTCTAAATACACAACTACAAAGCTGTCCTATTAAGCTGCCTGGAACAGTGTCTGCTTTATTAGGAACAGGCACAGTAAGAGTAGATGTTGGGATGAATGATGGAAGTACAAGCATGTTCTTCTTTACTTTGCAAGGAAGCACAGTCACAGGAATAACTACAGCAAATTCCATAAATAATTATTTGGTACAAACAGATGAAGATGCAGTTGATGCCCTATTGCAGTCAAACAACAAAATAGGAGCTTTCTTCTGGCTATATTCACAGAAGAGAATTAAGATTTCAGCTGTGAAATTTTTCTCAAAGTTAAAGCTATTATTCACAAAACCTGTGCTGGGATTAGTCTCAAACTGGCAAAAACCCAGTAGTCAGAGTGGACAAGGCAAGCCAAAAAATTGTGATGATACTTGGTTGCCAGGTCATAAAGGCTATGCACAAAATAAGGCAACCTGGGACCAATACAGCAGCCAATCAAAAGGGGTATGCCAGTCTCAATATGGTAAAGGTATTCCTAGCCCATGTAAATATAAAGTACAATTAAGTGTACAAGGAAACCCATATTATCTATGCTGGTATGATTAAGACATCTCAACTATTAGTTTAGTAGCTGTCTTAACCGTAATATTATTAATATCCTTATCAGGATTAACTTCAACTAAATCCCAGATTTGTATATTCTTTAAATTTTTTAACCTCTGTATAAAATAAAGAAGCTGCCTTGTAGTCATTCCGCCCGGCTCAATATAGCCTGTACCAGGAGCAAAAGCAGGATCCAAAACATCAATATCAACAGAAACATACAAAGCATCAAAAGTGCGTGCAACAGACATGATTGCATCTGCTGTTTCTCTTAGCCCGTCAAAAGACAACTCCTTCATATCATATATCTTTAATTTATTCTTTTTAGCAAATTCAAGCTCATTAGAATGCATATTTCTTATACCAGCAAGAATAACATTCTGTTTTTTTAGATGTCCTTCTGTAATTAGTGCTCTTAAATAATCTTCATGTGTGGGTGGAGAAAAGTCATTCTCACAGTCTAAATGAGCATCAAACACCATTAATCCTGGATTTTTATATCTCTTTGAAAAACCCCTGAAGGCTGCATATGTCAGTGAATGATCTCCTCCTATTAAAATAGAAGGAACATCTAACATTGAAATCTCCTTAGTAATAATGTTATTACTATCCTCAATATTAGAATTATCTATCTTATAAGACTCTATATCAAATAGGGGTAATAAACCGTTCTCTTTAAGATAAAACTCCTCTAAATGCTTAACTATTTCCTTTGGAGCTTTCTCTATACCTTTCTTTTTTTTCATAGCTCCTGTATTCAAAGGAATTTGGATTATTCTCATCTTAGATTAATCTAAAGAGATTATGGATTAAATTAAAAAAGATTACTGAAATCAAGGAATTAAATAAAACATGTGATATTCTATAAATAGCGTTCTGCAACTGATCTGGGTCAACATATAAGAACACAAGATAGGCAAACAGGTTAAAAGATAATATCCCCATAATAAAGACCCAAGAAAAAGATAACTTCGCAAATACACCTCTATTCAATAAAACACCAATAAAGACTGCATTAAAAGCACATACAAACACATTTGTCAGAGCCAAAAACTTTGAAATACTGTTAGAAAGATAACCATACATCCCCAGGACAAAACCACTCAAAGCACCAACAACTGGACCATAGAGGTATGTCATCAATAAAGTACTTGAGGTATATTGTTCTAGAGTAATATGAGGTACAAAAGCAGTAACTTTTACAGAATATTTTGACAGAGGAAAAAACAGCACTAATAGCAAGACACCTTTTAATGCATCTGAAAACATAAGGAATATGACCAAGAGCAGAAGAAAGATGATAATTCTCTTTAAAGTGAAGTATTTTTTAACAAGCTTGTTATACTTGTTTTTTTGTTTTTTGTTCACTAAAGCCATTGAACACCCCTAACATTATTTATTCACATATGCCAGTATCAATAATACTATAACAATAAATTGTATAAGCAAAAAAATAGGAAACCATCTCAACCTTGTGTTTTGATAATAGAGCTCATTCATCTTCTCAAGCAAGTCACTTTTTGTCACATAGCCAACCAATTTATTATTCTCTATGACTGGTAATTTACTAACATTATTTTTCTTCATTAAAACACTTACTTCTCCCAATTTTAGATTGGGTTCTATTGTCAAAAGATCTCCAGACATTATGTCTTTTACTTGTATCTTCTTGGGGTTTTTATTTTTCAGGAAGACCTTTCTTATAATATCACCTTCACTAACTATACCTATTGGATACGCTTCTTTATCTGTAACAATAAGTCCAGCTATAGAGAATTTTCCCATCTTCTCAAGAGCATTATGAACTTTATCATTCTCTTTTATTGTCTTGATATCATGAACCATTATCTCACTAACATGGATCTGACTTGCCATTTCATCTAGATTTTGAAAAAAACTCATTTTTCTTTTTTTCATCCTTATCACCTTCTATTGAAAACTAATCATAATTTCAAATATAACACGCATAATCTGCAATACTATAAGTACATTGAATAGGGCATCTCCGTATGAATGTACCATGTTCTCAAAAAAATCGGGTTTAATAAATTGAAACACAAAAAAACCAAGATTTGACCTTATCAAAAATGTTAAAAGAAATGCCACTGTAAAATTATATCCTAGACTGTCGAATAGGGCTGCTAAAACACCACAAAGCCCCATAAATAATGAATTGACAATAGTTGTTAACTTAAGGAAGCCATTATATACTGCTGCAAACAAACCAGCACCTACCCCAAAGATAAGGCCGGCTTTCCATCCCCACACAAACCCAAATAATATTGCTGAAGCACTAATTGTTTCTACAGATATATGTGGAACAAATTTAGTAACTCTAACAGTAATTGTACCTAGTACTGTGAAAATTATTCCAAGTAAGATGACAACTATATACTTATGAAAGATTAAGAGAACTAGTGTTGCTATCAAGAAATATTTCTTATTCTTGTTGAAAGAATCAATAAAATTATTTTTCTTCATAAGTGTAATTTAAAAGCTTCTTACAAATTTTATATATTTTTCTGTCTCTCGTTAGTAAGCTTTAAATAGTTATGGTTTTTGCTTGGAAGTATATGCAAAACATAAAATCTTTTTTTGCAGAATGTAAACGTGTACTGAGAGTAACAAAAAAACCGACTTCAGAAGAGTTTAAGACCATAGTTATGGTTGCTGGAGCAGGCATACTACTAATAGGTGTAGTTGGATTTTTACTCCAAGTAATAGAGTATATGATAAGGTAAATAAAATGTCAGAAGATAAAATGTCAAAAGAAAAAAAATCAGATATTTACGCATTGAGAACCACAGCAAACAGAGAAGACCAAGTTATGGACTTTGTAACAAGCAATGCTCAAAAGAAAAAGCTTGAAGTTTATGCTGTTGTAAGGCCTCATGGAATGCGTGGTTATATTTTCTTAGAGGCGGGCTCAAGATCAGATGCAGAACAGGCAGCTTATAATGTGCCTTATGCTCGTGGTATATTACCGAAAACAGTTGATTATCACGAAATAGAGCATATGCTTGAGCAGGTAAAAAAAGAAGTTAATATACAGAAAAATGACATAGCAGAGATAATATCTGGACCTTTCAAGAGAGAAAAAGCTAAAATAGTCCGTGTAGACAAAGCAAAAGAGGAGGTTGTTGTAGAGCTTCTGGGAGCAGCAGTACCTATCCCAATTACAGTAAAAATGGATGCTGTTAAGGTCATAAGAAGAGAAAAAGAAGAATAATTCTCAATTCATAAGCTTTATAAATGCCTGAAATTTTCGTGTGGACGATGGAAGAAGAAATAACAATTACAAAAAACCTGAAAGAAATTAAGAAGAATCTGAAAACAGATAAACTAGTGATTGGTACAGATACAACCCTTAAATTACTGAAACAGGATAAGATTGAAAAGATATTTTTATCCTCAAATACACCAGATGATGTTGAAGAAGATTTCAATTATTACAGCAAAATAACAGGAACTGAAGTAAATAGATTGAACTTGCCTAATTTTGAATTAGGCACATTTTGTAAGAAACCTTTCCCTATTTCAGTGCTTGGTTTTAAGAAATAATATGTCAAAAATAAAGTACGATGCTCAGCTTTTAAAGCTAATGACCTTGTTTGAGAGAGTAACAAGGACACATGTCAAGGATGCTTTTTATGACAACAACGAGCTCTTGACATTTGTTGTTCCCCAAAAAGATATTGGGAAAGCCATTGGGAAAAACGCTTCCAATGTCAAGAAATTAAAAGATATGTTGAAGAGAAACATTAAAATAGTTGCCTTCAATTCATCACCTACTAAGTTCGTAGAAAACTTGATTTACCCTATAAAAGCCCGGGTTGAAAAACAGGAAAACACAATAACAATAGCTGGGAATGACACAAAAACAAAGGGTATCTTAATAGGGAGAAACAAGTCAAATATCAAAAATACAGAAAAAATTGTGAAAAAGTATTTTAAGACAATAGAAGAAATAAAGGTTATATAACCACTAAAAAACATAGTATGTTTTTGGTGCAACATCACTAGGTGATTTATGAATGGGAAAAAAACCAAACGGAATAAACGCTGCAAAAAAGCTAATCAAAAGAAGAAGAAGATTTAGATGGCGTGATATGAAATATAAGAGGAAAAAGCTTAATTTAAAAGCTAAATCAGACCCACTTGGTGGTGTATCTCAAGCTAGTGGAATTGTCCTAGAAAAAACACAAATTGAGAGAAAGCAGCCACACTCTGGTCTCATTAAATGTGTAAAAGTACAGTTAATTAAGAATGGTAAGCAAGTAACAGCATTCTTGCCAGGAGATGGAGCAACAAAATTTGTAGATGAACACGACGAAGTCATGATAGAATCTATTGGTGGAGCAAAGGGCCGTGCAAAGGGTGACATCCCTGGAGTCAGATGGCAAGTCATTAAAGTTAATGACCAGTCCCTTGAAGCTCTATTAGCTGGAAAACTCGAAAAAGCTAGAAAGTAAAATGACAGAACTAAAAGCATTCAACAGATGGTCAGTAAACAACATCAAGGTAGAAGATCCGGGATTACAAGAGTATATTAACTTAGAGCCAAGAGTTGTTCCTAAGACAGGGGCAAGATATGCTGGTTCTCGTTTTCATAAATCAAAGATATTTATTGTCGAGAGATTAATGAATAAATTAATGGTATCAGGCCATAAGAGCAAAAAGCATTTAATTAGCTCTGGTAGAAATTCAGGTAAGTCTGTTTCCGTCTATAAAATGGTAGAGGAGGCCCTTACAATAATTGAAAAAAAGCTTAATAAAAATCCAATAGAGGTTTTTGTAAAAGCACTTGAAAATGCTGCTCCCAGAGAAGAAATAATTACTATTGAATACGGTGGAGCACGTTACCCAAAAGCTGTTGAAGTAGCTCCTCAAAGAAGGATTGATCTGGCATTGAGATATATGGTACAAGGAGTTTATCAGAAATCCTTTGACAAAAAGAGAAGTGCTGTTTCAAATTTAGTAAATGAGATTATAAATGCCTACAATAGTTCTAATGATTCTGCTGCAATCTCAAAAAAACTTGAACTAGAAAGACAGGCAGATAGTGCACGCTAGGCCTTTGTTTTAATTCTATGATTATAATCTTTTTTACTTCTATGTCTTACAAGCCCAAAACCATTTAGGACAAGCAATTTAAATACAATAGGAGATATTATTGTTGTCATTAGGGCCATAAAAACAACAGCAGAGAAAACATTCTGAGTTACTAGTCCTGTATTTTTAGCTATCAAAAGCGCAAATAGTTCTGTTGCCCCTCTTGCATTTAGGCCCCACCCTATTAAAATTCCCTCTTTTAGTGGTTCTTTACAGAAATGGTTACCCAGAACAGCCCCAAGTAGTTTTCCAAGAAGTGCCAATATTGTCAATACAATACCAAACTCAATATTCTGCATGAGTAAATTGAAGTCAATAGAAAGTCCTATCCATATAAAGATTAATGGCTGGAATACTCCCAAATCAAATACTTCAATTGCTTCTATAATATGGTGCTCTGCCCTATATAACTTATCTTGTATGAGCATGTCTTTTAACAATATACCTGCTAATAGTGCTCCAATAATGTGGCTGAAATTCAATAACTCTGATGCCAGAGCCATCACTAACAGTACAACAAAAGCAACTGCAAAGTATTCATATGTTCTGCCGTCTTTTCCTATCCTCTGTAAAAGCCATTCAATTACAAAATATCTCATAATCAGAGTAATTAAGATAAATATAGAAAGCTCAAATAAGATTTTAAAAAAGGTAAATGGAGTGGCTTCTATTCTTATTGATCTTATGAATAATCCAAGCAAGGTTATTGCCAATATTTCAAACACATCTCCAATTATTCCTGCTTCAATAATTAATTGACCAACCCTTTTATGGAGTAGTTTTAGTTCATCCAGAATACTTATTGTAACTTCCTCAGCAGTTATTGTCAGTGCAATACCTACAAAAATGCTCTGTACCCAGTTCCTCGTGTAAAAAAATGTTGCAAACAACCCAAAGAAAAAAGGGATATGTGCTGCATTCAGTGCCATTATTGAAGAGTTTTTCTGTAAATCTTTAAGATAACGAAAATCAACCCCTAATCCAATGAAAAATAATACAACAATTACTCCAAAGTTTGCAAAAATTTCTACTATGTTGGAGAATTCTGGAAGAAATGCAAGATTGTCTAAAAGATAGAAATTAAAGAATAGCCCAACAAATAAAGGAGCTATCATCTGGGGAAGTTTGAATTTTCTAAATAATAGATTAAGGAGAAATGCACTTATGAGGCATATTGCTAGAGATAATATTATTTGAGCTTCAAAACTAAACGTCACCATCTTTTTAACTAATGTTTAGAAGTTTAGGTATAAAAAATATTCGTTTTGATTATCCGATGTAAGGCATTAGTCTATCAAAGCGTTTTTTAAGTCTAGAATAAGACCTTTCATATGATCTTGATTTTTTTCCATCATATCCTGAGATTGCAATACCAAGCGCATTTATTACATCATTAACCTTCTCCGGGAGCATGCCATACTCTTTGGCTCTAAAATTGTCTGAGGAAATAAAACCATGTCTTGTTAATTCATGACCTTTATTGAGAAGTAAGTTTATGTGGGTCTCTAGGATATCATCTAATCCTTCTGGCAGATTATTCACCAAATATTCTAGAACTGGGAAAACTGAATCATATACTATTCTATTCCAACTGCCAGCAGCTATCTCAACAATTTGATTGTCTTGATTTACAACAAGATACGCTGATGTTGTGAATCCCCTTTTCTCATCATAAGGATATTCTTGAAAAGCAACATAAAAATCAGGATGGGGTAGAATCTCATAGTCATATCTGTCATTATCAGATTTTATTACTCTAAAACCTAAAAGATGAACTGCTTTTTCTAAATCATCTAATTGAACCAAGCCATTTCCCCCCTATATAATATTTCCAATTATCTTATTTATAAAGATATTTGTTTTCTATAGAAAATTAATATAAATCAGATGAAATTCGTTCTATATAATGAAATTCATGTTTGTAGAAACTAAGTATAAAGGAAAGATTTCTGTTCCAAAAAAAGTAATAGAGAAACTCCCTAGAAAAATCGGGTTGTTTTTTACTATACAATTCATTGATTCACTCCAATCTGTAAAGAAAGATATTGAAGATTCTGGTAGAGAAGTTAAGTTAATGAAAGGCAAGCATACAAAATATAAAGGACAGATTTATGGTTGCAACTTAGAGAAGTTTCCTGGCGTAGATGCTTACTTATATGTGGGAGATGGATTATTCCATCCAAAAGCATTAGTGTTGGGAAATGATAAACCAGTCCATATCTGGGATTCTCTTAATAAAAAATACTCAGTAGTTACAAAAAAATTAATGAAATCAGAAATAAAAAGACAAAAAGCTGCTTATTCAAATTTTCTAATGTCTAAGAAGATTGGTGTCTTAGTAAGTACAAAACCTGGACAAAGTTATTTTAAACACGCTTTAAAACTAAAAAAGAAATATCCCGATAAAGAGTTTTATTATGTTGCTATGAATACAATTAAGTTTGATAATCTAGAAGATTTTAACTTTGTCCAGGTGTGGGTAAATACTGCTTGTCCCAGAATAGGATGGGATGATACTAAGAGAATCAGTAAGCCAATGGTTGATTTAGGAACTGTATTATAATGTGTTTTCTTCTCTAAATCTTTTTGACCACTCATCTGGATTATTTTTCCACTCTATGATTTGGTCTTTCTCTTTTTTACTAATTTTTCCCATATTATGGGCAGCATCAACAACAGTTGAGAACTCTGTCAAATTATGAACCTTAAGATTTTTATGTTTAAGTTTTTCAAAGGTGTCTTCAAATTCATGTGTATATAGAACTAAGACATCTTCAACCTTTCCACCTGCTCTTTCTACTGCTTCTACTACTTCTAATAAAGAACCACCTGTACTGACAACTGGTTCAACAATAACTACTTTGTCTCCTTTTTTTAACGAGCCTTCTACTTGTTTTTTTGTACCAATTTCTCTGGGTGTTGGTCTTACATATAGCATTGGCTTATCTAATTTGTGAGAGAGCCATGATGCCCAAGGTATGCCTGCTGTTGCAACACCAGCAATATAATCAATTTTAAGATCTTTTATCTTCTGGACCATTGCATCAACAATTAGATTTCTTTCACTTGGATAGGAAATAAGTAAACGCTCGTCTTCATATAGTGGACTAAGGATACCTGAAACAAACTGAAATGGATTCTTAAAGTTTAATTTAAGAAAATCTTTTTCCAAGAGCAATTCAGCTATGTTTTTCGATCCCATCAATTACTTAGAAAAATTATTCATTTATAAAATTACAGAAAATATTTTAAAGCACAAGCGCATCCGAGATGAATATGACTGATTTAAATTTGCCAAAAAAGAGAAAATTTCTCAACATAGCTCCCTGGTGGAAGCGCTTTGCTGCTTTTTTTATAGATTTTTTAATCATACAATTTGTTATTTTCAGTCCTTTTACAGGTATTCTTGAAGAAAAGATATCTCCTTCTGGAAACATAATGGAAGATTACAGATATTTTTCAGAAAATCCTGAGATTGTAAGTGAATTAACAGGATTGGTTTTTGCTGTGTTTATACTTATATATGCTTATTTTGTGGCTTTTGAGAAACTCATGGGTCAGACTCCTGGAAGAATGTTGTTTGGATTATATCTTGTTCCTGCAAAAAAGAAAGACAAAATTACTTTTTGGAATATCTTGGTTAGAAATCTTGCTATTTTTCCCTTTTTCCCTTTTTCAATATTGTGGGTAGTCGATCCTCTATATATGATAGTGACTGGCAATAGGTTATCTGATAATATAACTGGAACAAGAATTGTGGAGGAGATCTCTATATGAATAAAAAGATAAATGTAAGAAAGAAAATATTTAATTCATTAAAGATACTTGCTATCCTGTTTTTCTCAAGTGTTTTGGTTGCTTCATTTTTCTCATTAGATATTGAAAGTATTAGTGGTAATGTGGCTGTGGTTCCTATACAAGGTTATTTAACTACTACAGAGAGTGGAGGTTTCTCAGAAATAATGTCAAGTGATGACATAATAGAGCAATTAGAAAAAGCAGACACTTCTTCAAGAGTCAAAGCTATTGTACTTGACATTAATAGTCCAGGAGGTTCTGGTGTGGCTGCAGATGAAATTAGCCAAAAGATAAAGAGTATAGAGAAACCAACTGTTGCTGTTATTAGAGATGTGGGAGCTAGTGCAGCATACTGGATTGCTTCTTCCTCAGATTATGTATTTGCAAACAGACTATCTATAACAGGAAGTATTGGTGTAATTGGAAGTTATCTAGAATTTGCAGAATTTATAGATGAATACAATGTTACCTATAGAAGATATGTGTCTGGAGATTTAAAAGATATGGGATCTCCATTCAAAGAACCAAGCGAAGAAGAGCAAGAAGTATATCAAGAAATAATTGATAGGATGGAAGGGATTTTTATTGATGAAGTTGCACTCAACAGAAATATATCTAGAGAAAAAGTAGAGGAAATGGCTACTGGACAAATTTATTTAGGAATAGAAGCAAAAGAACTTAATTTAGTGGATGAGCTTGGAACAAAAGAAGATGCATATGCTTATTTAGAAAAAAATCTTAATATGACTATTGAACCAAGTGAGTTCAAGAAAAAGACTTCCTTCTCTGATTTATTGACTGGATTCACCAGCATAAAAATAGGAAAATTTATAAACCCTGTTATCCCTAAACTCCAATTAAGGTAAAATGTTAGGAAGAAAAATTAATATCTTTGAAAAACTCTTACTACCCGTAGGGATAGGTCTGACATTTTTGGGATTCTATTTAATATTATTAGCCGAGAATACTGGGACACAAGAACCATGGTTTCGTTTAATTGCTATCTTTAACTGGATGTTGCTGTTGTTTTTAGTAATTATTACTGCGACAACAGAGGACATGAAGGAAGAACTTTCACTAATACAAAAAGAGCACGTTACAGAGATAAAATTACTGCGAGAGATTGCTCATGACCAGTTAGATGAAATTAAACTCTTGAGAAAGGACATCAAGAAAAGGAAATAACACTCATGGATTCACTTATTTCAGAGGTTAAGAACAGTACATTAAGTAAAAAAGTATGCTTTGTTTGTGAGAAAAATGAAGCTAAATTCTGTATAAAAGGTGTTCCAAATAATTGTTATTGTAAAGACTGTGCGAAAGAACAATTTTCTGATTTGTCCTTATTAGAAAAGTTGTAATCCTAATATATATTTTACATTATATCTATTGTTGTTTCAAAATATTTATAAATAATTTTAAATATTAATAATACCACAACATATTGTGGGTTTGACCAAACTTCTATACAACTTGTTGTGTAACTGGATAGTTATGAAAAAATAGAAAACTAGGTGGTAGGATGAACGGATACAAAGAATACATGGATGCTCTGCCAGAAAAAGAGAAATTAGGTTTAAACAATAATCAGCTCAAAATTATATATGCAAAATATTTGAAGAGAGACGCAGAAGGAAAAGTTGTTGAAACTCCATTAAGTATGTTTAAAAGAATAGCTCGTGAGATATCCCAACCAGAGATTGAATATCAAAATGAAGAAGCTGCTGAAAAATTAGAAAAGGAATTTTTAGATATGATGCTTTCCTTAGATTTTTTGCCTGGCGGCAGAACCATTGCAAATGCCGGAACTCCTGTGAAAAATTTAGCGAATTGTTTTGTTATTCCAGTAAAAGACAGTATGGAAGGTATTTTTGAAGCTGTTAAAAAAGCTGCCTTAATACAGAAGAGAGGCGGCGGTGTAGGATATTGCTTTTCAACATTAAGACCTAAAGGTTCTTGGGTATCTGGTTGTTCTGGAATAGCTTCTGGTCCTTTATCTTTTATGAAGGTATTTGACGTCATGTGTAGCACAATCATGCAGGGCAATAGAAGAGGAGCACAGATGGCTACATTCCATGTTTGGCATCCTGATATTGAAGATTTTATATCTGCAAAAGACGACTTAACTCAATTAACAAATTTCAACATTTCTGTAATGTTAGATGATAAATTCATGAAAGCTGTAGAGCTAGATGGAGATTATGATTTAATTGATCCTCATACAGACAAAGTAGCCAAAACTGTCAAGGCAAGAAAGTTATTTGATAATATAGCTGAGCATGCATGGAAAACAGGAGAGCCAGGTGTGTTATTTATAGATACAGCAAATAAAGCAAACACAATTTCTCATCTTGGAGAATTTAAAGCAACAAATCCCTGTGCAGAAATTTGGTTACTAGATTATGAAGTCTGTAACTTAGGATCTATTAACTTAGATAGGATGATTATAGAAAAAGATGGTAAAAAAAGTGTTGACTGGGATAAAATCAGAGAAACAGCAAAAAAAGCAACACATTTCCTAGATAATGTAATTGATGCTGGTGAATATCCTGCTGCAGAGATAACTGAAATGGCTCAAAAGACTAGGAGAATTGGCCTAGGGGTATTAGGATTTGCGGATATGTTATATCAATTAGGAATACCTTATACAAGCCAGCAAGGACGCGATATGGCTAAAAAAGTGATGAAGACTATTGAGGATGCTGCCTGGGAGAAAAGCCGTGAATTAGCAGAGCTAAAAGGAGAATTTCCCGCTTGGAAAGGCTCGACTTTTGAGAAGGATAATAATAAAGTAAGGAATTGTGCTGTATCAGCCATAGCTCCTACTGGCTCTTTGAGTATGGTAGCTGATACTTCTGGAGGTTGTGAACCTAATTTTGCCCTTGCTTTCATTAAAAGTAGTCATTCAATAAATGAGCAATTTACATATGTGAATAAACACTTTGAAAAAGTAGCTAAAGACAGAGGTTTTTATTCTGAAGAGTTGATGGAGAAGATTGCAAAACAAGGTACATTAGACGGATTGGATGAAGTACCTGATGATGTTAAGAAAATTTTTGAGGTAGCATTTAATGTTGATCCTGAATCCCATATTAAAATTCAGGCTGCTTTCCAAGAACATACAAGTAATGCGGTAAGTAAGACAATTAATTTTCCCAGTTCTGCTACAGTTGAAGATGTTAAGAAAGGATATATGCTAGCATGGAAAGAAGGATGTAAAGGCTGTACTGTATACAGAGATGGTAGTCGTGATAACCAAGTTCTTAATATAAAAGAAGTTAGCTCCGAAGCTAAAAAAACTGAGGAAAAAGCAGAGCCTGCGAAAGTAGAGACTAAAAGAGATCAGATGAAAAAGAAACTGGAAGTAAGTCCAATTGCTGATGAAAAAGATATTGAGGAGTGTACGTGGTGCTGAGAAGATTGGAAAAATAATAGATTTCTGTCCTGAGTGCTCTATTCGCATGATTATGCAGGAAGGTTGCTGCATGTGCCCAATTTGCGGTTTTAGTGCTTGCGGTATTTAAGTAACCTTTTTTATTGCTGCTATTGCCACTTCAATCATATCATCTTCGGGTTCCTTTGTAGTTATCTTTTGTAATAATAACCCCGGAAATACAGTTATTTTTACTAATGGATGATTATGATATTTACCTGCAAACCTCAAATATTCATATGATATTCCTGTTATTACAGGCAGTAAAAGAATTCTATATCCAAATCTCAATAACAAAGTATCTGTCTTGATAAATGAGAAAACAAATATTGATATAACTAATACTATTAATATAAAACTGGTACCGCATCTTGGGTGTAATGTTGAGTATTTTTTTATGTTTTTTACTTTTAATTTTTCTTTGTTCTCGTATGCAAACACTGTCTTATGTTCTGCACCATGATATTGAAAAATTCTCTTTACATCGGGCATCAAAGATATTA
The DNA here is from genome assembly GCA_964537195.1 of uncultured Methanosarcinales archaeon. Taxonomy (GTDB): domain Archaea; phylum Nanobdellota; class Nanobdellia; order Woesearchaeales; family GW2011-AR15; genus CAZHYZ01. The sequence goes on from CAZHYZ010000004.1 coordinate 14,083, forward strand.
CAAGAAGATATCCTAAAAATATTAATAATCTGAAAAGGCCATCTACTAAATTAAACCACATACTCTGTTTGTCTAAGAAAAAATTTGCTATGAACAATGGTGCCATAACAAACAAAACTATAGTAAGTAATAAGGAGAACATTAATGTCAAGAACATTTCAAAGCGGGACATTTCCTCTTCTTCTTCCATGCTTTCCGATGCACTATATGATAAGCTTTCTAGTCCTATAATTAATGTTTCAATGAATCTGTAGAATCCTCTTAATAGGGGTATTTTGTTAATCCAGTGATCTTTTATGGGAAATGTCTTTGTTGTTATCTTTCCTTCTGGTGTTCTGACTGCAACAGCATATTTGTCTGTAGAACGCATCATAACGCCTTCAATCACTGCTTGGCCGCCAATAGTTATTTTTTTAGACATCTATTTTCTGAAATAACCTGTGAATTATATAAATCTTTTCTCTAAGTTAATTTTAAAAGTTAGTTATTCCTACTCATTTATATGAGCCAGAGTGGAGTTGCTTTAGCTATAATCTTTCCATTAGTCTATGGTATAGTTTATTCTATGGCTAGGAGCTCTCCAACAAACATAATGGGCATGATATTTCCTTTTTCCGTCCTAATATTATTCTTCTATGCTTTTGCTAAACTTAAGTAGTTTTTACTAACCAGTAATAACAAAATAGAAAAGTTTATAAAGTGTAATTTCTTTATTCTTGCTAAAATGAAAGGATTATACAAAACTTTGGCTGTTGGAACAATTTTAGCTTTCTTGGCTTCATGTACACCTAAAATTGAAAATACTCCTATCTCAATACAAGAGAATACACCAACACCTATTGTTGAAGTTGTTGAGACAGCTACAGAAGAGCCTACTTTAGAACCAACACTTAAACCAACAGACATACCAACAGAAACACCTACCATTACTCCTACACCTTTACCAGAACTTGTTGGTGAGGTTTTGACAGCTGATGGATTATCAGATATATATTTCTTAGAAAATATTATTCTTAATGGTAATGAAATAAAAGTATTTTATTCAGATGTTGGTATAAAAGATTCTACAAAAAATCAGAAAACAGCTCAGGGAGGAAATGAATGGTATAATGCAACAACAATAGATAATCTTGCAGTCCAGTATGTTAAACCAGATCCAATCTATGATTTAAAAAAAGACCTGCCTTCAATTTTAGAAAGATTACAGGATATATACAAAGATGTTGATGTTAACTTTAGTCAGATAAAAGTAGGCGGTGTTTATTCTGAAGGATTAGGTGTGTTATGCCAGGATGAAGATAGTAATATAGGAGATTATGCTGTATGTTTAGCACAGACAACAGACGGCGATGTGATTATTCTTTTATCCCAGATTGTACACCCTTATGTTGCACCAACAACTGTTAATAATAATAATAATAATAATGATGTATGTGATGGGGTGTTAATTGAGGGCGTATGTTACCCGCCAATCCCAACACCTGACCAAGTAATTCATTAAATTAGAAAAAATTATTGCAGTAAGTACAGCTATGTTCTTCGTCCTCTGAAAGATTTCCTTTTAATAATTTTATTAACCTATCTGTACGAATCAGATTAGTTACTTTGCTTTTTTTATCAAATATTTCTTTAAGATTATTCTTTGACAGGACACCTAATTTACCGTGTCTATCTCGTATATTACAACAGTAAATGATTTCTGCTCTTTGATTAATATAAACTATATCCTCATTATCTAATGTTGTACAAAAAAAACCGTTTCCTAAATTATAACAGGAGTTTGTGGACACTATTTTTATTTTATATTTTTTCTGTAAATAGAGTATTTTCAAATAAAATTCTCTTCTCTTTGATATATCTAATAATAAATCCTTGTTAACATTATTTTTTATAACAGATCCAATATGTACTGTATCAACATTTTTAGACGCGAGCAAAGCAAGTATGTCTTCCAATTGATTGTAATTATATTTTGTTAAAATCAGATTAATTTTAACTGTAATTCCTTTATTAGAAAAAAAATCAATCGCATCCATAACTTTTGCAAATGAACCTTTTTTCCTATTAGAATCATGTGTTTTTTCTAAACCTTCTATACTAAATACAATAGTATTAAAATATTTTTGATAATTTACTAAATATAAATAAGACTCATAATTATACGCGTTTGATATTATACTAAAATTTTTCTTTTTTTTAACTGTGAATTCAACAATCTCTTTGAAATTTTTATGAATTGTTGGTTCACCCCCAGTAAAAGTAATATGTTTAATATCCTTATTACTAAAAATATTAATAATCTCCTTATATTTTTCAAGAGAAAGTTCCTCATTATATGGACACTCATTTAAACAATGTTTACATTTGAAATTACATCTTTGGGTTAGATATATTCCGACCTCCATTAAATAAAAATAAATATGAATTTAATAAAAAACTTTTGTTTTTTAAGATAAGAAAGATACTGTCAGAATAGGAAAAATTATTAACTAAATACTATTATTTAAAAATAATGATTTCAAAAAAAAGGTATATAATTATAATTTTTTTTTTACTTGTTGTGATAATTTCAACAAATGCATATGATTATGAATTCTATTTTTGTGATGAAGAAGGTCAGCCGATTAATAATGTGCAAATTATGGGCTGGAGATGTGATCCAAAAGAACCAGAGGTTGGAGAATGTTTAAATGTTGATAGAAATTATCAAATTACAAAATATTCACAACCAATCTCTTCTGGAGATGGAAATTATATAAAGTTAGAGTTTGCGATACCTGAAGATCAAGGTGATAGGTATAGATATTATATATATGCTCCTGGCTATACAGCATGGACACAAAGGGCATCACTTGATCCATCAATCCCAGGAGTAGCCACCTATTCCTGTGGAGATTATGTTAGTACATTATTTAAAAAAGATAATTGTAATGCTACTTTTGTTCCATCTATTACTTCTTGTGCTGAAGCAGGTCTTCCATTATCTATATTAACAGATACAAATCTTAGTGCAGACACAGCAAGTACATTTATATATGATTATTATTGGCCTCCAGAACTTGTAGAGTGGAATAGTGTGCTAACAAGGATGACTGTAGATATAAAAAAGCAAGGAGGATTTTCTTCTGTTATTGATTTTCCAACATACTCAGAACATCAAATAATTGGAAACACAAAATACAACTTCAATTTTCTCTGGCACACATCTCAAGACACTGCCCCAGGAGATTATGAAGTAACTATGACAAGCACAGTGCCAGATGCAAAATGCGACCAAAGCAACATGGTGCCAGTCACTAAAACATTTAGTGTGCATATTGCTCCAAGTCTAGATGGATGTGTTGCTCAATTGCAGAACTTTCAATCTAGTAGTAATCCAGATATAAACACAGAAATGACATTCTCAGGAACACATGTAAATACATATCAAAACTGGTCATATGAAAGTATTAGTGCATGTAATGTTGAAAATCCTGAATTAACTGATGGAAGAAGGTTTGACACAAGTTATACATTAACTATAGAAAAGAACAGCCAAGTTGTTGCTACATCAACAGGAACATTACAAAAAAATGATGATTATAACACACCTAAGGCATTCTCTATACCTTGGACACCAACTGAATATGGTGAATATGAGGCATCCTTAACAATAACTTCAACAGGCAACACTGAAGTTTGTGAACCAGGAACTACAACAGCAAGTGCAACAACAACCTTTGAAGTAGGATATGATAATGATGGTGATGGATATTACCCACCAGAAGACTGTGATGATGATAATTTTGATATAAAGCCAGGAGCTCCAGAAGAATGTGATGGTATTGATAATAACTGTGATGGAACACCAGATGAAATCTGTGGGTGTGTAGAAGGTACAGAAAAACCTTGTTCTGAATTATACAAAGGAATATGTGCTATTGGAACTGCAACTTGTGTAAATGAAAAATGGACAGACTGCCCAACTCCAGAAACAGAGATATGTACAGAAACAGGAGATGAAGACTGCGATGGAAAAGTTGATTGTGATGACAATGATTGTATTAATCTAAAACAAAACAACATGTACATATGCCAAGATAAATGTGTAGATGGTTATTATGATATAGACCCAGAAAAACCAGGATGTGAATACAAATGCACACCAACAAACAACAGTAAAGAAGTATGTGACGGCCTTGATAATGACTGCAATGGAGATATTGATGAAGGCCTAGCAGAAACGTATTACTTAGATTTTGACGGAGACGGCTATGGAAGTAATACAAAAAAAATAGCTTGTGAAAAACCAACTGCTTATGTTACAGAAACAGGAGACTGTAATGATAAAGAACCAAACGTATATCCTGGTGCCGAAGAAATTTGTGACGGCCTTGATAACAATTGTGACACTAACATAGATGAAGGCTGCTCTTGCTCAGAAGGAGAGCCATTTACCTGTTCTGATAAAGGAGTATGTGACGGCCACATAACCTTCTGTGGTAATGATGGAATAATCCCAAAATGTAATTTTTCTAATATTCCAGATTATGAAAAAGTAGAAACAACATGCGACGGATTAGACAATGACTGCGATGGTTTAATAGACGCAGATGACGGCTTAAGCAATTGCTGTATTCCTCCCGCTACAAAAAGCTGTACAAAAACATGCTTAAATGGTGAACAAAAACAAGGAACAAGAACCTGTGAAAACTACATGTGGTCAGAATGTAATGCGAACTGTCCACATCAGACAGACTCAATAAAAATAATAACTCCAGAATCAAAAACATACTACACAGATGATAAAAAACAACTAGCAATAAAATACACACCAGACATTTCCTGCATTTACATATTAAATGAAGTAACTTCTGCAAACTCAATAAGATCAGGATATCAACTATACTTAGAACCAAATGCTTACAAATTAATATTACAATGTGGAGATACAACTGAAGATGTAACTTTTGAAGTAAAATATCAGAAAAAAAAGGAAATCCCAACAGAAACCGATAATGAAGACCTAATAAAATTCTTTCAGGATAAACTAAACAAAAGCCAAAGAGATGCTGCGGAAAAAACTAAGTTTGAACAATCAGTAGAATTTGCATATGAGGAAGATAAAACAATAATAAACAACAGAATAGAAACAGATGCTGATTCTCTAGATTATTATCTAGAATTGCCAAAATGTCTTGCAGAACATATTGATCAGGTCGAGTTTGAACTTCCTGAAGGATATGAAATAATAGAAGAGGATCCGTTAGTGGTGTGGCATTTTGCAGATGTTAATGATAGAGTTGATTTAAGCTATGAGGTAAAAGGCCAAATCTCACCAGATTGCTTAGCTCAAATAAGGGGAATGCCTATTGGTAAATACCTTAAGATAAAAAAAGATGAGACAGACATATTAACCCAGTTGTTTGCTCCACTAACAGTAATATTTATTGTGGCAATAATAGTAATATACATTCAAAGAACACACCACACACACCTATTGACAGAAGTAGATTATGAACACTTGTTTATAGAAAAAGAGAGAAAAAAACTAGTAAAGAGTGTTCGAAAAATGAAATTCAAATCAAAGCAGCAAGCACAATCTTATATGAAAGAACTTGGTCTCCCACAAGAAGAAAGGGATTGGGTTTTGGATAGACTTTAAATACCTATTTCTAAAGTCATCTTATCATAATCAACACTAGGAACTACTTTGGTGCGTGTATCCTCTACTTTCTTAGTCTCTACAAAACCTATTTTCTCTAATAATTTAATATCTGTATTAACATTCTCAGGTGTTCTCTTAACTAAAGTAGCTAGTTCATAGATTGATTCTGGCTTCTTATGCCTTATTGTTCTTAATAATTCAATTCTTTTAGGTGTGAGAAATTTTCTTAATTGATCCAAAGATTGGAAGCTTATGCTGTTCTCTTTTATTTTATTAGCCTTTCCTTTATCAATTTTGTCAAGTTCATACTTGACCTTTCTCTTATACTCTTCAGTATCCTCAACATAAATTTTAAGTTCTTTAGTTTTTATCATTTTCAAAATCCTCCACTAAATTCATAAACTCTTCAAATGTTCTAACCAAACTTTTAAAGTCATAAGGTTCTTTCTTGTCAAAATAGTGCTTGTGATGATCTTCATTGTTATAATTATCAAATGCAATTAATCTATTTTCTTTATGAATAAAGGTAAATGAATATTTAATTCCCTCTGGATAGTTCTTTGATGTAGGAACCCTCCAAGCTACAATGACTATCAAATTTCCTTTCTTTGTTATTAGTCTCCTTTTTGGTATCAGAGCTTTGGTCATTGTATATATTTACTACCATAAAATATATTTACTAATATAAAATATATAAATCTTTCTATAATCTAAGAAACAATCCAATTTATATAATTTACTAATATATTAATAATTAAAGAAAAATAATTGCTTTGTCAAACTTTAAATACATTTAATTTTTCTCATTCTACAAGGGGCTATAGTGCAACTGAAAATGCTCAGTTGACAAGCATAGTGCGACATGCGCTCACTTTGTGAGCTTAGTCCCTCACAGCTCAAGGGGCTATAGTGTAGCTTGGTATCACATACGGCTGGGGGCCGTATAACCCGTGTTCAAATCACGGTAGCCCCATTCTTTAAGTGCAACTTTATGTTGCACGAGTTTTGCTCAAGCTTTATTAAAAGCTTGCGTGTAGCCCCATTCTATCTGTAAGGATCCCAACCATGCACCCATATAAAGCTGCCTATAACAAGAAATCCAATACTTCCTAAAGCCATCTCATACAATTGAGAACCAAGAAAAATAAATCTGTATATCAAAACCAAAGGACCAATTATCATAACAAATATACCTAAATATTTTAATGGATGAAAATTCAACAACCATTTGTAAAAATCTATAATTCCTTTTGTCTTACTCATCGTCTACAGTAAACAACCTCGAATCTTTTACCCTAAATAATCCTATTCTAGCGCCAGCATCAAGCCAGCCATGTGCATAATTAATAGCAGCAAACGCAGTTACATAATCTCCTTCTTCAAAAAAATGAATAGCATCTGAATAATAGCGAGAAGCCATGTCATAAAAATCCTCTGCTTCCTTAGCTCTAGAACCATCAAACTTATCTTCAGCCATATCAAGAGCTTCTTTAGTTATAGAAAAATATTTCTCTAATTTTTCTTTAGTAATCTTATCCATGTTCCTTAATAGAAACAAGCTATTATTTATTTTTATCCTTAATAAAATATTTAGTATACATCTTCCTATACTAACATACTAAATAGTAAAATTTAAATACTTAGAGGAACTCTATATATTTTACTAGTTGGTGTTCTAAAATGAAAAAGCCAAAAATAAAAAAAGAAATTGCAGTCACACTTTCTGTTTTACTAGCAATTACTATTTTGGTATTTGTAGTAATGCTTCTCTTTAATGTAACAGATTATGGTATCACAATTGCATCATTTGGTGCCACAGTATTTATGATATTAAGTAGACCTAAGTTAAGTAAAAAAAAGATTTTCGGAGCCTATTTTGTCTCAACTTTAATGGGCTATGTTTTTGTAAGATTCTCAATATCACAATCAGCTGATGTAGCCTTAGCAGCTGTTTCCTCTGTAGTAATAATGACTATTTTAGAATTTCAGCATGCCCCTGCAATCGGTATGTCTGTTGCAATGGTACTAAACAGATTTCCGTTTTGGGTTGACTTAGTTGTATTGCTCTGTATTTTTTCAATCATTGGAATGACACTCCTATTAAAAAAATTCATACAACAACCGGATAAATTCATTAATTTCATAGAAATTGAAGAAGAAAAAATTAAATGGAATTTAAAAAAAAGAAAATCAATAGAATATATTAATATAAGATAAAAAATGGCAGAACCATTATTATACAAATCACTATTTACAATCTATTCAGGCTTCATTGTGTTCCTAGCCACCATTATAAACAGAACTTTAAACTTTCTAGAAATATTAGACCAATATTTCGTAATTTTCTTTTTTAGTGGTGTCTTAATCAGCATAACAGGGATAGTAATGATGTTTATGTGGAATTTCAATAACAGAGAGCCCTATTATGAAAACAAAGAAGAAAATAAAAAACATTTTGCACCTTATTTAACCCTTGGATCCATATTTGTATTGACTGGCTTCACATACATATTCTATATAAGAGATATAACACAAACAACATTTATTATAGCAACTGGAGCAAGTATGATAGGAATACTGTTATCATTGAAAGGTCTAAGGTTCTTTGTAAAAGAAGTATATTCAGTTAGGAAAAAAATTCCTCAACATTCTTGAATTTCATCTTAACATAATTCTCAGGATTAAGAGATTTCTTCTTAAGTTCAATAAGAGCAGACCCCACATGAGTACTTCCTAAAGGTATGAAAAAACCTGCTTTTTGTTCTAGTTCTCTAATCTGCATAAGTCCGTGACAACGAGCAATAATAGATGCTGCTGCTACCTCAAGATATTTTGATTCAGCTTTCTTTTTTTGAATATCTCCAATATTACAACCAGGATATAGGTCAACAACATGTACTATTTTCTTTTTTCTTCCTGCTAATTTTTTATAACATCTCTCATGAAGTTTATTCATAATTTCAGTAACATTCATCTTTAGATTTAGTTTATTATATTCTTTTGGAAAGATATTCTCAATATGATAGTTCTTAGGGTATTTCTCTTTGAGTTCTCTTGCTAATTTAACAATATCTGGTTTAAGTAATTCTTTTGAGTCTCTTACTCCTAATTCTTTTAATTCTTCTCTAATTTTATCATCTGCCATGAATCCACAGACAACAATACCTCCAAAAGTATCTCCTTTTAGAGTTTCATCTGTTCCAATAGCAATCCCAGAAAAAGCCTTTTTCTCCTCTACTATCCCAAGATATTCAATCAGTTTTGCCTGATCTTTAACAAGGTCTTTTTTCCCTTGTAATAATAATTTACCAGTATTATACAGAACAATTGAGATTGGTCCACTCAATCTCTTATTCTCGTGTTTTGTCTTTACTTTAATGAATTTATACCCATGTTTAGTTAACTTCTTTAGATTCTTCTCATTTACGTTTTCGTAGCTTACCATTTTTATTTGAAAGTCTCATCTACTGTGTTTAAATAATCTCCAATTCTATCAAGAATGCTTGGTAAAAAAAACTTCTCAACCTTTTCTTGAAATATCTCATTTAGAGATGCAAACTCAGTTATTCTGTATTCATTTTTAACCTTCTCAACCAACAAGATTTCACGCAACCTCCTTATTTGTCTTCTTATATTGGAGGCAGCAGTTCCCGTATCATCCAGATTCTCTTGTTTTCTAAAATCAATTACATTAGTCCTTATATTATCTGAAGAAAGCATCTTTTCATCTTTAGCTGCTTCCAATAAAACATATAAAACATCCACAATAACATCTCTTGAATCTCCAGGATTTAATATACCGAGAGAAAGACAAAGTTTCCTAACTAATTCTCTCTTGCTGAGATCATATGGTTTCTCATATCTCCTCAGAGTAATTTCTGATAAAGGTGTATCTATTGATTTAGTTTGCATGATTAAAAGTTTTAATCTTTTTTCCGTTTATAAAGATTATTATTGTGTTAGGGAACAATAAAAAATATAAAGGACAAAAAAATATTCCAATATACATTTAAGTATACAGATATACTTCTTTAAAATGACAAAAGAACCTGAATACAAAAAACTCCAACGAATGGAAAAATTGATTTATAGAGATACTATGTATGCTACAGATACTGCTTCTGCAGCTATTAAAAACAGCATCAACAGCAATTTTATAATTCCTTTTGCTATTGCAATGAACAGTCCTAATAGCTATATTGCTATGATCTCCTCTGCTCCCCAAGTTATAGGCAGCTTTTTCCAATTATTCTCTGCAGATTTGATGAATATAGTAAAAAAGAGAAAATCAGTTATTGTTGCAACAGCATTGATTGATGCTATTCTCTGGATTCCTATCTTATTAATACCTTTTTTATGGCAGAGCGATTATGTGTTACTGCTTAACTTTCTTGTCTTGCAAGCAATTGCTCTTTCATTATTAAGACCATTCTACAATAGCCTACTAGGAGATGTAATCCCTCAAAAAAAAAGAGGCTCTGTCATTGGAAGGATAAACAAAATCTCAAGTGTTGTCTCTTTTGTTTCAACCATCATTTTTGGACTGGTCCTTAATTTCTTTACTCCGATTAACCCTTTTATTGGCTTTGGTATAATCTTCTTTGTTGCTTTTTTTTCAAGAGTAGTTTCTGCATATGTAAAATCAAAATATTATGAACCTAAACTAGTCTTAAACAAGAAAAACACATCATTGTTCAATTTTGGAAAAAACATAAGAAAGACAAATTTTGGAAAGTTTGTCCTATATGACAGTCTTATATGGCTAGCTGTAGGTATTTCATCTCCTTTTTTTGCAGTATATATGTTGAAAAGCCTTAATTTTGACTTTCTTACTTATTCTGTTGTCAACAGCGCATCTGTGATATCAAGCATGTTTGTCTACAACAAGTGGGGCAGAACTATTGATAAAAAAGGCAGTAAAAAAGTATTAGAAATTGCTGGTATGATAATGCCTCTTGTTCCAATATTGTGGATTATATTCAAGAATCCTATTGCTTTAATTTTAGTACAATTAGCTTCTGGTGCAGTCTGGTCTGCTTATAAATTAAGCACATCAAATTTTGTTATGGATGCCACAGACAGGAAAAATAGATTAATGATGAACTCATATTATAATTTCTTTTTAGGAATGGCTACATTCTTAGGAGCAATGATTGGAGGTATATTAATGAGCAATCTACCTTTAGACTTCTTTGGTAACTTGTTCTATTTTGTTTTTGGATTGTCTGGATTATTGAGATTTATTGTATCACTTAATTTACTTCCTAAAATACGTGAGGAGAAGTTTATCGATATAGAAGTGAAGGGACCAAAGTCAAAAAGAGCCATCTCAATAACACCACAGCAAGGAGTAGAGTATGATTACATTCCTCGAAAGCGCTAAATGTTAAATACATATTTTGTGTTTTTCCATATTAGGTTAATAACGTCAACATGATTTAACTTCTTGATGTCTGCAATTTTCTTTATGGTCTCTGTAACAAATGCTGGTTCATTTTTCTTGTCTTTAAAGGGACTCAAAAAAGGAGCATCTGTCTCAGTTAATAACTGTGATATAGGAGTTTCTTTTACTATTCTTTGAAAATGTTCATCCCTTACAATATTTGTTGGAATGGAAAACCACCAACTGTTTTTTCTAATTCTTTTTACAAGGCTTTGTTTTCCAGAGAAACAGTGCATTATTATTCTCTTAAAATCATACTCCTCTAATATGTTGATTACTTGTTCTTCTGCTTTTCTTGAATGCACCACTAAAGGTTTGTCTAATTTTATTGCTAACTCAATCATCTTTCTGAAGATTGGTTCTTGATCTTCTTGAGTACCGTTTTTAAAATCCATGCCAACTTCTCCTATTGCAAAAACATTCTCTTTATTTTTTAGGATGAACTTTATTTCTTCATCAACATCAAACTGTTGAGGTTTTCCTGTTTCCTTAGTTAATGCATCTGGAGGATATATCCCTAGGGCTGGATAAATGACATTTGGATATTTTTCTCTTATTTTTAATATATATCTATTTGTCTCTGGATTTACTCCAGCAGGCACTATAAAATTTACTTTATGCTTTTTAGCATTCTCTATTACTTCATCAATATCATCCTTAAAGAATTCCTCATCTAAATGACAGTGAACATCAACTAATTTCATATTTAGCTAAAAAGAATCACCATATAAAAAAGTTTACTCCTGAGGAAAAAAGTCATACCCTGATCCATTAATAATAAATGGATCAAGATTCATAACATTTATAGAAAAGCCTTCAACAAAATCCATAGGTATTTTTCTATTATTTGTACCATCTATATTAATTGCATATAATCTTCCAATGCCATGCTCTACACCATTGTATCCTAATTCCAAAGTATAGAGTATAGTTTCTCCACTTGGAGAGAAAATTGGACTTGAATAACAACCACCTTCAGACGGATAAGGATAGACACCTCTTGGTTGTTCAAGAATTATTCTCTTTTCACTACCATCTTTATTGCTTACTATTAATCTACATGTGTCTTCATCCCTTGTTGTATATACTATGTTTTCTCCCTTTGGAGACCATGAAGCACCAATATGAAAATTGTCATCTAAGAAAGTTAAATTATTAATATCTTCACCAACATATAATCGATTATTAAATGGGTCTTCTGAAGAGATTAAGATTTGTTCTCCAGTTGGTGAATATTGAATTAGTTCTCTCCAAGAGAAATTCCCCTCAATTGAAGAACTTCTTCCAGTTTCAAGATTAAGATAATGAATAATATCCTCTGAAACAAATACAACCTCTTTCCCATCTGGGGATATGTCATAACGCCTAACATCCTCCCAAAACATATCTGTCTCACTAGTATTAAAATCATAAAAATATAGGTTGGGCCAATAATCTTCATCTACAGCAAGAAATGCTAATTTATCTCCATCAGGAAACCAATATGGACTCTGAATTCCTCTTCTAAAGGTAAACAACTGTCTCCTATTACTGCCATCAGAATCCATTATATAACCTGCACCATATTCAGAATCAATATTATACTGACTAAAAAATATCTTACTGCCATCAGGTGATACACTAACATCACGTTCATCATAATAACTATTTGTTAATCTTACTAAATTATCCCCTTCCAAAGTCCATATATCTGCTTGTATACTAATATCATACAAAGAAAACACAACTTTTTCATCTATTGAGTTTATTGTTAGTAATTCTTCTTCAAATTCATCAACTATCTTAACATCATCACTAAAAGAAAAATCTCCATCACCTGGTGACCAAGCAACTTCAAAATCATGTGCAAAAAAGAAGGGATATCCCTTCCCAAAATCTTCCAGTGAGTATATAGTTTCAGTTCCTAAATTCCCAACATAAATATGATCGTTATACCTTGGTTCAATTATATGCCTTGCTTCAAAAACAATATTCTCCCAATTAGAGGAAGTTTCTATATTATAAACCCTAAATATTAGATCTCTAAATTCGTCTTCAAAGAAACTTAAAGTTTCCTTTTCATTATATCTGTCTGTTATTTCTATTTCTGGATTTTCTCTATTGTCATCGTAAGAAACGTGCATCAGACTACCATCAGATAGCCAAGTATCTCCCATGAAGCTTTCTTCAACCAGTTTTCTTATATTCTGACCGTCTTTATCCATCTCATAATAATAATAATCACCATTCTCATCTTTATCTTCAAATATAAATTTTCCAAGGGCTTGATTAAATTCTAAACCATTGTAATTGCCGTCAACTATTTTTTCCATTTCGCTTGTTTTAAGATCATACTTATACAATGCATCTGAATCTGTGAATTTTGTTTGTATAAATAAGGTGTCTTCATCTAACCAACCTATTCCACCAGGGGAATTATAAAAATAATCTGAATCTACCCACTCTTCATAATATATTCTCTCAGATGTCTCTGTGTCAAACACAAGCAAATCTGTAGTTACTTCTTTTTCGAAATTTGAATAATCTCTCTGAAATTCTATAAAAGCAACCTGACTAGTATCAGGGGACAATCCTACAAAATGTAAATAATCAAAAGCAACACCACCGTATATGGGAGTTAGTAAATCAATTTCATATATCTCTCTTATCTCCCCAGTTTCAATATCTAGAGCGTTATATGTGGAAATGGTATTCTCTCTATTTCTATCTATATCCTGTTCAAGATGAGTAGAAAAATAAAACAAGGTTTTGCCATCTTGTGACCATGCTAAATCAGTTTCCCAATCTAAATCATGAGTCATCCTTCTTATTTCAGTGCCGTCTGTAATCCATATATCTTCAATATACTCCTCATCTTGTGCAACAAATGCCAATCTAGAATCAAGTGGCATCTCTGATTTCTCATCATGTGGAAATGGTGTGGGCATAAAAGGAATAGCAGTTGGTGTTGGATTTGCCTGTGCAGCATTAGCTTCTGGTGTTTGTGTAACAACTTGCTCTAATGTAGGAGTTGGTGTGCCTGTCACTATTGTAGTTGGTTGCTCTGATGGAGAACATCCTGTTCCTGCTAAAAGTGTAAATAGCAAAGTGCTAGTTGCAATTCCGTTTATTATTTTTCTATAGTTTAGCATTTTAATCAAGGTATAAATTCATAATCTGGATTAATACTCTCACCTGTCATTGTATTGTGGCCAAAACAGGAAAACTGTCTACTATCTTCAAATGGCTCTCTGAAATCAGTTCCATCAACATTTATTGCATATAAACTCTCACATGGGCCTAGAAAATCTCTAAAAATAATTGTATTGCCATCTGGTGAAAACTGTGGAGAAAAATAATGTGAGTTATAAAAATCCTCAACGGCATTTCCTGAAAATCCTTCATTGAATTCATGTATCTCTCTTTTCTCAGTCCCGTCTGGATTACTTAAAATAAGCTCACTCCTAAACTCAAATTGATCTTCATCAATCTGTTCTTCATTCAGCACAGAATAAACTATCTGTTGTCCATCTGGTGACCATGCTGCGCCATTCCCAGAATAATTTTCCTCTATAACTGTTATGTTCTCCAAATCTAAATCAGACTTCTCTTTATTAACATCAGCAACATATAATCTTTCAAAAAAACCGTCTCTAGCTGAAATCAAGATCTGTTGTCCATTTGGCGAATATTTAATCTCAGAACCATCAAAACTTCCACTTCTGATATAGTAAGTCTCTGTGTCTCCTGTCTCAACATCATAATTAACTAGTTCATCATCATATACAATAGCTAATAAAGATTTTCCATCAGGTGACCAATCATAAGTTGAAACATGATCTAGGATTACTTCTTTTGTTCCCAAGAAAAATAAATCAGTTTGTCGCTCATCATTAACTTCATAATCACCATCTCCATTTCTATCTCTATAATAAGACATAAGATACGCTATTGTATCTCCGTCTGGTTGCCATTCAAAACTATGATTGAAAAAAGAGTCAGTTTTTACTCCAGAGAGATCAAAATTATCTGGGGGAATTCCCCACCATAATCCTATAAGTTCTCTTTTATTCTCTTCATCATTAATATCCATAATATAAGCAACATGATCTATACCATCTGAATGTTCTCCTTGAACAACAAGTATTTCTTCTCCAGATGGTGAAACTGCAATTTCTCTTTCATCTTCATATACTATACGATAATTGTCATCTACAGAAAGTTTTCTCAAAATCTCAACTTCACCATCTTCAAGTTTCCACACTGATTGTCTTCCATTAACGTCCCATGCTATAAATACAAGAGTTCCATCAAGAGGAATTGGTTGTGCAACTTTGTAATTATCAACTATCTTAATATCTTCATCACTTACTAATGTTAAGTCTTCTCTCACAGGCGACCAGGCAAAAGAATGCATATTGCTAAAAAGGGGATATTCTCTACCAAAATCTAATTCTCTTAAATGCCTGCCGTCCAAGCTTAGAAGATAGTTTTTCTCATAATAATCTCTATCAACTGAAAAAAGTAGTTGGTTGTCATCTATTGAGAGAGATGTTTCATCAAGGTAGGGATCATGATTAGGTATAATCCCTTGGGTGGCTAATAGGTCTCTTACAAAAAATTCTGAATATGAGTCTGTCTTAATTAAGAATAATTTCTTCTCGATTTCGTTTACTATATACTGTGATTCATCAATTATGGCTCTGTTGTTTGAAATCAACGGATAAGTCATTCTAAAAGTAGATGAAACTGGAGCTTCATCTAATTTTTCTGTTACATTCTCACATTCCATATAACCACATATCTGCACATCATTATGATTTACTATAAGCATATGGATTCTATCAGAAGAAACATCAAACCAGTCAACATAATCTGAAACCATATATGTTCTAGAAGCTAAATCTGCAGAAATATCTGTAGCATAAAGACTCCAATTTGACATGTCTAAAAACCAAAATTTGTCTGGACTAATCCATTCTATTTTTCGAGTTCCTCTAGTAAGGTCTACTAGATTACTTACTTTATATGTATCTAAATCAATTGAGGATAAACGAACATTCTCTATAACTTCATTATCCTCATTCAATCTTGCGCCTCCAAGATCCTCTTCAAAAACAATTATGTTTTTCTCTGGATTCCAGACAACATTTCTTAGTTCTTCACCCTGAGCTGGATAGACAATTTCTGATTCACCTGTCTCAACGTTCATGACTCTTAATACATCATATTCGTCCATAAAAAAATTGTCTTGTACATAAGCAATCTTTTTTCCATCTGGAGACCATGACAAATCATGTTCTGTATATTTATCATGAGTCATCCTCCTTACTTCACTACCATTTAAAATCCAAATATCTTGAATATAATCTTGGTCTTGGGCTACAAATGCCAATCTAGAATCAAGTGGCATCTCTGATTTCTCATCATGTGGAAATGGTGTGGGCATAAAAGGAATAGCAGTTGGTGTTGGATTTGCCTGTGCAGCATTAGCTTCTGGTGTTTGTGTAACAACTTGCTCTAATGTAGGAGTTGGTGTGCCTGTCACTATTGTAGTTGGTTGCTCTGATGGAGAACATCCTGTTCCTGCTAAAAGTGTAAATAGCAAAGTGCTAGTTGCAATTCCATTTATTAGTTTTTTATAATCTAACATTCTTATTCACCTGGGAAAAACTCGTAAAAATGACCCTCAAAAAAATCTAACCTCAAGCCAGAGAAAGAGAAAGGTATCCTTCTATTATCTGTTCCATCTATATTTACAGCAAACAGTTGGTTAGACCAATATTCCCTACCACTTATTCCAAGTGTATACATTATTGTTTCTCCTCTTGGAGAAAAAACAGGACTTGAATAACAATAATTTCTATTATCTGGCTGATAATCTCTCTGAAGAACTACTCTTTTTTCACTGCCGTCTTTATTGCTCACCATTATTTCACATGAATTCTCATCCCGTGTTGTATATACTATGTTTTCACCATCTTGAGACCATGAAGCACCAATAAAAAAGTCCTCATCTACAACTTTTAAATTTAAGATATCTTCTCCAACATATAACCAATTGTTAAATGGATCTTCTGAAGAAACTAAGATTTGTTCTCCTGTTGGTGAATATTTAACAAGTTCATCTCCTGTAAAGTTACCAAAAACTGTCTTTACTTCACCAGAAAACTCTAAATTATAATTATATATTCTACCTTCTGTTGCAATCAAGAACTCAGTGCCATCTGGTGATAAATCGTAATTTTCAACATTTTCTAATAACAATTCTTTTTCATCTCTTTCTAAATCATAAACAAATAAATCTCTGGTTTCTTCTTCATCATTGAATACTAAAAAGGATAATTTATCTCCATCCGGAAACCAATGTGCATCAAAAACAAATCCTTTGAACACAGTTAATGTTTCTAAATTACCGCCATCAGAATCCATAATATGAACTTCATAGTTGTTATCACCGATATAACCACTTTGAGTAACTATAATCTTTTCTCCATCTGGCGATAAGTATGCTTCGTCTATACTACTAATTTCCCTGTCTTTTTTATTTGTCAATCTTACTAGATTGTCTCCCTCTAAAGTCCAAACATCTTCATACAAATATCTGTCCACTAATACAAACAATGCTTTTTCATCTATTGGGTTAATTGTTCTTAAATCTTCATCAAACTCATCTACTAACTCTAGATTCTCATAAGTGGTGGGATCTTGTCCTGGTGACCATACAAACGAATCCATGTTGCTGAAGAAAGGATATTCTTGTCCAAAATCAATCTTCCTTACATCATTAGTTTTTAAGTTTGCTAGAAAATAACCTCTACCTAAAGAAGCATGCCTTCCACTAAACACAATGTTGTTGCCTTGAGGAGAAGGAAGTATATTACCCATACCAATGAAAAAATCCATAATTTCATCATCTAATACTGGATTTTTTTTTCCACCATCTACCAAATACATCTGTGGATTATCTTCCTCATTCAAAAAATACATAAACCTGCCATCAGACAGCCATTCATAGCTAGTTATTGGTGTTCCCAGTTCTGTTATGTTTTGGCTATCTAAATCCATCAGATACAAATAGTCCTCTTCATTTTTACCTTCGTCCCTAAATAGAAGGTGATTTCCATCTGAACTTAATTCTAAATGATATCCAACATTCGGATATATTTGTCTGAGATTTTCCGTTAAAAAATTAAATTCATACAAATCCTCTGGTAACTCTTGAGAATTAAGGAGAATTAATTCATTGTCTTGATCTGACCAACCAACCAGAGTTAGATAATAACGTGGGTTCCATATTGTAGAAAAAACTTCTTTCTTTTCTTTGATATCAAAAACACTTAGTCTTTCAACAAATTCTGATGTACCATCTCTTGGTGCATAATAGCTCTCTACATATGCCAATAAATTGCCTTCTGGTGATAATTTCAAACTAGATACACTGTGTTCAATGTCAAAAATCTCTCTTATTTCTCCTGTTTCAACATCTAAAGATTTGTATTTGCGTGTAGAGTCTCCTTCAGAAAGATAAAATAATGTTTCTCCATCAAGAGACCAAGTAAGATAAGATTCATCATTCAGATTATGAGTCATTCTCTTAACTTGATTTCCATCCAATATCCAAATGTCCTCGGCATATTCCTCGTCTGATGCAACAAAAGCTAATTTTGAAGTAGCTGTTTCTTCTACTCTCTGCTCTAATGTGGGTGTTGGAGTATTTTCAACTGTAGCTGTTGGAGCAACTGTCTCTGTTAAACTAACTGTAGCTGTTTGACTACTTGCAACCGTAGAACTAATTGTAGTTATTGGTGTTGGTTCTGGCTGCTTGCATCCTGTTAGAAATGATAATAGCAAACTTCCAGTTGCAATTCCATTTATTAGTTTCTTGTAGTTTAGCATTTTAGCAAGGCCTTTTCTGAGGAGAATAACTACTTATATTTAAATATTACTCCTAATTAGTAACAACAATTAAAAAACACTGCACAAAATTTAAATATAGAAAAATACAAACATTATGTAGGATTAAGTTCCGGGAGTGGTGGTGGGCATGTATAATAAATGTGATAAGTGCGGTAAACAATTAGCTACTCATGAACCAAGAAAGTTGGTAATGGACAGCAAAAACAATATTTCTACAAGATGCATGGAATGCTATGAGCAATATCAAAAAGTGAAAGGTTAAATAACAACATTATTTTCTCTTTCACTATGAACATACTACCAGATATCAGAATAATAGACTTAGCCTTATACTTAGAAAAACACAAAACATTAGTTATCACAGACACTCAAATAGGTTATGAGGAATCCCTAAATAAACAAGGAATTTTAGTGCCAAGATTTCAATATAGAGACTTAATTTCTAGACTAAAAAATATTTTAAGGCAAGTAAAACCAGAAAAAATAATCATTAATGGAGATATAAAACATGAGTTTGGAACAATAAGCAAGACTGAATGGAGATATACAATAAGATTAATAGACTTTTTAGCAGAATATGGCAAGCTTTTCTTAATTAAGGGAAACCATGACACTATTCTAGGTCCAATAGCTGAAAAAAAGAACATCAAAATTTTAGACCATTGTTTAATTGGAGATATTTACTTATGCCACGGGCACAAACTGCCAAAAGACTTCAAAGGAGCAAAAACAATTATAATTGGCCATGAACATCCTGCAGTTACACTGAAAGACAGAGGCCGTGTAGAGAGATACAAATGTTTTCTAAAAGGCAAATACAAAAACAAAAATCTCATAGTAATGCCTTCTTTCAATTTATTAACAGAAGGTTCGGATGTTTTAATTGAGAAATTAATGAGTCCCTTTCTAAAAGATATTAGTGATTTTGAGGTGTATGTTGTTTCTGAGGAGATATTAAAGTTTGGGAAAGTAAAAGATCTTCAACGATAAACAGCTTTCAACAAATCAGCTTTTGTAATTATCCCTACAACATCTTCTTTTTCTTTTACTAAAACAAAAGGGAAATGTTTTAACAAATTAGCAACAACACCATGAGATGTATTAGGAGGTACTATTGGAGGACTTGAATTCATGACATCACTTACTTTCTTCTGTGCTTCTCCCTCTAATATGTTGTCTAATAGAATTTGCTCAGAAATATAACCTATGATTTTATTGCTCCTCTTAACAGGCATCTGTGATATATTCTTTTTCCTCATCATTATTATAGTAGTTTTTACAGAATCAGAGCTTTTTGCATATAGAACCTTTTTATACATCAAATCTTTAGCACACATCTCATTCTCTCTGTCAAGCATGTCAAGTGTCTCAAATATCTTTTTTGCGTTTCCATAACTCGGATCAATTTTTCCTGATTCAATCTTTGCTATTAATGACTGAGAAACATTTGCTCTTTTAGCTAACTCTGTCTGTGTTAATCCTAGTTTTTTTCTTATTTTTTTAAGCTCATTTAGTTCTTCCATAACAAAACAATAGTCATAATTATTTATATAATTATTCCTTTTGGAATATTTCTGTCAAGAACCTTTTTATAAGATTATTCAATGTAAGATGAAAGGAGGAGATATTATGATACGTAGAAAAACTTTGTTTTTCTAGTCTTCATTTTTATTCCGGAGGAAAAAAATGATAAACAACAAAAAGAACTTTTTATTTACATCAGAAAGTGTAACAGAAGGCCACCCAGACAAGGTCTGTGACCAGGTAAGCGATGCTATTTTAGATGAGATTTACAAAGAGGATCCTCAAGGAAGAGTAGCTGTTGAATGCCTCATCAAAACTGGTGGCATAATGGTTGCTGGTGAAGTAACTACCTCTTCATATGTTGATTTACAAGAAGTAGCAAGAAAAGTTGTAAAAGAAATTGGCTATACAAAAACAAAATACGGCTTTGAATCTGAAACAATTGGTGTATGGGTAAATATAACTCAACAGAGTCCAGATATTGCTCTAGGTGTAGACTCAAATGAGAAAAAAGAGCAAGGAGCAGGAGACCAAGGAATGATGTTTGGTTTTGCCTCAAATGAAACAAAAGAATTAATGCCTTTGCCCATAACATTAGCACAAAAGCTAGCAAAAAAATTAGCAGAAGTAAGAAAAGAAGGTATTCTTCAATATTTAAGACCAGATGGAAAAACACAAGTTACTATAGAGTATGAAGATGGTGAGCCAAAAAGACTTCACACAGTAGTTATAGCTGCTCATCATGATGAATCAATTGGATTAAAAGAGTTGAAAGAAGATATTATTGATGAAGTTATTGAACCTGTATGTGAAGAATGGATGGACAAAGACACTATTATTCATGTCAATGGAACAGGAAAGTTTGTAATTGGTGGTCCAGTCGCTGACGCTGGTTGTACAGGTAGAAAGATTATTGTAGACACATACGGTGGTATAGGAAGGCATGGTGGTGGCTGTTTCTCAGGAAAAGACCCAAGCAAAGTAGATAGAAGTGGAGCTTATTTTGGAAGGTATGTTGCCAAAAATATTGTAGCCGGAGGATTAGCAGATGTATGTGAAGTCCAGATAGCTTATTGTATTGGTGTTGCTCAACCTGTCTCAGTATTTGTAGAGACATTTGGTACACATAAAGTTCCTGAAGAAAAAATAGCTGAACTTGTAAGAAAGCACTTTGACTTCAGGCCTGCTAAGATTATAGAAAAACTAAAGCTGAGAAGACCTATATATCTAAAAACTGCAGCTTATGGACATTTTGGCAGAGATGACAAAGACTTTACATGGGAAAAGACAGATATGGCTAAAACATTGAAAAAAGAGGCTGGGTTGTAGTTTTTTTCTTTTTGTTTAAATTTAAATATAAGCTATCTCTCTCTGAAATCATGGAGATAGAGTACAACTTTAACGGCAGCCTAAATTTAACTGATGTTGTTGAGGACTTCTTTTTTTCTCCGTCTACAGGATTGTATGTTTTTAGGCATCCATTAATTGTAGATGAAAGAGTATTGAAAGTTGCTGATGAGCTTGGTGTACAAGTTCAGGCAAGTCCTGAAAAATGGATTGTAAACACAGAATTCTCTGATATGCTTAAGGTTTTAGAGCAACTTGGCTCAAGTGGATTAAGTCTTCCAGAATATTTTCAAGTAAGAAAAGATGCAATTGAATTACAAGACCAAGACATGGTTAAATCTCTTGAATCAGATGATTTCATAGAGATGCTTGCCACAGCATTTATAGAAGACAAATACATGATACACCACCCAATTCCAACTAACTCTGATGGATATCAAGGAGAAAAAATAATATTGTAGTTAATATAGAAGAGTAATCTTCTAGTATACTTATTCTATGATTTGTTATTGTCTTTTCTATACTTCCCCTTTTTTATTATCCAGTAAATCAGATGCCCAGCTGTATTCCTCCTCATGAACAAGCCCAATTTTTTTTAATCTTTCTAACATAGTCTTTTGTCTAGAGATTTTAGTCTCCATGTATACCCCCACATTATATTACGCAGTTGTAATATAAAAAATTTATCAAAAGAATGGCTTTATTTTATTAATTCATCAATTAAGTCTTCTTCTACCAAAAAAGTATATATCTGATCTGCAATATGCTCATGTCCCTCCAATGAAGGATGTAAATCACTCTTACTAATAGTCATATTATTAACTTGACCATCCACATAGTATATACCCTCAATTTTTTTAGGTAAAGAATCATGATATAAAACTATAATCGGAATGTCATTATTTTCCCCAATTTTTTTTAATTCATTTAAATATTTATTGAAGATATCATTACCAATAAACTTCTTATATTCGTTTGGTACTTGTTTGGGATCACATATTCTCCAGATTTGAGTTCCTTTATGCTTGTAATGTAATTGAATGCTTGGCTCAGAGTAATCCTTAAGATAAGAGAGAAAAACAGACTGTCTACTAAAAAAACCATGTTTCTGAACTATCCAGTTTGGTAAGCACATATCATTATGAACAAAACCATAAATTATGATATCTGGTTTATACTGAAGTCCATATCTTTTCAAAACTTCAACTTCTTGAAACAGACTATAACCTGGGACTGCAAACACAATTGTTTCCCATTCTTTATCCTGATAATTCTCATTTAATTTTTTTTCAAGAACATCCATATATCTCTCTTTTCTTTTGACTGACCACCCAAACATGTATGAATCACCTATCCCGAGAATCCGGAGTTTATCATCTTTGTTGTAATCAATTTCTTCTTCACGCCAGCCTTGGGAATTTGTACTTACAAACCCACTAATTTCATTAACGAATATTACAGACAAATTCGGTTTTAATTCATAAACAATGTTCCCATATGGACTTGGTCTTATCATCTCACCAAGAGAAACAGTAGAATTAAAAGAAGGCAACTCAACATTATCATATGCTCTTTCCAAAGCATTGTTGAAAGTTATAAAATGATACACCCGAAACCCAAACTCTATGAGAAGAAAACAAAGAATTATTGTTATTATCAGTAATCCAATGTTCACATAATTGTCTTTTAACCACCCCATAACAAGAGGATTAATTAAAAGATATATAAGATTTATCAAAAACTATTTATACTTTAAACATTCAAAGAGAAGTATGAAAACCAAAAACTTTTTCCAGAAAATTCTAGCAGCAATTTTAGGTATACTTGTGATAACCTCAATTGCGAATCTTATTGAAGCTTTCCTATTAACAATTTATTTATTTATATTCAGGCCTGAATCAATAAGTCATCTTTTCTGGATAATATCTCTTTTATACAACTTAACAATCCTCATTCTCGGAATATATCTTGGTCTTAATTCATATAAAACTAAGAACATATGGTATAAAATATTCAGACCTACAAAGATTAAAGCAATAATTAGTGCAGTATTATCCTTAATTTTAGTTTTTGTAATTGTCCTTGGTGGTCAAGGCAACATTGGTTACACATCATCATCTCTCACACCACTCTCAAGAACAATATTTGTTCCTTTACTTTTTTTTACCTACTTTGTTTATTTTTATCCTTTTAGTGCATTATATAATTCTATAAGTAAAACTAAGAAAAATAAACAGTATAAGAAATCAAAAACAATACTCTTTATTTCCCTGATACTTCTCAACCCAATATTTGTTGTCCTCAGTAGTCAACTCGTTACATTATATAGTTATGTAATCAACAATGAACCTTGTGGTGTAAGAATTGTTTCATTTAATGAAAATTCACCTGCGAAGGATGCTGGAATTCAGGCTGGGGAAATTATTATTCAGATGAATGATTTTTCCATTAACACTCTTGATGATTTAAATGAATTCATGGATTCTTATAATCAAGATGAAGAAATTATAATTCACACAGAAACAGGTTCATACAATGTTTTACCATATTACCAAGATGAAAAATACTGGATTGGTATAAACATTGATCAAGAAATCTGTAAAAGGACCTTAATAAAATAAAAATTTTATCAAAAACCTTAAATACTAAATTCTCCTATCAAAAAGTATGAGACTAAAGAACTTTCTCTTCCTCCTTGTAAAATCACTTAATCCTCTAAACTATAAGATGCTAATCACTCAGAAAAAGAGAGATGTTGTCAAATACTTTCTGTTTCTGCTATTTTTTGCAATAATCATAGGAGGAATTTTCAGCATCCCAAGATTAGTCCATTTTCCTGAGCAGATTGAAAAAACTGTAGCAAAATTTGAAACTTTCAATATAACAGGAGTAGATGTTGAGCTAAAAGAGCCTATTGTATTGTTAAAGAGACCGAGAATTGTTTTAGATCTCTCCCCAAACAGAACACAATTACAAGAGGAAACAATTCTTGTTACTAAAACACATATAATGTGGAAAAGATTCTCTCCAAGTTTGTGGGAATTCAGATTATTTACAACAGAGAAAAAGCCAGTAGAAGAATACTCAGACATTCTACAAGACGTAAACCGAATTAAATCTAGTTACATAATTTTCTTTATTATGATATTACCCTCATTATTCTTCATTGTTTATTTGTTGAATTTTGTCAAGTTCTCCCTATTAATCATATTATTTACTTTGCTTGGATTTATTTTTATGAAGATAAGAAAGAAAAAATCTCCTCTCTTCAGAATAATGAGAGCAGCAACATTTGCAATGACTCTTTTTGTGATTTTAGATGTTTCAATATTACCACTATTCAACTTTGGGATACTTCCTCTATTAATCTACATTGTAATCTACATCTCAGGATTGTCTTTTATGACTGATAAAGAGATTGATATAAAAAATGACTAAGAAAAAAGACAAGATAATAGAAACATTGTATGAAGAGATAAAAAGAAAAGATAAACAAATAGAAAAATTAAAAGAAGAAAACTTATTATTGATGAAAACTGCTCTTAAACAAGCTAAAAGAAAAGCTTAGTTTTGTCCATAATAAAAGAATTTATCTATGGAAACATCTGATGGAGCTATACCATTCCTATCAATAGGACTAGTAAATTTTTTCTCTTCGGGCAGTTTCTGCTGCACTGGTTTACTCTCTTTAACTGGTTCTGGTTCTTTAACTACAAGTGTTTCTGGTTGCCTTACTTGCCTTGGTATTGTTTTTTGATTAACACGAGCATCATTTAGCTCTGATTCTAGCCTATTAACTTTGCCTTTTAGATTTCTAATCTCTTCCATACTTCTCTGAAGAGCAAATGTCAATTTACGAACATCTTTTCTTAAAACATTAAAATCTCCATTATTATAATTTGGGTTTTCTTCTGAAAAATTATGTTCCTCTCCAAAGATAGTTTCAGCCTGCTTTATTGCATCTTCCTTAGAAAAAACCACGTTGTGTTTCTTCAAATTGAGCGCCATATTATTCAGTTTTTGTACTTTGTTTATATCCATTATTAACACCTCATACAATTGTTCTTCTAATATTTTCAAGAACAAGCAAATTTTCTTTTGCGTGTTCAAAGCTAGGATCCATCTCATAAACCATTTTGAAAAGTTTAATCGCTTCAACCAAATCATCATATAAGAATCCTTCATATCTGAATTTGTGAGCAAGATTAATTGCTAAATCATAATTATATTGAATACTCTTAGGATAATCCTCAACTAAAATACGTAAATGCTCAACAGCATTTCCATATTGTTCATTCTTATAATAGAGTAAAGCTAGATTGTTTCTTGCTTTCTCATAACCCTGATCTACTTCCAAGGCCTGTATAAAATAGTCTTCTGCCATCAAAGGATTTTTATCCTTATAATAATGACCCAGATTGTTAAGAACAGCTTTATTTTGGGGATCTAATTGGTATGCTTTTTCATATGCCTTTAAAGCTTGCTCTTCGTATCCTCTTTTATATAGGAAATCACCCAGACTAAGATAAAGATTTGTGTCTTTTGAATTAGATCTTATTATAATGTTCTGAGCAAAAACAATACTTGAAAGTACTAAAAGAACAGCTATAAAGATAATGTAATTCTTCTTCAAATTCCTACCTCAAGTTATAATGTATCTAATTACTATATAAATATTACTATTTTTTATATTAGTATACAAGAACGTATATTGATAAGTCACTACACTATAATAGTAAAATATTTAAATAACACAATATTTATGTTCATAAAATGAATGAATTATCCATAGATTATCTTCTAAAAAGAGAACCTGGTTTTTTACCTAGTCTAGAAACTGTAGATGATATAATTGGTTTAATGATTATGGAAGCTATGGAAATTGCTCATAATATAGCAGAAAAAAAAGGCGCTAAAAATCCCATTTTCAGAAGTTTTTTAGAATACTCAGAAGAACAAAGAGAAAAAATTTATTCTGTAGAAAACAAACTAAGTATACCAAGAAAAAAAGCCAAAGCAATTCTTTCTGTTTTAGATCATGATGCATTCCAACAATATTGGGACATATTAGAAACACAAGCAAGACTTGCTGATAATCAGTCATTTTTTGGTTTGGTAGAAAAAGCATCTGGCGAAATAAATTACAATAAGGGTGGATTGATTTCTGAATTAACAAATTCATCAGGTAATAAACATCTTCCTCAGCCATTAAAAGATGTCTTCTCAGGACCTTTCACACAGGATAGATTGAATATGGATGATATTAATTATGAAACAGCAAGAAGAAACCTTGGTATTGCCAACAGAACTGAATATCTTAAACTTATAGATTTAATAGCCTGCTCTAGGTTGGGTCCAAGTAGAGATTTATTTAGGAAATTTTCTAGCATAAAACAAGATGAACTTAGTCCAAGACATAATTCAACTTATCAAATAGCCAAAGGTGTTTTTGAAAATAGTCCTTGGTATCTAAGAGTTTAATTTCTCCAAGAAACTTCTACAATGAAAATCAGAGATTTTCAAGCATCAGTTTCCATCCAGGAAACTTCTACTTCATCAGTTCTTTCATAAGGTCTTATTGATGAATTTTTTACAGGCATTGTAATACCTGCTCCATACATCAATAAACCAGTCCATGCAATCATTGCACCATTATCTACTAGAAATTCATTATCTGGGCAATAGAATTTTGCATTTCTTTCTTTGCACATAATTTGGCACATTTCCTGTAATCTTTTATTACAGGCAACACCTCCACCCAGGACAAGTTCATCTTTATCACAATGTGCCATTGCTCTTTCTGCAACTTCAACCATCATAGCAAATATTATCTCTTGGGTTGAGTAAGCCAAATCTTCCAGTTTGTATTTTCCAGACTTGTACTTGTTTTTTAGATTAGTCAATAACCCTCCAAAGCTGACATCCATTCCCTTTACTGTATAAGGCAATTCTATATACTTCTTACCTTTTTTAGCCAGTTTCTCAATTTTTGGGCCCCCAGGAAATCCTTTTCCAGTAAACCTAGCAAAGGAGTCAAGAAAGTTGCCTATACCTATATCAAGTGTTTCCCCAAATATTCTATATTTTCCACCTTCAAAAGCAATAACTTGTGTATTTGCCCCAGACACATAGAGCAATATGGGATCTTTAAACCCTGAGAGCATCTTGCCAATTTCCTGGTGTGCAATAGCATGATTTACACCTACTAAAGGTTTTTTATGTCTCAAAACAAGAGTTCTGGCGACAACAGCTCCAATTCTTAGTGAATGTCCGATACCTGGTGCTATAGAAAATGAAACGACATCAACATCTTTCATAGAGATTCTTGCTTCTGACAATGCTTTTTCTATTACTAAATCACAAACATCAATATGGTGCTCTCCAACTTTTACAGGGATAAATCCGCCCTTTTTAGTTGTATAGATTTCCTTAACATTAGCCAAAACTTTCTTGTTTTTAACAATGCCCACTCCAAAAGTATGTGCTGTTGACTCAATTCCCAATGATATCATAATTAAAAGTGAATTACACTGTGTTTAAAAAAGTTAAGAATTAAGGAGAAAACTTTAAAAATAAGTTTCTCTAAAAACTAATAGACAGAAACAGAAAATGAGCGAAACAATTCTTGATTTGATAAAAGAAGCAAGCAGACCATATAACGGCCGAGAGTATAAAGAATCCCCTCTAGCAAAAAGGGTGATAAACACTGTTTCAATAGCTCTTGTTATATCTATCTCATTTATTAAATACCTGACAGACAGAAGTAAAATAAATTTACCGCCTGAACAATACAGATTATACTCGCAGATGATTAACACTTGTGAAGATTATGGAATAGAACTTCCTGAAAAATTCTCCAAATTAGAAGGAATAGCAATCTATACTCCTGTAGAAGCTGAAATTTCAATAGATGGTGAAAAAAGTTATTTAGAAAGTGGTTGCTACATTATTAAAAAAGGAGACATCTCACTCTTTATAGAAAGAGAAAATGTTGGAATATACAACACACATCTCTGTTCTGGACAAGTTTTCTCTTTGGATGATGCAATGATTGCAGTCCCAAAAGGATATTAACAAAAATTATAAAAACAAAATCTTTCTAATTTGAAATATGGGAATTTTTGATGAAATGCTAAAGGATGAGGAGTCCTTATTTGTGGATCCTATTGTCTTAGATTATGATTATCTACCTAAATTGATTCCTTATAGGGAGAATGAACAAAAAAGAATTGCTTATTGTATTAAACCACTGTTTTCAGAAAGAAACGGAAAAAACATCTTAATCCATGGTCCTCCTGGAATTGGAAAAACAGTTGCAGTAAGGCATGTTTTCAGAGAATTAGAACATGAGACAGATAAAATAAGTCCTATATATATAAACACATGGCAAAAAAACACCACTTACAAAGTAATAGTTGAAATATGTGAACAACTAGATTATAAGTTTACACACAATAAAAAAACAGAAGAACTCTTTAATATTATAAAAACACAATTAAATAAAAAATCAGTTGTTTTCTGTTTTGACGAGATAGATAAAGCAGAAGACCTTGATTTCATCTATATGATTCTAGAGCAAATTTACAGGAAGACCATCATCTTAATAACAAACTATAAAGATTGGGCTGCAAACATGGATGAAAGGATAAAATCCAGGCTAACATTAGAGTTCTTAGAGTTTAAAAAATATAATGCAACAGAGATTAAAGGGATTTTAGAAAAGAGAAAACAGTATGCTTTTGTTCAAGGAGTTTGGCAGCAAGATGCTTTTAATCTGGCTGCAACAAAAACTGCAGAGATAGGAGATATTAGGACTGGTTTATATATATTAAAAGAAGCTGGTAATGCGGCTGAGAATCGAGCCTCAAGAAAAATAGAATTAAAGGATGTGGAAAGAGCAATAGAAAAAGTAACTGAACTAAAGATTAAAAAAAAATCAACATTAAAGGATGAAGAACAATTAATTCTGGATATAATTAAAGAAAATTCTGGAGAAAAAATCGGAGACTTATTTGAGATATATAAAAAGAAAGGCGGAGAAGGTGTCTACAAAACATTCCAGAGGAAAATTAATTTCTTGAGTAAAAACAAATTCATTTCTACAAAAACACAACTTGGAGGAGCAGACGGCTCTACTACACTTGTAAAATATGAACGAGAAACCAAGTTGGATGAGTATTAATATAAAATTTTCTTTATCTGATTATGTACCTGGTCAATCTCTCCCGAACCATCTACTTCTATTAATTTTCCTTCATTTCTGTAAAAAGGTACAATTGGATAAGTTTTAGTTCTATATATTCCCATTCTTTTCAGAATTTTAAATATACTTTTATCATCAGCCCTATTCTGATTTTTTCCTCTATTAAGAATCCTCCTAACACAAGTAATATAAGGCGTATTTAAATAAATTATATCTTCTATTTGTGCATGTTGTTCAAGAATATGAATTTGGTTAATATTTCTTGGAATACCATCTAAAACTAAATATTGAGATTCAGGCATAAAACTTCCCTCTTGCACATATCTTTCAATAGTCTCCTCAAATAACTCAAAAGTCTCTTTATCTGGTACAAAATTACCTTTATCAATTAAGCTTCTTACTCTGGAACCAATATCTGTCTCTGGATTAAGTCCTCTAAACATATCTCCGGAAGAGAAATGATAAAATATTTCATGCTCCCCTAATAATTTTGCTTGTGTTCCTTTCCCAGAACCAGGCGGACCTACAATAACAATAGCATTATACATGTTTCCAACAGGAATTTAATCTATATTTAAACTTTATTCCGCTATTTTTAAATATTAAACACAATTATTGTTTGATATGGGGGAAGAAACATCTACTATAACATACGAAGCATTGTATAATCTAGTCAGAAATGAGAAGACAAATGACGCTATTCAAGAGATACATCCAGATACATACAAACAAATAGTTAAGTATCTCACAACCAAAATCAGAATATATAAAAAAGCAAAAAAAAATGGTAATGATAACGAAATAGAACGTATAAAAACCCAGATTACAAGTGCAAGAAAACTAATAAAAGACTTTTATGAGAGAAGAGAAAGAAAAATACTCCAATTAGCAATAAACAAAAGCAGAACAAAATCTGATCTAGTTGATGATTCTGCCTTACTTGAAGATGAAAAGATGCTATTCGAGGAAGGGACTAATATACTAGATAAATACAGAAAAAACATTCTGCTTAATCTTGTAAATGCTAAGCTTCCTTTTGGTGAAGAAATGGATATTGGAAAAGAAGAAGACACTACTATAATGATTAGGTTTATTGGTCCAGTCCCAAAATTCCTCGGTCTAAATAAAGAAATCTATGGCCCTTTTGAAAAAGGAGATGTAGCAAATCTACCAAAAGAAATCTCAGAAGTTTTAATTAAAAGAGACAGAGCAGAAAAAATGAATATTTAGACTATTTCTAGTCTTTTTGTCCTAAAACCTTTTCTTTGTAAGTGAAATTTTTTACATTCAAGACATTGAAATTTAATATCTGTCTTTTTAGTTGATTTTTTACCAGTCATCTTAAACTTTGTAACAGCTGGCTTACTATAACGACCCTGGTTACCAAAACCACGGGCCTGACCTCTCATTTTAGCTCTTTTTTTAGAACCATAGGAAAGTGAGCTAGGTTTACCCTTTTTAACCTGAAATATCTTATGAGTAGTATGCTTTTTACAATGAGGACAGTACGTTCTTTTATTTTTAGGTAATTTCATATCATCCTGGAAAAAGGAGCCATTTAAAAAAGTTTCTAATTGGCTTTTTCTAGAGACAATACTGCTACAAGAAATAACAATCTAAAAAAAATTAAAGCATACATTAAATCTTATCACCTGTCCAGTTCCATATCCATGCAAAGATGTATCCGCCTATGAATCCGTCTACTAGGGCCCATAAGCCGCCTATGATAAGTCCCTTGATAGAAGGCTCGTATCCTCTATAAACTGAAGATAAGATATTTAGTATTGGAATACCCCAGCCAATCATAGCAATTAACCCAAAAAATATTACAGTGACTGCCCAAAATAAACCAACTGATAGTCCGACTCTTTTTGGACTTAAATCTGAATCTGATTTTTTTCTTCTGTGTTTTCTTTTTCTTTTTTTTGCCAAAATGACCACCTGGTGTATTTTGGGTAAATCCCGTATTTATTTCTTTCTAATAAATAACACCACTGTTGAGTAACAAAATAATAGAAATCTTTATATAGTAGTTATCTATTTACTACTGCTATGTCAAGACAAATTCAAGTTAAATCCATAAATACCTTGGAAGCTCCTCTAAAAAAGATTTATACAGAGGCTCATAGATATTTAGAAAGTATTGGATTTAAGAAGACAAATTTAGTTTCTGTTACAGATAAAGACAAAATAATAAGGTCTTTTTTATACACCCAAGCAGGTGAAAATGTTATTCTTGAATACAAAAAAGATATGTTTGAGGAAGTCCTTAAGTTAATTTTTTCACCCATGAAAATAAAGTTTGTTTACGACATTATATTAATGAGATTCAACCAACTAGCTCGTAATGATAGTGAAAGAATTTTTGTTTATAATGAGTAATTTTACTCAGGTTTTTCTTCAGCAGGTTTTTCTCCGGGTTCTTCAGCTGGTGCTTCTCCTTCAGCTCCTGGAACAGCTGCAGCTGCTGGTTCACTTGGCATAACTTCATCAATTATCTCAACAGGAATACCTGCTTCAGTCATAGCTCCCTTAATTTCAGAAAGTTCGGCATCCTTCATACTTTCCATAATCTTATTTGCTTCCTCAAGGAATTCATCTCTTCTTTCCTCAATTTCCTGTTGTAGTCTCTTTCTCTCTTCTTCAATTTCTTTTAGTTCTTCTACTGATAATTCTGTTTTACCTGATTCAATCTTCTTATCATATTTGCCTGCATCAACATCTTTTAATGCTTCAGGAACTGGTTTTCCTTCTACCATTATACCCATGCTTTGACAGGTTCCCATAACCTCTTTTACTCTATCTTTGTTTGTGTTTCCTAAAAGAGCATCTTTTTTCATCATAGAAACTTTAATTACCTGCTCAATCTTTAAATCAGCTACAAAATCAACGTGTGGGTTGCTGGAACCTTTTTCAATCTTAGCTTCTTTTATTATTAATTGTGAAGCTGGTGGTGTTCCAACAGAAATTTCATAATCTTTAGAAACAGGATCTACTTCAACTTTAACAGGTACTTGCATACCTTTAAAATCTTGTGTCTTTTTGTTTATATCTGCAATAATCTGACCTATATTAACACCAAGTGGTCCTAATGCCGGCCCTAGAGGCGGTGCAGCTGTTGCTTTTCCTCCTTCAATTAACGCTTCAATTACTTCTGTAGCCATGTTGTTTTGAATTTGCATTTGATTTATATAGTTTTTGTTTACAATCGAGAATAAAAAAGTTTAAAAGCTTATTTATTTTTAATAGAACTATGACTGAAAACATAGATATCTTAGAAAAACAACCATGTCCAATGTGTCATAAAGAAACATTGACATTAAAGGAAATGGAGCGCGATATTCCACATTTTGGTACTTGTTATATTTTCTCAATGGATTGCTCTTCATGTGATTATCATATGGCTGATGTTGAGGCTGGTAAAGAACGTGGCCCAGTTAAATATACCTTAAATGTTGAGGGAGAAGAAGACCTTAAAATTAGAGTTGTTAAATCCAGTCAAGCCACAATAAAAATCCCAAGAATGGTTGAGATAACACCCGGACCTGTCTCAAGTGGTTATGTTACAAATGTTGAAGGTATTTTAAACAGAATAAAGAAGGTAATTGAATCTAAGAAAGATGATGAGGACAAGAGTGTAAGAAAAAAAGCAAAGAACCAGCTTAAAAAATTACATAGAGTTTTGTGGGGCAGGGATTCTTTAACAATACAAATAGAAGATCCAAGCGGTAATTCAGCTATTGTTAGTGAGAAGGCTAAGAAAAGTTAATACCTAATTTTTCCATTCTTTCTGCATAATTTTCTATTTTTGGAGTTATAAGAACTTTTCTGAATCCTGATTTTTTCCAACTATGGCCTTGTCTACAATAATATTTAAACAAAGCATATGCAATTTTATCCGCTCTATTAACAAGAGGAATATATTGATCACCATCTTTTTTAGTTGTAATATCTGGTATGGAATCTGGATAAAGCAAAGCTTCAACTGATTCAAATATCTCTTCTCCATGCTTGCCATCTATTAATAGGTGTTCTAATCCACTAAAACTAGAAATGAACTCAGTAAAAACTACAACTTTTAATTCCTTTGTTCCTCCCAGGATATCCACATATAATTCAGGAACAACAATGTGGTAAAATAATTTTCCATTTACTATGTCTTGAATTGATTTTCTCTTTCTACTTTTCCCAATCTTATCACTTGTTTCTTCAATATCTAATAGATCGTTAGAAGGACAAGCAACAAATATCTCTGGATATCTTCCATGGTTTGATTCATCTACACCCACATATTTAAATCTCATTAAAAGACCAGCCATTACTGTGAAAATTGGATTCCATTAAATTTATAGAACTATTTCTTCTTTTGTAACTACGAACCCATCCCACTATACATCTTACTCTGCAAAAACTTAATAATAAATGTTTCCATTTTAGAATAGGAAAAAATATATAGTCCAATATCTTGTGTTAATATTTCCCTTCTAAATATATTCTCAAAAACCTAAATGTATTTAAATAGAAACATAGAAAATATAGGTAGGGTGATTCACAGTGGCAATAGGCATCCTTGGGGGATCCGGGGTTTATGATCCTAATGTTCTAAAGAATGTTAAAAGGATAAAACATAAAACTAAGTATGGAAAACCATCTGATAAGATAACTAAAGGCATTCTTGGAGGAAAAGAAGTTTACATAATTCCAAGACATGGTCATGATCATCAATATAATCCTTCTACAGTTCCTTACAGGGCAAACATATGGGCTTTAAAAGAATTGGGAGTTACAAAGATTATTACTGTGTCTGCAGTTGGTTCTTTAAAGGAAAAAATAAAACCAGGAGATTTTGTCTTCTCAGATCAGTTTATAGACAGAACTACAAAAAGAGAGCAGACATTCAGTGGAAAAGTACATTTATCTGCCGCAGAACCGTTTTGTAATGGTTTAAGAAAAAAACTAACTAATAAAGCTAAAGAACTTAAGTTCAGTTATCATGAAAAAGGCACTTGTGTAGTTATTGAAGGTCCTCGTTTTAGTACAAAAGCAGAATCTAAATTGTTCAGGTCATGGAATGCAGATATTATCAATATGACTTTAGTCCCAGAGGTTGTTTTAGCAAGAGAAGCAGAAATCTGTTATGCAAATATTGCTATGGTTACAGATTATGATGTTTGGAAAGAGCATTCTGTTAGTCATGCTGAAGTTCTAAAAGTAATGAAGCAGAACATGGAAAAAGTAAAAAAATTGTTAATGTCTATAATCCCAGAGATAGATGATAAGAAAGTCTGTCCTCAATGCAATGAAGCTCTGAAAGGAGCTGGGATGTAATCTTAAGTAAATTTATTAAGAGTTATTTCTTTCATTAGAGATATGAGAATAAAACTCAACCTAGAAAAATCCTTAGAAGAAAACGCCTCAGACTATTTTGAAAAAGCTAAAAAAGCAAGACAAAAAGCCCAAAGAGCTGAAGAAGCTAGAGAAAATACAAAAAAACGTTTGGAGAATTTAGAAAAAGAAATAAAGAGAATAAAAGATAGGGAAGTAAAGAGAAAGAAACCTAGAAAAAAAGAATGGTTTGAAAAATTCAGATGGTTTCTTACATCAGATGATATGCTCGTTGTAGGTGGAAGAGATGCCACCTCAAATGAGATTGTTGTTAAAAAGCATACTGATAAACATGACTTAGTATTTCACACAGAACTTCCAGGAAGTCCTTTTATGATATTAAAGACAGAAGGTAATAAACCAAGTGAACAATCAATAAAAGAAACAGCAATATTCACAGCAGATTATTCTAAGGCGTGGAAAGCAGGCAGAACAACAGCTGACATATTCTATGTAAATCCAGACCAAGTAACAAAAGAAGCCCCTTCAGGAGAACACATAGGAAAAGGCTCTTTCATGATATACGGTAAAAAAACAATTCTTCATCCAGTGCTTGAGTTATTCATTGGAAAGATGGATGATGAAAAAATAATGACAGGACCTAAATCAGCAGTAGAAAAACATTGTAAAAAATTTATCGAAATAATCCCGGGAAGAGAAAAGACAAGTGCTGTAGCAAAAAAAGTTAGAAAATTACTAGATGCAGATGACTTAGATGAATTAATAAGGAAGATACCTCCTGGCTCTCAGTTAAAAAAATGAAAGAACTAAAGAAAAAAGCAAAAACACTTAGCCCTGTCTTAAGAATAGGAAAAAACGGTATGACTGAGTCTGTTTTCAAGGAGATAGAAAAACTCCTTAAAAAAAGAGACTTGATAAAAATAAAAATCCTAAATAACTGTCCTGTAGAAGACAAGGATAAAATGATCAAATTCATTGTAGAAAGGACTAATTCTAAATTAATAAGTAAAATAGGTAATGTCTTTACAATATACAGAAAGGATTAAATATAAAGTAATTCTACCAAAAAAAATGAAGAAAAGTCTTATCATATTAATCCTATATCTTCTTATATTCACAGTCTT
>CAZHYZ010000005.1:0-50116 GCA_964537195.1 uncultured Methanosarcinales archaeon
AAACTTGTGCGACATAAAGTCACACTAAATATGAAAAGATGGGCCTGATCGGATTACCACCAAACCTTTAAGAAAGCTTTGATGGAAACTTGTGCGACATAAAGTCACACTAAATATGAAAAGATGGGCCTGATCGGATTTGAACCGACGACCAATGGCTCACCTAGCCTTTGTTTCTTTGTACGAAACGTAGTCATATAAGACCATCGCTCCACCAGACTAAGCTACAGGCCCAAAGTGTATAATCTGTGCTCTGTGAAAACAAATTTGTTTTATATAGTTTACTAATGAATCTTATTCTGAGTCTTTACTTTTTGGAGAAAGAAATCCAAACAATCAAGAGCACAGAATGTTGCCTTCTTCTTAAAATCTGGCGGACCAAATATTAATGTGTAAGGAGAATTTTCATCAACAGAGCTTCCACAAGTTGGACATACCTTTTCGCCATGTTTGTGTTTTTTTTCAAACTCATTAATCCTACTATAGATTAATTTGCCCATATTCCCCTCTATAAGATCTTTTTGAACATTCTTCAACTCTTCATAATTCATTGAATGGATTATATTTCTTAACCTGTTCATTTTGCACCTTTCTTAGTTTTTGACAATATGCTTTCCTTATCTAATAATATAAACGCCTTCTTAACAAGCGAAATGAAATAATCCTCTTTCTTATCAATCCCTGACAAGAAGTCTTCTTTCTTATGGACATGAACCTTGAAATTGTATTGTTTATTATCATGTTCTAAATTTATCTGATTGATATAATATAATGACTCTGGATTGGGATGTACAATGACAAGCTCAATCTCTTTTCCGTTCTTTCCAAGAAACCCTATTGAAACAGCATCTTCTAGTTTTTTCATATTATCCAAATAGAATTTCATCATAACAAAAGGAGGAACTTGATCAGACATCATCCAGACAGAGAAAAAATATTTTTCTTCATCATTTATCTTAAATAACTTTTTTCCTGCAACTGTATTGGTACAAAGAACAACATAAGCAAATTCTTTTTTCAATGAGAAAAGTTTTCTAGGTTGCCCTTTTCCAACATTACTAAGTCGTTCTGATTTGACAAAATCCAAAGCTTCCAATAATCTCAATTGTGTGCTTATGTTAGCTATTGTAGTTCCTGTCTTTTTAGCTAGCTCAGTTGGTGACAATTTTCTATGTGAAAGTTCTGTTAAGATAAGCCATTTTGAATCAAGAAATATTGTTTCAAGTTCCATAAAACAAAACATAAATTTTGTACTATTTAAATTTTTCTATAAATGTTTTAGTTTTTTAATTAAATAACTTTAATAACTATTTAACTAATAACGTTCTCGACGAGAAACAGAAATTGAATAATCTATAGAGATTAGAAAAATATATATAGGAGATACCCCCTCTAGTTTAATGTTGGGTAAAAGAGGTGAAATTTTGATAGTATTAAGTACGGAATTTGAACCAGATTATAAGGGGTGGATTTTTTGAGAGTTCTCATGTTTGGATGGGAGTTCCCACCTTTTAATCGAGGAGGTCTAGGAACCGCGTGTTACGGCCTTACTAAAGGCCTAAACAAAAAGGGGGTGAACATAACTCTTGTACTTCCAAGAGGTTCACACAGCCATGATCATGTTTCAATTTTAACAACAGAGGGTTTATACATTAGTAATAAGAAATTAAAGCTAAAATATGTTGACTCTGGATTGATGCCCTATATTACTGAAAGCGAGTATGAAAAGAAATTGAATAAATTGTATTTTGGTAAAGATTTCAGTGGAGAGATTTATGGAAAGAACTTATTCCAAGAAATAGAAAGATATGCTGACAAAGCATCTATAATTGCAAGATTTGAAGATTTTAACATCATTCATTGTCATGATTGGTTGACATTCAAAGCAGGGATGAGAGCAAAACAAGTAAGTGGAAAACCTCTTATTGTACATGTACATGCAACTGATTTTGACAGAACTGGTGGAAGTCCTAATCAAGGAGTTTATGATATTGAGAGAGCTGGCATGGAAGCTGCTGACAAGATTATTGCAGTCAGCAACTACACAAAAAATATGATAGTGAAACATTATGGAATTAGCCCGGAGAAGGTTAGAGTAGTCCATAATGCTATAGATGACAAAGATATAAAGACAAAACAATCCCCACTAAGAACCGGTGATAAGGTTGTCCTTTTCTTAGGCAGATTAACCATACAAAAAGGACCAGACTATTTCATCGAAGCTGCAAAAAGAGTTCTTGAAATTATGCCCAACGTAAAATTCATAGTTGCAGGTTCTGGTGATATGTATGGAAGGATGGTTGATATGGCTGCACACCTTGGAATTGCAAAGAATGTATTGTTCACCGGTCATTTAAGGGGA
The DNA here is from genome assembly GCA_964537195.1 of uncultured Methanosarcinales archaeon. GTDB lineage: Archaea > Nanobdellota > Nanobdellia > Woesearchaeales > GW2011-AR15 > CAZHYZ01. Next base: position 2,363 of record CAZHYZ010000005.1, read on the forward strand.
GATGATGTAGATAGAGCTTACCAAATGGCAGATCTCTATGTCATGCCCTCAATATCCGAACCTTTTGGAATAACTCCCTTAGAAGCATTGAAAAACAACACACCTGTGTTAATATCAAAACAATCTGGTGTTTCAGAAGTGTTGCCTAACGCTCTAAAGGTTGATTTCTGGGATGTAGATGAAATGACTAATAAGATAGTAAGTGTATTAAGTTATGACGCCTTACAAAGTTCTTTAGTGCAAAATGGACAAAGAGACATAAGCAACATGAGATGGGAAGATGCAGCACAAAAATGTATTGAAGTGTATAACTCGGTAGGTGTAAGATGAAGAACATTTGTTTTTATTTCCAAGTTCATCAACCATATAGACTAAAGCAGTATAGAATCTTTGATATTGGAGATCATGATTACTTTGATGACTCATTAAACAGAAAAATAATGAATAAAGTTGCCAAGAAGTGCTATCTTCCTACAAATAACTTGATTTTAAGATTAATCAAAAAGCACAAGGGAAATTTTAAAGTAAGTTATTCTATAACCGGAACAGCATTAGAACAATTTGAAAAATATGAGCCAGAGGTTCTAGAAAGTTTTAAAGAACTAAGCAAGACAGGTTGTGTTGAGTTCTTGTCAGAAACTTACTACCATAGTTTATCTTTCTTCTACTCAAAAGAAGAATTTAAAAAACAAGTAATGAAGCACAGAGAACTAATTAAAAAACATTTTAACCAAGAACCAAAAGTTTTTAGGAATACAGAGTTGATTTACAATAATGAATTGGCTCATCATGTTGAGAAGATGGGTTATAAAGCTATTCTCGCGGAAGGTGCAGACCATATTCTTGATTGGAGAAGTCCAAATTTTGTATACAAAGCAAAAACCACAGATAATCTAAAACTCTTACTTAAAAATTACAAATTTAGTGATGATATTGCCTTCAGATTTAGTAACAAAGGGTGGAAGGAATGGCCATTAAATGTTGAGAAGTTTACAGAATGGCTAGATAAAACAGAAGGAACCACTATTAACTTATTTATGGATTATGAAACTTTTGGAGAACATCAATGGGAAGACACGGGTATTTTTAATTTTTTAACAGAACTACCAAATTCCCTGTTAAAAAAAGGAGTTTCTTTTAAGACACCTTCTGAATTAATACCTGAGGAACCTGTATCTGAACTAGATATTCACAATCCAGTATCTTGGGCAGATGTTGAAAGAGATATGAGTGCATGGGTAGGTAATAAGATGCAGAACGTAGCAATTTCTGAGTTATATGCAATGGAAAAGGAAATCAAGGAAACAAATGATCCAAAGTTAATTGAAGACTGGAATAAACTACAAACAAGCGACCATTTCTATTATATGTGTACTAAATGGTTCTCGGATGGTGATGTTCATAAGTATTTCAATCCTTATGATAGTCCTTATGAGACATATATGTCTTACATGAATATTTTAAATGATCTAGCAATCAGAAAAAAAGGTTTACAACCAGAAAAAATACAAATCTCGGAGAAACCAAGCGCAATAAATTGAGGTGAAAAATGGTAAAAAGAAAAAAGAGGAAAACTCTTATAAAAGCAAAACCTGAAAATTATTTTATTCTTGTTACTGGTGTTCCATTAAAAAGTCTAAAAGAGCTTACCAATGTTCTTGAAAACATGAACCAATGGGTATTTGATCATCATGTTAATAATAGCAGAAATGATTTTGCAGATTGGATAAAGAATGTACTGAAGGAAGATGATCTGTCAAAAGATATACATAGGAGTAAGGATATAAAAGAGATGGAATATGTTATACTAAAACACTTAGTCAATCGATACTTGTAAAAAGAGGTGATTATCATGAAATACTTAAAAAATGTGCCTGTGGATAAGGCTTTTATTCTGGGGGAGACAAGAATAAGGAGTCTTAATGGACTAGTGAAAGAACTCTATAACATGAGTGATGGTAGTTACAGTCATTACGCCAGTAGAGATCACAATTATTTTGCAGATTGGGTACAGTATGTGGTAAAACATAAAAAATTAGCTGGGAAATTGAGAGAAACGAGTGATAGAAAAGATGCTATAACTGCTCTTGAAAAAGAGATAGAAGAACTCAAGAAACCAGAACCAAAGAACAAAAAACCAAAAAAAGAAGTTGAAGTAGAAGAGCCTCTTGACAGTTTTGTTGTGTCGGATCCTAAAGCAAAAAAGAAACCAGAAGAGAAAAAAGAAGTAAACAAAGAGACAGAAAAAGAAGAACAAGAAACATATGATGAAAAAGAAATGATGAGAAGTATAGCTAGGGATGAGAGAGAAATAAAAGAATTTCTTTGGAAACACTTTGCTTGGGATATGGCAAAAGAGTTTATGTATGGTCTTGCAATAGGTATCTTAGTTGGTTTTGTATTGTCTAAAATATTCATAGGAAATTAAACATGGAAGCAAAAGCAGATTACCTTTTCGAATTATCTTGGGAGGTATGTAATAAAGTTGGCGGAATATACACAGTTGTAAGTTCTAAAGTCTTACCTATGAAGAGATTCTACAAAAATTACTATACTATAGGGCCATATTTCCCGGGAAGCATCAAAGAAGACAATTTTAAAGAGAGTCTAGCTCCAGATTTTTTGAAGAAAATTTTTGAAAATATGCAAAGTATGGGAATAAAGTGTCATTATGGAAAGTGGATTATAGAAGGTGAACCTGACACAATCTTAATTGATTATGGTGGATTTAAACACAAGATTAATGATTTCAAAGCAGAATTCTGGGAAAAATTTCAAATAGATTCACTTAACTCAGCATATCATGATTATGATGAACCTATGCTCTGGTCTATATGTGCGGGCATATTACTTGAACAAATAAAAAATGAATTGAATAACAAATCCATGGTGGTTCAATGTCATGAATGGTTGTCTGGTGGAGCTTTACTTTATCTTAAAGCAAGAAATGTCAAAATTGGTTCTGTTTTTACAACACACGCAACTATGCTTGGAAGAACACTTGCTTCAAATCATGTTGATCTGTATGGAGAACTACAAAATATCAATCCTGAAGAACAAGCATACAAGTTTGGTATACCTTCTAAATATACTACTGAAAAAGCCTGTGCCCATAATGCAGATGTCTTCACAACTGTTTCTGAAATTACTGGATTAGAAGCAACACATTTCCTTAAGAAAAAACCAGATATTTTATTACCTAATGGTCTTGATATAGAAAGTTTCCCTACTTTTGATGATGCCTCTGTTAAGCATAAATTATTGAAAGGAAAAGTAAAGAATTTCCTTATGTATTATTTCTTCCCTTACTACTTATTTAATCTGGATGATACATTAATCTTTTTCATAGCTGGAAGGTATGAGTTCCAGAACAAAGGTATTGACATGTATATTAAGGCACTTGGAAAATTAAATGAACAATTAAAGAACAATGGTTCAACTAAAACAATTATTGCTTTTGTATGGGTCCCCACTGGAGTTAAAGAAATCAAACCTGAAATTTTAGAAAATAAGACTTTCTTTGAGGACATTGATGACTCTTTGCATGACATGATTGAAGAGCTTAATCATAGAATTCTATATGGATTACTAGCAAGAAAAGAGCTTGACAGAGAGTTCTTACTAGGAAAAACTGTGATAACCCAAATACAAAAGAAATTAGCTAGATTTTCAAGAGAAGGTAATCCTCCTGTCTGCACTCATAATTTACAAAATGAGGAACAAGATAAGATTATTAACAACCTGAAAATCAATAATCTAAATAATAAAGAAGAAGACAAAATAAAAGTAATTTTCTATCCCATTTATCTAACTGGTGCAGATCAATTACTTGACTTAAATTACTATGAATCTATAATGGCTTCTCATCTTGGTGTATTTCCAAGTTATTATGAGCCATGGGGCTATACTCCAATGGAAACTGGTGCTCTTGGAATTGCTTCTGTTACTACTGATTTGGCTGGTTTTGGTCGATATGTCCAAAAAATGCCTCCACACAACAAAAACCCAGGCATATATGTTCTAGACAGATTAGAAAAAAGTGAAGAAGAGATAGTAAATCAGTTATTAAAAATATTTAATGAGTTTGTTAAATCTTCAAAACAAGATAGAATAGAGAATAAATTAAGAGCTAAAAGAATAGCAGACACTGCTAGTTGGAATCTACTTATAGAGAATTATCTAAAAGCTCACAATATGGCTGTCAAGAGAATAAATAAAAGTTAGAAAACTATAAAAACAAAATTTATTTCTTAGAGTATTAAGCCGCGGTCGCATAATCTGGTACACGCTAAAATTCCTGCAAAATTCGCTGGTCTTCTGCGTGCAGAACATTGCGCAGGATTGCTAATCCTGTTCCTCACGGAATTGTGGGTTCAAATCCCACCCTCGGCGTTTTTCTTTTCTTAATGGGATTGAACGGAGTTCCAAGAATTACACTGTAATTATTGGTGCCAAAAACCTGAAAGGTTTTTTAGCACAAATGGTTAAAAGTCAAGGCTTTTACCTTGAAAGTCCCACCCACGGCGTTTCATTAACTTTTGTAAAAAAGTTGATGTTCGGAAATCCTATGATTTCCGTTTTTCTTTTTTTATTCTTCTAAAAACAGAAAGCTTTTAATATAAGATTTTTCTCGACAATACTAAAACAAAATCATATATTTAACTTGAAGGGTGATTGAATATGGATGATGGTACAGCTAAATCTGGTTGTGAATTACAAAGAAAACTACTTAGTGATTATTATTGGAAATTAAAGAGTGAAGCAAATGAAAAGTGTTCTGAAATATCTAGTGGAGTAGGTTTTGATATTTTGGACAGGAGTAGTCCTGATGTTGAATTGTATTGGCATTGGGAAACCCTTTCTAGAAAATACTTACACAAGATTGGTCAGCTAGACAGTATGAGTTGTGGAGAAATAGATAATGAATTAGGGAGTCTTGAAGGAAAAGTAAATGATATTGATGGTAACTCAGACTGGCTGGATGATTTTAATGATTTCATTAAAAATCCTGCTGAATTTATGAACCAGATGAACCAAAGAGCAGGTAACTATGTGGCACAGATGTTCAACGCTTTCCAATCCTCTGAAAATAAGCGACACGACTATCCCCTAGTCAATTCTGAAGGTAAACAGTTCGTGCCGTGGACATATGATCAACATAAATTTGATCTCTTTGTAGAAGGAAAGAGCGAGAATGTGGATTTTCGTCACGACTTCTTAATTGAATATGAAGATGATGTTGTAGAATACTATGAGGAACTATACGACCAAGTCGGACCAGAAATTTTTTGTAAGATGATGCTTACTATAGGGAATGAACATGTCAGAAGTGTACAGAACCCTGTAGACATAAACAGCCCAGAATGGGCAGTTAATGCATATAGGGCACAGGTACATGCAGTTGCATTTACAAAGATGAAAAACGTCAATGAAGTAAGCCAGGAATGCGGGAAAATCAATACAAAAGCAATTATGCAAGAAACCCAATCACAATACAGCCAACAACCTATTTCACCTTCACAACAAAACCCAATTCTACAGGACTTCCAAAACAAGCTCCAAAACAATGAATACGAGCTTCCAAACCCAGATGATGTAGATAAATGGTTAAATGACAAGATGGGGCAGTAAAAATGTTCAAAAATTTAGGAGATAAAGCAAAACAAGTAGCACAGCAGGCAGGACAAGCTGCAAAAAGTAAACTTGAGGAAAAACTTCAAGAATCAAATATTGATGTGGGAAGGTTTGTAGGAGATTTCTCAAATATACAGAACACGATGAACAATTTTGGTCTTGAAAATATCCTAGATTTAGTCACAAGCGACACTGTCATGGTGTCAATGGCAGCAATTGTTTATACATATGGATCAGAAGGTATAGACAAAGTAAAACAAGAAGTCATGAAAAGGATTGTAGATTATGACCAGTATCTTGATACACAGGCTGTCGGACATCCTGAAAAAGTAGGATTTTGGGATGGTTTTGTCTCTGTATATACAGACAAACCAGTAAATAGAATAGCAGAATGTCCACAATATCAATCTTTTTCACAAGTTGGAAAATTATTTGGATACATCACCTCACCTCTTACACCAGCACCTATTGCAATTCTAATATCACGGCTTGACCAATTTTCAAAATATGGTGACACTTCAGAATTTTTAAAAGATTTAATAGAGCAGAAAGTAGGAAATGTGATGTCTGGAGATTTAATAAATATTCTTGACAAGACTAAAAACAAAGGGGTACAAGAACCGCAGCAAGAAACAGTATATCAAGAACCAAAACCAGTATCCTTAAAAGAACAGTATAAACAGGTTTGGGAAATGCATTACAGAGACATGCCTCCTAAAGAAATCAAAAGAAAACAGGAACTAGACGGTGTTCCTCAAGAATTAAAAAATATACTTGTAAAGATTGCTGAACAGAAGTATAATTAACTTAACTAACTAAAACTAAATAGTCTTAATTCTTCATAAAGAAAAGTTACGACCCACCCACGGCGTATTTTTTCTTAGAAACTTTTTTATAAAGAACTATCATAACTTTCTGAAAGTAGGGGTGTTATTATGAAGAAATTAATTATTTTGTTTCTCTTTGTATTATTTGTTGCCTTAGTTGTTGGTTTTGAAGGAGACAACTGTGAAGGAAAAGCTGAAGTATGTGTTGCAGATTGTAACGATGAATGTGGGCTCTTGAAATGGGATTATTGTCAAGAACATGACTACTCAGGATGTGCTCTAGATGTATTCTGTTACTGTAATGTCTGTAAAATATACGACTCAAAATGGTGCCCTGAATATAATGATTACAGAGCCTGTGTTGAAGGTATAAAAGGCACATATATTAGTTGTATTGAATCCTGCCAAGCAAGCAGAGAAGCTGGTTTAGATGTTTCCACTTGTTGGAATGATTGTAATAAGGTGTTTGAAGACGATATTATAGAATGTAAACAAGATCCCTGTCATGAATTCTGTATAGAAAAAGGATATGAAACAGGAAAATGGGCAAGATACACACAAGAGTATGGTTGGGACAGTTGTTTATGTGAAAATAAAGTGAGAGATGAAGTAAAAGATCCTGAACCATTGGATATCCCTAAAGCATATCATGATTTAGTAGTAGTAGAAGAAGAGACACCTAAAGAAAAACCTGGGCTCTTTACAACACTTAAAGATAAAATAAAATGGTTATTTACAAAACAGGAGAAAATTAAAAAGACACGTTCAGGAATGATAAGAGCAATAAAAAACAAGAAAGAAGTTAAAATTTTCAGAGAGAATAAGAAAAAATGGTATCCTGTTGGTATAAGTACTCCACTTTACCCAGGAGATATACTGAGAATTGGTCCTAATGGAAGAGCACAACTAAGATTATGGGAATCTGATGTAAATTCATATATTGTGGATTTGCTGCCTAATACATTATATTCTGTCCCAGATCCTAATGATAGATATTCAGGAAAATATCCTGTCTCTGTACTAATAAAAGGTGTTGTAAAAACAGTCATTAGAAGACTTAGAGGACAGAAATCAGATTTCTACATAAAAACACCTACTGTGGTGTTAGGAATAAGAGGAACAGAATTCATACTTGGACACGATAATGAAACAAAAACAGATAGAATAATGGTCTATGAGGGTGTTGTAGATATAAACAATGAAACTATTGTTGAAGCAGGTGAACAGATAAAATTCTATAATGGGGTTCCTGGGAACATAGAACCATTAGATGAAGAAGAATGGAACACTTTAACAGAGGAAGATTGGGATCAAGTATATAGCCCTTCAATATTCACGATTCCAATTGTAAAAATAGGAATAGTTATATTACTTGGTGGAACAACATATTTCTTCTTAAAGAAAAAAGGTAAAAAAAAACAGAAACAGGAGAAAAAATCAAAAAAGAAATAGGTATCATTTAGTCTTTTTCATAGTGAATGCAATCACCTTAACTCCATCTTTTGTTTTAGAAGAGTATTCCTTATAACCAGAAAAACCTCTTTTCTCAAGCTCTGCTATTGCAGTGTCTGGCTTCATTCTCTCTAGATTATTAAAACCACCACCAACAAAAGTGTGTGTTTGTGGTGTATAATCAAGAACCTCTATAGATCCAAGATAACCCGGATAAAGTGGACCCATGTTTGAAAAGACAATATTGACTTCATCTAACTTATCTGAAACACCATAACCAGCTCTTTTTTCTTTGAGTGTATCAACAAGAGAATTAATACTCCAGGTGGTCCAGACAATATCTCTATCTGAAAAACCATTGTGCTTAATATTTTGCATAAAGTTATGTCCATAATAATTATTTTTATCTAGACCAAAAACAGAATCAGCACCCTGTTTCAAAGAGTACATAGACAAAATACCTGAACCAGAACCAACATCAAAAACAGTCTGATTTTCAAAATCAACATGAGACAAAGCTACAATGGTTGTTGCTGTATAAACTAGATTGTGTAATCTCCCAACCTCAAACCAATCAAGATAAATTGCATTTTCTTCTAATATAGTGTTTCTTAATCTTCTCCTCCGTTTATGATCAACAAATACAACATCACCAACTATTAGGTGTAATCCACAAAACAAGTCATCTTTTTTAAGAGCTCTATATGGACGTGTTCCATACTCCCAATCAACAACTCCTTCTGGTCCTTCTATTAACCGGGGTCCAATTATTTCACTAGGATTAATAGATTCTCTTAATATCTGGGTTAATTGACTCATTTTCCATGGTAAAGACAAGTTATTTTTAAATCTAATCTGTATATTTTCTCCTCTTGTTCTCGTCTAATACATACTTTTATATAACATGACTTTTTCCAAGCATAGTGAAAGAGACAAATTTGAAGCGATTGATCAAAAGAGGAAGCAGTTAATTTTTAAAGATTAAACGTGACTTTTTCTTTGCTATTATTTTTTCAAAATAGTTTCTAGGAGGAACAATGAAATGAAATTTAAAGAATTAGGAATAAACGAAAATATATTGAAAGTTGTAAAAGAAAAAGGTTTTACTGAGCCTACAGAAATTCAGAAGAATTCTATCCCAATTATTTTACAAGGTAGAGACATTATTGCGGGTTCTAAGACAGGAAGTGGAAAAACCTTTGCTTTTGCAGTCCCAATAATACAAGAAGCAGTTAAAGGACAAGGAATACAAGCAATTGTATTGACACCAACAAGAGAGCTTGCAAAGCAAGTAAGAGATGAGATAAATGATTTCTCAGTACACAAGAATCTAACTGTAACAGCAATATATGGAGGAGTAGGAATAAATCCTCAGATAAAAGCATTAAAGCATGCAGATGTTGTTGTTGGAACTCCAGGAAGAGTACTTGACCATCTTGGAAGACGAACCATGAAATTAGACAAGGTCAAAACAGCTGTTCTTGATGAGGCAGATAGAATGCTTGATATGGGTTTTATTGATGATGTAAGTAAGATACTTGATCATTGCCCAAGGAAAAAGCAGACATTACTATACTCTGCAACAATCTCAACAGGATTATACAATCTTGCCAAAAACCATATGAAGAACCCAGAAAAGATTTCTGTAGAAGAATATGTTGATCCAAGGAACTTGAAACAGGTTTACTATAATGTAAAAGGAAATGAGAAACTATCTTTATTAACCCACTTACTAAATAAAGAAAGACCTGGCTTAGTTATGGTCTTTTGTAATACACAAAGAACTGTTAATTTTGTAGCAAAAAATCTAAAAAAACAGGGGTTTGAAGCAATAGCAATACATGGAGGTTTTTCACAAGCAAAAAGAACAAGATCAATGAAAGATTTTAACTCTGGAAAAGCCCAAGTCTTAGTCTGTACAGATGTTGCTGCACGTGGATTACATATAGAAAATGTTTCACATGTATACAATTATGATATCCCAAGAAACAGCAAGCAGTATATCCATAGAATTGGAAGAACAGCAAGAGTAGGTGAAAAAGGGATGGCTGTTAATCTTCTTTCACAAAGAGATCACGAAAACATGGACAGAGTATACAAAGATAATGATGTAAAAATAGAAAAGAAAGAGACACCGCATTACAGAGATGTAAGTGTTGTAGTGAATAAGAGCAGAGACAGAAGAAGAACGAGAAGAAGGTATTAATTTTTTTAACATAAATTTTTAAAAAAAAGTTATATTGCAATGGTTGATGGAAGAAAAGCTAGAGGGTTTACTAAAAAAATCAAACCAAAACAATTCTGAAGAAGACATTAATAGAATTCTGAAAGAGATCACTCTTCCATATGATAAACAAAAAGGACTTTTAAGTAAGCTTGATTCAACAGAAATTGGAGAAGTGGCTTTCATAGACGGACTGTTCAGATCTGGTACTACTTTAATTCTAAAATTATTAAGAGACTCAGATTTAAATGCCTTAGAATTATATCACATAGTATGTTATGATCAATTGTTATACAACCACGAAGAAGGAAGAGAATCAATTGCAAGAAAATCACTTGATGAAGTTCTAAATTTTATGGGTGCACAAACAAGAGAATATGATAAGATAAAAGTAGATTCATCAACTGTAGATGAGTATTGCCATCTAATAGCTCCAGAAGAAAATCCTGGCAAAAACCTCATATCCAGAGTAAGGTATGGACTTTCCTATGAGAAGAGACACAGAGTAAATGAAGACAATAAAGACAAATTCATAGAAGTCATTAAGAAAATAAGACTTGTCTCGAACAATGACAACCCAATTGTATTAAAAAATCCATTTGATTATCCTAATGTTGATTATATACATCAGATTCTACCTGAGGCAAAGCATATTTTTATTCGGAGGTTCCCACCAAGAGCAATAGCTTCTCTTTTTAAGGCATTAAGAACAGATTATGTTAGAGATGAACCAGTACCTTATCTTTACTTGATAAATGATTATTATAGAAATACATTTGAGGATCCCTTAGTAAAAGGAGTCATTAAATATTCTTCAAAGACAAGATTAAGTATTCCAGTCTTGACGTTTAGAGCGGCCAATGAAGTTAGACAAGGCATAAAAAACAGAAAGCTCCTTCCTAAGGAGAATTATCTTATCACAAGTTATAAGAAATTAACTGATAAGCCAAATGAGACTATTGACTCAGTTCTTGAAATCTTAAATGTTAAAAACAGTCACCCGGATTTTAGAGAAGAGATAAAGAAAAGATCCTACAAAATACCTTTTTTTATTAAGGTATTCAATCCTCTAATAGAATTATTATTCAGAGATTACCATTCATCTGACTGATTTCATAAAATATTTAATAATCCTAATCAATCTTAATAAATAATGAAAAAATTAGTTAAATTTGGAGTATTAATAATCACGGGTGTTCTTATACTAAATTTAGTATTAATGGCATTAGGAAAGATATCTGTAGGATATTTCTGGTTAATCATTATTCTAGGTGGAATAAGCTCTTTTGTAATAACCAAAGTTATAAAACCAAAACTTTGAGTTTTGCTAAATCAAAAACTATAAATATACTACAATATATAAAGTAAATATGGCAGGAGGACATTATCCCGGACAAGGTGGACATGGCCACGGTTTAAAGCATGCAGATGATCATGGTCATTTCCCAGATGAAGAGATTTTAAAAGAAGTAGGCAACAGGGCCTATAAACTAGAAGACCATATAAAAGAAAACATAAAAAACATAGAAAAACGTCTAAGAAGTGGAAAAGAACTTACTAAACATGAATTACATGAGTACCTTCATTATTTAGATCATCTCTCACATGAACTTAAACATGTTTTACAAGAGGAAAAAGCAGAACATATTTCTAATATACAATTAGAAAGAGACTTAAGAAAAGTCGCACAGCTTCTTGGAGAAGTTTCTTCAATTCTTGAGAGGTATTAATTCCTCAATTGTTGTTTTAATTCCTTGTGCAGTGTTATCCCAACTAAAGTCTTTAACAACCATTTCACGGCCATTTCTAGCAACTTTTTTTCTTGTGTTTTCGTGTTTTTTTAGATATTCAATTTTTTTAAACAAAACATAAGAATTTTTTTTGGGAAACAAGAAACCATTCTCACCATCATTAACATATTCTTTAATAAATCCAACTGGTGTTGCAACAATAGCTGTACCACAGGACATAGCCTCTAATGTTGTCAAAGATGTTGTCTCTACTAAACTTGGTAACACATAAACATCCATTGCCTGGTAATACGGTGCAAGATTATCTTTTGTTCCTGTCAAAATTATATTTTCTTTGTCACTAAACAAACGCTCTAACTCAGGATGGCCTCCTCCAGCAATTAGTAGTAAGATCTCTTTGTACTTTTTCTGTAACCTAATGAATGCACGATATAATGTCTTAAGATCTTTCTCATAACTCAAGCGACCTCCATATCCGACTACAAACTTAACAGGATCTATACCAATATTATGTTTTGCAACTGCTTTGTTTTCCGGAGAATACTGTTTAGTATCAACCCCAAGATGAATTACTTTTTTGTTGCTTTTTATCCCCATGATACTCAGAAGCTCTAGCTGTTCAAGAGAAGGAACAATAATCAAATCACACCTATTGTAAAGTAGCCTGCTCATTGCTTTTGTAATCACATTTATAGGGACCTTAAAGAAATTCCACCTCTGACTTTTAGCATATACTTCCCATTCCAACAGGTGATTATACATCATAACTGGTTTTTTATACAATTTTCCAAGAATAACCCCCCATATTCCTATTGGACCCAAGCATTGAACCCAAACAAGATCTGATTTTTTAATATGCTTGGCCATCTTAAATATGTTTACAAGGCTTGCATTATAATTATCTCCTAATCTTAGTTTTACAGTTGGAAATCTTATTATCTTTGCCTTGAATTTTGATTTGTATTCTCCCATATCAGGAGCTATTACAGTAAGTTTATATTCTTCCTCGAGTCGTGGGATTAACTCATTTAGAAAACTGGATATGCCATCCCATCTTGGTAAAAACCCATCTGTTGCTATTAGTACTTTTTTCATTTTACCTTGTAAAAGACCTCTGCATATTTCACATTATTATTAAAACCATTAAGAATTGCCTGAACATATACATTCCACATTAGAGAGAATTTTGCAGGCCATTGACTTTTATGTTTGTTAAATGCTTCCACCTTTGCATCAAACGTATCTGTAATGTCAACTATCAACTTAGGAAGATGTCTTTTTCTAATATTCAAGAAAAGGTTCCAGACGTGAAAAGAATAAACATCTCCTTTGTAATTTATTTTCTCAATAAGATCAAGAGCAAATTCATTTATGGCATGATGGTCTGGATGAGGATCGTCTCTTGCATGAATGAAAATCTTGGTTGGTTTAATACGTTTTATTATTGCTGTAATCTTCTCGTCAATTCTCTTTTCTTTTATTTCCTCCTTAAACTTTCCTTCAGTCAATCCGAGATAATACATCTCTTCCTCCCCTAATATACGGCCAGCCCTCTTTGATTCTATTACTCTAGTTTTTCTACTATGTTTCTCTTTCATGTGAGGAAGTGACTTCTCTCCAAAAGAAAAAACTACTGTTACTATTTTTTTACCTTCTTTGGCATATTTAGCTATAGTTCCTCCTGCTCCAACTATCTGGTCATCATTATGTGCACAGAGGAATAACACCGCTTCCTTCTTTATCATAGTGTATTGTTATAGAGAGAATTATATAAAGTTTTTTATAGTAACAAGGCTAAAAGAGAGACTCCAAGCAGGGCTGCAAGAATTAATCCTATAATTAGATAGAAGAGAATTATAAACACAAACTGAAGAATCCATGCAAGAAATGCCTTTATCCATTTCAAACGGAAAACTTCATGATAAATCCATATCAAAACAAAGAAAGCGATAATTCCACCAAAAATCTCAAATTGTGTTCTGATAGCTGATACCACGATGCCTGTCACAAAAGTAACTAAGACAGTTTTCAGGAGAGTGGTCTTTCCTTTTAAGGATTTTACTGCAAAATATAAAGGTAGTGATGATATTAAAAACACAAATAAAGTGAGTAATATATGGATTAATGCCATGATTAATTGAAAAATAAAGCTGTATTTAAAGGTTATTTATTTATATATATTTAGTAATATTTATAATGTAGGACAAATTGACAAAGTATAATAATTTGAAGAAGGTGAAATAAATGCCAAAACATAAAAACCAAAGAGTGGGCATATTTGTAGACGTACAGAATCTATATTATAGCGCAAAGCAATTTTATAATTCAAAAGTTAACTTTGCCCACATATTAAATATAGCCTCATCAAATAGGCAATTAATCAGAGCTATTGCTTATGTGATTAAGGCAGACATAAAAGAAGAAAGTAATTTTTTTGAAGCTCTGGAAAAGATTGGATATGATGTTAGGGCAAAAGACCTCCAGACATTTTATGGAGGAGCAAAAAAAGGAGACTGGGATGTGGGGATAGCAATGGACATCATGAGGATGGCCGCAAAATTAGATGTTATTGTTCTTGTCTCTGGAGACGGTGATTTTAAAGATTTATTAGAGCACGTAAAAGCACTTGGATGCAGAGCAGAAGTTATTGCATTTAGGAAGACTTGTTCTTCAAGACTATTAAGAGAAGCAGATGAGTTTATTGACTTAGATAAAGAACTTGATAAAGTACTTATTAAACACAACAAGTATACAGGGAAACCGAGTCAAAGATCTCCAAGTCCCTCTTCCTCAAGTTCCAATCCTACAAATAAGCCCAGCTCATCTCATTCAAAAAAAAGAAGCTCAAGAAGGCAGAGTAAACAAGAGGAACATGTTTCATTCATGCAGAAGATAAACATGGAACAGCCTGAACTTGACAAAGAAGATAAAAAGAAAGAGAAACCATCTAAGAGAAAGCCCATCAAAAAATCTACAAAGAAGACAACCAAGAAAAAGAAAACTACAAAAAAAAAGTCTTCAACTAAAAAAAAGAAATAAAAAACTTTAAATAACTATAATTGTTAAGTTCTATTAGGTGATGCTAGATGGGAAATTTATATGACGAGGAATACAAAAAAGGTTCTAAAACTTTTATGAAAGAAACTAAAGAACTTGTAGATGCGTACAAAGAATATCAGAAACTTCTTACAAAGAACAGTCCTTTTGATAAAAAAACAACTGAATTAATGCTTTTAGCTGCAAGTTGTGCTATCCAATGTTCTTATTGTATTGATACGCATGGAAAAAGAGCAAAGTTAGCAGGAGCTAAAGACAAGGAAATCGCTCATGTAATACAATTAGCTGCTTCAGTTAAACATGGTGCTACAGTAAGTTATGGAGTTAAGGCATTAAAGTAGAATGCAGGAAATTAAGTTCAAGCCAAAGTGGTTGAAAATACGACCACCAACAGAAAAATTTAGTTCTATAAAACATACAGTTAGTAAATATGGTCTGAATACTGTATGTCAAGAAGCACACTGCCCTAATATGTCTGAATGTTGGTCTTGTGGTACTGCTACTTTCATGATTATGGGAGATACTTGTACTAGAGGATGCAGATTTTGTGCTGTCAAAACTGGAAGACCTGATAAACTTAATCCTTTTGAACCAAAGAAACTAGCCAAGGCCATTAAAGAAATGGACATTTTCGATTATATAGTTATCACTTCTGTAGATAGAGATGATTTACCAGATCAAGGAGCAGAACATTTTGCTAAATGCATAAAAGAAGTTAAAAAAGAAGTTCAAGGAATAATGGTTGAAGTTCTAATACCTGATTTTCAAGGGAATCCTAAATTACTTCAAAAAATTATAGATGCAAAACCAGATGTTATAGGACATAATGTGGAAACTGTAGAAAGTCTGCAGAGAAAAGTGAGAGATATTAGAGCAAATTATAAACAATCTTTGGCTGTTTTAGAAAACATCAAGAAATTATCAGAAGGAATTTACTCGAAATCTTCTTTAATGCTTGGTCTTGGTGAAAAAGAAGAAGAAATCATTAAGACAATGAAAGATCTGAGAAAGATTGATGTTGATATCATAACCTTTGGTCAATATTTAAAACCAAAAAACAAAAAATTAGACGTTAAAGAATTTATTAAACCAGAAAAGTTTAAATACTATCAAGAGCTAGCAGAAAATATGGGATTTTTATATTGCGCATCCGGCCCATTTATCAGAAGCTCATATAAAGCTGGAGAGTTATTCTTAAAAGGAAAAAGGGGTGTATAATATGGTTAAGAAAGTGATTAAGAAATTTGAGGTTGAATATTTACAAGTTATGGATGAAAACGGGAAAGTTGATGAAGAACTTATGGCCAAGATTTCAAAAGAAGAGATTAAAAAAATCTATGAGATGATGATTCTTGTCAGAACATTTGACGATAAAGCTTTTTCAATGCAAAGACAAGGACGTATTGGTTCATATTTACAAGTTAAAGGTCAAGAAGCTTCTCAAGTAGGCTCAGTCTGGCCACTAAAGAATAAAGACTGGTTGTTTCCAATGTATAGAAGCAGCGGAGCACTAATTGCAAGGAAATATCCTATTCACCAATTATATTTGTATTGGGGTGGAGATGAACGTGGTCTAAAAGCTCCAAAAGAAGTAAATAATACTCCAATGACAATTCCCGTCGGAACTCAGATAGCACACGCATCAGGAGCTGCGTGGGGAGCTAAAATAAAAGGGAAAAAAGATGTTGTGATGACTTTCTTTGGAGATGGTGCTACATCAAAATCAGAGTTTCATACTGGATTGAATTTTGCTGGTGTTTTCCAAGCTCCTGTAGTTTTTGTTTGTGAAAATAATCAATATGCTATATCCACACCAAGAAAAAATCAAACACATGGCGAAACAATAGCTCAGAGAGGTATTGCATATGGTGTTCCAGGTATTCAGGTAGATGGTAACGATATTTTTGCTGTTTATAAAGCTGCAAAAGAAGCAGTTGATAATGCTCGTAAAGGCAATGGTCCAACATTAATTGAGTCTGTCACATATAGGTTGGGTGAGCACAGCACTTCAGATGATTCTAAGAGGTATAGATCTCAGAAAGAAGTTGAGGAATGGCAAAAGAAAGACCCTATATTGAGATTAGAGAAATATATGATATCTCAGAAAATGTTGACAGAAGCATATAAGAAAAAAGTAGCAAGAAATGCTAAGGATTTAGTTGAAAAAGAAGTAGAAAAATATGAGAGTTATCCTCCAGCTAAGAAAAAGGACATATTTAGTTATATGTTCAAAGAAATGACACCAAGACTAAAAGAGCAGTATGAGGAGGTGAAATAAGATGGTTAAGATGAATATTATTGATGCTATTAATGATGCACTAGATTTAGAGATGAAGCGTGATAAAGATGTTGTTGTATTTGGAGAGGACGTTGGAAAAAATGGCGGTGTCTTCAGAGCAACAGTTGGATTACAGAAAAAATATGGAAAAAATAGAGTAATTGATACACCTCTTACAGAAGAAGGCATTATTGGAAATGCTGTAGGAATGGCAATGTATGGTCTTAAACCAGTAGCAGAGATACAATTCTCTGGATTCTTAGCACCTGCTTTTGACCAGATATTTAGCCATGCTGCTCGTGTCCGTTCAAGAAGCCGTGGTCGTTACACCTGTCCTTTAGTTATAAGAGCACCTTCAGGAGGAGGAATCCGTGCTTTAGAGTTACATTGTGAAGTACCTGAGGCATTTTTTGCTCATGTACCTGGTGTAAAAGTAGTCTGTCCTTCTACACCATATGATACAAAGGGATTATTGATATCTGCAATCAGAGACCCTGATCCTGTCATATTTTTAGAGCCCATGAGGATTTACAGAGCAGTTAAAGAAGATGTACCCAAAGAGTCTTTTACTGTCCCAATAGGCAAGGCAAGAATAGCAAAAGAAGGTTCTGATATTACCCTTATAACTTGGGGTGCTATGGTCAAATATGTTATGGATGCTGTACAGGATTTAAAAGAATACGATGTTGAAGTAATTGACTTAAGGACAATTTCCCCATTAGATGAAAAAACCCTCTTAAATTCTATAGAAAAAACTGGTCGTGCTTTAATTGTTCATGAAGCACCAAGAACAAATGGTTTTGGAGCCGAGATTATTGCAACAATAAATGAAAAAGCACTTGACTTACTTGAAGCACCAGTTCAGAGAGTGACTGGTTTTGATACTGCTCTGCCATTTGCAAAAATGGAACTAGAGTTTATCCCAAGTCAAGAAAGGATTATCAAAGGTATAAATAAAGTCATGAAATATTAGGTGAAAAAAAATGTCATTCGAATTTAAATTCCCCGATGTTGGGGAAGGTATTACTGAAGGTACAATAGTTAAGTGGAATGTAAAGAATGGTGATAAAGTAAAATCTGATCAACCAATTGTTGAGATAGAAACAGATAAGGCTGTTGTTGAAATTCCATGTCCAAAAGCAGGAATGATTTCTAAAATAAAGCATACAAAAGGAGAGACAATTAATGTAGGAGAAGTTCTTTGTGTGATTGATGAGAATGGAAAAAAACAAGAAAAGAAAGAAAAAAAATCAAAAAAGAAACCTACTAAGAAAAAATCTAAAGAAAAATACACTGGAAGTGTAGTTGGTTTTGTTGAAGAGGGAGAACAAGAGATAAAGAGAACTATAAAATCAAAAAAATCAAAAAAAGCTGGAGAAAGAGTACACGCCACTTTCAGAGTAAGGCAATTAGCTAAAAAAATGAACGTGGATATTAATTCTGTTAAAGGCTCTGGTCGTGGTGGACGTATTACCGAAGATGATGTGAGACAAGTAGCAGGTAAAGGCAAAACAAAAGTAACTGAAGCTAAACTTGACTATCCTGGAAAAGTTGAGAAAATAGCTCTAAAAGGTGTAAGAAAGACTATCTCTGAACATCTACATGAAGCAAATCAAGAAAGTGTAATGGTCACAAATTTCCATGATGCAAATGTTGATACATTATGGGATTTAAGGAAAAAAGAAAAAAGAAAGGCCGATAAGAAAAAAATTAAATTAACTTTCTTGCCTTACATAATTAAAGCAACTGTTGAAGCACTAAAGAAAAACCCTGTAATTAATGCAAGCTTGGATGGTGAAGAGATTATTATCAAGAAATTCTACAATATTGGTGTAGCTGTTGATACGGATGACGGGCTAATAGTACCTGTATTAAAGGGAGCAGATAAGAAAGACCTATTTGGTATAGCAAAAGAAATAGGAGAAATTGCCAAGAGAGCAAGAAACAGAAAACTCCAGATTGAAGAGTTAAGAGGGGGTTCATTCTCTATCACAAACTTGGGTTCTATAGGTGTCAAATACTTCACACCTGTGGTTAATTATCCTGAATCTGCAATTCTTGGACTAGGAAGGATTGAAGACAAAGCTGTTGTAGTCAAAGGAAAAGTCCAAGTCAGCAAAATAATTCCCCTTTCATTGACATATGACCATAGGATAATAGACGGAGCAGCAGCTTCTAGGTTTATGCTCGACTTAATTGAGTTATTAGAAAATCCAAGTAAAATAAAATAAAAAAATTATTTTTTAAAGTCTGCTAGTGCTTTTAGGACACCTTGAGCATACATAAGTGCTGGTCCCCCACCCATTAATACGCCTACCCAAGTACTTTCTAAAATTTCCTGTTTAGTTGCACCAGCATCTAATGCTCCTTTTACATGCCATGCGATACACCATTCACAATGACCTGTGACTGCACATGCAATAGCGATTAATTCCTTCTGCTTTTGATCAAGTGCACCTTTCTTTTCAACAGACTCCATGAACCCATGAAATCCTTTCATTTCATCAGGTGTCAGTTTACTGAATTTACCTAAGTTTTCTTTTGTCTCACTTAACAGTTTTTTATAATCTTTCATGATTCCATCACCAATAGTCTCAAGATAGAAATACTTTATAAATTTTATCTATAACTCACTTCATAAAATTCCATTCTTTTGTAGAATATTTTTCTCTTACTAATTCTTCTGCTCTCTTCAATTCTTTGTCTGTAAGTCCTGATAGTTTGTATTGCTTTCTTTTTGTAAATCCTTTCAAAAGTGTCTGGTATAATTCCTCGATTTCTATATCTTTAAAGTCTAAAACACTTGTAACCCTGTCTTTTGCTGCTTTTATCATCTTATCTCTAATCTTTTCATCTGGTACTTTCAAGAGAGAAAACATCTCCTCAACATCCACATCATAAAGAATTGTACCATGCTGTAACAAAACACCAGAACGCCTTGTCTGGGCATTGCCAGAAATCTTTTTTCCTTTTGTGACAATGTCATTTATTGGTTTAAATTCTGATTCTATTCCTATAGATTTCAGACTATCAGTAATCCAACCACATATCTCTTCGTAGCTCTTTATAATGTTCTTAGGAAACATATCAACTGGTCCAATAACAGAATAAGTTATTTCTCCTTTGTTTGAATGGTAAACAGCGCCACCACCAGTTCTTCTTCTCACAACATCCACATCTATTTTTTTGCATTCTTCAACATCTACCTCATCAGTAAGGCTTTGAAAATAGCCTATTGAGACAGCACTTGGATTCCATCTGTAGAATCTTATTGTAGGATCAGCTCCTTTTGAGACTGATTCAGAAATTGCATGATCAATTGCCATGTTCATAAAAGCACAATTCTCTTCTAGTGGGATAACTCGCCATTTCATTTTATTGCCCTCTTTAAAGTATTAATAATTGCTTCTGCATTTATACCTATTAATTTATATCCCTTAACTTCGATTAGAGTTCTTAAATCCTCTATGGCGGTGTCTTTTTTGAAATTTATATCCAACGTAGAAAGATGTTGTTCTATATCATTAATAGCTTCTTCAGGATGTGCAAAGAAATCTCCAGTTATCTCTACTTTATTTATAGATGAAGCATAATCAACTTTTATTCGGAGTAATTTTCCTCCTTTGATTTTCTCTGTAAATTGAGACTTCATATTAGAGGAGATAATTATATTTTATATATATTTTATCCATTTAAACAGAAAACTATAAATACCGCTTTTTTTTTAATTATGTTATAGAGGTGGAATGTAAATGCCAAAATACAAAATCACATATAACAAAGCAGAATGTATAGGAGCAGGCTCGTGTGCAGCTATGGATCCTCAACACTTTGAAATCCAAGGAGATGGAAAAGCCGATTTAAAAGGTGGTAAAGACGTGGGAGAGGGAAAATTCGAAGCTGAAGTCGAAGGAAGCCAAGAGGTTGTAGAAGCAGCCAAATCATGCCCTGTTGAAGTAATTAAGATTAAGAACTTAGAGACTGGAGAAGACCTCGTCTAATTTATTCCCTTAATTACTTCTATGTGGGATTATAATAATTTTATATAGGATAAAATTTATATATCTTTAAAATGTCCGAATTATGTGGTTTAGATGGGTAAAAAATACAAATTAATACATGACAGGCCAGTCTGTATAGGTTGTGGAGCATGTGCTGTAATTGCTCCTGAATTCTGGGAGATGAATGACGACAGTAAATCTGATATCATAAATGCAAAGCATGTTGGAGAAAAACAGGAACTTATTATTGAGGAAAAAGACTTTGAGATTAATTTGGAAGCTGCTGAGTCATGCCCTGTTGAATGTATTCATTTAAAAGATGAAGAGACTGGAGAAGACATAATCTAATTTTTTCAAATGAGAGATAATAAAATTGTTCTAAAAGCTGGAGGCCCTGCTGGTGCTGGTGTATTTACAATAGGTGCTATGTTTGCCAGTTCTTTGCAGAAGAGTGGTCTAAATATATTTTATACTGCTGATTATCCATCACTTATCAAGGGAGGTCACAATGCTTGTTATGTCAGGGCTGATTCAGAAGAAGCACACTCTCATCTAAGCACTATTGATGTTCTAATAGCTATAGATAAAAAAACAATCTCAAAGCATTTCCACGAACTAACTGAGAGTGGAGCAATAATCTATGATTCTTTAATTAAATTAGATGATGTAAATTTATCAGAAAGAAAAGATCTTATCTTGATTCCTGTGCCAATAACAAAGATTGGAAGAGAGATTGGCGAAAAAATATATAAGAACATGGTTGCTGTTGGTGCTGCTACTGCTTTAATAGGACTTGACTTAGATAAAGTAAATCTAACTATTGAAAAACATTTTAGCAGTAAAGGAAAAGAAAATGTCCTGGAAGATAATAAAAAAGCAGTAAAAAGAGGTTATGATTACTTTAATGAGAATTTTAAAGATATTCGATTTGAGATAAGAATTAATGAAATACAAGCAGATAAAAGAATATTAATAACTGGTAATGATGCTGCCTCTCTAGCAGCTGTAAAAGCCGGTGTTAAGTTTGTTGCTGATTATCCTATGACTCCGGCTTCATCTGTGTTGCATTTCATGGCCAAGTATGAACATGATTACAATATTGTTGTCAAACAGCCTGAGTCTGAATTAGCTGTAATAAATATGTTATGTGGAGCTGCAATGACTGGAGCAAGATCATTAGCTGCCACCTCTGGAGGGGGCTTTTCATTAATGTCAGAAGGACTAGGAATGGCTGGACTGAGTGAGACTCCTTTCGTCATTATAGAAAGTCAGAGAACAGGTCCTTCAACAGGAATGCCCACATACACAGAGCAATCTGATTTAAGATTTGTATTGCATGCTTCACAGGGAGAATTCCCCAGATTAGTTGTGGCTCCTGGAGATGTTGACGAATCCTTTTTTGAGACATTTAAAATGTTTAATTTAAGTGACAGAGTACAAACACCTGGCATTGTGTTATTAGACAAGCATATTTCTGCATCAGCAAAAACAACTCTGCCTTTTGATACATCTAGTTTGAGGATACAACGTGGTAAATTAATGTCTGATGAAGACATGAAAAATGCAAAAGAAAAAGTTTTAAGATACAAATTAACAGAGGATGGGATAAGTCCGAGACCTGTTCCCGGGCAGCCAAATGGAAGATATGTTAGCACAAGTTATGAACATTTTGAAGACGGTTCTACAGCAGAAACTTCTGAGATGAGAATTAAACAGGTAGAAAAGAGAAATAGAAAGATTAATAGCATTACAAAAGAAGAAATTGCTCCAAAATTACATGGAGATGAAGACGCTGATCTAACAATTGTGTCGTGGGGTTCAAATAAAGGTATGATTCTTGAAGCTATGAAATTATTGAAAAAAGAAGGTATTAGTGTAAATTTCTTACAGATATTGTGGATAGAGCCCTTTCCTGTAGAAGATGTTTCAAATATACTATCTAAGACTAAAAAAACTTTGATGGTTGAACAGAATACTAATGCTCAAATGCGTGGCTTAATTAGAGAAAAAACAGGACATTATATTGAAAAGGTATTGTTGAAATATGATGGAAGACCATTTAATCCTGAAGAGATATATGAAAAAGTAAAAGAGTTGATATCAAAATGACAACTCCTGAAGATCTTGATACAAGTAATACCAACACATGGTGTCCTGGGTGTGGTAATTTTGGTATGCTACTTCCTTTAAAACAAACTATCTCAGAGCTTGGATTAAATCCAGATAATGTTGTTGTGGTGAGTGGAATTGGATGTTCAGGAAAATTACCTCATTTCATAAATACTTATGGTCTAGAAAGTATACATGGAAGACCTGTTGCAGCTGCTACTGGAATTAAGCTAGCAAATCCTAATTTAACAGTGATTGCTGTTGGTGGAGATGGAGACGGCTATGGTATCGGATTAAATCATTTTTTACAGGCAGTAAGAAGAAATATCAACATAGTATATATGGTACATAACAATCAAATATATGGCCTAACAAAAGGACAGACAAGTCCTACTTCAGAGAAGGGATATAAATCTAAATCAACACCACACGGCAACATAGAGCTGCCTGTCAACCCATTGACAATGGCATTAGCAAGCCATGGAACTTTTGTATCTAGAGGATTTGCAGGAAAACAAAAGCATCTTAAAGATTTATTAAAGAAAGGAATTCAACATAAGGGGTTTGCATTAGTAGATGTATTCCAGCCATGTGTAACTTGGAACAAAATAAATACATATCAGTTCTTCAATGAGAGAGTGTATGAATTAGACGCAAACTATAAAACAAATGATAAGGATGTTGCTTTTAAGAAAGCAAGAGAATGGGGAGAGAAGATCCCTATTGGAATTTTCTATAAAGAAGACAGACCAACATATAATGATGAATTGCCCCAGAACAAAGATGTTCCTGTGGCTAAACAGGATATTTCTAAAATTGATATAGACCCTATATTAGAGAGTTACTATTAAGGCTTCTTTTTCATTAACTCAGTCTTAAACCTTGTCAAAGTCTTGTTAATGTGTTTGGGTTGTGTTTTTAGAATTTGTGCAGTATTCTTTAAAATAATTGGTTCTGTATCTTTTGATTCTTCTTTGCTCATTAATTTAAAGTCTTTATCTGATTGTATTCTATTCTTCTTAACTACCTTTTTCCATTTATCAAACAATTCTTGAGCTCTTTCAGGTACTTGATTTATTTTACAATCTAGGATATTAGCTGCATTCTGTAGTATTTCTGTTTCTCTTTCTAACTCATTTGCTGCTGCTTCTCCTGCAGTAAATTCTATCCTTACCATGCCATCCTGAATTTTACTAGCTTTTAGTATCTTGATAATCTTTGCTTCACCAGTTGTATGTAAATGTGTTCCGCCGCATGCTTCTGTATCAAATTCTGGTATTGAGATAATTCTCAATACTTTTCCGGGAACTGCTCCTCCCTGATATATTGTAAACCCATATTCCTTTTCAGCAATATTTCTTGGCACCATATTTGAGTATATTGGTCTATTCTCATCCACAATTTTATTAGCAAGTTTTTCTATCTCTTCAATTTCTTCATCAGATAGAGAATTATAATGTGTTATGTCAAGACGGGCTTTACTTAATTGCTTGTGTGCTCCTGCCTGCCATATATGTTTGCCAAGAACTCTTTTTGCAGAGCCATTAATGATGTGGGTAGCTGTATGGTGTTGAGCTAGTTGCAGTCTTCTTTTGAAATCAATATCACCATGGACTAAATGTCCTTTTTTAAATCCTGGTTTTTCATCAAGAACATGTACAACAACACCTCCTTCTTTGAAAACATCCACAACTTTATGACCTTCAATAATACCTTTATCATGAAGCTGACCACCAGATGTTGGATAAAATGCAGTCCTATCTAAAATAACATTTTTACCTTTTGTTTCCAACACAGTTCCTCTAAACTTAACACGAGAAAAATCCTCATAATACAAAATCTCAGTCTCTGGTAAATCATCTAAATTTAATTTCTTTTTTTCTTTCCTTTCAACAGTGTGTTGTTGTTGTTCTGATACTTTGGCGTATATGTTGTCAGGAATTTTTATTTTCTTATTCATCCTTTTTGCTTGTCTCTGAATCATTTCAGGACTAATTCCATGAGACACATAAAGCTCAACAAACTTATCAACAGAGATTTCCTTGTCTCTCTTCAATAGGTTAGCAATAATTTGTTTTGATTTCTTTTTTGTTTGGAGGAATTTTTCTTTTTCAACATCTAGTATTCTATTTACACTATCCAGATTTTCCATTAACTCTGGAAATAATGGTTTAAGGTATTCTGCGTGCCATTTTGCAACATCATTAAGTGAGACATCCCACCCATATTTGTCAATGAAGTCCATTGCTCTTCTTATGATTACACGTAAATTATAACCTCCACCAACATTATTTGGAAGAGCACCATCATTTATAGCAAAAAGAGCAGAACGTGCATGTTCAGCAACAGAATAAAGTGCTGCTAAAGGTAATATTTTAGCTTTTAACTCTTTTACATCAACATCTATTTTTTTAGCTACTTCTGTCCATGTCTCATCTATATCATCAACTTCATCAACATTAAGATAAGAAGCATATGGGAGGAACTTTTTCATTAGCTTGCCTTCAGGTTTTATTCCTGTAATTTTATATAATTTTTTTGCTACTGTAGGAAACACTGCTTCATAACTTGTGCTTGTTCCCTGTGAAAACCAAGTGTTACGTTCATGACCCATACCCATATCCAATACTTTTAATGGCAATTCTTTACGTCCTTCTTCAGTTTGTTCATATAACATATAAACTTGATTGCCTAGTTCTACTCCTCTAGAAAAATATTCCATACAAGGCCCAAAATTGCCACCACCTGCCCATGCATCTTCATGAAAAGTAATTTCATTATTAGGAAGGCCTAATCCTTTCTTCAACCATGTATGAATGTCAGAAAAGACTTTGTTCTGGTCCCACTTCTCTTTAGAGACAAACATGTGCTGGCCTATCATTATGAATCCTGTGAAATGCGCACCAGTAATACCAACATTATCTATATCATTGAATCTCAAGCAGAACTGTGGCACTACTAATGGATTAGCTGGAGGTTCAACCGCTCCGGAAACAACATGTGGTTGGAAATCATATATGGAAGCGCCAACCCAGTATTGATCATCTCTCCATCTTGCAACAACAGGATATCGCTTAATTTCTGTATATCCAAGGTCTTTCATAACCTTTGCAAATCTTTTCCACGTCTTAATATAATCAAGAGGTTGTTTTGCTGGTGTATCCCCTAAAAATCTAAAGCCGCCAGAACACGCCGGATCACCACAAACTTTTTGATCTTTATTTACTGTCCAGAAATATGTACCGCATTCACACTGTTTTCTCATAAATCTTTCTTTTTTCAGATGACGGACAGCATAGTATTTTTCAGGATTTTTTGATGCTACTTTCTTGAATTCTGCTTTTATTTGTTTGTCTGACTTCATTAGTCTTATGTAATTAAAGAGAAATATAAAAAAGTTTGGTTATAATCTATCTTAAAAATTCATCCAATCCCTTCCACAATGCCAAGGCTTTTAATTTTTCTTCTGCTTCTTCTTCTATCTGCCTTATTCTTTCTCTTGTGACACCATATTTATTCCCTACTTCCTGCAATGTATGTGGTCTCCCACCCCTCATTCCTGATCGGTATTCTAATATCTTCCTCTGTCTTGGTGTTAAACTACTTAATATTTCATCTAGTTTTCCTCTTAAAAATACCGTGTCATCTTCCACATTTATCCCTCTATCAGGTAAAACATTATATAGTTCTCTCTCCCCTCCCTCTCTGCTATCAGATTCCTTATCAAGACTCTCTGTTATCAATCTATTCTCAAAATAATTAAGTAATTTCTCTGCAGTCTCATTCTTTAATTTAGCATTGGTTTCCATAATTACATCAATCTTTTCCTCTTGTGTCAAGTGTGTTATGCCTTCATTTTTTAATTCTGATAACCTATTCTTATATCTGTAATATTTTTCTCTAATATGGACAGGGATCCTTATAGTAGTGCTCAGGTCATCGACAGCTCTACCAACCGACTGATTTACCCACCAAGTAGCATAAGAACTAAATCTTATCCCTCTTGCATAATCAAATTTTTTCCAGGCTCTTATCATACCTACTAAACCTTCTTGGGCAAGATCTTTAAGTTCATATGCAAACTGTTTTTTCTTGGCATATTTAATCACCAGACCCATATTTCTTCCCAGAATCTCCCAATAGACTGATTGAGATTGTTCAGAAACTGATTCTGCTAAATCAAGTCTACCTGCCTCTGATAATATAAGATTTAGATTGGGCGTGAAATAATAAATTATCTTAAAGAGTTTTTCCTCTACACCAGTCAATAATCCATCATAATGTTTTAGGTAAAAGAGTTCCGATATATCTTCATTTTTTAATGCTCTTTCTAGTTTTGCATCTTTATCTTCTACTTTCCCATCATCTGGTATTTTAAGACTTCTAATAACATCATCTAAAATTTGATCATCTGAGTGAACTTCCCTAAGAAAATCAAGAGGATAAATAAATGACGAAATTATTCTGGTTTCATCCTTTTCCGAATCATAAAATTCCATAGATATTTTTTCTGAAGTGTGTTCAGTAAATGGTCTCTTTTGTTCTGGAAAAAGTCTTTCATTTATTATATCAACATACAAACCGCCAAGTAGCATCTGTAGTTCATAAGTTGAGAAAACTGGGTTTTGAGATAAAGGACTTAAATGTTCTATCATCAAATATTTTATATCCTGTTCATTAGATCTAGGTATTACATAATCATGATGTTCTGATAACTCTTCCAAAGACATAACTCTCTCTGCATACGGAACTTCTTGTATCATTTCCCAGATAAGATAAAAAGAATATTATTAAGCTTTTTCGTAAGACAAAATAATGAATAAACTTTATAAACATTTCAGCTTTCTAATTTAAATCAAGCGGTGGTTGTCTAGTGGCATGACACAACCCTGCCACGGTTGAGGCCCGGGTTCGATTCCCGGCCGCCGCATGTTCTAATTTTCATAATCTTTTAATATAAAACTGAGTTATTGGTCCAAAATGAGGCTTAAGGGTGGTTTAAAAACATTGATTTTACTTGGGGGATTAACACTTTCTAGTTGTACAAACGCAACTCCAGATGTAACTAAAATAGAAACAGAAACAGCAACTCTAGAAACAATAGTTGAAACTCAAACACCAACCATTACTCCTGAACCAACAGAACAACCAACCATAACTGCATCTCCTACACCAGAAGAACAAGTAATATCTTTAATATTTGGTGGGGATGTTATGGAAGTAAGAAGACGTGTTGACTACAATTCTCCTCCACTATCAGAATCCTTCTCATACATATCCCAATTTACAAAAGAAGCAGACATCTCTTTTATTAACTTAGAAACTCCAATCTGTGATATTACCGGTCAGAGATTTAATAATGACTATGCAACCTATTCAAAACACATATTTAGGTCAGAGCCAGATTCTATCTATGATATAAAAGAAGCAGATATTGACATCGTTTCTTTAGCAAATAATCATGCAATGAATCAGAATTATGGGTGTCTTGAAGACACTCTGGAATTACTTGATTCTGTTGATATTGAGTATGTTGGAGCTGGGAAGGACTTGAAAGAGGCAAGAGAACTAAAGACAGTTGAAATAAAAGATTATACGGTTGGCTTTTTAGCTTATACAGATGCATCCAACAACATTATTCCAGAAATCTGGATTGCAGGTTACAAAAAAACAGACTCAAATGGAGAAGAAAACTATACAGGGGTTTCTCCAATGAATTTAGATTTTCTAATTAAAGATATTGAGAATGCTAAGGACAAAGTGGATTTTTTAATAGTTTCTATGCATGCAGGAGACGAATATAAATTGCAACCAAATGATTGGCAAAAAGAATTTGCTATAACTGCCATTGATTATGGTGCAGATATGGTAGTTGGACATCATCCTCATGTTATTCAGCCTGTTACTGTATACAAAGAGAAATATATTTTTTGGAGTCTTGGAAATCTTATCTTTGATACCGCACAAACCAGAAAAGAGGATGTGAAGCAGAATCTTTTGATAAGAGTTGAAATACTAAATGACTCAGTTAATAATATAGAATACATACCTCTATTCTCACAAGAAGTCCAAATCCCATATAAAGCACCAGAGAGAATATCTCAGAATATTACGGACAGATTACATACGCCCGTATCTCTAACTAGGTAAAATATATAAATCAAATTTTAATTCTTAGACTTACTGTGCGGGCAACGGAAATTAAAATTTCCTGGTCCGCATTCGTTAAACTCCTGCGGGGGTAGCGAAGTCTGGTCAAACGCGCAGGACTTAAGACAGCTAAGGTTGTACCTTGGTAAGATATCCTGTCTCTTAGTGAGTCCGAGGGTTCAAATCCCTTCCCCCGCACTTTATCTTTTTGGCATATTTCTTGGGCATAGTCATAATCTCTTTTATCAATAAATTTATTAAATCTCCTCCCTGTTACATCTCTGATGAAAAAATTTCAATTAATGCTAGCACCAATGGAAGGCCACACTGGTCCAAAATTCAGAAAATTATGTTTTAAGAAAGGAGCAGGTTCAACATTCACTGAGATGGCAAGAGTATCCGCATTAGCTAGAGGCAACAAAAGTACATTAGAGAAGATTAATATCCCTTACCCAATTCCAACCTATATTCAATTGATTGGATCGAATGAAGAAAATCTAACTAAGTTTTTGTTGAACTTTGAACCACAAAAAGGATTTCTAGGATTTAATCTAAACTTAGGATGTCCAAGTCCGAGCATGATTCGAATAGGATTGGGTTGTGCATTAATCAAAAGAATAAGCAAAGTCAAAAGAATAGTCCAGATAATACGAGATCATGAATATCCTGTATCGATAAAATTAAGACTAGGGATGAACAAATTCGAAAAAGAAAAAAGATCATATCTTAATTTGATAAAAGAAGTGGATGCTGACTTTTTTATAATCCATGCAAGGCATGGTAAAGAAACTTACAAAAATCCTGCGGATTTCAAGGTTTACAAAGAATGCGTCACGACAAATAAGATTATAATAGCAAACGGAGATATCAAAACAAAGGAACAGGTACAATATCTGAAGTCTATAGGGATAAAAGGTGCAATGATTGGTCGAGCCGCATTAGAGAATCCAGACATATTTAGTTATCTATCTCTATAAGCACTTCCCTCGCACTTCTCCTAAAATATATTTTGTATAAGTTTATATACAAAGCTTTACTTCTTCGACAAGATATACAAATATGAAGGTGTAAAATGAAAGAATTTGTAAAAAGAAAATATGATAAACGCAGTTCAAAAGAAACAGATAGAAGAGATTCAAAAAAGTCTAATAGACGTTCGTTTAATAGAAGAGATAGCTCAGAAAGTTTTGGAGGATTCAAAAGGCGAGGAACAAGAGCCGAAAGAATGCCCCACAAAGTAGTTTGTGACAGCTGCGGTAAAGAGTGTGAAGTTCCATTTAAGCCTACTGCAGGCAAACCAGTTTATTGTGATGACTGTTTTAAAACCAAAGGAAAAAGTCGTTCAAATAAGAGAGATAATTGCAACTATGAAGACGAACTTAAAAAAGTAAATCAAAAGCTTGACATTATTTTAGAGATAGTCAAAGGTTTAAAGACTATTAAAGATTCAGCTAAAGCTGAAGAAAAAACTGTAACTGTAAAATCTAAAGCTAAGAAAGCTACAAAGAAAAAATTGTAGAAAACCAGTACAACCTAAAAATAGAAAAGAAATATTTTAAACATATGTTTAATTTCACTCTTATTTGTTTAATCCCACATCACTTTTTAAAAAAATAGAAAATTTAGTTATCACTTAACAATCTGCGGAACACAATTCCCATCTGAACAGATATAGTTAGAACCGTATTCTTCTTTACAACTCACTGTTACAGGAGGAAAACATCTGTTATTAACTAAATCACATCTGTAAGTTATCTTACTATCTGTTCCTGAACATCTACTTCTTTCTCCATTACCACAATCCAAGTCACTGTAGCAACTTCCCTGCAACCTAACACATTGCCCATACCAATCACCATAACCTGGCCTGCAGACACAAGTACCTTCTTCATTCATAACGCTATTTGGGATATGATCACAATTCCATTCTAAATTGTCTACCATATTTTGATCTAGATTAGAACTATCATCATCCTTGTCATCATCAACTAGATCTTGTATCCTATCAATAGTATTTGTGATTATATTATCATTGGAAGAGGGATTATTATGAGAAGACCCACCACCATATCCTGGTATCCAACCAAATATATCTCCCATCATTGCATCAAAGAGACATCCTTGTACAAAAAACATCAAAATTAAAGTAATAACTAGAATTTTTGTTTTCATTTTCATAAAGAAAAATCTATCGAATATTAAAATATTATTGTTGTCTAGTAAGTTTTATATATTGAGTATTCCATTATAATAAGAATGATAATATCAACCACAAGTATTGGACTAAATGCATCAAAAAAAGAGATTCTCAAATATGTAAAACAACTCTCTACAGGAAAAAAGAAATATGTTTTTGATAGTCATGAAGGATTTACATTCACAAACGGTTCTATAGAAAAAGAAGGTTCATTGTTCTGGACAAGAGAAAAATTCTTAGGAATAAAGATAAAATTAAATTTCATGTTAACCAGATACACAAAAAACAAGATTGAATTTAGATTAATCAAACCGTTCAATAATTTTGGCATATATGGTTATTTTGGTATAAAAAAGAACAAACTAACTCTAGAGATTTTCACAAAAGCCAAAGGTTTTAAGAAAACATTAATAAAAATCTTTTTACCCATATATAGACCAATAATAAAAAAACAGATTACAAAAGAAGTCAAGTTCATAAAAAAAGAGATTGAAAAGTAGTTTTATATAATTCTCAAGCATTCCTTAGATTAATGAAGATAAAAGAATCTATAGATAATATACTAAAGATACCTATCTCAATTAAAGTTAGTTTCTTAATAATTTTTT
Source organism: uncultured Methanosarcinales archaeon (assembly GCA_964537195.1). GTDB lineage: Archaea > Nanobdellota > Nanobdellia > Woesearchaeales > GW2011-AR15 > CAZHYZ01. The sequence continues at coordinate 34,651 of CAZHYZ010000005.1, forward strand.
CTCTCATCCTGTTCTTCACACAAAACTTTATTTTAGAACTTGCTCTCTTTCTCGTAGCCTTAGTATTCATGCTAAAAATTGGTTCTGCTGTTATGCCTGACCTAGATCCTGTTCCTTTCTTCACATTGTTATTGTTATACTTATATGACCCTATGTCTGCCTTTTATTTTATGCTATTAGCTATACCCTTAATAGATATTATCTCTGGCAGACTCAATCAATACAGTATTGTTAATTTCATGTCATTATTAGCAACCTTGGTTTTTTTTGCTTTCATATTTCCCCAAAGCCTAGCATTAATCTATGGCATATTAATTTTCAACACAATCAGAGTCATTATATACACAATAGCGGGATTTGGTCCTCAGTCAATCTTATTCTCTATTATGCACGGATTCTTATATTTTATACTGGGCAGTATTATTAGTTTCCTTTTTTAATATACAAATATCTATACTAAGGTAATAAAACGAAATATTTATATATTAGTTTCTGTTTATATAGATTAAAATAGAAATAATTAGAATTTTTATCCATTAAATAACTAACCCAACTCCAAACACTGTAATATGAACAACAATAGACTAACCTATTTAGAACTAGATGAAATAAGAGGATTCCTTTCCTCTATAGACAATGCTAGAGACAAATTATTAATCAGAATTCTTTATGAGACCGGATGTTCATTAATAGAGCTGACCAATATCAAAATAGAGGATATTGCTGGAAACAAGATTAAAATTAAAGAAGACAAAAAAGTAAGATTCTCAAGAATATCTGGTAAACTATCAAAAGACATAAAAATGTTTGTTGAAGGAAATAAATTGAAAAAGGATTCCTACTTAATCTCAACAAGACAGAGCAACCAGATTTCTGAAAAAAGAATAAGACAACTCATACAGAAATACACAAAAAAATATAGACAGAAAATCAATCCACAAATGTTCCGTTATTATCATATAGCACATGCATATCAAAATGGTGTTTTTATAGAGAATATCTCAAACCAATTAGGTATTACAAAATATAGAATTTTTCAAGTACTAAACGAGCTGGGATTTAAACCCAGTCAAAATCACTACAATAACTTTCTGAGGAAGATATGATGAAAAAGAAACTGTTCGCTTTAATCATCCTTGCATTCTCATTTCTCATAGCACCAAGTGTAATAGCTGAACCAGGAAATCAAACCAATATTACTGCTCAAGGCGGAAATACTACAATAATAACTTTGGATTTATCACAAGAATCCAACATATGGCAAGGATTCTATGGTCATGTTACTGGAGGAATACTATTATCAAATGCCGACCAGGAGAGTTTCTATGATTGGGGTGTTGTTGACGCCTCAGGGGAAGTGCTTGCAACAAGGCAGATAATAAGTGATTGGAGTAATATTAACTGCACTAATCAGATAGAAATCTATCTGGAAGAAGAACGATTAAACATAGCAAATAAAAGTTCAGAAGGCATAAATGATACCTATAAAAATACTACGCACCCCACAATTGATATTTCTGGCAGATTAATCAGTGGATGTAGATCTACTTTAACTCATAATAGCACCGGAGATAAACAAGTATTCTGGAATGTCCTTTTGAACTCTGGGCCAGATAATACTGTATATACAGCAATCATTGACAATGACCGGGAAGGATTTAATGGTACCCAAATTGATTTCCAACTACTAGTTCCAACAAATACTACCACAGGACAAAACACATACTACATATATACTGAGATAGAATAGAAAAAGTTTATATCTATTTTAAACATTTTTCTTATTATGGACTTTCTCCACATCTGTAAATCTTGTAGATCCTGTTGTCAAGGTACTGAGATTAGAGTAAAAGATCAAGATATAGAAAGATGGAAAAAAGAGAACAGATTGGATATACTGCTTGCTATTAATCCGTTAATAGGGGCCTCTAGACAATTAATAAAAAAACAAAATAAAGATGAATGTATCTTTCTAACAGAAGATGGCAGATGTAGAATACATGATACCAAGCCTTACATTTGTAAAAGGTTTCCTGTCACTAAAAAACAAGCAGAAATATTCAACTGTAAACTAATCAACTACTTAGAATTAAAATGATTAATTAAAAAGATATACATTATACTCTGGAATGCCGTCTTCTTCGTCTTCTTTTTCCTTTACCTGGCCATAAGGATTCTCTCTACTATCCATAACTAACTTGTTAACCTTGTATTTTTTTCCAGTTTCTTTCTTTTCTTCATTCTCCTCTACTTTCTTTTCTTTCTTCTTTTTAACTTCAGATTTCTTTTTAGGTTTCTCCTTTGGAGATTCCTCTTTCTTAGTTTCTTTTGTTTTAGCAACCTTTTTCTTGGGTTTTTTCTTTGGAACTTCTTTTTTTTCTTCCTCTTTCTTTTCCTGTATTATATCTCCCAGTATTTCTCTGATATGAAAATCTGTAACCTTATCATCTCCTATCTCAACTGCATATCTTGAAACATCTTCACAATACTCAAGAAGTCTTCTTGGATTTTTATCAGCAAGCTTGAATAGTTTCTTAATAACTTTATCAGATAGTATTCCCAGTTTTCCTATTCTCGACCTGACAAATTCTACTGATTCTCGTAAAGAAAGATTAACTGTCTGAATTATATTCCCATCCAAAAGTTCTTCCATCTCTTCAGGAAAATTAACTAAACTATAATCATGAGTAACAAAAACTACAGATTTTATAATTCCTCTCTGATATTCTTCAAATATCTGCTTTGCATCTGTTTTATTCATTGTGTGGACTTCATCCAATAAAAGTATTATGTTTCTAACTTGAAGACCTGTTAGCTTTCTTACAAAAGAATTTGCTCCCCACAATAAAGCATCTAGATCAAATTTTTTCCCAGCATTGAAACTATAATGAATAATTTTGTTTTCCCCTTTAAAATTCTCAATTATGTTTTTTAGAATGGTAGTTTTTCCTGAACCATAGTCTCCCTCTAAGAATAATAGTTCTCCTTTGTCAATTTTCTTATATAAAAAAGACATATTGTAAGCTATCACTTCATTATCAAATGCAGCAGGCTTTATACTAAATGGGTTGCTGTGGAAGCCTAGTTTCTTATACCATAAATTATTCATTTTTTATTCTCCTTTAACACTCTAAGATCTGCCATCTGTGCTCTCTTCCTATTTTTTTTGGCAGCAGAAATTGCAACTTTTTCACACATTTTTAGCATCTCCTTTGGAGATTTTTTTGCTATCATAAATATTTTTGTAATTAATTCTTCATTGAAAAGCTCACTATCATCAATACGTCTTTCAATTAATTCTATTGCATCATATTCAGTAAGCTCAGGAATCTTAACAATTCTTTTGCCAATCCTATCTCTCAAAGAATCTGAAAATTTTGATCTGGAATAAGACCTTGTTGTAAAGATTATTGATTTTATGTGATTATGATCAAAATAATACTTTAGACGCTCTGTGTTTTTTTTGCTCAGCTTATGGACATTATCCATCAGAACAATCATATCTTGGGGTTTTCTGTTGAATAATCTTCCAATAACACCATATCTGTCTTGTAAAACATGTGTTATGTTAAGTTTTTTATCAAGTTTTTTACAATCAACATAGACAACATTCTTATTTCCCCCAAATCTCTTTGCTGCCAGCATTAGTAAGCTTGTTTTCCCTGTTCCTTTCTTTCCCTGTATAACTAACATGCTTCCAGAATTAATTCTATAAAACATCTCATCCATTACATTTTCCATGTTTACAAGAGTATAAAGAAAATTTCTAGGGTCTGTTGAAAAAGGATTTTCTCCAAACTCAAGTTTTTCATACCATTCCATTATTTTCCACCTTTTTGGGTTGCTTCTTCCCTATATTTTTTTGCCATTTCATAATGAATTTCTGCTTCTTCAACATCTCCTTTCCTATAATATTCAAGACCTGTTTTATGATGATCTCTTGCTTTCTCCAATAACTTCTCAGAGGTATTTCGCATTCTCCGCAGTAATATTATTACTAATACAAAAACCACTGCAATTATCCCAAATAAAACCCAATTAATTTCAGACCCCTTCCTCTAGTATTTTGTAAGCACTCTGAAATGGTAATTATATTTAAACCTTTCGGCAATAAATAAAAATTAGAAAATGGGCCCGCTGTGATTTTCTCGAAAACAGGGTTTTTGAGATTTGAAAATCCCTGATTTTCATTTGAACACAGGATCCCCCGCGTTCCGCGATAACTTAGTTATCAAGTCAGGCGGATGTCATGCCGAGCTAGACCACGGGCCCGTAGCTATCTGAATTAGGTAATACAATAAAAATATTTCTTTTTTAACATTTAAATATAAGTTGTCTTTTTTCCAAGAAATGGAATGGGATCCTTCTAAACCAATAAGAGAACTTCCTAAACGTCTTGAAGAAATATTCTCCGAGGAAGCAAGAATACTTTATCATGAATTAGAGTCAAATAGATTAGAAGTAACCCTTATACCTGCTCCAGATCCTCAATTTCAGGGACACAAGATAAGGTATGTTGAAAATACAAATCCTGGATGGTATAGAAACTTATATCACTCTATAAATCATTTCAGAAGAGACAGGTCACTTGATTCCTTACTCAGGATTTCACTAAAAAAAGATTGGGCAGATGATGGTTTCCCCTTCTGTAGCTATGATTTGACATACAGAAATCTAATACTAAACAGACTTGCAGAAGGACACAGCTGGTATGGTGCTTTTCTACCTCCCCACCAAGTAATTACAGATGCTATAGAAAAAGGAATAATTGAATACAAAAAACAAGAAGAAATAACTCAAGATGATTCTAATTCTAGAATTCCTTTTTAACTTTCACTAGACTCACTGGACATATTGCTGTGAGGTATATAAACAATTTCTACAATAATATCATTAGGTGATAAACATGATGACTATTATTGGATATCAAAACCACACTTATATTGAGAATATTATGTTCAGACAAATAAAAAATAAAACACTGCAAGAGGTGAGCATATGAGAAAAACAAAAGATACAATCAAAAATATTGAAGAAGAATTAAATAAAGACATCTACAACATGGATGAAGTAGAATCATTAAATGAGAATGATATGATCTCCCCAGCAGAGGCTGGATTCATGAAAGGATATCTCGGTGCGTAAGCAAACATATATAAGCTCTGTTTACATCCTTCCTCTTATGAAAGTTCTGACTAAAAACGAATTATTTCTAGATAAATTCAGCTTAATAAGAGAGATTAAAACTGGTTCAATTTTCATATATCCGACAGACACAATATATGGTATTGGATGTAATGCCACATTAGAAGAACCTGTAGAAAAAATTCGCACAATAAAGAAAAGACCCGATCAACCTTTTTCAATAATAGCACCAAACAAAACATGGATTATAAAAAATTGTAAAGTTAATAATGAAGCTAAGAAATGGATTAAAAAACTACCTGGACCCTATACATTAATTCTTAGATTAAAGAATAAAGATGCTGTTGCAGATAATGTAAATCTTGGGAAAGACTCTTTAGGAGTTAGAATACCTGATAATTGGTTTAGTGATATTGTAAATGAGGTTAATGTTCCTATCATAACAACATCTGTTAACAAAACAGGTGAAGAATACATGACATCTATGGACAATTTAGATAAAGAGATTAAGAACAGAATACAGTTTTTCTTCTATGATGGAGAAAAACCTGGAAAACCAAGCAATATTGTTTATCTAGATAAAGAAAAACCAAAAATAAGGAAAAGGTAATTCTATGGAAGTCTACGAACCAAGAGAAGATTCTTTTCTACTTCAAGAATATGTTGAGAAGTATACTAAAAAAGATTTTATTGTATTAGACATGGGCACAGGTACAGGCATTCAGGCCATTACTGCAGCCAAAAAAGCAAAAAAAGTAATTGCAGTAGACATAAACCCAGATGCTGTAAAAACTGCTAAGTTAGCAACAGAGATAGATAAAATAAAGAAGATTACGTTTATAGAATCAGACCTCTTTGAAGATGTTCCAAAGACAAAATTTGATTTAATAATATTTAACCCGCCTTATTTACCTAGAGAAAATATTGAGGATAAAGCATTGTTTTCAGGAAAGAGAGGCACAGAAACTACAGTTAATTTTCTTAATCAAGTTTTTGATTACATGAAAGATAAAGGTAAACTATTATTAGTTTCGTCTTCTATTGCCAATCAAAATAAGATAAAAGAAAAAATAAAAAAGAACTTATTGCAAGGAAAGATAATTGCTAAGACTCACGTCTTCTTTGAAGACATATTGTTATACTTAATAAAAAAGGTTGATTTTGTAGATAAACTTCCTGAGATAAACAACCCCAAAATATTTGCAACAGGAAAACGTGGATTTGTCATAAAGGCTGAATACAAAGGAAAAACTGTGGCAATAAAGCTAAAGAAAAAATCAACTGAAGCAAGAAACATAATAGCAAATGAAGCAAGATTTTTGAAGTTACTGAATAAACACAACCTAGGTCCAAAACTAATAAAACACTCGGAGAAGTACATAATGTATGATTTCCAAGAAGGTAAGTTTATTGTTGATTTTATAGAAAATAATTCTAAGAAAAAGATTATTACTGTAATAAAAAAGATGTTCTCTCAGTTAAGAAAGATGGACAAATTAAAGATAAATAAATTTGAGATGCACAGACCTATTAAACACATCATTATAAAAAATACAACTCCTGTGTTAATTGACTTTGAAAGATGCAGATATGTAAAACAAGGGAAGAATGTAACACAGTTTTGTGATTTTCTAATAGGTAATGATATTATGTATCTATTAGAAAAAAAGAGCATCAAAATAGATAGAAACAACATAATTAAATTAGCAAAATCATACAAAAATAACCCTACTGAAGAAAACTACAAGAAAATACTTGATGTATTATGAGTCTATCTGAAAAGGTATACAATCTATTAAAAAAGGTCCCTAAAGGCAAAGTAACGACATATAAAGAAATAGCTCATGCCCTAGGAACAAAAGCTTATAGGGCTGTAGGACAGGCTCTGAAGAGAAATCCTGATTCTCCCAGAATTCCCTGCCATAGAGTAGTCTTTGCTTCGGGTAAGATAGGTGGATTCATGGGAAAGAAAAATGGCAAAGCAATTAAAAAGAAAATAACATTACTAGAAAAAGAAGGTATAAAGGTAATAAAAGGAAAAATAAAGGAGTTTGAGGATAATTTATTCAAGTTCTAACTCTTTTCTTCATCCTCTTTAGATCATCTTCCAAGTCTAATTTCTCCAATAATTCTTTATAGCGATTTCTTATTGTAACTTCTGTTACACCTGCAACATCTGCTACTTCTCTTTGAGTTCTTTTTTCACCATTTATCAGAGAAGCAACATATAATCCAGCAGCAGCAATTCCTGTAGGACCTCTTCCAGAAGTCAGCTCAGATTTCTGGGCCATCTCAATTATTTCAACAGCTTTGCTTTGAGTTTTAGGAGAAAGTCTTAATGAACTGGAGAATCTTGGTACATAATCTATTGGGTTGCTTGGCAACACATTGATTCCTAGCTCCCTAGTTATGAACCTGTAAGTCCTGCCAACTTCTTTCTTTTCTATACCTGATGCTCCACTTATCTCATCTAATGTTCTTGGCATTTCGTGTCTTCTACAAGCAGCATACAACGCCCCAGCAACAACAGATTCCATTGATCTTCCTCTAACTAATCCTCTTTGAACAGCCATTGTATATATACGTGCTGCTTCTTCTTCAACAGATTTTGGTAATTTCAAATATGAGGAAACTCTTTTTAATTCCCCCAAAGCAAGTTTTAAATTACGCTCAATTGCTGTAGAAATCCTATATTGCCATTTTCTTAAACGAAAGAATTTGTTTTTAGTTGTCTTCTTCAAGTTATATAAGTCTGCTTTTCTACCAACTTCAGTACCAAGACCTTGATCATATTGTGTATAAGTCATTGGAGCGCCTGTTCTCCTCTTCATTTCTGCTGAATCAGAATCAAACTCTCTCCATTCTTGGCCAAAGTCAACCATCTTATCTTCTACGACAAGACCACAATTATTGCAAATTATTTCTCCCCGTTCTTTGTTCCAGAATAAGCTTGAACCCCCACATTCCGGGCACTTTTTAATGTCTCTATCCATTATCCAACCCCCTACTAAGTTAATTCTATTTTGGGCATTTGAATTACTTTAAAAAGGTTTCGTTTTATTTAAAAGGCCTTTTTAAACATTGCGAAAATATTAAAAAAGGGATATAAAACGAGAGAAACCTTTAAATAATACATAATTAAATAATCTAATAGATGAAAAAAACGATATTTTTACTATTAGTATTGTCTCTTGCAATTACGTCTTGTACCTTTTTTGGAAAACAGGAAGACGAAAAACTTATGCTTCCACAACCAATTGAGCAATGGGCTATTTCTGCTGAGGCAAGTGATGCTTATGGTGGTCTTCTCGGAGAACAAAGAGATGATCAAAGCCCTTATGCTGCAACAGGAGAACCTGATGTAGAAGAGTGTGGAGATGATCAGAAAGCATGGGTAATAAGTGATGATAATGACGGTCTGCACTGGCTACAGTTGACATATGATGAAAACATCTATGTATCTTCTATTAGAATAAGAGAGACTATGGGACCCGGTGCTGTTGTTAAGATTGAACTATTAAAAGAAGATGATTTTGTTAGTGTCTGGGAAGGTACAGACAATAATGAGGATTGTCCTGGTTATTTCGAGAGACATTTTAGTTCGGACATAAATAATAAGACAATTAATATGACTGAATTCAAAACAGACACGGTAAAGATTACTCTAGATACTGATACTGAAGGCTGGAATGAAATAGATGCAGTTAACCTAATAGGTTATGAAAAGATATGGTTCATTCTTAATAACAGCATAATGTATGATTAACGACCTACAAATAAGTTGTATTTCTCATTACCTTTTAATTCAGAAATAATTCTCTTAATAACTATCTTTTCAGGGTCTGGTAACAGCTTAACCCTATCTTTCAGATCTTTAAATGATTTAAAATCCTCTCCTCTCCTCTCTTCAACAATCTCCCACATGTGTTTTTTGCCTAGTCCTGGTAAAAGCTCAAGCGTGTGCATTCTTGTTGTCAAAGGTTGTGCTTTATTGAAAAAATCAACATACTTAGCTTCATTTCTTAGTACAAGTTCCTTAACTATTACTTGGAGTTCTGCTCTTGCTGTAGCAGTCATTTTATCAGGATCAAGTTTACCATTCACATGGTGAATTTTATCTCTTTTTCCATCTCCTATATAGACTTCTTCTTGTATTGTTACTGTTGAGTCTTTCTTTGGAACACACTCTAGCAAAGTAAGAAAATCACGGCCTATAGCTTGGACTATGGGTGTCTTTTTATACCCAGGGGTCTTGTCAAAAGGATACCCATGAGGTAAGTGGTCCAAAACAATAGCATATTCTTCTTTTTGCATTTTAGGTTGGATAAGCTAACTTTGTATATAAATCTTGTGCTAGAAGTATTTACTCCTTCTTCTCAGGAATGTATTTCTTCACTGTTTTGATGATTTTCTCCATATTTTCCTTGTTTACTGTCAACGTATATCCTTGGAGAATAATCTTTAATTCTTTTACACTTTCCGGTAGAATATCTAGAATTTTCTTGATATGAACATCTTTTAGTCTTGGAATTTCTAATTTATTTAATTCCTCTTCAAGTGCATCTGCATCTTTCTGAGTAAGCTGGATAAATTGATTAACATATTCTTCTGTTTTTCCAGATCTAATCCCTAATTCGTTATCTCTTTTCTTTATTTGTTTGATCTCTTTCCTTAAATCATATATACTAATTGGTTCTTCTTCTTGGATTTTTGGATTCATATTAACCAGACCTCTTTAAGTGGACAGGATGGACAATAATGTCTTTTTTCTTTTTCCCATCTTTAATCTCAACAATATAACATTCTCCTCTAGAACTTTTAATTGATCCTATTTTACCATGAAATCTTGGATAATAAAGTCCTTTCTGATATGCTGGTTCTGCTTTTAGAATTACTTTGTCTCCTTCTTTAAACTCCTGAAAGAAGTTTTTTATGGAGAGTTTTCCCTTTTTTTTATAATGTTTGCTTAGCTTCCCTCTCGTTTTCCTTCTAAAAGATCCATGATGTTTCATAGTCAATTGGAAAAATATAGTGTTTATAAAGGTTATGAAAATGCTTTACATTTTCAAAGCTTTATATTTGAAAATTTCTTAAATTTTCATTCTATAAAGGTTATGAAAATGTTTTGTATTTAATGGGCTCATCTAGTGAGATTACAATTTCTTTCGCTTTTTTTTTCTTCTTCTTTAACCTTTTTCCAAATCTCGATGGCTTCATCCATGCTGACTTTTCTCTTTTCAACAACATAAGGCCTTCTTTTTTTCAATTTTTCAAGCGCTGATTTTATTACTTCCTTTAAATCAAACAAACCTTGTTCTTCAGCTAATTTACATGTAGAAATAAAATCACTCAACACATCACCCAATTCATCTTTCAGATGACCATAATCTTTTCTTTCTACAGCCTCTACAGCTTCTTTACCTTCGATGACTATCTCCTCTACAAACCCATGCAAGTTTCTGTTTCTTATCCATGGATCATATTCCATGCTGTCTTCTATAAATTCAATAAATTCATCAAGTTCTTTCATAGAAAAACAAAACTATCTCTGTTTTATAATTTTGTTGTTTTTTATGTATATTAACACATTAATTAAGGTGTATCTCTAGAATATCTTTGTCTTCTAGTCTTAGATCTAAGTTAATAATCTTCTGACCATCATATTTTGCAGAACCCCATACACGAGCAAATTTAAACCTGTCAACAAAGTCTCTATGCAATTTCAAACATACATCTCTAATAGTAGCATTCTCCTTTATTATGAGTGGTTCTTCCAAGTCAGCTTCTTTACCTGGTTGTTTAAGATATAGTCTCATTAAAGCTAATTTGTCAAATATCTCTCCCTTTATTTTTTCCAGATTAATTTCTTCTTCAGCCGAAATAAAGATTGCATCAGGATATTTCTTCTCTGCTTTTTGTAAGTACTTTTTTGTTACTGTGTCTGTTTTATTGATTATTGTAATGCCTGGCATATATTTTTTATTAGATTCTATTACATCAATCAAAGAATCTTCATCAATTGGACTTCTTATCAATACATCAGCATTGATTATCTTGAATTCATTTAATATAGCTTTAATTGTCTCTTTCTTGATACCCAAAGGTACTGTTGCTCCAATATTTATTCCTCCTTTGTTTTTCTTAGTTATTACAACATCTGGTTTTTTCTTGTTTAATCTAATGCCTGAGTTATAAACCTCTTTCTTAATAATATCAAGATGGTATAGTTTATTGATATCTAATACTATTAACAACAAGTCTGCAGTTCTTATTGCTGCTAATACTTCTTTACCTCGACCAGTGCCCTCTGCAGCACCCCCAACTATTCCTGGAACATCAAACATCTGTATTTTAGCATGCTTATATTCTAGCATACCAGGAATAACTTCTAAAGTTGTAAAGTCATAAGGAGCAACTTTTGATTCTGCATTTGTCAATTTATTTAGCAAAGTGGATTTACCTACAGAAGGAAATCCAACCATAACAACTGTAGCATCACCAGATTTTTTTATAACATAACCTTCTTGTTTTCCTTTACCTTTTTTCTTCTGTTCTACCTCTTCTTTTAATTTGGCTATTTTAGCTTTAACTAAGCCAATATGATGCTGGGTTCTCTTATTATATTTAGTTTTACGTAACTCCTCTTCCAGTTCTTCAATTCTTGCTTCTCTTCCCATTTATATGAAGAATGAATTCTGAGAGTTTTAAAAAACTTATGAAAAGTTTATAAATAAGATATTTTGAATCAGAAAATATGCTCAGTGCTACAAAAGAAATAATAAAAACAGCTAAGGACCTAGTTAAAAGTATTCATCCACATTATAAAATAAACTTATTGAATCAAGGCATGATTAATTTTATAGATATTGGGTCTATTGATGGTTTGCCCTTTCCTTGGGATAGAAACGCTTTCAGAATCAAATATCAGTTGGGTTTTGATCCGTTTGACAATCCAAGCTCAGGACCCAACCATACATTTTTAGATGTGGGTGTGTGGAAAGAAAATACAACTAAACCATTTTATATTTATGGTCAAGAAGAACACACAGGAGCTTCTTTCTTAAGACAAAATCATGATTATGTAAGGGAAAATTGGGACAAACTAAAAAACATCGGCCCACATGAACTTGCTAATACCTGGTTTGAAAGATCTTCTCTTGTTGACACTAAACAAGTAAGATGTAGACAACTAGATGATATTTTGACTAAAGATTTCCCCGAATTCCCTTTTCATGTATTAAAAATTGATGCTCAAGGAGGAGAATATAATGTCTTAACTGGATCTCATGAATTGCTTAGTAGTACCCTTATAGCATTACATTTAGAATTATTTGAAATTCCATTGTACCAAGACATGGCACTAATTGATGAAGTATCTAAATTTGTAGAGGGATATGGTTTTGAATTAGCCTTAAAATATCCTCCACATGGGAGTTTTGATTCTCAACATGATTGCATATTTATTCATAAACAACGTGATTCTTTTATTAAGAAACAAATAAAAAGAGTATATGGTCTAAAGTAGGGTTATCCCTTGCTCCCTGCAAAAAGAGAAACTCCCATCCCGGTTATCATTGCAACTAATGAGTCAGATGTGAAGAAATTAAGAGAAAGCAACTCTGCTAATGTGTTCTTGCCCCATAAGACTCCTAAAACCAATGATAAAGACAACCCTACAATAAAAGTGACTCCAAAATAAAGGGCTGCTATCTTAAATGTCTTATAGGAAGATTTAGCAAATATCAATATGCCTACAACAAATATTCCAAAAAACATCAAACCAACTTGGGTGTTAGGAGCAGATAAAGTAGGACTAGAAAAGACACCAAACTCTGCAACTACAAGATAGACGAGTATTGCCAATAATGACTTTTCATTCTGTATGGATTCTTTTGAGAAAACTTGTTTAATATTCTGTGTGTGCTGCTGCCTCATCTCAGCAACAATCTCTGCTTCTTTTTTTTCTAATGTCTTTTTTTCATGTTTATTCTTAATCCTATCAGAAAGCCTCATGATATGCTGTTTAGCGCTAATAACAAAAGATCTAGAAGCAATATAGAATCCTATAACACTAGCTAACACCCCTATTACACCTATAGCAATATTACTAAATGTCCAACCAGTCCTGGCCATATATTCTAAATATCTTGGAAAGAAATCATAAATAATTAATAAAATTATGATAAATATAATTGTCTTCTTAAAAAAAGACAGAAGTAAAGAAGATATTGCATTAATTAATACTATTAAAACAAATAGAACCACAAGAGCTATTATAATTGCAATTACATTGCCTTGTGACATGGCTTGTGGTAATGTATTAAAATAATTAAATATGTTCTGTGATGCACTTGCAATTGGCGGAGCTGTTGTATTTAAGGTCTGGTTCAACATTCTACCCACGCCTCACTTTTTAATCTCTTAAGACTATCAAGTTCTCCATTTTTTAGTTCTCCCCTAGAAAAATACGTAATATCAATCATACAATAAAGTGCAGTTTTGTGGTATATAAAATTTTGGTTTTTACAAAAGAAATAAAGAAAAATAAAAAAACCTAGAAAAGCTGTGCTTTTCTGGGCCCCAAAAAATAATTTTTTTGAGGGAATTAAAGAATAAAAAATAGTGACACTAAGACTAGTGTCAATGTTGATAACAGCTTTATAACAACGTGTAGTGATGGACCAGCTGTATCTTTGAATGGATCACCAACTGTATCACCTACAATAGATGCTTTATGTGTTGCAGAGCCTTTACCACCATATTTGCCTGTTTCAATAAACTTCTTGGCATTATCCCAAGCAGCACCACCTGTGTTTAATACTAATGCCATAATAACACCAGCAATAGTGCCTACCATTAATAAAGCACCAGCAGCTTCTGCTCCTAAGAAGATACCCACAGCAGTTGGTACGATAACAACCAATAATCCTGGAAGGACCATTTCTTTTAAAGCACCAACAGTTGCTATATCAACACATTTTCCATAATCAGGCTTTGTCTTACCTAACATTATATTCTTGTCAGCTTTGAACTGCCTACGCACCTCATTAATTATATAATATGCAGCTTTTCCCACAGCCCTTATAGCTAGGCTGCTGAATATGAATATTATTGTAGCCCCGATTAAACCGCCGACAAAAACATGAGGTTTTGCCAGATCTATACCTACGATGCCATGAGGTCTGATTTCATCTAGATATGCACTAAATAGTAAGAATGCAGCCAATGCAGCACTGCCTACAGCATATCCTTTTGTCAAGGCCTTGGTCGTATTACCAACAGCATCTAATCTATCTGTTTTCTCTCTGACTTTCTTTGGTTGCTTGCTCATTTCAATTATACCGCCTGCATTATCTGCAATTGGACCAAAGTTGTCCATTGCTAGTATATAAGCAGCAGTTGCCAGCATACCCATTGTTGCAATAGCAGTACCATAGATGCCTCCATGAGGCAACCCTGTTGCGCCGCCAACATAATAACTTCCAAGCAATGCAGCTGAAATTACTACTATAGGCAAACCTGTACTTTCAAGACCCACAGCAAATCCACTTATGATATTTGTAGCAGATCCTGTCTGAGATGCTTCTGCAATATCTTTAACAGGTCTAAACTTTTGTTCTGTGTAATACTGTGTTATAAATAGGAACAAAACACTAGTTAAAATTCCAATCAAACCAGTTAAAAAGAAACTTACCCAGAATTCTCCTAACATTAAATAAGTAGCTAAGGCAAATCCTGCAGCTGCTAATATTGCAGTTACATAATAACCTCTGTTTAAAGCTTTCATCGGATCTTCATCATCATGTGTTCTCACAATCATAACGCCTACTATAGAAGCAATTAAACCAAAACTTCTAGCTACTAACGGAAATATGATGCCTGCAAAACCAAATATTGGTAATAATGCAATTCCTAATATCATTGCACCAATATTTTCTGCAGCTGTTGATTCAAATAAATCTGCTCCTCTTCCTGCACAATCTCCCACATTATCACCAACTAAGTCTGCGATAACAGCTGGGTTTCTTGGATCATCTTCAGGAATACCTGCTTCAACTTTTCCAACTAAGTCTGCACCAACGTCAGCTGCTTTTGTATAAATACCTCCACCAAGCTGAGCAAATAATGCAACGAAGCTAGCTCCAAATCCAAATCCAACTATTAATAGTGGTGTTACTTCTGGAGTCTGTGCCCCTCCATATGCATAAAATAATCCTGCCACTCCTAATAAGCTCATTGCTACCGAGAGCTTGATCGAGACGCCCGGTCCGTCGAACGGGCCCCGGCCCTTCGACGCCCGGCCGACCGCGCGGATCGCCCC
>CAZHYZ010000006.1:0-44027 GCA_964537195.1 uncultured Methanosarcinales archaeon
TTAGGATACAAACCAAAAGACGCACAAGAATACAGAAAATTATTGCCATTATCTGAGATAATAAGCACAGTTACAGGAAATAATTTAGCAACAAAGAAAGTCTGGAACATCTATTATAAATTTGTAAATAAAGAGAGAAGTGAATATGACATATTACTAAAAACACCTAAAGAAGAACTAGAAAAAATAAACAAGAAACTAGCCAGCTTAATAATAAAAAACAGACAACAGAAACTAGAAGTCATACCAGGGTATGATGGTGTTTATGGTATTCCCAAACTGGGTAATGAGAACAGGGAAATAAAATCTGATGATATCGTCATAAAAGAAAAGCAGAAAGGGCTTGAGGATTTCTTCTAAAAAAAATAAATTTTTAAACTCCAAAATAAATATAAAAAAAATAAATAATTTGGGGAGGTAAATGGAAAAAAGAAAATTTCTTTTTGTAACGCTTGATGCGTTAATTACAGACATAGCATGGCAGATAGTGAGGGAAGGTCATGAAGTTAAATTCTATGCAAAAGATGAAGGAGAAAAAGAAGTCGGAGACGGCTTTGTAGCAAAGACTGATGATTGGGAAAAAGAAGTAGATTGGGCAGATGTAATAGTGTTTGATGATGTTCTAGGTCAAGGAGAAATAGCCCAAAGATTAAGACAACAGGGAAAGAAAGTCATCGGTGGAACACCATACACAGATAAGTTGGAAGATGACAGGACATTTGGACAGGAAGAACTAAAGAGACATGGAATTTCAATTGCGCCATATAGAGACTTTACTAACTTTGAGGATGCTATTAATTTTGTAACAGAGAACCCAGGGAAATACGTAATAAAACCAAGTGGTCAGGCTGCTAACATCAAAGGATTATTATTTATAGGAGAAGAGGATGATGGCCGTGATGTTCTACAGGTTCTGAATGACTACAACAAAGCCTGGGCAAAAAAGATACCACAATTCCAGTTACAAAAAAGATTAACAGGAGTAGAAATAGCAGTGGGTGCATTCTTCAATGGAAAGGAATTTGTCTATCCAATTAATGTCAACTTTGAACATAAGAAACTCTTTCCGGGTAACTTAGGACCAAGTACTGGGGAAATGGGAACTACAATGTTCTGGTCCGGCCCTAACAAAATCTTCAATTCAACATTAAAGAAATTTGAAGAGACATTAGCAAAAGAAGGTTATGTTGGCTACATTGATGTTAATTGTATTGTGAATAATTATGGGATTTATCCTTTAGAATGGACTACCCGATTCGGTTATCCAACAATAAGTATACAGCAAGAAGGCATGATTACGCCTATAGGAGAATTCTTCTATGAGTTGGCAAACGGTACAACAACAAAATTCAAGACAAGGTCTGGCTTTCAGATTGGAGTGAGAATAGTAGTGCCACCATTCCCATACACAGATGATGAGACCTTTGAAGTGAAATCCAAAGACTCTATTATTTACTTCAAGAAATCTAAGAATGGAGACCACATGTATGACGGTGTTCACATAGAAGATGTTAAATTAGTAAAGGGAGAATGGCTTGTCACAGGAACTTCAGGTGTTGTCTTGATTGTATGTGGTACTGGATCAACAATGAAAATGGCACAAAATCAAGCTTATAACAGAATAAAAAACATCACTATTCCCCATATGTACTATAGGACAGATATTGGAGACAGGTGGTATGAAGACTCTGATAAGCTGCATAGTTGGGGCTACCTAAGAGAGATGTGAAACATTTAAATAATTGAAGTGGGTGTAATAGTGTATGGTAAAAAAATTCTTTAAAGCAGAAGATAGTATAGAAAAAAAGGAAAGAGAACTTGAATACAACAAAACATTCATAGCAACAATCACTGGTGCATTGACATTTGTTGCTGGTTTGTTTTGGAGAGACGCTATAAACGGCGTTCTTCAAGTACTCCCGGAATCACAAGGCATTATTGGACAGATTATTTCTGCAGTAATAATCACAGGGATTTTTGTTTACATTGTTGTAAAATTAAATTATAGAGTAAGAGATATGGAAAAAGAGTTTGAAAAAGAAAAGAAAAAGAATAACAAAAAGAAAAAGTGAAAAAAGAAAAACTCCAAACAAAAAGAAAGATAATCAGAGTAGATGGCAAATTAAGAGAAATCATCACCGTATTCGATACAAAAGGAAAAGTCCTTCAGAGAATAGTCAACCCTGTAATGTTAGAATTCTATCCAAGAGACTTAGTTCAAGTAATAGTTGGAGCTTCAATATTAGCAGTGCCAGTTGCATTTACAGAAGAGACTTGGAAATTAGGAGAAACACTGCCTCTGCTAAATATTATTCTGTTATTACTTCTTTCTATAGTATTCATTTCTTCTTTTGTATATTATAATTATTATAGAAATAAGATGAAAGAACACAGAAATCAATTCTTTAAAAGAATCTTCTCAACATATGTTATGTCATTTTTAGTTGTAACTTTAATCTTAATACTGATAGGAAAAGCCCCCTGGAATACAAATTGGATATTAGCTCTTAAAAGATCAATTATTGTATCATTTCCTTCATCAATGAGTGCAGCAATAGCAGATACAGTGAAATAATTACCCAATCTTTTTAACACCATTCATGTAACTCTGCAGAACTTTAGGAACACTAAATGAGCTGTCCTTATTCTGGAAGTTTTCCATCATAGCTACAATTATACGAGAAGTAGCAATTGCCGTACTATTAATTGTATGCACATACTTTCTCTCGTCACCTTCCTGATATTTTACATTTAGTCTGCGAGCTTGGTAATCAGTACAATTACTACAGGAGGCAACCTCTCTATATGTCTTCTGTTTTGGCATCCAGACTTCAATATCATACTTCTTTGCAGCAGTAGTGCCCATATCTCCTGTGCAGACATTAACAACTCTGTAAGGCAGCTTCAACTTTTTCATGAGTTCTTCAGCATTTTTAATTAACTCCTCATGTATCTTCCAAGAGTCTTCCTGCTTACTAAAAACAAACTGCTCTACTTTATTGAAATGATGCACTCTAAAGATTCCTTTTGTGTCTTTGCCATGAGAACCAGCTTCCTTTCTAAAACAAGGACTAACTCCAACATACTTCAAAGGTAATTTCTTCATATCAATATCTTCATTCATATGATATGGTCCAAGTGCATGTTCTGAAGTTGCTATTAAATAAAGGTCTTCATCCTCAATCTTGTACATGACTTCCTCAAAATCAGCTAAAGAAGTCATGGTTTCATAAGGCTCTCTCCTTATCATGTAAGGGGGCTCCATTAACACAAAGCCTTTTTCTTTCAAAAAATTAAGAGAATACATCATAAGGGCATAATCCAATAATACTAATTCATTCTTAAGAAAATAAAATCTGCTGCCAGAAATCTTACCAGCTTTTTCAGTGTCTGCTAAATCCTTTTCCTCAAGTAAATCAACATGGCTCTTTACTTTGAATTTAAATGTAGGTTTTTTACCCCACATTCTTACTTGTTTATTATCTGAGTCATCTACTCCAACAGGGACTGATTCATGCAATATGTTTGGCAGAATCATCATAATCTTATCCCTTTTACTCTTCAAAGACTCTGTTTCTCTATTCTGCTTATCAATCTTAGCAG
Source organism: uncultured Methanosarcinales archaeon (assembly GCA_964537195.1). GTDB lineage: Archaea > Nanobdellota > Nanobdellia > Woesearchaeales > GW2011-AR15 > CAZHYZ01. The sequence continues at coordinate 3,604 of CAZHYZ010000006.1, forward strand.
GAATATCCTTAACTATACGTAATTTATCAGAAGCATCCTTCCCAGCTTTCTTTAACTCAGAAATTTCCTTGCTTAATACATTTCTTCTTTTACGTAATTCTTGCTCTTTCTGCAAAGATTCACGCCATTTAAAATCTAATTCACGGGCTTCCTCAACCTTTTTTATCAAGTCTCTTTTATCTCTCTTCCTAAGATCTTTTTTGATTAAATCAGGATTTTCCCTTAATAAATTAACATCAAGCATAAAACCACCTTTTATATATGAATTAAATTGAATATTAAAACTTTTTCTACTTTTTCTACTATTCTAATATCTTCTAATAAATAGTTTTATATATATTATAATAATATGGAAAAAAGGGATGTCCACGGGTATAATATCAGAGGTTCAGATTATTCTTTGGGTCTTAATCATAGTCTCAACTGTAGCTGTTTTAGTGAGGAGAATAAGGGTTCCTTACACATTAGGATTAATCTTTGCCGGGTTAATTATATCTTACTTTCAGATTCCATTAGGAATCCATCTAACCCCAGAATTACTATTAACAATTTTCCTTCCAGGCCTGCTTTTTGAAGGTGCGATGAATGTTGATACAGATTATTTAATAAGGAATATAAAATCTATAACTCTATTTGCTATCTTTGGCTTACTATTATCTGTTATGGCAGCTGGCTCCGTGTTACATTTTGTTTTGGGAGTGCCATGGGAGATTAGCTTTTTATTTGCTTCAATGATTGCACCCACAGACCCAATAGCTGTTATAGATATTTTTAGAAGATTAGGAGTATCAAAAAAACTTGGTGTCCTGATAGAAGGAGAATCCCTTTTTAATGATGGTACAGGTATTGTCTTATTCAGAATATTTTTAGCATTAGTAGTTACAGGGTCTTTTAGTCTGACTTCAGGAATTTTCCAATTTATCAAACTAGCATTAGGAGGTATTCTCCTTGGGTTTATACTTGGGTATCTCTCTTCAAGATTATTCTTTAGAAAAGTTAAAGATACTTTCATTAAGTTAACATTGACAACTGTCTTAGCATATGGGAGTTATCTCGTAGCAGAACATCTTGGTTTTTCAGGTGTGATTTCAACAGTTGTCTCAGGATTAGTTATAGGAGGATATGGTTTTAAATTCTTGTCTTCTCAATCTAAATTAGAAATTAGTTCCCTATGGAATTACTTGGGATTTATCTTGAACTCTTTTGTTTTCCTCTTAATAGGTGTGGAGATTCAGGTTGAAGACTTGATATCATATGTTTATCCAATTCTTATGGGTTTCTTGGCTATTTTAATTGGTAGGGCAATTGCTGTTTATCTGTTATCACAGTTAATAAATAGAGTGGATGACTCAAAATTGATTTCGGGAGTAAACGAATTTATTCCCTTTGACTGGCAGCACGTAGTTGTTTGGGGTGGCCTGCATGGTGGTTTATCAATGGTTCTTGCATTATCATTACCAACAGACAATCCACTTTTAGCACAATGGAGACCTTTTCTATTATCAACAATATTTGGAGTTGTTTTCCTTTCATTAGTGTTCCAAGGAACTACAATGGCTCCTCTCTTGTCTAAGTTGGGTCTTTCTAAGAAAAATGAGAGAAGTGAAGAATATGAATTAGAGGTAGCAAGAATCTTGATGTATGATGAAGCAGAAAGAGAACTTGATAAGTTCAGATCTACAAAGATAATCTCAAGAAAGATGTATAACAAAATCTCAAAAGATTACAAAGAAATGAGAGAAGAAGCAGAAGAAAAGCTGTCTAAAATGCTTGAAAAGCACAAGGAGATTGAAGAAGAACAGAAGAAAGAGATAGAATATTCAATCTTAATTGCTCAAAAAAATGTATTGATTGAAGGCGGCAGAAAAAGCTTATTTTCACAGAAAACATTAGATAAGATGCTTGAAGAAATAAACAAAAAGCTTTTTGAATTACAGAAAGACAACTAACAAGGCATTTATAAAGGAGATACAAAAATGATTGGTTTTGTTTATTAAATTATGGGTCCCCTTTATAAAGGGTAGCTTACCCCTTTATAAATGAGGGGGTGTTTCATTTTTTTAGTTACTAATAAATGATGAACGTCTTAGAATGGCAAAAACAAAGACTTCAGAGCTTGAGACCTCTAATTTCATTAGGAATAAGACGAGATTTGCGAAAAGTTTATAAATGAAACTCACACTCAAACTACCTAAATGGACAGATTCATAGAGACGACAGTGTTTAACAGTACAGAAAGAAGAGTGAACACATGAATTATGATAGCGAAACTTAACACGGAGGTGTTAAATAATGAAAATAAAAAACATGGCTAAAAAAGTCGCTGCCATAGGTGTCGGTGCAGCTATGCTTGGAGCAACGCTTACAAGCGCACTAGCACTACAGGACTTGGGTAACTACCCAGCCCCATTCGTTTCGGATGGTGTCCTAGACAATTCAGTTATTGTCGTAGGAGAATCCGCAGCAACGGCAGACGTACTTGGCGCAATAGATATTGCAGCAGGCCTACAGGCAGCAGCAGTGTCAAGCGAGCCAATACAAGGAACGACGGTAGACCCTTCAGTAAGTGAAGGAGTCAAAGTAGAAAAAGCAGGAAATCTGTTTAACTACGAAGACGACATTGATACCGTTCTAGAGTCCACATCCCTGGACAGCGGAGATCTTCCGGACATGTTAGGAGATGGAGACTTTGTGGATAACCAAGGAGAGACAGACAACGATGAAGAATTCGAGCAGACCTTGAGTTTTAGTTCTGGTAATGGTATATTCAATCTATACCAGGATGATGACTTGGCTGAGGAAGGAGGTAACTACCTTTTCCTAGACGATGCAGAATTCTACACATATACGCTAGAGTTTGACCAGTCAATCGAATTCGATACAACTGATGCATCAGCTGATTTTGAAGGAGTTAACTTTGAAATCCAGGGACACACATACACAATAAGTGATGTAGGTCTTAGTAGCGGAGAAATCGATGAAATGGAATTGCTTGTAGGAGACAGTACAATATGGTTAGTACAAGACCAGCCATACACCTTGGGAGACAAAACAGTAACAGTTGTTGATGTAGATAACTCAGAAACCAAGTGTGGTGTGAATGTAGATGGTGTCACAAAATGGGTAGATGATGGAACAACAGAAGACTTTGGAGGATTATCCATTGGTGTTCTAGATGTTGTAGCAGTCTACACAAAAGATTATGACGCAGATACATGTCAATTAAGCCTTGGTACAAGTGAACTTATCCTTGAGGATGGAGGCACTGTAACTGTCAATGGTCAAGAGCTTGAAGGTTCAGAAGTAACATTTTCTGGTTCCTCAGGTGAATGGGATGGATTTACCATCGTATACACACTAGGACAGGAAGATGATGACGATGCACCAAACGACGATGAGATCTACTTAGCCCCTGGCGATGCATGGACAGATCCAGTTTTCGGAAACTTCAAAGTAATGTTTGAAGGAGTTTCAGCAAACTATGAGGAAATGACATTCGAAGCCTCAGGCGAAGAAGCAACATTCAGTTTTGTGAACATTGAAGGAGACGAAATAGATATTCCGTTCTTCTACGATGATACGGTACAAAACCAAATCATGGCAGGAGAAGACAATGACGCACTATTGTTAAAGTCAGGAGAAAACCTTACAGGAGTTAATAGCGCAGCAAGAGACCCAGAAGGTGCTTTACTATGGTATGTCACATCAGGCGGAGAAGCTGTAATTCTGGAGTTAGACGAAGTTGAAGGAACATCAGGAGCAGGCGCTAACACCACAACAATCAAGGATTGGATGACAGGTAATACCCTCGCAGATGAGGAAGAATTTACACCTGGCTCACCAGAATTGATTACATTAGGTTCATTAGGTTCAGTTAACCTAACCCTAACAGCTGGTGCTAGTGGTAATGTCGTCTACCATGTCTCACATGGAGGCGGAACAGCTGAAACTGAGAACGAGGCTACAATCTCATTCACTAGAAACAGTACTACTGTTACAGAAGTTGATGGTGATGAAGTAGCTGAGAGAGCCATATATATGGAACTCGGTTGGGACTCTAGTGATGAAGAGATCCAAATCCAAAACCCAAGTGCAACAAGTCTGACACAAGTTGACTTCTCAGAAGACAACGATGATGATCGGATTGCTGTAACTGAGAGAGGAACATGGATCGAATGGGATTCAGACAACAGGGATAAATTAACATTAATGTATCCTGACGAAGCTGCTTACGCAAATGTCTTTATTGCACCAATGTCAGCAACTACTGTAGTTGGTGAAAGCGGAGAATTAACAGCAGACACAGTTAATCCATTTAGTGTTGGATTAGCAGTCTTAGATTCTGACGCTGAAGGCATGAGTAAGAATATGATTGTTGTCGGTGGACCATGTGTTAACACTGTAGCAGCAGATTTAATGGAAAACCCAGAAGTCTGTACTGAAGGCTTTGAGCCTGGAAAAGCAATGTTGAAATATTTCGAAAGAAATGGAAACGACGCATTGTTAGTAGCAGGATACGAAGCTCAGGACACTGTGGGTGCTTCATATGTTCTAGCAGACTATGATGAATACGATCTCGAAGGAGATGAAGTAGAAGTTGTAGTTACAAGCTTAGACCAAATATCTGTAAACACAGTCTAAAAAAAGAAATAATTTTTTTCTTTTTTTTTTCTTTCTTATATTCTAATTATACATGAACAGCTGTAAATATATTGTGTTTATCTCTAATTATCTTAACTTTTATAGAACCAGAATTCTTATCACAATTAATCACAGTAACTACTCTATCTTTAGAGACAGATATAACAGAATGTTTTAATCTTGATTTAGCCTTTATCTCTACACTAATTACATCTCCCTTTTTGAAAGGTTTCTCTATCTTAGTGTCTTCTTTAAACTCTAAGTCTGTATCTAAATTAGTTAAATCAATTTCAAATTTAGACTCCCATTCCTTGACTTTAGAAAAAAACTTATCCATAGAAATTCCCTTAACAGGCTTTTTACCAAACTTATATTCTAGAAAATTCTGTATACCTAGCTCAGCATTAATCTCTTTAGCAAACTTGATTACATCTTCAATATCTTCATCATTTAGCCCAGGCAAATAAACAGGCACAATTAATAAGCGAGCTTTTTTAACAATAAATCTGCATAGAGACATAACCTTTTTAACAGGATAAGGAGCATTTGCTAACATATCTGCTTTTTTCTCATTAGTAGAATGTAATGAAATATGAAAGTGAGTCATACCACTATCAATTAAGTCTTGAGCCATCTTTTTATTGATTATAATCCCATTAGTGACCATTGAAATTGCATTTACTTGCTTAATAGCCCTTATTTCTTTTACTAGTCTTATTAAATCGCCGTAGAGAGAGGGATCTCCCTGGCTCCCGATGTGAATATTAACTGGGTTTTTTTTAATCCTAATGACTTTTTTTAGCTCCTCTATCAAATAATCTGCCTCAACCACAATGTCAGAGGTTCTTTTTGTGTGGTCTACAGAGCAGAAAATACAATCTATATTGCATGTTGTTAATGGCTTTACCTCTATTGTGTTTGTGCCTCTGTCAATAATACCAAATTCATTACTCCCAATTAGGGGAATGCCTGAATGTTTATGTACATAAATAGCTGGCTTATTATTAAGAGTAGTCTTAAGATGAGCAAAACCCTCATTCAATAAATAATTAAACTTATTCTCCACATTTGCATCTTTTTTACTGCTCTTAAATTCAATATAATCTCTTCCAATATTAAAATCTCCTATCTCTCCAATTTTTTTTTTGTCCAGATAAAAATAATATATCTTCAGAAATACAACTCTTATCTTATCCTCTTTCTCTGAAAAGGCTAAATTATCAAACTCTAATTTCATAATAAAAAGGAAAACAAGGGCTTATTTAAATTATAGCCCGAGAGAAACTTCGGTCTTATTAGATCTTTGTACACGTTTTTTGCCTTTTTCAGTATCAAACTCTATTTTAGCTCTTGGCAATGTAAAGCCACCAACAATTGCTATTTTAGATTTTAATCTATAAGTAATAATGCGCTCTTCAAAAGGCTCTAAAGCATCTAATTCCCACTTAATTAGAGTGCCTCTCTTTTGATGTCTGATAACTTTTTTTGGAGATAAAGTACCCACTCTGCTCTTTTTTTCCATCTTTGCAATACTTGGTATTAAATCAGTTATCTCAATGCCTTCCATTAATTCCTGGCTTCTATTTCTCACATGTAACAACACTTTCATTTCAGATATTCCTTCAGATGATGAGCCCATAACAACAGCTTCTTTCTTGACTATGATTGGGCTTCGATACAAGAAGTATATGATTACTATAACAACACCAAGAAGTATCAAATAGACAATAGGCCTATAATTTTCAACTACCTTTATTGTATTTTCTTCTGCAGGGCCCAAATCAAGAATCCATTCCATCCTGCCTTCTTCCTTTATTCTTACACTTGTAGGATCTGGATCTGTATTGGTGAATAACTTCTTTAATGGATTAGTATTAATTGCAAAAACATCTCGCTTTCTGATATTACCTTCATTAACAACAGTATATTCTGTAGTTGTCTTAAATAATTCCTCGATAGTGTCTGTCTGCTTTACAAAATCTGAATAAGCAACTATTTTGTATGTGAGTCTTTCTCTATTTACAGGTCTGTTTCCTATACTAATCATGACTTCAAGTTGATCTTGCATTGGTTCTGTTAGTGGATCAATTTCAAAAGTAAATTTCTCTCTCCTTTCAGATAATGGTTCAAGAGGAAATGTTCTAGTTTCTTGCAACAATTCACTTTCACTTCCAATATATAAATTAAGATTTTCTATGTCTAATCTATTTCTGTTTCTAAGGTAAACATCTAGTTTTATACTATCTGTGGGGTTAATGTTCTCTGGAAAGGTAACACGCATCTCAACAGAAGGACTGTAATCTATGGGGCCAATATCAAATGACTTCACAAAAACAGGTAATTCCAGTTCAACTTTTTCATTTCTGTTTGGTGCTTCAATAAATACTTTAACAGCCTGAGAACCTGGTTCTGCCCATACACTTGGTATAAGATTAAGTTGTAACTCAACACTTTCATTCCTGTCTAGCCTTGTTATAGAAGGCTTTAGTTCAACATACCATCTTACATCTGGTGCATATATCTGGACAACTTTAGAACTACTGTCCGGATTATATAGTTTTAATATGAACTTTGCTTGTTCATCAAGATAAATACTGTTCTCTATTGTTTCAACTTCAGCGCTTAATTCACCCAGAACAGGAGAAACTAACAAAATTGTCAACAGCAATAAAAATAATTTTTTCTTCATTTTAACCCCACCAATTACTCTTAATTATAGAGTAACTACTTTATTAAATTTTCTCTTTATGGCTTTATAACAGTTCCCTTAAAGCTCCTATCTAGTAAATATGATTCAACGTTTTTTAAATTTGTTCCATTTAATACGGCTACTGTTAATTTAAGTTTTTTAGCTTCTTTTGATGCTATGGGACCAAATGGTGCATTCATCCTAGGAGACCATTTTTTTCCTATTAATTTCTTGTATTTAGTCCAATTAATTTCATAAATCCTCTTTGCGTCACTGTGCTTACTAGGGTCTTTATCATAAACATAATCAATGTTAGTGAAATTAAGCAGTCTCTTAACCTTAAATTGTTTAGCTAATAAGACAGAGACATAGTCAGTAGACCAGCCTGGTTTATAGCCTGCTGCTACAATTATGGGTTTTTTTGTCGTAATTTTCTTTTCAGGATTTATTATTACTTTTTTGTAAGCAAGATCTCCGAATATTATCCTTGTGAGTTCAGCATTTAATCTTGTGGCCATTATTCCCAGCCAGTCTAAATCCTCGTCTTTAACTTTTGATACTCTTGTAGCTGCTCTGTTATAATATGAGTTGGTCTTTCCTCCTCCACAGACAATGATGAATCTGTATTTATTCATATATCTAAGAACAAAATTCTTGAACTCTCTTATAAAAAAATAATCTGGTTTATCCGGAGCAATTATTGAGCCGCCTAAGGATATAACAAGAGTTTCCATAAGAATAATAAAATTATACTCCTATATAAGCGTTATTGTATCCACAAAGCTTTTAATATTTGTTATCATTTATTCTATGAATATGGACAAAGAACTAAAGGAAATACTGGATGAAGTAAAATCATATGATAAAAAAGCAGACCTCAAATTAATTGAAAAAGCATATGAATTTTCTAAAAAAGCACACGAAGGACAAAAAAGAAAATCAGGTAGAGAATATTTCAACCATCCATATGAAGTTGTTAACATTTTATTAGAGTTAAGACCAGATACTGCAACAATCTGTGCTGCTCTGTTGCATGATGTTATAGAGGAGACAGAACACAGTATAAATGATGTAAAAAAAGAATTTGGAAAGGAGATTGCTGATTTGGTAGAGGGAGAGACAAAAACAACTAAAGTAATGTTTGATTCTCCTGAGGATTATACTGCAGAAAACTGGAGAAAAATATTATTTGCGACAACAAAAGATGTCAGAGTTATATTAATCAAATTATGTGACCGGTTGCATAACATGAGAACTTTAAAGCATTTTCCAGAAGCAAAACAAAAGAGAATATCAAGAGAAACAGTCGAGATATTTGCTCCTATTGCACATAAACTTGGATTATATTCAATAAAAGGCGAACTAGAAGATCTTTCTTTGAGATATCTTAAGCCAGATATATATATATATCTAAAAAATAAAGTAAATGAAAAAAGAGATATAAGAGAGGAGAATGCAGATAAGATTATGAAGATTGTCAAAGAAAAATTAAAGGATTCTGGCATTGAATTTCTTGAGGTTTCTGGTCGAGCAAAATATTTTACAAGTATATATAAAAAAATGATTCTTGAAAAAAAGAGTTTTGAAGAAATTTATGATTTGATTGCTATTCGAATTATTGTTAATAAAATTCCAGAATGTTATAGAGTCTTGGCAGTAATTCACCAGTTATGGAAACCAATTCCTGGCAGGTTTAAAGATTATATTGCGGTGCCAAAATCAAATGGATATCAAAGCTTGCATACAGATGTAGTGACTCCGTTTGATGTTATTCTCGAAGTACAAGTTAGAACTCTAGAAATGCATTACACAGCAAAATATGGTGTGGCAGCACATTGGCGTTATAAAGGAACAGAGAGAGACAAGCAATTTGATAAGAGAATAGCCTGGCTTGAGCAAGTATTAGACTGGAAGAGAAAAGCACCTTCAGATTTCTTAGAATCTTTGAAAGTGGATTTATTCCAAGATGAGATAGTTGTTTTTACTCCAAAAGGAGATCCCGTAATACTACCTGAAAATGCAACTCCAATTGATTTCGCATATGAGATACATTCAAGTGTTGGAGATTCTTGCTCAAAAGCCCAGGTAAATAAAAAATTAGTCAGTTTAGACTATAAATTGAAGAGTGGGGATGTTGTTAATATTATCACAACACCACATTCAAAACCAAGCAGAAATTGGTTGACATTTGCAGTTACAAATAAAGCTAAACAGAAAATTCGTTCTGTACTAAATATTGATGTGGATCATGATCCAAAACAGGCTAGATTAAAAGAAGATAAAATCAATCTTATCAAATATCTAGATTATAAAGGCAAAAAATCCCAAATTAAATTATCTAAATGCTGTGAACCAAAGTTTAATGATTCTATTGCGGCTTATAAGACAAAAGATGGTACAATAACAGTACATAAATCAGATTGTGAAAACATCCACACATTAAATCCAAGAAATAAAGTAGACATAAAATGGAATGTTCCTGAAAAACACATTAGAACAATTAATGTTTATGTGGAAGATAAACTTGGAATGGTTGAAGACATTCTTAATAGATTAATGGAGTTTAAGATAAATGTATTGTCTATTAATATGAGGCCACATAAGAGAAGCATAATGATTAATCTAAAGATAAAAGCGGATAAGAAAAAAGAAGTAACTAGAACTGTGGACTTAATAAAAAAGATAAAGCATGTAAATCATGTTAGAGTAGAAAAGAAACTATGATTTTCCTTTTTTTTCTAATTTATTGACTCTTTTTGTTGTTTCTCTTATATCCTCTGAAAGAACTTTAATATCATCTCTTATCTCTTTTAATATGTTTGAAACCATACGTGATTCACGCCATCTTAAGAATATAAGTATTAGATAGAGACCGAAAATTCCTCCAACAAGCCATTGTAATGATTGAATAATTGTTCTTATATGCTCAAATAATGGAGCTAGAGCAGGTACAGTGTGCAATAAAACAGTTTCATTTATTGGTGTTGCCATTACCTTTTTTATGTGTTAGAGAGTATTTAAATTTTTGGTATAAAAAACTATATAAATCTACTACAACTTGTATATTAATGGTGATGGTCATGGACGAATCAGAACAAATTGAAGATATGATGAATAAAATCAAATTAGATAAATCTCCAAATATAATTGATATGAAGAAATACATTAGGTATGCAATGAATATTCATAAGAAAGACCCAGATGAAATCAAAGAAGAATTAAATCACTGGGATAAAGAAAAAGTAGAAAAAACAATTAAATCTGTGGAAAGAGAAAGACAAAAGCCTAAACCAAAGAGATATTATGTCTCTCTCAAAGAGCCACTTGAAGACTCGACGTTGAGATAATCAGCTTTCAAGTGCTTTTAAAACACCTGGTGTTCTTTTTTGATATTTTGGTGTTATAGATTTTACTTCCCTAACTCCAAGTCCATAAGCAATTTCTTTTATGTTTTCTACAGCTACTCTTTTTTCATCATGCTCAGTTACATTATATGAACTATTCATGTAGTTGCTTCCATCTATTTCTAATAGTTGGGCTTGAGATATTTGTGGTTCCTGATGAGATCCAACATTATTTGCGTATAATCCACAATCAGGGTGAGTCATGACAAATACACTCTTAATTTCTTCTGCATATTGTATCATTGTACTTAAGAGGTCATTACTGTGTTCTGCACTGATATGTCCTGGATTAGCAAAAGCAAAGCCTGCTCCACTAGGATGGAAGGCATATGCGTCTCCTGCAATACCCATTACAATGGTTCCATCTACTTCTCTGTAAGCTAATTGTATAACTCCATCTCCAAGACTTTCATGGACTTTGTCCTGTTCTATCGTCTCGTATCCATCTGGCGTTTTATGTCTGAGAAAGACTTGTTTAAAACCTTTACCAGCTATCTGAACATGTCCTCCAAGTTCATGATTTGATGGTGTGTAACTTACATCTATATCCTCAAATCCGTATCCTAAAGAAGACACAGGATAATTTGGGTCTATACAGGTTATAATTAACCTGGTTACATTAGATTTTATTCCAGACTCATTTAACAAATTAACTAAGTTGTTCATTTTTCATCACCTTTTATAGGCCACACTTCGAGAAAGTTCTCTGCTTATTGGCCCGTGTCTTTAAATTACTATCTCTTCTTCTTAATACGTTTACTCCTAAATACAGTCTCTCTTTCCTGTTCTTCTAATCTTAATTCAATAAAAGACTTAATATTCTCCATCTTAGGGATAACTTCATACTCAAGAGCATTTACTCTTCTCTTTGTCTTATCAATTTCATCTAATAACCTGATCATGGAAGTCTCTACTTCAGCCACCAACAAGATAAATTCTAAGAGCTCCTCAAAAGCATCTGCTGCTTCATTAATAGCAGCACTGGTATTAACAAGACCGTAACCTCTCTGGGAAGAATCTTTTCTTATATTTTCACTATGTATTGTAGGAACAACTACACCCATCATATTCTTTGTATCAACATTAATGATTGGTTTATTTTTGATGGCCATTGCAGTTGCTTTTATAGAGATATCCCCTTCTGTCATCCTTGCTACATTTATTTTTTCCAGTGCTTCTATGTACTTCTCTGTCATCTCTTTTCTAACAGACTTAGTCTCTTTCAATATCTCAAAAAACTCTAAAATAAGACCGTCTCTTTTCTTCTTAAGAAGTTTATACCCTGATTTAGCTAGCTTAATCTTCTTTTTGAGCTTTATGAGTTCTGATCTTGTGGGCTTAACTTCCATTCTCATCACAAATTTATTCTTTGTAATACTTGTCTCTGAATTCTGGTTTGATTCTTGTCAAGTCTCTCTTAGGCATAATCTTGAATAGATCCCAACCAATGCCAAGAGTCCATTCAATATCCCTGTCTTCATGTTTATCCTGTGTTACGAATTTATCCTCGAATCTCTTTGCGAAATTCAATAATCTTTTATCTCTGTCAGATAATGCTTCCTCACCAACAATAGCCACTAGTCCTCTGAGGTCAACACCTTCAGCATAGTTTGCATATAACTGGTCTGAGACTTGTTTATGGTCCTCTCTAGTTTTTGTTGGACCAATACCTGAGTTCATTAATCTAGATAATGAAGGCAGTACGTTAACAGGAGGATAAATACCCTTTCTGTGTAATTCTCTTGATAATACTATTTGGCCTTCTGTAATATATCCAGTTAAATCTGGAATAGGGTGTGTAATATCATCACCGACCATAGTTAGGATAGGAATCTGAGTTATAGAACCCTTTCTTCCTTTAATCATACCTGCTCTTTCATATATGGAAGCTAAGTCAGTATACATGTACCCTGGATAACCACGCCTTCCTGGGATCTCTTCACGTGCTGCTCCAATCTCTCTCAATGATTCACAGTAATTTGTCATATCTGTCAATATAACAAGAACGTGCATCTCTTTTTCAAAAGCCAGATATTCAGCAGTTGTCAATGCCATTCTTGGCGTAATAATTCTTTCAACAGCCGGGTCGTCTGCCAGATTTAGGAAAACAACAGCCCTGTCAAGAGCTCCAGTATCTTGGAAGTCTTTCATGAAACGCTGTGCTTCTTCATTTGTAATACCCATAGCAGCGAAAATAACTGCGAATTTACCTTTTTGTCCTGGCACTTTAGCTTGACGAGCAATCTGAAGCGCAATCTCATTGTGAGGTAATCCAGAACCTGAGAAAATAGGCAATTTCTGTCCTCTAACTAAAGTGTTAGTTGCATCTATTGTAGAAACTCCTGTCTGAATAAAATCTGCGGGACTTTTTCTTGTATAAGGATTTATAGCTGCTCCTTCAATACTTAGTTGTTCTTCAGGAATAATTTCTGGTCCGCCATCTCTTGGTTTTCCTCTACCAGTCAAAATACGACCAAGCATTTTATCGGAAACACCTAATTTAAGAGTCTCTCCCTTAAACTTGACCCATGCATCTTTGTCAATATTAGCTGTTCCCTCGAAAACCTGAATGACTACAACGTCTTCAGAACTGTCCAACACTTGTCCATTCTTAATAGAACCATCTGATAATTCTATTGAAACAAGCTCTCCATATCCTACAGGGTGAGTGTTTTCAACAAAGATTAATGGTCCTGCAACCCTTCTTGTTGTTTTGTATTCTTTTTGTAGCATTATTAATCACCTAAATTATCTTAGCAAACTCAGAATCCATCTCTGTTCTGATTTTGTTAAGTTTTGTATCATAATCTTTAATGAATTTAACATCTGCAATAGTTTCCTTTGATTCCATGTTTAATAATGTGGAAATTGCAACTCCCTGATCAAGTGCACTGTGTGCCCTCTGAGAGTAATACAGAATTGTATCTGCAAGCATAAATGTTTTTTTTGGCTCACAATATGTATCAACTTCATGGAAAGCGTTCTGCTGCAGGAAGAATTCTCTTATCATCCTTGCAACTTCTAATGTTAGTTGTTGTTTTTCTGGTAATGCATCAGAACCAACCAACTGCACAATTTCCAAAAGCTTTTCCTCCTCTTGTAAAATAGCCATGATTTCTCTCATTAATCTGTCCCATCTTGGATTTACATTTTCAGCATACCATGGACCTAGTGTATCATTATAAAGACTGTAACTTGTCAGCCAGTTGATACTTGGGAAGTGTCTTCTCTGAGCTAATTTTGCATCAAGTGCCCAGAAACATTTTGTAACTCTTAATGTGTTTTGTGTCACAGGTTCTGAAAAGTCTCCCCCAGGAGGACTAACTGCTCCGATAACCGAAACAGAACCCTCTTCTCCAGATAAAGTTTCTCCAATACCTGCTCTTTCATAAAATTCTGCTAATCTTGTAGCCAAGTAAGCAGGATAACCTTCTTCACCAGGCATTTCCTCAAGTCTAGATGAAATCTCTCTCATAGCTTCTGCCCATCTTGATGTGGAGTCTGCCATTAAGGCTACAGAATAACCTTGATCTCTAAAGTATTCAGCAATTGTAATTCCTGTATAAATAGAAGCTTCTCTTGCTGCTACTGGCATGTTTGATGTGTTAGCAATTAATACGGTACGATTCATCAATGGTTTTCCTGACTTAGGGTCTTTTAAGTGTGGGAACTCAGTCAATACTTCTGTCATCTCGTTTCCACGCTCACCACACCCAATATATACAACAATATCAGCATCTGACCACTTAGCCAACTGTTGCTGTGCAACTGTCTTTCCTGCTCCGAATGGTCCAGGAATAGCAGCTACTCCACCTTTAGCTAGTGGGAATAATCCGTCAAATATTCTCTGACCTGTCAATAGTGGCATCTTTGGTGTTAATTTCTCTTTTAGCTTTCTTGGAACTCTTACAGGCCAATCATGGCTTAATTTTAATTCAACACCATTATCCAGTATAGCAATAACATCATTTACTGTGAATTTACCTGATTTTATGCTTTTGATTTTACCTGTGAATCTATTTTGCGGAGGCACCAATATTTTATGCAGAATAGTACTTGTTTCCTGGACTTCTCCTATAATCATACCAGGAAGGACTTCATCACCTTTTTTAACAGTAGCTTTAAAGTCCCACTTTTTTTCCTCGTCTAAACCAGAAGCATCCACTCCTCTTTCGATATATTCACCCATTTTTTCTTCAAGAATAGGCAAAGGTCTCTGGATACCATCATAGTAATTATATAACATGCCTGGTCCCAATTTAACTGAGAGAGGCATTCCTGTGTTTATGACCTCTTCTCCAGGCTTTAATCCTGTAGTGTCTTCATAAACCTGAATTGTTGTGTTTTCTCCATCTATCTGAATAACTTCGCCCATGAGTTTTTCTTTACCTACACGGACAACGTCAAACATTCGAGCATTGATACCAGTAGCAACAACAACTGGTCCTGCAATCCTTTTTAGTTTTCCTTTTTTCATGATTTTCCTCACCTTGAAATTATTATTTTTTCATCAAATCAATTCCAATTGCCTGTTTTATCTTTTCTCTCAGATTTTCACTTGCTTTTGTCTCTTTTGATAGGACAACCACAATTGGAGAGATTGATTCTTCAACCTGTCTCCTGAATCTGCTGTCAAGCATATTGATCGATTTGTCGTTTGTGATTAGGACTCCAACATCCTCATTAAGTAATTCTTCAAAATAGTTCTTTAATTCTGATTTTGATTCAGCTTCATGGATTTTTTTAATACCAATTAATCTAAAACCCATAACAAATTCTCTATTTCCAACAACAGCGACTTCTGCCATTTTTCTATAAAATTATCCTCTCCTTGACATATTTTTCATCAATATCCAAAACTTTTGACTTAAAAATTGCTCTTATATTTCTAACTTCAATTTCTTTTGCAAACATGTACCCGAGGATAACATCCACACTTAGAGGATGTTGATGAAACAAAAGTATACTTTTTTCCAGAAGGATTCTTTCAAGCTCAACTTCATACAGCATTAAATTATCCCCCATTGAAAAAACCCGGCTAAAAATATTTTCAGTTAATTCAACCTTTACCTCATTTATTTCTTTAGCGTTTAACAAATTCTTAATTAATTTCCTCTTAAGATTCCTTCCGCCGGAAACAAGATATTTCTCAATATCTGATTTATCAAGCTTATAGATTATTTTTTTGAGAATCAATTTTAAGTTGTGTATATCTGCTTCATATCTAAAGAATTCTTTGAATAATCTTCCCTGCTCTGGAATTTTTTTAGAGAACTCAATAGACTCAACAAGATACAAATAATCAAGCATGTTTTCAATATGCATTAGATTTCCTGTAGTCTTATATTTTGAAATTGACTCTTGAAGAGATTTGATATCAACAATCTTAGATTTAGTTAATATCTCTTCGACAGAACCAAGTTCTATCAGTTGATTTATCATCTCTTTTTTTAAGGTTCCCCCAGGAAAAATCAAATCACGGATTTCTCTCTCTTTGTTTGCTTTTGCCCTTATTAAAAGTTTGAGATTCCATAAATCGTATCTTTTAAGATATTGATCAAATAATATCTGAATAGAGGTGTCAGATATCCTTCTTAATTTATCAAATATCTTACCAAGATGATTTTTTAGAGCATGATCAATAAGTTCAGAACCACTATATCTTACAGACAAATCATTTATCTCATCACTATATGCTCCTTCCTGCATATATTTCACAATTTCATTAGGCTTCATCTTCATCATTTTCTCATAATCATGTTTTTCAAGAAGAAGACTCTTCATAGCGCTAACTCTAGCAAAAGTATACGGATTATACCTGTAATTAAGTTCTTGAACATTCACATTAATCAACCTAATAACATTTGTGAGATTTTGTCAATGTTTTTTTCTCTGACTCTCTCTAATAGGGTTTCATAACTCAAGTCAACTCTAACATCTCCTTGTTTGTTTGTAGCTATAATTCCACCCTTAATGTTAGTTTCTTTACCTTTTATAAGTGAAACATCTTTTTTTGAGCAATATAATTCAGAGAATCCTTTGCCCAGTTTTTTCTTTAACAAATCAAGATGTTTTTTCTTTTTTTGTTTAGGCATGTCACTTAATTTTTCAAGTGCCTTATCAAAAGCATTTTTCAAAAGATCTCTTTTGAGTGCTAATTGGGCCTTCTTTGCCTCTGATTTTGCTTCTGCTTCACTTGTTTTCTCTATAAAACTTAGGGTCTTTTTCTCATCTGCCTCAAGCTCTGCTTTTCTTTTCTCAATTGTCTGTTCTGCTGACTTAAGTATCTCTTTCATCTCTTTATTAGCTTCACTAATAATTTCTTTTGCTTTAGCTTTTGCGTTCTTTATTATTTCTTTTCTAACTTTGTCCATTCTTTTCACCTAAAAATAGGATAAGATTATCCTACTAATCCTAGGATTAAGATAGCTACGACAAGTCCGAAGATAACTAATGATTCCGGAATAACTGTTAAAATCAATCCTTTACCGAAAAGATCTTCGTTTTCTGCCATTGCACCTATTGCTGCTGCACCAATTGACTGCTCTGCAATACCTGTTGCTACAGCTGTTAATCCTACTGCTAATGATGCACCAAGTGCTACTAATCCTACACCTAATCCAATTTCAGTTGCCATTTTTATTTTACCTCCTATTATGTTTTAGAAACACTGAGTTTCTACTTTTCAATTATTACCAAATGATTTAAACTTACGACCGCCACCCTGGTAGAATTTACCAAAAAATTCTACGTAGTGAAGCCTCAATGAATGCAAGAATGGACTTAATATTCCCAATGCAATGTTAATAGTGTGTCCTAACACCAAGATTAATATTGCGGGAATTAAACCAATTAATCCCATACTTGATATCATTTGGCCTGCAAGACTATTTACTACTGCTGCTAAACTTAATGAAGCAAGTCCTACAGCCATTAATCTTGCGTAAGATAATATATTGGACATTATTGATAAAAACAGTACTTCAATAGCTCCAATAATACCTTCTCCAATTATGGTTAAAACTGCACCAATTCCGAATAATCCTGCTAATACAGGAGCAGAGTTTTCTGGAAATATATAAGATAACATTGTTGCTATGTCTCCTGTTATCACACCTAAAATATTTATGAATGCCCATACAATTAATGGGACTATTAACATCCATCCTCCTTTCTCAGTCATTGCGTCTTTTAGACCGTGATCATTAAGGATGTTAATGAATCCTATGATTAATCCGATGTAGATATGAACAATACCTATCAATACTGATAAAGATAGTAAATCATTAATCCTGTGTGATCTTGCGAACAAGTGAGGTATTGGATAAACTATTTCTCCATGCACCTCATGAGGATGTATTCCTAATGCCTGTCCAATATTCTCTGGTAGTGTTTCGACACCAAAATACTCTCCAAAAATCAATCCAAATACAATTGTTGCAATAGATGCAATTATGAAGGCATTTAACATATGCTTCATGCCTGGCATTTTTTTCTTTAAAAAAATAAATAAAGCCAGTGTAATCAATCCATAACCAACATCTCCAAGCATAAATCCGAAGAATATAGGGAATGTCAAAAACATAAAGAAAGTCGGATCAATTTCTTTGTAGCTTGGTAATGTATATAATTCCATAAATGATTCAAAAGGTCTTACTAATTTGGGATTATCAAATGCTATTGGGACATCATCTTTCTTGCTTGGTTTCTCTAATTTTACCATTACACTGTCTTTTGTAACTTTTTTCAAAGTGTCTTTTAATTTCTTTGAGTTTTTCTTTGGAATCCATCCTTTAATAAGGAAGGTATGTTCTGTTGTTCCAAATTTCAAAGGAGATTCTGATTTGTCAACTTCTATCTTCAGTCTTTTCTCGGATTCTAATAAGAATTCACTGTTCTCTTTACCTAGGATTTTTATTTCTGAAGAAATTTTGTCCAGTTTTTTTTCAACCAAATCTAGCTCATGATCAATTTTCACATATTCTTGACCAGCTTTGTTTTTCATGTCATAGAAATGTTCTTTTATGACAGGGTTATCAATTGGTGAAAATTCATATCCCTTTAACATCTGGGAAACCATTTTCTGGTTTTTCTTTCCAACAAACAGAGCAATTGTTTTTACTCCTTCAAATGTTCCTGTTGAAAGGCTGTAATTTGAAGTTATCTTTTTTAGGTTGTCTTCAAGTTCTTCAACATTTTGCAAGAAACCAATAAAGTAAACTAATGAAGAATCTATTTGGGCAACTTTAACAGAATTTAAACTCTTTTTGATTAAATTCCTTTGGTATATATTTCTTAATTTAGTATAATAATCTCTTTCTTCAAGCAGTTCAGAAATATTTTCATAGAGTTTCTCAGCATTTTTTTTAATTGAAGACATGCCTGTTTCTCGTGGTTTTACATCTTTTTTCTCCACATTTAGATGTGATATTAAAGATCTTATCTTGACTAATAGTTCAGCATATTCTTCATTTTCTTCATAAGGCTTACCTATATCGAATATGTCTTCTTCAGATTTTCTTGTATGCTCTTCTATATGTACAGCATTTAAATCATAAAGTTTTTCAACAACTTCTTTCATATATTTTTTAGGTCCAAGAATAGTAAGTTTCTTCATTGATTTTGCTTTTAACATTTAAAGTTCCTCCATTTCTTCTTCTAATTTTGATATGATGAAATTAGTAGTTTTATCCATTCTTGCTTCAGCAGACTTTTCCATTTTTTGTAATTCCTTGGAATTATCTTTTATAAATTGAGCTTTTTTCTCCTGAATCTTGGCTTTCTTGTTTTCAATTCTTTTTTCCATACTACTCTCAAGAGCCTTAATTTTTTTGTCAACCATTTCGCCAGCTTCTTTCTTGGCAGAAGAAACAATTGATTCTTTTTTCTTCTCAGCATCTTCTATGATTTTTTGAGCATCTTTCTCAATCTTTCTTACTTCTATTGTGAAATCATCAAGAACTTCATTATCATTTTCTTTTTTCATATTTGTTTCCCTCACCAGTCTGTCTTTTTTTGGAATCACGAATTAATTAAAAACTTAATCTAGGTAGTTTACCTAAAACAAGTATTTTAATTAACATCTACTTTATTTGTAATTTCCCAGTCACATAAAATCTCAGCTACATGACCAAGCAATGAATATACTCTTTTTTTCTTGTATGTTTCCAAATCTTTTACTTGAATTTTTTCAAGTTTATCAACTTGTTTCACAAATTTTATTACTCCATCTTGGTTTAGGTTTTCCAGCAAATTAAGAAGACTGTTCATCATTTTTTCTATTGTGATTATAAGCTTTTTATTGTCTTTAATTGTAATTAATACATCTGTTAATTGCTCTAAGCTACGGGACATCATACCAATATAAAAAGAGTCAATGTGTCTAAGATTAGATTCACGCCTATACATCATACTTGTTGTAATAGATTTATGTATGAGTAAGTTGCTCTTATCAATTTCTTCTTCATATTTATCTATTAATTCATGCTTCCTGTCTTTTTTCATTAATTTTACAATGTTCAATATCTTTCTAATCATTGCTTTTAATAGTATGTCAGGATCACTTAATGCAAGAGATGTTTGACAGCTAATTAAGGATTCTTCGAAATCAACTAACTCCAAGCCACCAAGTAGTTTTTTGTGTTGCAATACTTGATCAGGCTTTATAGGTTCTTCTAGAGAAATGTGAAATTCCTTTACTGGGTTAATATAGGAGGCTATTATTGTCTTATTTATTACTTCAGGATTATTATCAGATAGATTGATTTTAAGAGAGGTTAGGCTAGCTTCTGACTTTTTTGGTTTAATTATAAGATTGCCTTTAGAAGAATGTTCTAAATGTACTATTGAATCTGTGCTTATTTCATGTTCCCTGCACCAAGATGCTGGCAGATATAGATAATATGTGGTTCCAGAGCGCTGTATTTTCCTACTTTTCATAGACTAAGCAGGACTAAGTAGATATATATAAAATTTGTGTTCATTTGAGCTGTCAAATACTTTTTTAAATTTCATACTATTCTTTTTCCTAAATGACAAAGTTAACACCTGCAATGAAGCAATATATGGATATTAAGAATAACTATAAAGATTGTATTGTGTTTTTTAGGATGGGTGATTTCTATGAGACTTTTTATGATGATGCTAAGACGACTTCGAGAGTGTTGGATATAGCCTTAACAAAAAGAGGTATAAAAAATTCTGAGCAGTCAATACCATTAGCCGGGATACCTCATCATGCGCTTGATTCTTATCTTTCAAAGATGATAAAAAATGGTTATAAGGTAGCAATTGTTGAGCAATTAGAAGATCCAAAAGATGCTAAAGGCATAGTAGATAGAGGAGTAGTAAGAATTGTTACACCTGGTACAGTGATAGATGAGAAAATGCTGACAAATGAGAATAATTTTATTGCTTGTTTTAGCATAGATAAAAAATATGGTCTAAGTCTTGTTGATATTTCAACAGGAGAGTTTTTTACAACTCAATCAGATAAAAAAGATACACTACTTGCTGAAATCTCTAAATATAATCCTTCAGAAATTGTATTACCAATGAGCTATGAAGATTCTAAGATAAGTACTGAATTAGAAGAGAAAGGATATTATCTAAGCTTTATTAGTGATGTTGATTTTTATGAAGATAATGCCCTAGAAAATTTAAAAAAACATTTTGATGTTGTTTCATTGGAAGGATTTGGATTAAAAGGAAAGGACATGGCAGTAAGTGCGAGTGGTGCTTTATTATCTTATTTAATGGAGACCCAGAAGACAACATTAGGTCATATAAGAAAAATTGAATTTCTATTAGATGATGATTATCTCCATATGGACTCTACTTCAATAAAAAACCTTGAATTGTTTGAGAATCTTAGAGATGGTTCAAAAAAAGGTACATTGCTCAATACTATTGATAGAACATTGACTCCAATGGGTGGAAGATTGTTACGACAATTTATGTTAAATCCTTTAATAAAGAAGGAGAAGATAGATGAGCGCTTAGTTGCAGTTGAAGAGTTGTTTGATAATAATTTTATTCTGCAAGAATTTAAAGATCTGCTCAAGAACATGTCAGATATTGAGCGTCTTATCTCCAGAATTAACTATGGAAACACTAATCCCCGTGATTTAGTTATGTTGCATGGTTCCGTAGATCTTGTACCTGAAATTTTATCACTTTTATCAAAAACCGAATCATCATTATTCAAGAGATTATCTAAGATGTCAAACTTGAATCAGGTAGCAGAGCTCATTGATAACTCCATAAAAGATGATCCTCCTACAAATATTCTGGATGGAGGATTCATCAAAACAGGCTATAATCATAAGTTAGACCGATTAAGGAATACTTCAAAAGATGCAAAGAAAATAATCTGGGAGATGGAAAAAGAAGAGAGAGAAAAAACTAAAATTAAATCTCTCAAGATTAGATTCAATAAAGTTTTTGGATATTTTATTGAGGTAACTAAACCCAACTTAGACAAGGTGCCAGATCACTATGTTAAAAAACAGACTTTAGTGAATTGTGAGCGCTTTATAACAGATGAGTTAAAGAAACTTGAAGAAGAAATTCTGACAGCAGAAGAGAATATAATCAGAATTGAGAAGGAGTTGTTTGAGGAGATTATTGAGAAAATAAGAAAACAGACAGAAGAAATTCAGAAAGTGGCCAATAATGTTGCTTATTTAGATGTCATTTGTTCGTTTTCTTCTCATTCAAAATTAAATAACTATACAAGACCAGAAATAACTGAGAATTATGACCTTAGTCTGGTTGAGAGCAGACACCCAGTAGTTGAGAAGATCACAGATTTTGTTTCTAATGATATACATATTTCAAAAGAGAATAGGGTCATGATAATTACAGGACCAAATATGGCGGGTAAAAGTGTTTTTATGAGACAAATTGCATTAAATGTCTTACTTACACAGATGGGCTGTTTTATTCCAGCAAAAAAAGCTATACTTGGAGTGATTGATAAAATATTCTGCAGAACAGGAGCAATAGATGATATAAGCCAAGGCCAGAGTACATTTATGGTGGAAATGTCTGAGACTGCTCAGATATTAAACAGCGCAACAGAAAAATCACTTATAATATTAGATGAGATAGGTCGTGGTACAAGCACATATGATGGTGTAGCAATTGCATGGGCAGTTGCTGATCATATAGCTAGAAAGATTGAATCTAAGACTTTATTTGCAACACATTATCATGTTTTAAATAACTTAGAGAAAGAGGTTAGAGGTGTAAAGAATTATAATATTGCGGTGAAAGAAAAAGATGAAGACATAATCTTTTTAAGGAAAATTCTCAGGGGTGGTACTGATAAAAGTTATGGTATTCATGTTGCCAAGCTTGCAGGAATGCCAACAGAAGTTATAGATAAAAGTAGAGAAATACAGTTTAAACTAGAAAAAGAAGATGAGATTTCTGAGAAAATAATTGTGGAAACAAAAAAGAAGCAAGAAAAAGATAAAATAACTGAAGAAATAGAGGAAGTTGATAGACTAGTTAAATCTAAACAGATGACTCTTGATGAGCTTTGATTTTTTCAGAAATTAGTTTTAATATCTCCTCTATTGATTTATCTGTTGTGTCAATTATTAAATCATAATTTTTTTTATCTTGAAAATCATAATCATAATATTGAAGCCAGCGTTCTCTATTGGTCCTCTCTCTCTGTTTAATTGCTTCAATAGCTTCTTCTCTTTCAGAATAAGATTCAGCTTCTCTTTCTTTTGTGATTCTCTTTGCTCTTTCTTTTATGTCTGCATCCAGAAAAATCTTATAAGAATTGGGAATAAATAGAGGACTAAGCCAAGAGTCTATTACAAAATCATCTTTCTTGCCAAGTTTTTTCTGTTTTTCATCAACCATTCTGTCAATAGAATCATCCTTTTTTTCTAATTCACCAAGCTCAGTTATAGATATACCTTTTTCTTTTGCTATTTCTCTCTGGAAATCACCCATAGAATAATGCTCATAATCTAGTTTTTTTGCAAGTTCTTTTGCTATTGTACTTTTTCCGGAACCTGCTGTTCCTGATATAGTTATTCTCATGTTAATGAAACTCTTTTCAGAAGTTTATAATTTTATCGATTAACTTACAGAAATTAAAATTGCACCAATCAGCATTATTACTGCACCGGGCAATCTTTGTCTCATGTCCTTTTCTTTGAAAAAAATAAAACCCACTATTACACTTATTAACATACTAAGTCTCTTAATAGATATGGTATATGCAACAAGACCACTATTAATAGCTAAAGTAAAGAATAGTATATTGTAGGCTCCACCAATGCCTGCAGGAACAAGGGATTTAGAGTTTTTCCATATCTTTTTGATAATGTTCTTAGATTTAATTAACATTATTGGTAGTAAAGCTATCGCGAGAAATAATGAAGTTGAAAATGTCCAAAAGAACGGTGAAGAGCTTTGTGTTCCAATTTTATCAAAACTTGAGGTTATGCTCCATATTAGGGTTACAATAAACATGTATCTAACTCCTTTGTCCTCAAATAAGGCTTTGATTGGAGCTAGGAGTCCTTGTTTTCTCTTTTCAATTTTTAATAAATAGGATCCAGTAGCGGTTAGTAAAATTCCTAATATACCAAGAGTCTGAATTCTTTCTCCCAGAACAAAAAAAGAAACAATTATTGAAAAAACAGGAACAAAAGACAATATGGGTATTGTTAGTGTTAAATCAGATGTCTTGAGGGCTCTCATAAATAGAATTGTAACAAAAATACTTGAACCTGCACTTATTAAAAAAGCAACCCAGAATCCTTGTTTGATTTGGGGTATTTGGAAGAAAAAGAATAGTGGTAATAAAAAAATCACACTTAGAAATCTGTATGACCAAGCTACAATATATTCATCCAGGTCCTTTAAACCAAATTTATTGAAGACATCTCTAAATGATGTGAAAAAAGCAGATATTAATGCATATATAATCCAAATCATGTTTGCTTTGAAAAAAATGGAGATTAAATAATTTTACCTATGAAGATAATGTCTTTCTCTTCTTCAATCTCTTTTTCTATATGGAATAATCTCTTGATTAATTTCTTTATCTCAGTAAAATTTTTAGCTTTCTTTAATACAGAAAAAGCAAATTTGTCCCTACCAACCCTTTTAATTTCTCTTAATCCTTTTTCAACATCATCAAAATTGTGAATGGCAGTAATACTTATCACAATATTAAAAGAATTGTCTTTAAAAGGAAGGTTTTCAGCTTTTCCGATATTTATCTTCTTATTGTTTTTAGCAAGTTTTTTTGAAGGTTCTATACCTCTGCAGTTACAATCAAAATAATCTAAAGAAAAACCAGTACCACAGCCAACATCTAATAACTTGTCTTTTTTATGTATATCTAAATTTTTCTTTATTATCTCTAATTTTCTGAGTTGTTCTTCTTTATGTAGTTCATTATAACCAGATGATATTGAATCATAATAAGTCATGTGATTAAGAATATCATTAATATTAAAATAATTTATCAGAGTTAACGCTTTGTCTTTACATCAACTTGTTTGCAATATTTTTTTACAGAACATCTTGAACAGAATGGAGATATGGGATTACAAGTGCTCTGTCCATGTCCTACTAAAAATGTGTTGTAGGTTATCCAGTATTCTCTTGGAAGGAACTTTATTAGATCCATCTCTGTTTCATGAGGTGTTTTTGTTTTTAATATACCTAATCTGTTTGAAATCCTGTGTACATGAGTATCAACACAAATAGCATCTTTTTTGAAAGCCTCCCCCAACACTAAATTAGCTGTCTTTCTTCCAACACCAGGTAATTCAAGTAATTCTTCCATGGTACTGGGAACTTTACCCTGATAGTCCTCTATTAAGAATTGAGCTGTTTTCTTTATATTCTTAGCTTTTGTTTTATAGAAACCAACAGGATAAATTAATTTTTCAATCTTTTTTATGTCCATATTTGCTAACTCTTTGGGGGTGTGGACTTCTTGGTATAATCTTTTAGAAGCTTCTGAAGTTACTTCATCTTTTGTTCTTGCAGACAATATAGTTGATATTAAAATTTTAAATGGAGATTCTTCTCTTGTGGCCATTAATGTAATTATTGGAACATCATAATTCTGGAAGGCTTTTTCTATATCTCTCATAAATAAATCAAAATCAAAGTTCTTCCCATACTCTGTAATTGTCATAAAATCTTGAAATAACAAGTAGTTAAATAAGTTTATCATTAAATTTATATATCACAACACCCAAGATATTTTTATGACTAAAACTAACTCAGTTAAGCTCTTAAAGAAATATACAGGCAAAAAGCACATATTTTTCACAGACCGGGGAAATACTTCAATTAAACTGGCTCTTAAGTTAGCAAAGGATCTTGGCAAGAAAAAAGCATTTATACAAGACCAAGGAGGCTGGATTACATATGAGCAATTTCTTAAAAAGTTAAAGTTTGATTACGAATTTCTCCAAACAGATTATGGTATTGTTCCTCTAAAAGAGTTGGAAGCAGTTTTAGATGAAGATTCAGTTCTTTTGATTAACTCAATGCCTGCTTATTTTGCCCTACAAGAAGACATGGATAAAATTGAGAAAGTATGTAAGAAAAAAAAAGCATTTTTAATTAATGATGTCTCTGGTTCTATTGGACTAGAACAAGGTAAACATGGAGATATAGTGTTAGGAAGTTTTGGGAAATGGAAACCTCTTGAATTAAATTATGGAGGATTTCTGGCTTTTGATGGGGATTATGAGGAATTTTTCAAAAAGAATTCCGATAAAAAGTTGAAGAATTTCTATAATGATTTACAAAAAAGATTAAAAGAATTACCTAAGAGAATCAAAGGGATGAAAGAGAAAGCAGAAAAAGTTAAAGAACAACTACAAAGATTTGGCGTTGTCCATAATGAAAAAATAGGCTATAATGTTATAGTTAGATTTGACGGGCCAGAAGCAAAGTTAAAGATAGTAGAATTCTGTAAGTTATATGGTTATGAATTCACTCTTTGTCCCAGATATATTAGAGTAATGGATGATGCTATTAGCATAGAATTGAAAAGGTTATAATCTTCTAATATCTAATGGTTGGAATTCTCTTTTTACATAAATTGCATCTTCTTCTCTTTTATTCTTTCGTATGTCAAAGCCATATTTCTTTAAAGTATTCTTAATGTCTGGAGATAGGCTAGAATATATGAAGACATTATCAACAGGTTTGCCTGCCATCTGATAACTTATTGATTGTGAAATAGCCATTGATATACTTAGTAATGCAAATGAAATTCCAGTGAATTCTCTTGTGCTATGTCTATATTTTGGAGAAATAAAAAAAGCAACAGGAGGATGTGCACCATACTTCCTATTAACTTCTGGATCAAATGAAGTCTGAGAATGAGTTATATAATAATCAAAAACATTATCTGTTTGTTTGAAAGGACCAAGAGACTGTTGGAATCCAACATTTTCAATTATTCCCTCATTTTCGGATTCTATCTCGAGAATATTAACTCTACCGTTTAAGTCCAACCAAGTTCTATATTTGACAAAAAAGTCGTAACCCCATATATCTTGCAAACAAGGAGGACAATAAATAACTTCGTGTTCTTCCTTTTCTATAGGATATGGTCCTAACTTAATGGCTATTCTCTCTAATTGATTCATATCTAGATGGTTTTTTATTTCTTATTTAAAAACATTTACTAACAAAATTTAAAAACCCCTAATTTTTTAATTAAACAAGGTGATAAAATGACAATAAAATTACCAGATTCAATGGAAGAACTTGTTTATTGGACAAGTAGAAAATTAAAAGAAGGTTATGTTAAATGTTGGGTAGAAAGAGAAGACTGCCCAAAATGTAAAAAAGGACTAATGGGTAAACCAGTAAAGGATGATGGAAAAATAAAAATCAGAGCTAAAGTATATGAATGTCCAGAGTGTGGTTATACAGTTCCTAAGCAAGAATACGAAGACAGCTTAACTGCTAATGTTATGTATACATGTCCTCATTGTAAACACAAAGGAGAAACTAGAGTCCCCTTTAAAAGAAAAACTTATATGGGTGAAAAAGCTATCGTCTTTGAATGTAAGAAGTGTGGAAAAGAGCTTCCCATAACAAAAAAGATGAAGAATGTTAAGTTGAAAAAATAATTCTTTAAACATAACTTTTTTAAATCTACTATGTTTAATAGAGGCAAGGGGGTATTCATATGAGTAAAGACAAAAAAGTAAAATTTGATATAGACAACGGAATAAGTTTTTTTGCTGATGAAGTTGGAGTAATTCATAATCCACTTAAAATTGTGCTTGATTTCAGAAGCGTAACACCAAGAGTAGATGTTAGGAATCAAGATTACCAGCCAATAGTGATTAGACATAATGTTATTACTATGGATCCCCATACTGCAAAGTCATTTTTTGGTATATTAGAGGAGAATATTAAGAATTATGAGAAGCAATTTGGAAAGATAGAGAAACCAGAACCACTTAAAAAACTAGAAAAAAAGAATAAAAAGAAATCAAAGAAAGGCGGAACAAAGACACCACCAACATATTTTGGATAATGAAAGTTGATAATAAAACAATATCAGAAGTTGTAGGAGAGCTTTTAGGAGAAGAAGCAGTAAATGTAGCTCTTTATCTTAAAGGAAAAGAGGATGTCTCAGAACTTAAGGTAGCTAAAGACCTAAAAATGGACATTCATGATGCTCGTGCTATTTTGTATAGATTATATGAGAATAATGTTGCTAAATTCGAAAGACGTAAAGATAGGAGAAAAGGATGGTATATTACTTATTGGGATTTAACATTAGAGAATATGCCTGATTTATATAAAAAAATACAGAAAGACAAGCTTGAAAAATTACAAACCAGATTAGAAAGAGAAAAAAACCATGAGTTCTACATGTGTGAAAACGCCTGTACTAGAATGGATTTTGATAAAGCTGTTGAATTTAATTTTAAATGCCCTGAATGTGGTAAATTAATGAATCCAATGGATAATGAGAGGACAATTGAGTTTATTAATGAAAGAATACAGGAAATTAAGAAAGAGTTAGCTAAGTGTTGATTTAATCCACTCAACAGTCTTCTTAAGACCTTCTTCTAAAGAATATTTAGGTTCCCAATGTAGATATTTTCTTGCTTTTCTGATATCAAGACAACTTCTCTTAAGCTCTCCAGGTCTGGGTCTTTGATATCTGGGTTTTTTATCAAAGTCAGTTATTTCACTTAGTAAAGAATAAAGTTTGTTTATACTTGTTTCTTTTCCTGTTCCAATATTTATTGATAAAGTGTTGCCTCTTTCTATAGCTTTTAGATTTGCCCTGACAACATCTCCTACATAGACAAAATCTCTTGTCTGTTTCCCATTTCCATAAATTACGGGTCTTGAGCCTTCCAACATCATTTTAGAGAATATTGAGATAACCCCGGCTTCTCCTCTTGGATCTTGTCTTTCCCCATATACATTTGAATATCTTAAGTTTACATATTCTAAACCTTTCTCATCTCCATAGAATTTAACATAATATTCTCCAGACAATTTAGAAATACCATAAGGAGAAATTGGTTTATAAGGACTATTCTCTTTTGTGGGTATTTTTCCTGCTTTTCCATAAATAACTCCTCCTGAAGAGATGTTTATGAATCTCTTGACATTAAAACCTACAGAATATTTCAGTAAGTTGAGCAAGCCAAGTATATTAATGTCTGCATCAATGACAGGGTCTTTTACAGATCTTCTTACGTCTATCTGGGCTGCATGATGGTTAACAACATCAAATTTATGTTCGTTAAAGATATCTCTAATACCTGGGTCTCGAACATCAATATTGTAGAATGTGGCCTTCTTGTTTATGTTTTCTTTTCTTCCAGTTGAAAGATCATCAATAATGACAACATCGTGACCTTCTTTTATTAAAGCATCCACCAGATTGCTTCCTATAAAACCTGCTCCGCCTGTTACGAGTATTTTCATATTTAGAATGAATAAATGTTAGATATTTAACTATTTTGCTTTTAACTGAATCTTCTTTGTTCTCTTCTTTTTTTAATATCTGATTTAATGAATTCTCTGTACTCCTCTGGAGAGCTGAATTGGTCCTTAATCTCCTGAGGAATTGATTCATCTTGTTTTAGTTGCCTAAATTCATTATCAATATCAATATTGTCCAATATTCTGTCAACATCATTTTCCCATTGGTAGTTAGAATACTCATCTTTTGAGGGCGTTATGGGCATTCTTCCTGCTTTCGGTTGTATTGCACTTTTAATGACAAAACCAGGTATTTTCTCTAAATGTTCTGAAAAATAAGTTCCAGGCAGCATGTTCTCTGTTTTAGTTAGATCAAATTGGGCTATCTTAAAAGGCGTATCAACTAATTCTCCTTGTGGAGCTAGACTATACTGGGTAAGTTTAATAGGGATGCCTTCATCATTTATTTCTACTTCTGCAAACAGTCCAAAATAAGGATCTGGTTGTGTCATTTCAAGAGTTAAAGGATGAATTTTTCCAGTCTTTCCTAGATTTCCAGGGTTGAATGCAAATGTGCCTTCTCTATTGGAATTTACATAATAAGCAATTCCTGAGTGGCTCCCTTTCTGAATGTTTCCAAGAGGACCTTCTCCATGAATATGTCCAGAGAATACTGCTTTGTAAGCATGATCCTCTAGAACATGAGTTATATCAACACCTACATGATTATTATTTGCTTTGTCTAATAATCCGCTGAAAGGATTGTGTAAGAGTAAATAATCAGAGTCATCAGCACTTATTCTCTCTTCTAATATATCTGGTTCATAATCAATTGGTCTCCATATTCTAGAAATATGTGTGGGCAAAGTAAATACATCTGCTCCTCCTTGTCCGTACAATGTGTTTCCATTTAGATTGATTTTTTTATCATGAATAAAATTATCTCCAAAAAACTCACCAGTTTCTTTTGGTGGTTCATAATTACCATGAACTAAATGATAGGGGATTCCTGTGCTATCTAGTGCTTGTTTCATCTGTTTAAACTGAGAATTTGTAAACTCATCAAGATTCTCTAAAAAGGTGGGTGTGTCAAAAATAAAATGTAATAACCAGTTTTTTATGTTAAATTGATTTTGTAGTAAGTCTCCATTACACACAACATATGCTTCCTCATCTTCCTGTGATTTAACATAATTTGCAAATGTGGAGAGAGCATCTACATCTGAGTGTACATCTCCTATTGCATAAATTTTTCTAGTCATATTAATGAGCAATATAAGTTCTCTTTAAATATCTTTCGGAAAATTACCACTGATTAGTAGTATTATGAGAAATAGGAAGGTTTAAATAAAGGTTTAATGAATATATTTTTAGGTGATTAAATGTCAGGACATATTGGATACGATTCTAATGATGAAGATAAACCCTCTTGGGACAAACATGAAACACTTGAAGATCTTATTAAAGAAAGACATACTCTAACAAGAAGAAGTATGGAATATTTACAAGGTATGCAAGGAATATTACAGGGTGAGCTTGCCAAGATATTGAAAAAATATAAAATCTCTTCATTTGAGGTAAAAGGCCACAAAAAAGAAGATGAAATAAAAAGTGATATGCAGAAAATTATTGAAGATACTCTTTCATACAAGCATGAATTACACCCTCTTAGGGAATATGTAGATAGTAAGAATTTGGATGATGATGAGTTCCTACAGAGGCTTATTGATGATATTTTTACACCACACAAAAAAGACATTTTAAGTGCAGTTGGGGAAAGGGATTTCATGCAACAAGTTCAGAGATATAGTACTAGGCAATCCCAAATGCTTGAACAAAGAGCAAGTGAATATGTGATGGAAGGATTTGAAAAAGAAGATAAAGGTCATAGAGAAGCTGTTGCAAAATACTTATCAGAACATATGGGAGAAGAGATAAAAGCTGATGATGTTGGTTTAAGGCCAGATAAGCACTTAAATAAAATGTATCAGTTGATTATGACAAAATACTCTTAGTTTATCTAACTTTTCCAGTTTTTACTTTTTTACTTTTTATTTTTCCTTTCTTACTCTGTAATTGCTTACCTTTATACATTACTTTATTGTCTTTTACATAGATTTCTATATTCATGAAATCACTAAACTTGATTGTTTTCTTTCCTGGTTCAATACCTTGGATAAAAACTTGGTCTCCAGGATTACCTTGTACTTCAAGAACCTCAACTGTTTTGCTGTCTTTTGATTCTGCTGCTAGCAACATACCTTCTGATTTTTCTCCTCTTAAATTAGCATGCTCTAAATTAGTTAAAACAATAATTTTCTTACCTACTAATTTATTTGTATCTGTATAATATGGTTTTAATCCAGCAACTAATTGTTTTGATGTTTTACCTAAATCAACATTAATTAAGAGTAATTTGTCTGCATTGTAATGTTCTGAAACACTTTTTATCTTTCCTATTTTTAAGTTTAGTTTAGAAAATTCTTCTTTTTTCCTTTTCTTTTTTGGTTCAGGCAGTTTTAAGCCTATTTTTTCAATTTTCTTAAGAATAATTTTAGCTTTTCCAATCTTATGATTCTCAATTCTCTTGTCTATATCTTTCCATTTCTTCTCTTTAATATTAAGTTGTTTTTCTATTTGAGATGAGAAATCTGGCAGAATTGGTTTCAATACAACTCCAAGTATCTTAACAATATTTGCACAGTCTGTTAGAATCTTCTGGGTTTCTTCTTTGTTTTTCTTGATTAGTTCCCAGGGCTCATTGTCTTGGAAGTACTTGTTTCCAAGTGTAGAGATTTCATTAATTGATTTAACTGCATTTCTGAATTCAAAATTTTCATAGTAAATCTTAATCTCTTCTGTTTTCTTTTTTATCTCATCCAATATTCTTGTATCTCTAATTTCACTTAATTTTGAATCAAAATTCTTGTTTGTAAAACTCAATGTTCTATATACAAAATTAGCAATATTTGCTACTAATTCATTATTTACTGTGGCTTTGAAATTCTCAATCTTAAGATCAATATCTTTCATAGTGTGAGTTAAATTAGAAGCAAAATAGTATCTCAATAAGTGAGGATCAACATTCTTTTTAAAGTCTTTTGCAGTGATGAAAGTTCCACGTGATTTAGACATCTTCTCTCCATTTACATTTATGAAGCCATGTACTACAACATTTTCTGGTATGTTTAAGCTGGATCCAAGTAAAACAGCTGGCCAAAACAGCAAATGGAAGTAAATAATATCTTTTCCAATAAAGTGTATGATTTCTGAATTATTCCAGAATTTCTCGGTTTTTTTTACATCACCCTTTAGATAATTAGCTAGACTGGAGATATAACCAACAGGAGCATCTAACCAGACATAGAAATACTTGTCTTTTTCCCCCGGGATTTTAAAACCAAAATAAGGAGCATCTCTTGATATACACCAGTCTTCAAGGCCTTCATTAATCCATGTAAAGATTTGGTTCTTGATTTCCTTCTGTAGTTTATTGTTTTTCTCTAGATATTCTTTTAATTGTCCAGAAAATTTTTTTAGTCTAAAAAAATAATGATCTGATAGTTTTCTCACAGGAGTACTTCCACATAAGACGCAATGAGGTTCTATAATGTCTATGGAGCTGTATGAAGAACCACATTTTTCACAGACATCACCATATTGGTCTTTTGCTCCACACTTAGGACAAATTCCTTTTATGTATCTGTCCGGAAGAAATCTCTTGTCTTTTGGACAATACATTAATTCAATTTCTTTCTTATATATGTAATTTTTATGCTTTAATCTTGAGAAAATCAGTTCTGTAAAATATTTGCTCTCCTTGGAGTTTGTCGTGTAAAATGAGTCATGTACAACACCAAAATCTTTGAAATCTGCTTTATGTTTTTTATACCATTCTTTGACAAATTCTTCTGGTGTTTTCTTGTGTTTAGCAGCATTTACCTCTATGGGTGTGCCATGAGTATCATCAGCACAAACAAAAACAACTTCTTTTCCAATTAATCTTAAAAATCTTGCATAGATATCTGTCTGAATATATTCCAGCATATGTCCTAAATGCAAAGGACCATTAGCATAGGGAAGTGCACTTGTTAGTAAGATTGGTTTATGTTTCATAGTCTCAGAAGTAATTAAGCTACATATAAATATTTTATTGAGAATAACAAATTATAGAAAAACCAATAAGAAATTATATATATACCTATTTTTATACACAGATTATCATGGGGGTTTCAAAAAAAATCTTTAAGAAATTATTTTTCTGGATGTTTCTTTTTTTAATTGTATTCTTTTCTCTAGAGTTGATTTCGTTTTTTTATTTGAAATTTTCTGATGATTATTTTATATCTGAAGATTATATTATAAGTTCAGATGAACAATTAATGTTGATTAGTACAGTGTATGATTGTGATATTGGTTGGGATAATCCTTATGAAACAGAATTAGGAAATCGTCCATTAGCAGTTACTTATGATGAGAAGTTTATGTCTACTTTTGGTGATTCTTTCACAGAATGTGCTCAAGTAGGACACCATGAAACTTGGCAATATTATCTTTCAGATAGAGTTAAAAAAAATGTATATAATTTTGGAGTAGGAGGTTATGGTACAGGGCAAGCTTATCTAAAATACAAAAAATTATCTAAAGAGTTAAATACTGATATTGCGGTGTTAGGATTTATAAGTGAAAATATAAATAGGGTTGTGAATGTTTATAGACCTTTTTATCAACCAAATGCAGTTTTTACCCTGACCAAGCCAACGTTTGTAGTTGAAGAAGATAAATTGTTGATAATTGAGAATCCTATTCAACATGAAGAAGATTTAGAGAAACTTAAAGACAAAGAATTTATTGATTCTTTGGGAGAAACTGACTATTGGTATAACTACAAATATCCACCTAATTTATCTTCTTCACATACTAAATTCTTTTTCAATAATCTTTGGAGACAATTATCTCAAGAAGAATTTAGTCTCGATTATGAACATCTTTGGAAAGATGAAGAAACTGTAAGAATAATGTTTTCAATATTTGATAGTTTTGTTACAGATGTTCAAGATCAAGGTTCTGTGCCTATAATTATTATTCTTCCAATGAAACATGAAGTAATAAAATACAATAGAGGAGAAGATTTGTTGTTTTTAAATAAGACTTTGGATTATTGTAAAGAAAAAGAATATTTGTGTTTTAATTCAATTGAAGTACTTGCATCTTCAACCAACAATCTTACTGAAATAAATTCTTATTTTAATGGTCATGTTTCTGCTAAGGGAAACAAATTAATTGCCGACGGTTTCTATGAATTTCTCATAGGGAAGGGTTTGATTTGATTTTTCAAAAACTATTTATACAGTTTATTATTTCAAGATATAACGCGATTAATATGGGCTTGTGGCGTAATCCGGCTATCGCGACCGGCTGGCAGCCGGTAGACTTCGGGTTCAAAAGAAATTGAGAATAACTTATTTCTTGAAAGTCCCGACAAGTCCATTTCACAAGTGAAATGGAGCCAACGAAATCCAGAGATTTCGTGTCCCAAAAATTTTTAATTTTTGAGGATTTCGAAAATCGTAAGATTTTCGTTGAGTCCATATTTATATTGCCGCGGTAGCTCAGTCGGTAGAGCGTATGCTTGGTATTAACTAACAAAAAGCATAAGGTCGGGGGTTCAAGTCCCCTCCGCGGCTTTTTTAGATTACCTTCTTAGCCACATAGATAAGAAAAAAGAGAAAAATCATAATAGGTATCCTAAATATTCTATCTACCTTCCTTGTCCAGCGTATTCTAACATCGTTCCTAATCCAAAACCAGTGATTATCCCAAACAAAAATGAAGCAGTGTTATGTCCTATAATACCCTCATACTTAATTTCATAATCATGTTCCATTTTAAACTTGTTCTATTTCATCTTTTAGTCCCATAGTATTTCTTTTATGATTAGAATATTAATATCTTTCCTTTCTTGAGTTGAATTCTTTAAATTTATCTTTTTAGAGTCTCTTTAGACCACTAAATAGTAGTCATAAATAGGAAAGCTTAAATAAAAATTACTTTTTTCAATTGAAAAATGGTACGTAAGAGAATCTATGGTGGGGTATTGTTATCTACAATGCTTTTTGTTGCATGTTCCAGAGACGTTTCAGTTAATGAAAATAACATGCATTTGACTGTTACTCCTACTGTCTCTGTTTATTCTGAGAGTTTTACTCCTATAGAAGATTATGAGACACTTACTCCAACAGTTGTTCCAACAAACACAATTGCTCCAACAGAGACACCTATTCCAACAGAAACACCCACACCTGAATTAACAGAGATAGTTGAAGAAGATTGGATTTCTAGACTTAAAACAGAATCTGAAAAATATATTGCACTTACACATGAAGAAGCATTTAGGGTTGCAAGAGAGGTAGATTGGTTGGAAGAACCTTGGGAGTCTCCTTCTAATATGTGTGGTCCTCTTGTTGGTGCTATTATGAAGGATGCAGGATTATTAGAGGAGGATTTTAATTTATACTCTTTGTGGTTACCAGATCCAGATGTTAATGGAAGACCTTGGAAACTATTTCCTGAAGACGAGTATACACTTTTTAGATTCAAAGATTCATCTATAAGCAATTTTGATTTTACAGAATTTCCTTTATGTCCAGGAGATATTATATACACATATGGGGGAAGCTATGAACATGTTATGATTGTTACTGAAGTTGATGATTTTGGGAGAGCATATTCAGTTAATAATATGCCGATTGACAAAGGTAAGGACTCAAAAGACGAAGAGCCAATATATATTGTTGATAAATTATTGCTATTTGATCCAAATGATATAGAGATTGGAGTAATAAAAAACGAGTTAACAACAGGGAGGTTTAGAACAGGTAACAAAGGATTTGATTTATTTAGGAATAATGATAGATGTGGAATACCAGAAGGTTTTGACGAATATATTGTAGATTATTGATTCTTTTTTATATGGGAAAATTTAATATAGGGGTAATTTCTTTCTAAAATTTATATCTTAAATGAGGAGTGATAATATGAAAAAAATTTATGCAATATTACTTCTGCTAGTTGTCATAATGTCAATAGTAGGATGTAAGCAAGCAGCAGAACAGAATACAGGAAATGAAGCAGAAGAACAGACAGTAACAGGTTCTTTAGAATCTTTAATGGAGAGATCAACACCCATGAAATGTACATGGGATGTATCAGTTCAGGGAGAATCTGCATCAGGTGTTTTATTTGTGAAAGGAGAGAAATTCAGAAGCGAAGTAAGTGTTCCTGAAGGCACAATGTACTCTTTGAGTGATGGAGAATATATGTACTCATGGTCTGATTTACAAGAGCAAGGTATTAAAATGAACTTAGAGAAACTAGAAGAGATGGGTGGGGAAATGGAAACAGAAACACCAGAAACTGAGGAGCTTCATATGCAGAACCTGGACACTGAATATAATTATAGATGTACTCCTTGGGTTGTTACAGAAAGCAACTTCGTACCTCCTTCTGATGTTGAGTTTATGGACTATACAGCTATGATGGAACAGATGCACCAGATGGCTGAAGACCTAGAGCAAGGTAATGAAGTAGATCCATGTAGCTACTGTGATATGCTTCCAGAGGACTCAAGAGCAGATTGTTTAGCTAACTGCTAAACTTTTTTTCTTTTTTAACTTCAATTTGTTTTAAAGCTATCACAATTAATTTATATACTATAGGTAATACTATTCTTTACAATGAAACTCGAAAAAATATGGAAAAAAAATAAAACTACAATAATTGTGGCTGTGATATTAATTGGAATTTTCTTTGTTTTTAGTAGCCCAATTGCACTGTATAGAAATGTAGGATTGACAAAGAATGCTGCAGTACCTCAATACGATAGTTATGAATACGCTAGAGGTTCTGGTGAAGCATTATATTATGGGGATGGCGGCTCAGAATATTATCCTGAAGAAGAGAGGATGTTGAGGAAAACAGCCAATGTTGAGTTGGAAGTCAAAAGAGAGGACTATGGAAATGCAAAGCTCGCTCTTGAAGGTATGACAACCAAATATGATGGTTACTATACTAACAAGAACGAGAGAAAAATAACTTACGGAGATAACGAATACAGAGTGTACACCATGACGATTAAGGTTCCGGTCGATCAATTTGAGGATGCTGTAGATGAGATAAAGACTATTGCAAATCTTGAAGGCGTTAATGTAAATGCCTATGATATGACTACACAATATTATGACGTCAAGACATACTTAGATAACTATCAGAAAGAAAAAGAAAAACTTGATGAGTTGTATGATATGGCAGAAGAGATTGAAGACTTAATAGCAATCCAAGAAAGATTAACAGAAGTGCAGAGGCAAATTGATAGATATCAAGCACAGTTAGATAACATAGAAAGACAGACTGATTACAGTTCTATATATGTCACATTAAGTGAGGAGAGAGATGTAGTCGAAGGGTTCTATGAGATGACTGGGCTCAGAGAATTGTGGAGAAATATTGTCATGAGTTTTGATAATGTATTTGTCTTCATAAGCAGGCTCATAGGATGGGTCATTATTGGATTATTAATACTAGGAGGTATTAAGATAGCCAAAAAATTAAAATAATTTTTTTTATTTTTTTAAATGGGAAGAAAATTATTCTTTACAGTGAACCAAATCGGACATTTATTTAGAAGTATAACTAAAAAGGATATTCTTCTTGTTAATTGTCCTCCTTGGGGTGTTGATAGTCCACCTTTATCCATAGCATATCTTGAAAGTTATCTTGATCGCAGAGGTTTCAAAACAGATGTTATTGACTTTAATATTGAGTTATACCATTCTGCAAAAGATAAGAGATATTTATGGGATATGAACAATAAGAATCAATGGCGGGATAAAAAAAATTTCAAGAGATTGTTGCCATTTTTTCAAAAACAAGTAAATTCCATCATTAGAAAAATATCAAATCATCCTGCAAAATTAGTTGGTTTTTCTATAAGTGATCCAAAGCAAGAGATGAGTATGAAAATTATAGAAGAAGTAAAAAAACTGAATCCAAAAAAAATAGTTGTTGCTGGGGGAGCTTATTTTTCTTTTAAGGATATTTCTCTTTTTAGTAATGAGGAAAAAGAAAACATAGATTATTTTATTACAGGACCAGGTGAGCAAGAGGTTTCAGAATTGCTTACGAGAATTAAATTAAAAAAATCACTTAAAACTATTCCTGGAGTAAGTTATTTTGAAAACGGAAAACATATCAGAAATTCTAGTGATTATAAACCTACAGAGTTTAGAGAATATGCCTTCCCAACATACAAAAACTTCAAACTAAAGCTTTACAAAGCAAAGAGCATATCTGTTGAATGGAGCAGAGGCTGTATAGGTAAATGTGGGTTTTGTCAGAACACAGTATATCATAAAAAATATCAATTGAGGACACCAGAGAATATTTTGGAGGAAATTGAGTATAATATTAAAAGGAATCAGAGGAATCATCTTTCAGTAATAGATCCTTCAATTAATGGCAGTATAAAGAACTTAGAAAAAGTTTGTGATTTAATAATACAAAAAGATTTCAAGATAAAGTGGTCTGGTCTTGCTATACCTAGAAAAGAGATGACCTTCCGTCTTCTTAGAAAAATGAAGAAAGCAGGTTGTGAAAGACTAGAGTATGGAGTAGAATCTGGCTCTAATAAAGTTCTTAAAAAAATGAAGAAGATGCATACAATAAAAGAAGCAGAGGAAGTAATAAAGAACACAAAAAAAGCAGGAATAAAAGTTGTTATATTCTTGATAGTAGGATATCCAGGAGAAAATGAAAAAGATTTTGAGAAAACACTAGATTTCTTAGATAGAAATAAGGCTAATATAGATTTAATCAGGTCTATAAATACACCATATCTGCAAAAAGGCACTGATTTAATGGAAAATGCAGATAAATATGGTATTATTATAGATAAGAACCAAGAGAATTATGATTATAATTGGTATACAAAAAATAATAAAAATACTGTTGGGATGAGAGAAAAGAGAGAAAAAAATTTAATCTCACACATAATAAAGTTAGAGATACCTTATGAGATTCATACATTGAATGAAAATAAGAAATTTAAGATAGAATAATTATTATATGTCCAATCTCTTGTCAATTTCGTCTGCGACTTCTTTTAGATCATTCATTGTTCTTAGTAAATCTCTCTCAACTTCATCAATCAAAGAAGACAAATTATTGACTCTTAACATGTATCTGTTTCTCTCATTTACAACAAGACCAGAATTCATTAATGAGTGTAAATGATGTACAACTGTTCCTCTTGATAAACCGACTTTTTCTGATATCTGGTCACTTGTAAGTCCATCTCTATTAACAGTTTTTAAGAGAACAACAAACATCCTGAATCTGCTTTTATCTCTGTCACGATTACCAAACAAACCAAGACAGTCACAAACCCATTGTAGTTCCTCATTTAAATTACTCTCTCTAGGTTTGAATGTTCTCTTAATAGTAATCTTTGTTTTTCTAGCCATATGTGTCTAAATGAAGTCACAAATATATAAACTTTATGCAAAAGATTTAAATATCAGTTCAATATTTTATCAACCTGGTTGATTTTAAATCAACGAAACCTTTAAAAAGGAGTAGTTATTTTCGTTTAAACGCGAGGTGATACATATGGTATGGGATCCGTTTGAGGAAATAGAAAGAATGCATGAAGACATAGACGAGATGTT
>CAZHYZ010000007.1:0-43309 GCA_964537195.1 uncultured Methanosarcinales archaeon
ATATTGAAGAATCTATTGATTATATATTGACAGATAAAAGGAAAAAAGAAAAGCTTTGGTCAGATATCAACCAAATAAGTCTTAAGATGCCTTTTATTCCTTTAGAAGTTGCTCTTGGTGCTGCTACTATACTGAATTATGGGCCAAATGCTGATGCTGTTGAGATCTTGAAAGGAATGGGTTATACAGCAGGAGCAACATTTGCTGTTCCATTAGCAGCAGGAATTACATACACATTAGCTAAGGATGGTGCTATTCCAGCTTTACAGAAAGGCATAGCTTCAACATACAAGTTTGTGGGAACTCTTGAAGAAAGATTTGATAGAACTAAAAAGAAAGTTTCAAGAGCATATAATAAGACCAAGAATTTTGTTAGGGAAGCAGCAATTAGTACAGCCAGACCATATGTACAATCTTTTGAAACGTTAACAAACAAAGACAATTTAGAGTTAACATATTATTTAGGAAGAGAGGCAGCCAAAACAAATTTCAGAAAAGTAAGTGATCCAGTTGTTACACTTGCAGAAATTGTAGCAGAGCCATTCAGATACACAATAGACTTTTTCTCAGATAAAGAGAATATTGATTTTACATATTATCTAGCAAGAGAAGCAGCTACATCAAATCTGGAGAGAGCAAGTAATTCTGCGGTATATCTTGCAAATGTTGCAGCTGAGCCAGTTAAGCAGACAGTAGATTTTTTTTCAGATAAAGAGAATATTAATTTTGCATATC
Source organism: uncultured Methanosarcinales archaeon (assembly GCA_964537195.1). Classification (GTDB taxonomy): domain Archaea; phylum Nanobdellota; class Nanobdellia; order Woesearchaeales; family GW2011-AR15; genus CAZHYZ01. The sequence continues at coordinate 736 of CAZHYZ010000007.1, forward strand.
ATTTTGGAAAAGCATATGCGAATTCTATTAAAAATGATATCTTGAGTCCATTTATTAGTGCTTGGGAATATCTTGGAGACAAAGACAATTTATCAAAGATTCTAGCTCAAACCAGAAAAGCAGCTGTTAGAATTGGTGGAGCTGCTTTGATAGGGTTCACAGCAGCCTATGTCGGTATGAACATTGGTTCATGGATTAGTTCAATTGATTCTACAAAGAGTGAGCAAGAAACAACTTATGAAGAATCCCAACCAGTTGAGGAAGAACCAATTGATAGTTTTGTAACTAAGTTTAATTTAGACAAAGAATATTCAAAGCAAGATGAGCCACCAGCCCAGGATAGTTTCCAGGATAGTTTTGTAACTAAGTTTGAATTGGACCAGAAATTTAGTGAACTTAATCCAGAATATGTTGATAATTTTGTATTAAGATTTGATTTGGACAGAGAATATGAAGAATCTAAAAACCCAAAAGAGATTAAACCTGAAATGTATGAAGAAGCTCAGTCAATTGAAGACATCATTGAACATGAGAATAACTCAGCTGAGAATAGAGACTTGGTTGTTAGGTATGTTGAATCAGAGACCACAAAAACTGGTTCAGAAATAAGAGAAGATTTTGAGGCAGCTTTGGAGATGAGAAAAGACAGTAGTTATTCACCAGGCCCCTCACCTTTTAGAGATTCAGAAAGCAATAGCACAGAAAATAGTGAAGAAGGTGTGGTTGAGGAAATTGTTGAAGTTATTAAAGTTGATAGTTCAGGACCACCTATTGATGTTTCGTCTAGTGTAAATAATATTGATCCTCCAGGTTATTTTGCAGCAGAATATTATGGTGAATATGGTGGAGGAACAACTTGGGAACCAGTTAGAGATGTGCTTTTATATAAAGACCCTAGTAATAACACAGAGCTTTTTGAGCTTTTTACCTCATGGCCCAACCTTGGTGTCGATTACTCTCCTTTGGAAGAAGTATTATTTTTAATGGAGACCCAAGAGACAGTTGATAATAAAGTTGGGATAGCTGAAGTATGGTTTAAACAGAATTTTCTTTATAGTATAGAAAAAGAGGGTTACAATATTGCAGACTGGATTAATGGGAGATATGTTAAATGTGATTCGGCCAATACAGTTTTTACATATATATTGAGAGAAGCAGGTATTCCAGTTAGATATATTAGTGGTCTTGTTTCAGACGGCTATAATTTTAATGGTCATGCGTGGATTAATTATTGGGATGAATCAGAGGGAGAATGGGATTTTGCTGATGCTACACCACCGAGAGTAACATTTGGAGAGACTGTGATTACTACTTATTTTGAATATACTGAAGAGGAGGAGAAGGAAGAAGAAACACAGGAATTAGAAAGAGAAATTGTTAACTACAGAGAATGGGACACATCAGAGCTTAGTCAATTTGTAGAAAACAATTTAGATGAAATTAGAGGGAGAACACACTATGTTCTTGGAACAAATCAAGAGAGAATTGTTGATTCATCTCAGAACAATCAAGAAAGTCATCAACAAGAAAGAAGAGAGGGACCATATAGTTACTCTCCTTGGCGAAGCGGTTCTGTTGTAAGAGGAGAGAGCATTATATCAGTAACAAGGTTTAATAAGGAAGATTTACCAGAGGAGATGGCTAATTTTGATGATGGTATTCATCCAAAAGGACTTATTCCCGCAACATATTTTTCCTGGAATGATGGTTGGAATTGGTGGGAAGAACCTTCATTGAATCCAGGAGACGAAAATTTTGAAGAACTTTATACCTCTTGGCCAGATGAAAAGTCTGATGAAAATATGGAAGAAGTTTTAGAGTTGATGGCAAATGAAGAAACTGTTGATGATAAAGTCAGGGTTGCTGAGCAGTGGTTTGAAAGCACATTTGAGTATAGTCTAAAATATAATGGTACAAATTTAGATAATGCTATGGAAGAAAAATATGTGATTTGTGCGACTGCTAATACCACTTTTGCCCACATTCTAAGAAGTGGAGGAATTCCAACAAGATATGTTGGAGGATGGGCATTTAATTATAATATGACAGAATATGCGGGTCATGCCTGGGTTAATTACTGGGATGAATCAGAGCAAAAGTGGAATTTTGCTGATGCTACTCCTCCAGGGTTAGCAGATAATGAGAATCTAAGATTTAGTGTAAGCGAAGGTGCTGCTCCCAAAGTAAGTGATATGAATGTACTTAATTATGATAATGGAACAGAAACAGAGGAGGTTTCACAAGAAGAAGGCATAGAAGAAGATTCAACAGAATTAGTTAATTCAATCCTTGACTATGTTTCTGGCGAGGAAGATGCTTTGACAGGAACAGAATATGAAGGAAGACTAGGAAAACCAGAAAATTGGGAAGACACCTCTATTACAATTGTTGATAGTGAAGTGGAAGAAGAGGGAGTCCAATCAGATAATATGTTTGAAGTTCTTGCTGATAAAGAAGAATCTCAGCCAGAAGTCATATCAGAAATTGTCCATCAAGATCATATTGATAATTCAATCAAATTGAATCCATTGGATTTAGACAGTATCTTTGTTTCTGAAAATATTGGAGACAATCATATTAAAGGTATTCAGGAAGTATATGGTGAAGACACTCATTTTATGGATAATGTAAACCCACACGGATTTATAGCAATCTATAGGTTTTCATGGTTTGACGGTGAGAATTGGTTGACAGAACCTTCTATTGATTCTGATGAAGCTAAATTTACAGAGTTTTATACATCTTGGCCTGAAGAAAATGAATTGGTTGATTCTATGACAGCAAATTTAACAGATTACTATTGGTGGGAAACTAACCTTGACGGAAAGGACATTACAAAGGTTGATTTAGATACAATACTCGAAGAAATGAACACCATGGAGAGTATTTGGGATAAAAAAGCAACAGCAGAAGAACTTCTTGAAAGTAGAACAGATTTCAACATAGAAGAATTACATAGTTGGTTTGAACCTATATATGATTCAGAAAATAATGTCTATAATTATATGCTCTCTGATTCTAATAATGGATCGGGTTACATGTATCAGGAACTTGAGTTAAGTAGTGTAGCAAATACTGCTCTTGCTTACTTACTTAGAGAGTCAGGTATTCCTGCAAGACTTATTTATGGTATTAATATAATTAATCACAATGAGTATAAATTCCAGACTTGGGTAAATTATTATGATGCTGAGTCTGAGCAGTGGAGATTTGCAGATGCTAGTCCTTGGAGTGTTGTTAATGATGAATTCAGCAGATATGATTATGAATCTTTATCTGAGAAAGCTGAACCAGAAGTTGTTGAAACAGAAGAACCCACACCAACGCCGACTCTTGAACCTACTCCAACACCTACAAATAAACCAACCCAAGAAGCATTAGTAGAAATGCCTACACCAATACCAACAGATCCATCAGAGTATATTCCAACCCAGAATCCAATTTCAAGTACGGAAAAGGAAGATACAATTCCTGATGATCAATCAATTGATTACAACAGAGAAGAATTAATTGAGAAACTAAACAGAAAACTAGGTATTGAAGAATACTCTGAAGAAAAAACAGTTAAGAATAATTTCCCACTTGATTATGTCTTAATTGGAGCCGGAGCATTAACCTTATCTACTGCTGGAGCATTCTTACTTAACTCACAAATAAGAAAAAGAAGACGTGCAAAAGCAGAATTTGAAATGTCTGCATTAGAATTATTGAGTTTAATAGGTAATGAACCAGATGTTTCTGCTTATTTAGCTGATGAGAAACCATTGTATGATTTAAGTACAAATAGGAAATTTGTCATGGCAAACATCTTTGAAACATTAGATGGAAATTCTTTCTCACTCTTTGACTTAAAGAAAAAGCCAGGAAAGTTTAGAGTCTCTTTAGAGAGATCTCATATGGATGACCTTTATGAAGAACAAGGTTATAGAATAATAGATGGATTACATGAAGGAGTATCAGATTTATTGGATATTTTAGGACAATACGGAATAAATATTGAAGATACAATGGAAGGATATGTCCCAATTGTTATGGAAGAGCCAAAACAAGAAGTTTCAGAATTAACTAAAACATCTAGACCTTATGAGCCAAGCTTAGAAACAACAATGGAAGAAGAGGAAATCATTGAAGAGGAACCAGATTTCTTAACTCAAGTAAGGGATGCAGCAATACAAGTTGGTTTAGCTCAACATATCTCAAACATACAATATGGAGTATTTAATGGAGGCGAAGCAGAATATCATCTAAAAAGTACTGGCGGTCTTAAGAAGAGAACACAGTTATTATTAAATCCAGCTCTTGAAGATGATGAGAATCCTCTAGAATCAATATCAAAAGTATTCCATCAGGTAGTTACAGATTTACCAATTGAAAACAAAGGACCAATGTATTCAAACATAGTATTATATGAGGGAGGAATTCAAAATGTCTAGATTTGCATTTTCACTGGATAAAAGCACCATAGCTAAACTAATTATGAATAGTTTCCCGGATAGTGCAGAATACATTGGACAATTAGTGACAAGAATAAGAGAATATGGCGCCAATGAAGTAAATATAACTACAACTGAAGATGCTTGTATTATTGAATCAGATATAGAATTAGGAGATAATGAAGAAACACTTATTAGAAATGTAAGAAAATCTCCAAAAGCAATCCCTTATTCAATAGGCTTCAGATATTTTGGAGATTTAGAGGTTTTGGGTATTAATGGAGAAAAAGGTTATCATCTGTATACGGGAGAAGATGGAATTGAAATAGATGAGATAGACACCGATATTCCTAAAGGAACAAAGATTATTTTATCAGAAAGAAAAAAAGGAGTAAATGAGAAAGCATACTGTATAGAAAAATTTGAGCATTCAGATTTAGAAGTTATACTTAATGATAAAACAATCAATAAGGTGACTGAAAATGAATATATTTTCCAAGAAAAAAACATAAGTGGTAAAGTTATTATCACAGACAGCTCAGGAGAACAACATTTCTATTATGGAGGTAAAAAAATAAAAGAGGGGGAGTTAGGAATTCCACACTTGTTATTTGTTTATCATGAACATCCATTTTCCCCAGTTTTTTCACATAATGATATTAGTGATTATGACGAAGAAACTATTATTGAAGAAAGAACTAGAATAGTCAATGAAGTAATTCAGGAGTTTATATCACAAGATAAAATCTCTTATGAACACTTGGTGGATATTTTACATCATAGTTTTGAATCTGAAGATAGTATATTGTCTGAGGACACACTAGCAGTTGTAAAGGAATATCCTCTTTTTGAAAATCAAAATACTTCTTTTAATGATTTATACTCTCATGAAAGTGTTTATGTTGATAGAGATGGATTCGGAGACTTAGTAGGAGATAAACTACAGGGAGATCATATAATTCTTGAAAGTAAAGATGCAGATTTATATGAAAGAATGGGAGGAAAGGTAATATTACCAGATGAAGTTCCTTTATTTAGGACTTATTCAAAACTCAGAAAACTTCCAGATTATTCTTCAAGACTTAGACCATTCCAAGCAGAAGACTTTTTATCTAATATAAAGCTTAGTGATGAATTTAATCCTGGAAAGTTGAACGGAGAAATTAAGGAGATATCGGATTTCTTCTCTGATTATGGGATTTCTGTTTTTTCAGATGAATCAGATGTACCAATTCAGGAAAATGAGGGTAAGTATGTAATTGGAGAGAAAAACCAATCAACAATATATTTCTTAACAAGAGAAAGTCTTGGTTCAGTCCCAATAGTATATCAGATCCTGTCAATGCATTTTGAAAAACCCAAAAACCAAATGATTGGAAAGCAAAGAAAACAACCAGAGGAATTAGTTAATTTCATTATGAAACAATACATTACTTTAGAATAATTATGCTCCTCCTTTACTTTCTCCATATGTTAACCCGGAACCAATTAAATGTGCTATCCTTATAGGTTCTGGTATATGAGAATGGGTACAACTTATCTTTAATATTTCTTCAACTTTATTATTATTAAGACCTTTACATTGGAAGAATATTTTTTTGTATGAATTAATCTTGCCAGCTTTCTCTAATATTTTTATTTTTTCTTCCATTCCAAGTTTTTCTAATGTGTTTACTATCTTTTTCATATCTGGTTTATTTCTAATCACAACAATTACAGGTATCGCAGTCTTTTCAAATAATAAATCAATATCAATCACATTAAAACCTGCAACAGCTATACCATCCAACATTATAGCTCTTATCTGTGGTTTGAATTTAGAATTATTAATCATAGAGATTATTTTTTCTGTAGCATCATCTCCATCTACCTTAACGTTACAAGTTAGGACACCGTCCATGAAATCTCCACCTCTAAATAAAGTACCAATAACTACAACGCTAGTATCATTAAACTTGTCAAAAGCAGCATCATCTATGCCAAGAATCCTGATTTGAGATTTCATAAAAATAGGGTGTATTTCAGATTTAATATTTATTTTGTTTTTATTTTAATATCTTTGATAAATTGTTCTTTTTTTTGTTTTTTGAAAATTATCTTAACCCATACAGCATCCACTTTTCCTAATGAAGAAGGATTTTCTTTCCATTTTTTATTCCATCTTTCTTTTCTACCTTTCCACAATACACTGTGTTCTCCAATATTTCGGCCTTCAATTTCTAGTCCCTTTATGGTTATCTTTTTATTGAATCTTTGTGATAATTCTACTAGTCCTTTTTTATTCTTATGAACTCTGAACCAGTTGCTTTTTTCAATAGAAATATTTTTATGATTTCTTAAACTCAAATCAGATTCTAAGAAACTAATTTTATTTATTTTAACTGTGTGCTTTAATTTTATTTTGTAAGTTTCAACATTTTTGTTGTTTTCAAGCCATCTTGTCACAACATTCATTTCTTTTTTACCTTGTACCAAATCAATATAATATATAGCAGATCTTCCTAGTAAGTTGCCTAATTTAGCTTTTGTAATCAAATCATAAAAACAAGGTCCTTTATCTTCAATATAAAGATGAAACCTTCTTAATGGATTATTGTCCCAATTGTCATAAGGATCATCTAATGAGACTAAAAAAGGAAATCTTCCAGAAAAAAAACCGTGTGCAACATCAATACAGGGCAGGTTTAGAAAATGTGTCTTATTAAAATAGAACTTCCCTCTTTTTTTAGTATTAGAACCATCTTCTTTTAACACTTTATACTTAAATCTGTAATCAATATGGGTATGGCCTGTTAAATGAGCTACTACAGGATATTTTTTGAATAATTTAAGGTATTTTTTTGAGACTGGCCACCATGCTTCTGGATTATTGCACATCCATCTTGTAGAAAACACAGTTGTACCACTAACTGGTGTATGACTGAGAATAAAGACATTATTCTTTTTTGAATATTTCTTCAATATCGTTTCTATAAACTTAAAACGTTTATCTGGAATTGTAGTAGTAAATTTATCTTCACTGCCTGGCGGACTATATTCTTCTGAAACTAAAACAAAGACAAAAGTACCAATTTTCAAAGCTTTAGTATCAGATACTCTTCCTAATAAATTAAAATAAGGTTTTCCTGTATTATTTGAATATGGAGCACAGTAATTCCTATCATGATTGCCAAAAATATCATAAACTGGTGCATTTATACCAGATAACCATTTTTTGTAGTTTTTCCATTCAATTTTTTCAGAATAAGCAGTTGAATCTCCTAATCCAAAGACATAATCTGGGTTTAGACTATTTATGACAGATTGAGCTCTCTTAGGAATAATTTTACTCGGAGATCCAAAATCTGTCTGAGATTTAATATCATGACCTCGAAGATGCAAGTCTGTAAAGAAAGCAATTCTTGTTTTTTGTTTCATTTTTCTATAAGGTCTTTCTACAGAAAGTTAAGAATCCAGAGTGACCTATTTGCTGGGATTTAGGACGTACTTTTCTAGATTTTACGTCCCAGGTTCTTTCTAGAATCTCACTGGTTTTTATATGGGTAAATCCTTCTAAGTTGTTTACAAAATCCATAACTTGTGGCACAGTAGGACTATATGAAACTAAAAAACCACCAGGTTTCAAAGCTTTTTCTGCCTGCTTTATTAATTCCCATGGATCTGGTAAGTCAAGAATAACAGCATCAACATTTTTCTCATCAAAACCAAGTTTGGCATCTTTGTTCTTTAATGCCATGTTTTTTATATCTAATTTTTCCATGTTTTTTTTAACAATATTGTAGAAATCTTCTCTAATCTCATATGAATATACTTTTTTACATATCTGACTTAGAAAGATACCAAGAGCACCACTGCCAGAACCAGCTTCGATAACTTTAGAATTTTTATTTAAGCCGAGTTCTGTAATTATAAGGCCAATATCTTTTTTTGGTATTATCTGGGGGCCCCTTTTTATCTTGTTGTACATGTCTATAAAATCAGCTTTAAAAACCAGAAATTCTTTTCCAGTATTACTCTTAATGGTATCTCCAGCCCTGGCTTTTTTTAATCCTTTTATTAATCCAAAATTAGTGTGTAGTTCATCTGTGTCTTTTTTTACAAGGAACTTTCTATTATTCTTTGTTACAAGGATTTTCATGGGGAAAGGAATTGGATATTAGTTTATAATTTTATTTATACAATTAGATTTAAATATAAGCTACTTTCACTCATGGTTATGGAAACCGAGATAAGTGCAATATTATATCCAGATTGGAAATTAGAACAACCAGTAAAAAACCCAGGATTTGGGGAGCTTCTTTATGGGTTTGTTTATAATCCTGAAAATGCAATTGGTGCATATGCAATATCACAAGATAGAAATTTGTGTGCACATAGTGTTCTATTGCCTTATAGAGTACAATCTATAGGCAGTCTTGTTTTACCTTATGATCCAGTTACGTTAGCCCCCACAAATTCAGAAAATCTTGTGGGCGTACTTGAAACAATGGAACCATTATATTCATTAACAATTTTAATTCAAACAATGGAAGGTTTTTCAGATGAAGAAGTTAAAAATGTAATTATGAGTCACAGAACTTATGATTTAATCTTAGGATTGGGACTTGATGAAGAATATATAATCAATCCACAGTTAGAAAATTATACAGCTACAAGCAAAACTTAATCATTTGTTTATTCTTTTAAAATATTCTTTTATTATGTCTTTGTGTTCTTCAGGTATTTTCTCTTCATATGTTTCTTGAGCATAACCTGCGATTTCTTCAGGATAATGACCACCATAGTCATTCTTTGCTGAATCAGTTATATCACCAATATCTAATTCTGTATTATAAGCATCAATAGAAATATTTAGTTCTTGGTTACCACTTTGTATTAAACGTGCTTCATCTAATGTGGGCCTATTCTTTACTTCGTCTCTCGTTTCATCTAGGATATCCATAACAAAATTGCTCCCTCTCTCATATATCTGAGAATTGACTATTGAGTCTCTGATATCAATAACATCAAACCCTACTGAAGACATATATAATGTAGAGCCCAACATTGAGCATATTAAGATTATTTTTATTATTAGAGTTCTTCTATTTAAGAACGCATTAACATCTACTCTCTTCATTGTTCTTATAATGTCTGAATGTAACTGACTTATTACAGTGTTTGTTTTTTCTTGGTAGTCAAAGGAAGTTCTTAGTCTTTCTCTTAGATCCGGATATTTTTTTTCTAAGAGTAGTATTTTGTTTTCCTTAATCTTCTTAATAAGACTTCGAATAAAAAAAACACCTCCTGCTATAACTGCTAACAAGACATGTAATCTGTAGAAATATACAATAAAAAAGCCGATGCTGAAAGCAGATAATGCTGTCAAGAGAGAATCAAAGAAGTTTAGGACTAGAGAAACTACAATCATTTCATGATACATGTTTTTTACATTCATTGTATTTAAGTATAATCTTCACAGTCTGATATGTTCAAAGATGAGGCAGCATCACAAACATCTTCTATATCATCTAAGACCTCTTCAAGTTGTATTGTTGCATTTGAGAGGTCTTCTTCTAATTGATCTAATTCTTGTTCAATGACTTGGATTTGTATTTCTGCATTGTACAATTCTGACTGAGTTTGATTAAGAAGTTCCTCTAATTCTACCTTTTCTGAAGTTAGTCCTTCTTTTTCTAATCTTACTGTAAGAAATTGTTCACTTAAGTTTTCTTCTCTTTTTAATTGTATATTTAAAATTTTTCCAAGACTTGTAATATTCTTCTGAAGACTTTTTATTTCAGAACTCATGCTTTTTACTTGGTCATCTTTTTCTTTTATGACATCATTTAATTTAGTTAATGATCTTTGATAATAGACAGCACTACCACTAAATGCAGCAATACTGATTATCAATAAGAAGAAAAGAACCAATGTTGTGTTTTTTTTCAAATATACCATGTTATTTCATTTCCTTCATTTCAATTATTCTCCTAACAATTAATTCAATTAAATATAGTGTTATACCAACACTAATGAAAAGCCACGAGAGGCTTAGTTTTTTTGTGGTTTCAACTTCTGTAAGGGACTTAAGTCTTTCAGTAATATCTCCCTCTAAAGAGAGTAATTCTCCACCACTTATTCCTAGGACTTTTTTTAAATTACTATTAATACCTAAGTTGAGATATTCCTTTTTATAATTTACTGCAGCAGGACTTCCCACAATATTTGCAATTCCTGTCTGATTAGGGTAGAAATTTGCCTGATATATATTATTGCTAATCTCATAAAAATTTAAACTAGATTGAGGATAATCATCTGATCTAAGAGTAATAACACTATTTTCTCCAACTCTTAAGGGAGGCATATTAATAACAGAGTCACTTTTTCTTTCTGGATCTTCAATTAGCCAGTTAAGGGTTCTTATCAGGACAGCCGAATTTTTTCCTTTCATCAAATCAGGAACCCATGAAGAACCATCATCTGTTGAGAGAGAAGCTACTCTGCCAAGGCCATAATTCCAAATTGTCAAGACAGGATCTCCTGAAGAGGTTGTTAATAGTAACCTTGCTGTAGATTTTGGATATACACTATTAAAACCATAAATATTTCCTAGGTCCTTTAATTCATTAGTTATGAAATGATTAGAATCATAAACAAAAAGTTCTAAATCTTCTAAACCACCTTGGTCTGGATCTCCAAAATATATCTTTATTTTATGTTTTTCATTGGCTTTAAAGTATTCTCCTCCACCTTTTTCTTTTACATCTTCTAAAAATGCGTCATCAGCACTTCCACCAACACCAATAATAAAAGTCTTAATACCATCATTGAATGCCTGCTCAACATACTCTAGAGTTACTGCTTGGTCTTGTGGAATTAATTTACCGTCTGTGATAATGACAATATACTTACTTCCTTTATTCAGACGGAGAATTTGGTGTGCTTTTTCATAGGCAAATCTTAATTCACTAAAACCCTGGGGTTTAAGCAGACTAATCTGCCCTATCAAATTGGATCTTTTTGGTCCCAACTCAGATAACTGAGACAATGTATTCAGATAATAATTTCCTTCAATAAATGCAACCTTATTTGTTGAACTTATGCTTTTTAAGATATCAACTGCTAGAGATTTCTGGACATCAAATTTTGATACTTCTTCAGTTAATGCTTCTCCACTAGAGGCACCAGTATCCATTACTATTACTATGTTTGTTATGTCTTGTTTTTTGTTTGCTTTTCCAATTGATACAGGTAGAATATTACTAATCACAGAAGTATTATAATCTGACCAATCATAGCTGTTTTTTCCACCCACAACAAACAAACCATTACCTTCTTCAACATACGCCTCAAGTTTATCAAACTCTTCTTCAATGTATTTAGAGTCTATATTATTTATGACAACAGCGTAATAAGGATCTAGATTTTTACTTAAGTCATCATCTTTGTCAATATCATAAAATGGAGAATATAATTCTTCTAAAGTAGAACTTGTTCTTGTTATAAAGAGTATTTTTGGTTTGTCATACACAGTTATTGTTTTATAATAAATATTGTTTTCTTTGAAATGATCATCTGTTTCTAATTCTGCCTTTATGACATGATAACCAGAAGCGAAGTCTCTTTTCAGATTGATTTCTTGTAGATAAGATCCACTATAGACAGATTTATCGTCAATAAAGACATTTATTATTTTTTTTCCAACCGAACCAACTACTTTGACTGAGATTGTGAATTCATTTTCAACACCAGATACAACTTTTGAAGGTCCTTCAATTACGACGCGGGCGTCATCTACTTCTTGTTCAAGTTCAAGACCATAAATCTTTGAATTAATTGAGGCTGCAAATAATGAAACATCTTCTAAAGAAGGACCAAAATTATTTTGTCCATCAGATATTAATAATAGGTTCTCATTTGGTGCAATATTGTTCAGAATCTCATTTCCAAGACTTGTATAATCACCCATGTTAAGTTGTTTTATCTCTGTGGAGATTCCTGCATTGTTAAAGGAATTAATAAGTGAATCTACTTCCTCAAGATCATACAACACCATAGAATTACTCTTATCAATTAATACTTTGACTTTTGTCACATTTGTAAGACTTTGTTTGTACTCAAGATGTGGATTTGAAAGTGAAATAATTAATAAGGAGAATATTAAAACCCTCATGAAAAACATAAATCTCTTTTTTCCTGGTGTAGTAAATAATCTTTGTTCTTGTTTTACATAATTCTTTCTTAACAATATGATTAGAAATATAATAATTGGAATCAGACCATATATATATTCTGTCTGTCCTATTACAAAATTACCGTATCTTAATATCATAGCGTGCCCCTCTTTTTTAAAACATATATTTCAAAAAATAATAATGTCATTGCAACAATAACTAACAAAGGTAACAGGTCTACAGATTGTTCAACTTTTGTCTCTTCAGCATCTCCTATATTGTTGTTCGAATAGATTTTTTTATTGATGTCTGATTCTGTTGGATTTAATAAGTTAACAGCAATCTTTCTATTATCCACAGTGTATATTCCTGTCTCCTCTGTAAGATAAAAATCATTATAACTATTAGAGGGGGTTTTAATATTGCTGCCATAAATTACTTCCCCTATCTTCTTGTTAACATCATTAATAGAATCTTTCTGTAGCAATAGGTCTACCATATTGACCCAAAACAAAGGATATTGTGAGGACAATTTGAAAGGGTTGTGTTCATCTAGTATTCCATAATATAATATGTTTCCATTACCTAGTTTTGTAATCAAAATCACAGGAGAATTTTCTTTGTCACTTGCTTCTCCAATAATTATGGAGTCATTTCTAAGTAGGATTGATTTGATGTATTTTGATGACAGCCCGAAGTTATAATCAGAAAAATCCTCAAGAGTAGCACTGTTCAATATTTCAATTTGCTGTTCTAGAAGATCTTCATTTCTCACAGGCAATAATGAAGAAAGTTTATCTTGGTCAAGGTTTTCTTGTGCAACAATAATTAAGTTTGAGCCTTGTTCTACTTGAGTCTGTATTTTATCAAGTGTTCCAGGTAAAAGAGCATCATATTCAATCTCATCTAGGACAAACAAATTCTGTCTGCCAACAGGTACTATTGGGGGTTCAGCAACATCCATGTTTAAAGAACCAATACTTTCAAAAGCACTTCTTACGAAACTATTTTTTCTGTTTGTTATGTAAAGAACCTCAGACTCTTTTGTTTCTGGGACAACAATGTTTACTGTGTTGTCAACACTAAAGTCGTCTCTTGTTTTTATCTCAAGCTCATTTATACCTTCTTTTAGTTCAACAGAAACCTGTTGAACTTCTAGGGGGCTTAATATTATCTCTTTATCATTGAAAGTTATTTCTTTTCTATAACTATTATAATTCTTTATATCTATAAAAGCGTCTGAGCCAGAAATATAATATTGTATAATTCCCGTGTTATCAATGATCTCGTCAACAGGATTTATTAGGATTACATTAAATCCTTTTGCTTGGAGTAAGTTCTTTGCAGTTATAATGTCTTTATTGTTGGTGTCAATAAAATCACTTATTACAACTATGGTTGATTTAGGATTCCCTATGTCTCCAGCTATCATCATAGAATCCCAGATGTTACTTAGAGAATCGCTTGGTCTAAGAGTTGTAATAATACGTATTGCATTAATAGGATTAGTTTGTTTTGCTATAATCTCAGGATTGTTCTTAGCTAATATAATTGAGTTAGTTATTCCAATTCTAGTACGGGCAGTTTCCTTATATTGAGAAAAGGCATTTCCTGCCTGCGAACTTGCTGAAGCATCTATCACAAAAATAACTTCTTTGTTTATTTTTCTTAATTCCACTATTGTTGAAAGATTTAAAGCAGCAAGACAAAGAAAAATCAATATTAATAATTGCAATAAAATAATCCAGTCTTTTACAAACTTTCTGAAGAAGCTTGCGAGGTTCATTCTTTTTTTGCTCTTCTCTAGAAAGATTAAACTTGGAATGACTTTTTTGAATGTTTTTTGTTTCATGAAATACAATATCATGAGAACTATAATAGAGATTAATGTAAGATATCCATACGGATTATTTACAATAATAGGATAACCAAAGAGTTCCATCATTCTTACAATTACCTTGTAACTTTAAATAAATTGCGCTCAGATAAAATATTTAAACTCTAACTTCTCAAATTAACTTAATGAAAAAAGCCTGGGTTGTCACAGTAGATATGGGATATGGCCATCAGAGAGCAGCTTACCCTTTGAAAGATATTGCACATGAGCGTATTTTGACAGCAAATAAAGGTCACATGATTTCTTATGATGAAACTAAACTCTGGGAAAAGACAAGATATATGTATGAATTTGTCTCTCGTGTCAAAGAAATTCCAATAATAGGAAAGCCAGCGTGGGGGATGTATGATAAATTCCAGAAAATATCTCCTTTGTTTCCTTTTAGAGATTTATCAAAACCCACATTGCAGACATATGCTGTTTCAAGATTCATAAAAAAAGGACTTTGCTCCAGCTTAATTGATTATATCAAGAAAAAAGACCTTCCTATGGTTGCAACACATCCATTTCCTGCATTGGCAGCACAATATTATGGTCTTGATAATATCTATTGTGTTGTTACAGATACAGACATAAATAGAATATGGGTCCCAGAGAATTCTAAGGAAAATAGAATAACCTTTTTTGCCCCATGTATACATGTAGCAGTTAGATTAAGAGAGTATGGTATAAAAGAAGAAAAAATCATATTGACAGGGTTTCCATTACCAAAAGAAAACATTGGTGGTAATGATTATTCTATATTAAAGAAAGATCTGGCAGCCAGAATATACAACTTAGACCCGAATAAAGCATTTATGAAATCACATAAAGAACTTCTAGATAAGAAATTACCCCCAATAAAGAAATCTCATCCATTAACAATCACTTATTTAGTAGGAGGAGCAGGTGCAGAAACCAGCATAGGTATTAAGATTGCGAAATCACTAAGGAAGAAGATACTCTCAGACAAGATAAAACTAAACTTGGTTGCTGGCGTTAGGATGGATGTCCGGTCAAAATTCTTAGAAAAACTACAGAAACTAGGTCTTAATAATAAAGTAAATGTAATTTTTTCTCTATCAAAGAAGGATTATTTTTCAAAAATAAACAAGGAATTAAGAACCACAGATATTATATGGACAAAACCAAGCGAGATGTCTTTTTTTGCTGGTTTAGGAATTCCCGTAATTATAGCGCCACCTATTGGTGCACATGAGGAGTATAATAAAAAATGGCTTAATCATATAGCAGCCGGGTTTGTGCAGGAAGATCCTGAATATGTTAATGACTGGTTGTTCTACTGGATGGAAAACGGCAGGTTAGCAGAAGCAGCTTATGATGGTTGGTCAAAAGCACCAACATTAGGGACATATAAGATTGAGAAAAACATATAAACTAAATTACTAATTCTTATTTTGGGTGATTCGTGTGAAAGTAATGAAAGACTTTTATGAATTTCTGCAAGAATACAAAGTGATTGGATTAGCCATTGCATTTATCATAGGTGCTGCTGCTAATCAGTTAGTAAAAAGTTTAGTTGATAATGTGATTATGCCAATTATAGCTGTTCTTATTCCCGGTGGTTCATGGCAGACAGCTAAACTGGTTCTGGGAAAAGTAATAATCTCCTGGGGACAGTTTGTTGCAGATATAATCTACTTTGTAATAGTTGCCTTTGTAGTGTTCTTAATTGCAAAGAAATTGTTAAAAGAAGAAAAAGTAACAAAAAAATAATTATAAAAAGTTAGGCAGAATACCCACTACTTTAGTTGTGGGATGAATGCCGTGCCTCTTTCAAGGTTTTGTGCAAGAGGCAAAATCTATCTTTCCTATTTGTTTGAGTAATCTGTTAATTTCTTTTGTTGAGATTTCATTAGGAAAGGTTTCTTCAATTTCGTTAAGGAGTTTTTTTCTTAGTTTGTATGTATTTGCATATTTAGCATGGGCAATCCAGCCTTCAATGTAATCATAAATATTATCATAGTCTATGTTGTTTTTAATGTATTCTTTCTTTTGTTTATCAAATTTGAAATTCATCTTTCTTAGATTTGATTTTTTTAACAATCTATGGTAATAAAATACTCTAAACCCTAAAAAGGTCAGTTTTTCACCTAATTTGATTATCTTTGATTTGTCAGGGTGAAGCTCAATATCCAAATTTTGCGCTAGAAATTGGTTTATACTATTTTTGTATTGTAATAGGATTTCTTTATCAGAATCCAATATAATAAAATCATCAACATATCTGATGTAGTATTTTGCTTTGAGTTTGTGTTTTACATATTGGTCTAATTCATTTAGATAAACATTAGCAAAAAACTGAGAGGTTAAATTTCCCAGAGGCATGCCCTTTCTACTATCATTTATCACACAATTGTTTAATATTTTCTTTACTAGCCAGATTACACGCATATCTTTTACCTTTTTTCTGAGAATAGAAAGAAGAATATTATGGTCAACATTATCAAAGTATTTCTTTATGTCTGCTTTAAGTATGTAACAAGGAATTGTATTGTTTCTACTAACTTTTCTTTTAAAAGTGTCAAACCTTTCAATTGCTTTTAATGTTCCCTTGCTTAGTCTGTTTGCATATGAATCATAGATAAAAGATTTTTCAAATATAGACTCAATTATGTTGCATAAAGCATGATGTGTTACTCTATCCCTAAAATCTGATTTACTGATTTTTCTTGTTTTTGGGTCTTTAATTATGAAATTTACTAATGGTTTTGGGTTGTAACAATGAAGAAACAGTTCTGACCTTAATAATAGCAGGTTATTCTTCAGGTCTTTTTCAAACTTGATAACATATTCTTTTGTTGTTTTGTGTTTTCTTGCCTTTTTATATGCCAATACTAGATTTTCATATGAGCATAACTCATTCCATAAATTCCTAATCATTTTGTAGAAAAATGTCTCAGCATACCCCTGGGCTATTCCACGCAAGCTGTTGTGGTTGTTAACATTCCTGTCATTAGCATTGAAATTGGAATCATTGTTGAAATTGTTAAGCCAACAAGCCCGAACAACTTGTAGCCCCTTTGCTCATAGTGCACTGCTGTTTCAGCCTTATACTTCCAAAAGTATGTGTCACAGCTGTATTTCATGGCTATATGCCATAGCAAAAGAGCATGTAGTCCAGCATTACTCCACCACGTTTAATGAAGCTATGCTGAGACAATTTATTAATTGAAAAAGAAATATATAAAATTATTGAAAATTTTGGAAAAAATGCTAGAATTTTCAAAGAAGAACTTTGAAATTAGTTTACAAAGTTCTCTATTGGTAAATGTTTTTTATTTGTTCCTTTACATTTGCTAATGCATCAGGAGCGACGTTTCTTTCAAGTATACCATATAATCCATCTACTGGCAGAGTTACTAAGTTTTGTGCGTCGCCGCCTTCGGCGGAAAGTACCCCACGCAAGCTGAAGTGGAGGTTAACAAGCCTGCCATTAGCAAAGAAATTGGAATCAAAGTTGAAATAGTAAAGCCAACAAGCCCGAACAACTGCATTATTTTGAGGATTTTTATGAACATAACCCGGGTTCAAAACATAAACTCTTGTGCTCTTGATATGTGCTTTGGAAAACATCGTCATAGCTTTATCAAAGTCTTCGCCTTGTCCATAAATCCTTCCAGCAAATGCTATTTGAGCATTATTTAGACCTAAATAATCTAAGGTATCAATATCAAAAAAGGAAGATCTAGTGTTTCTTTTTTTTAAATCTAAATCATCTAAATTTATTCTTAATGTGTGTCCATCATCGACTGATTTCGTCACATCTTCAGGAACACTATCCAAAACATAGTTACCATTTCTTTTCAATTGATTAAACGCGTCTTCAAGATTAGCTAATATTGGATTTGCTTCTCTTCCACCAAAGTAAAGAACTGCTTCGCCATCTTCTATAGTATATAATGTAAAGTTTCCTGTATAAAACACTCTGTTTCTCAGTTCTTTGTTTGTTAATCTTTCTTGTGTAAGTTCAGCAGATGTCTGAAAAGTTCCCGGCTGAAATTCGCCAGCTCTTAATAAATTTCCTGTGATTGTTTCAAGTTTTTGTGCCATTTTATAACTAAATATGAGAATGTATTTATAAATGTTCTGATTCATTGTTATTGTATAGTAGTATTACTTTGTGAAATCTCCAATTTTTCTTTGAGGATTTCCAAAAACCGAATACTCAAAGACATCTTTTCCTTGTTGCTCAAGAATATATCTTTTTACTGATTCTTGACTTACGTGTCCTGCTGAACCACAATAATATCCACGAGCCCACATGTTTTTGAATCGTTTTATCCATTTTGTGTATTTGAGATATTTTAATTTTCTAAAAATTCTTCTTAATTGGATACTTGTGTTACCTTTTAATTTGTGGACTATTTTAAAAGGCGTATGAGTTGGTAGTGCGGCTACAAACAAG
Source organism: uncultured Methanosarcinales archaeon (assembly GCA_964537195.1). Lineage (GTDB taxonomy): Archaea > Nanobdellota > Nanobdellia > Woesearchaeales > GW2011-AR15 > CAZHYZ01. Next base: position 19,630 of record CAZHYZ010000007.1, read on the forward strand.
TGGATGTGATTTGGCATAATTTCAAGTGCTAACATTTGAAGTTCCAATTCTTCACATTGCCCTTCCAAAATCTGAGAGAGTATGTCTCTTGCTTTCCCAACTAAAATTTTTCTTCTGTATTTTGGAATCCAAATAATGTGATAATTAATATTGTGTTTTGAATGGCTACTTGATTTTACTGTAGCAATTTTAACAGGTAGATTGTACTTGTCTGGATTAAAAGGTGGATATTCGTTTTTAGTCATAGCAATCACCTCAATGACTAAGGTGATTGCATTTCCAATTTCCATGAACCCTATATTAAATTTTTCATGTTCTCAACTGAATTGATTTAAGTGAAAGAGTTTGTGAATTTTTTAATAAGACTTAAAATAAAGTAATCAAGACACAGAATCAGACACGACATCCACAAAAACCCCCATCTTCAGATGGTGGGAATCTTTTATTTTTTCTTTTTTTACATATGTTCAACAGCTTTTTCTATTAGAGGCAAGACAGCTTCTACTTCTTCTTTAGTCATTCTTCCTAGCTTTGAATATTGTTTTTCATCTGTAGCCGGATCAATGTTCTGTCTGCTTATCTGTAGTTTTGGCTGTGCTTCATTGTATGAGAATACAGAAACTGTTAATATTGTTGTTTCGAATTCTACCTTTTCGCTGAATAATTCTTTATCTAAACTTTTATCATAAGCCATCTTATCACCTTTCTTTTCAGAATTACAGCTATTTTAAATATATTTGGAAAGATTTTAAAGCGAAATTATAATCCCAATTATTATGGGAAGGAGAAAAACATCTAAGAAGATAGTAAAGGGAACTAGAAAAACAACTAAGAAGATTCTCAAGAGATTAGAGAAGATTTTTCCAAAGAGATATGAGGATTTTTTTGAGGAAGCAGGAGATTTTTTTGAAGACTTATTTGATGATAACAGAGTAAATATAAAACATCTTAGAAAGATAAATTTTTATGGCACTCAGATTATGGTTAGGCCAGCGTATATATTTGCAGAAAAAATTGAGAATCTATTAAAGATCATTTTTGGAATATCCATCTTTGTTTCAGGACTTTTGGCAACATTCTGGGGCTTTACAAGAACATCTGAATTACTTGAGACATTAATACAGTCTTTATGGGGTAGAATCTTTATAGTAATAATAGGATTTAGTTATTTTGTTTTGGGATTCTATAAATTAACACATATTAAAAGATAGTCTTTATGCAAAACCATTATAAACATAATCTTATCACCTAAATATATGAAAAAGATTATTTTGGATACAAATTTCGCAATGATTCCTGCCACATTAGGTGTAGACATATTTACAAAAATAAAAGAGAAAATTTCAGAGCCATACGAAATATATGTAATAGATAAAACAATAGATGAACTAGAAAAGATAATTAGAGAACAGAAAGGTAAACACAAAGAAGCAGCAAAATTAACATTGAAACTTCTAAAAGATAGAACTTTGTCTGAGCTCGATACAAAAAGCTTAAATATCACTGGTAATTCCAAAGACCTTATTGTAGACGATATTATAGTGGAAATATCAGATAAAAACACGATAGTGGCGACACAGGATAAGGATTTAAAAAAAAGGCTAAGGGAAAAAAATATAAAAACCTTAATCTTGAGAAATAAAAAGAAAGTGGAGATAATATAATGTTCTATAAAACAATAGTTAAGGACCATGTAAGAGTACCACCGAAGTTTTTCGGAAGTAACGTAGAAGATGCACTATTAAAACAGATAAAGACCCAATATGAAGGTTATATCTCAAAAGACATGGGTGTCGTAATTGATGTTTCCTCAATAGAATCTGTGAGTGAAGGAGTTATCATACCTGGAGACGGTGCCTCATATTATGAGACAGTATTTACATTAATTGTCTTTAAACCAGAATTACAAGAAGTTATTAATGGCCAGATAAAAGATATGGCAGATTTTGGAGCATTTATTACAATGGGACCAATAGAAGGCATGATTCATATATCACAAACAATGGATGACTTTGTTTCTTTTAGCAAAGATAAAGTTTTATTAGGTAAAGAATCCAAAAAATCATTAAAAATGGGAGATAAATGCAGAGCCAGAGTTATCGCAGTTAGCTATAAAGATGTAACAAATCCTAAATTCGGTTTAACCATGAGACAGAAAGGTCTTGGAAGATTAGATTGGATTCCTGAAGATCTTAATCAAAAAAAGGGTGGTAAAAATAATAAAAATTGAAGATTGGATGTCCAAACCTGTTAAATCAATAAATCAAAATGCTACTGTCAGAGAAGCAATCAAATTGATGGATGAACATAATATTGGGGTATTACCAGTTGTAGAGAAAGACAAACCCATTGGAGTTATTACTGAAAGAGATATTTTAAGGAGAGTCGTAGCAAAAGATGTTGATACGGATAAAAAACATGCAAAGGACATAATGACTAAAAATCCTGTGACAATTGAGCATGATGCGTCTATTCTTGAGGCAACACGGCTTATGTCTGAGAATAATTTTAGGAGACTATTAGTGGTAGAGAAAGGTAAACTTGTTGGTATTGTAACAGCTAAAGATGTTATTGAAGTTATGAGTGCTTGATCATGGCAAAAGGAAAAGTATGTAAAAAATGTAAGAGGTTTGTAGAGGGAGATGTATGCCCAATTTGTAAAGGCAACCAATTCACTACAAACTATAATGGCAGAATAATTATTCTTGATTCTAGGAAGTCATTCATAGCAAACGAGATTGGAATACCAGAAAAAGGACGTTATGTAATTAAAGTGAGATAAAATGGAAATAGTTAAAGAAAGAGATATGAAATTATTATCAAGAAAGAGATTATATGTTATGATAGATGATGAAGGACCTACTCCTTCAAGGCAAGAACTAATAGATAAAGTAGCTAAAAAGCTTAAAGTTAAGCCTGAACAGGTTGTAATCAAGCATGTTTATCCACAATATGGTTCTACAAAAACCAAGCTTATAGTTCATATATATGATGATTCTAAGAAAATAGGGAAATTTGAACATAAGAGCTTAGTCAAGAAACATCAGAAAAAGCCTGCAAAAGAAGAAGAAAAAGTAGAAGAGTCTGCAGCAGAGGAAAAAGAAGAGAAACCAGTAGAAAAGGCTGAGGAAAAAGAACCAGAGAAAAAAGAAGAGAAAAAGGAAGAATCTCCTGAAAAAGAGGAGAAAAAGGAGCAGGATGAATAATGGCAGAAACTAAAAACAAGAGAGTCGTAAAGATGCATGAGTTATATGAGAATGGGAAATTGAAAAGAAAATTCTGTCCAAAATGCGGGAAGGGAGTTGTAATGGCTAAGCACGGAAACAGGGTTCACTGTGGTAAGTGCGGTTATACTGAATTCTTGAAAAAAGAATAATTATTCGTTAATTGTTTTCTGATAAACTAGAAGATCTTCTGTAGTTAATTTCTTTCTTTTCTTTAACTTATCTTTTACTTCTTTGCTCTTTTCTTCTAATGTCTTTTTTTCTACTTCTTTGCTCTTTTCTTGTTTAGCTTTCTTATGTTTCTTAATCTCTGCATCTGCTTGTTTCATTATTACTAACTTTTCTTTTAATTTATCATTGATTTTGTTAAACGTATCTTTGACTTCACTAAATTTCTTGAAATATTCTTTCTCACTTTTTTTTAGTTCGTCAATCTCTTTAGAATTTTCTAATATTCTCTCGTGTTTTTCTTGACTCTTTTTTGCGTTCTCTTGTACTTGTTTATGTAGTGCGTTTGCTTTTCTTCTTAATTTACGTACTTCTGAGCTGAGAAAACGAGATCTCTTAACAGCGTCAAAATATTCTTGACTTCCTTCAAGCTTTTTTTTAAGATCATTTATTTGAGACATTACTTTCTTTTCTTTTTCAAAAGACATACCCTCTGTCTCAATACTGAATTCAAGTTCATCAACCTTTCTCTTTATGCTAATTGGATTTCCTTGTATATCAGATTCTTGCTTTAATTTAGATTTTTGTTTATTTGCTTCCTGAAGTTCTTTTGAATATTCTTTTATTTTTTTATTATCTTCTTCTCTTTCTTTTTTTAATTTCTGTACTTCAGCAGTGAATTTATTTCTTTCTCGTTTAAGATTCTTTATGTCAGAAATAAGAGAAACAATCTTTTTAGAATATTTTTCTTTCTCATTAAAAAGAGACTCTTTCTCTTCATTGATTTCATTTAGTTCTTTTCTTAAGTCAGAAATATCTTTCCTTGCTTTAGAAACTTCACTAAATAATTCTTTTAGTTCTGCCATGTTTTTTTTCACTTAATTTAAAATAAAAAAAATTTAACCGAATAAAGATCCAAGTCCAGCAGCAGCTTCCTCTTCAGATTTTTTCTCTTCTTCCTCTTTTTTCTCTTCTTTAGGTTCTTCTGCTTTTTCTGGGCTTCCACTTGATGCAGGGACAGCAGCTTGTGCAACTGGTGCAGCAACTGTTTGTTTGACTGCTTCGTCAATATCGACGTTCTCCAAGGCAGCTACCAGAGCTTTAACTCTAGCATCATCAACCTTAACACCTGCAGCTTCAAGTACTTTCTTTACTCCGGCTTCATCAACCTTTTTTCCTGCTTTATGTAAAAGCATTGCAGCGTAAACGTATTCCATTTTTTAGTACCTCCGATTATTATAATCTTATCAAACTTATTCTTCTGTTTTTTCCTCTTTAGGTTCTTCCTGGTTTTGTTCAGGAGTTTCTTCCTTAGAGTTATCTTCTTCAGATTCTTTCTCTTTAACAGATAAAGCTTCTTTAGGAAGACTGTTTGATAATGATAACATTTGTGAATGTGCTCTTAAAACAATTTCTTCAGCATTCTCATCTGTGAAAATCATCTGAGAAGAGGATAAGGCTCTTGCTTCACCATGAGCTTTTCTTATCATGATAGTGATTGTATCTTCAGTTGGATATCCTGTGTAAACAGCTAAGTTAACTGATTCCATGTGAGATGTGATGATTTTGTTTCTGTATTCATCCACATCTATGTGTAATACCTCGGATGTGAAGAAAGATTCATCTTCATAAACAACTTTTATATTAAGACCAATTTCCATTGGTTCAATTCCTAATCTTGTTAAAATTCCTGCTAGCTCTAAATCAATCGTGTCTCCTTTTTTTGCAACTATTGCGTCTTCTTTTATAACGAGTTTCCCTGCTTCAACACCTGTTTTTATACCATACTTGCCAAGCTGTCCAATAATAGGTCCTGGAGAAAAATTAGTTGCTCCGGCACTGACTTTTATGTTATTTGGAGCTTCCTGTCCTGGTTTTGCAGGAGCTTTTGACTTTGTTTTTTGTAATTCTGCATAAAGTTGGAAAGGATTTTCGTTTGTGAATATTAATGCTGGAATTCCATCTAGATATTTTTCTAATTCAGCAATTTTTTTCTTTTTTGCTTTTGAAAAGGCAATTTTCATCAACCTTTTCTTAGTCATTTTCAAAACAGTATCTTTTTCTCTCAACTTTCTTCTCATTATTTGAAGTTGTTTTGTTGGAATATTTTTCATATTTACAACTCCAATAACAGGATAAGTATCTATAAGGTTGACAAACTCAGCTACAGTTTTTTTCTTTTTTTCTGGGACTTTTGTCATTTTTTTCACTTGATTTTTATGGGTGGACTCATCGTCTGTTTAAGATACATACTTTTTATGTTGTTCTCTTCTTGAGGCAAGTGATGTACTATGTTGTTGTAAACATATTTTATATTTTCAATTAAATCTTCTTTAGATGAATCTTCATTACCTACAATAGTCTGTATTAAAGGAGCTTTTTTTCCTGATACTTTAATTGTTTTTTGTAGTTTTTGATAAATTTGTTTTAAATTTGCATTAGGAGGTACAATACATCCTGCTTTTGGATTAGGCATTTTTCCTCTAGGACCTAAAACACGACCAAATGCAGTTGCTACCTTAGGCATTATATTGGCTTGTGCAACAAAGAAATCATGTTCATTTGCCAGTTTCTTTAATGATCTTATGTCTTTAGAATATTTATCGAATTCTGTCTGTAAAATTGTAGTATCCATTACTTTTTTTGCCTGATCTACTAATTCTCCGGCTACAAGAGCACATACCTTACTCTTTTTTCCCTTAGCTTTAGGTAATTGTAAAAAGAATTCAACCTGATGATCAGGATTCTTTAAATCAAGATTTTTTAGATTTACTATGAAATCAATAGACTGAGTAAAATTACGTTTTTTGCTTTCTTCTAGCTTTTCTACAGCTTGTTTCAAATCTTTGTCTTCCATTTTTTCACCTACCCTACTACCGAGGTAGTTCCAGGGATTACTTAGAGGAGAGGAAAAACTAGTGATTTATAAATGTATCCATAATAAGATTTATATTCTCCTCTAAATCTCTTTATTACATGGATTTAATACAGGCAATCATCTTAGGCATAGTACAAGGCATTACAGAATGGTTTCCTATCAGCAGTTCTGGCCACTTAGTCTTAATACAGAACCTTCTCAACATACAAGTACCATTATTATTTGATGTAATACTGCATTTTGGTAGTCTTTTAGTTATTCTGTTTTTTTATAGAAAGGAAATCCTTGATTTGATAAAGGGAGTGATAAAGGGTGATAAATACTCAACAAGATTTACAATTATGTTAATTACAGCAAGCATTCCTATAGCATTCGTAGGTTATTTCTTCAATGCACAAATTAAAGCTATCTTTAACAACACAACTACAGTAGGAATATCTCTATTAATTACGGCCATAATATTATATATGAGCAAATTCAACAACAATAAGAAGAAATTATCTTACCTAAACACCTTTATCATAGGACTAGTTCAAGCATTAGCCATATTTCCAGGCATATCAAGATCCGGCTCAACTATTTCTATAGGATTATTACAAGGTATAAAAAGAGAAGAAGCAGTTAAATTCTCACTTTTACTAAGTGTGCCTGCAATTCTAGGAGCTAATTTTTTGGAATTCCAGAACATTTCATCAATATCTAACCCAACATCATTAATTGTAGCCACATTAACTACTATTATTATAGGTTATTTCTCATTAAATCTTTTAATTAAAATCATATATAAAAACAAATTACACTACTTTTCTATCTACTGTGCCTTGCTTGGTATTCTTGTCTTAATTCTTTAACCTCCGACAAATTTAAATACCAGCGCAATTAATAAACAAATATGAAAGAGGTACAAGAAAAAATAAGTGCTGTTCTTAAAGAGCTTCAAAAAGTAATTGTTGGTCAGGAAGAGGTAATGAAACAGATTATAGTTTGTATTTTGGCAGATGCTAATTTGTTATTAGAAAGTTATCCAGGATTAGGAAAAACAACAATGATTAAGACAATGGCAGATATAATGGATTTAAAGTTTTCCAGAATTCAGAGCACACCAGACTTAATGCCGACAGACATTACAGGTACATATGTTTTAGAAGAAAAAGATGGCAAAAGAGTATTTAATTTTCATAAAGGACCAATATTTGCCAACATTGTATTAGTAGACGAGATCAACAGAGCTACGCCAAAAACACAATCTGCTCTACTAGAAGCAATGCAGGAAAAGCAAGTAACTTTAGGAAGAAACACCTTTAAGTTAGAGACTCCATTTTTTGTCTTGGCAACCCAGAATCCAATAGAACAAGAAGGTACTTATCCATTACCAGAAGCACAAACAGACAGATTCTTATTAAAGATAAAAGTTGATTACCCAACTCAGGAAGAAGAAGACCTTATTATAGATAGATTTACGGGTAAGGAAAAAATAAAAGATATTAGTAAGGTGTTTGACACTAAAAAAATAGAAAAATTTCAGCAATACACAAGAGAAGTTCCAATAGCTAATGACCTTAAGAGACGAGTCTTAAAAATAGTATCTATGACAAGGGAAGATAAGACAATGATTGAATATGGAGCTTCTCCAAGGGCATCTCTTGGTCTGGTTTTGGCAAGTAAAGCAAATGCATTAATTGAAGGAAGGAATTATGTTAGTAAAAAAGATATAGATAAGATGGCGTATCCTATTCTAAGACATAGAATAATCCTTAATTTTGAAGCAGAGAGAAAGGGCATGACAACAGATGATGCTGTTAAAGCCATTCTTGGCAAGGTAAAATGATTGATACTTCTTTTTTATCTCAATTAAAAAGATTTCACGTTATTGTTAATAAGAAAGTTACTTCTAGCTTCCAAGGAAGTAGAAAAAGTACAGAAAAAGGCCAAGGCCTTATAATTACAGATTTTAGACCGTATGTGCCAGGAGATGATTATAGAGCAATTGATTGGAAATTGTTTGCCAGGACAGATGAATTTTTTATTAAAAGGTATGAGGCGGAACGTAATCTGGCTGCTCATGTTCTGATAGATGTAAGTAAAAGCATGGATTATAAGTCTGAGAAAACAACAAAATTTGAGTATGCAGCAATGCTTGCTCTGGGATTTGCCTATTTAAGTGCAAGGAATAATGAGAAATTTCACTTGTCATTAGTATCAGAAAAAACAGATTTTCTTAGAGCTAAACGGGCCTCAAACCAAGTACTTGGTTTTTTGCATTATCTAAATAAAGTGAAATGTAAAGGAGTAATTAATTTTGAAGAGGAGATTAAAAAATACAAGAAAATCATAAAATCCAAATCGTTAGTAGTGCTTATTTCAGATTTCTTGTTCCCTTTAGACCAGATAAAGAACTCACTTTACCTATTTAAGAATCATGAACTAAAGGTAATTCAAATATTGGATAAAGCTGAGACTAACTTTGTGGTTTATGGTAGTGTCGAATTAGAGGACAGTGAAACAGGTAAGAAGATGGAGACATATATTACAGAAGCAAAGAGACAGCAATATAGAGAAAGGTTGTATAAACATATATTAGATGTAGAGCAGGAGACACTAAGTGCAGGAGGCAAGTTCTTCCTATTTTCAACAGAACAGCCATTATTTGATGCTTTCTATAAGATAGTTAATACTTAATCCTCACTTTTTCTCTGCAATTACCTCTAAATAAGCAGATCCATTATCTAAAATACGTTCTTCATTTAGAATTAGATTAAAATCATCTAGAATATCTTCAGCATACTCTTTACTAAAGAAATGTCTGACATAGCCATCATCTTCATACATGTCTTTTTCTACTTCTTTACCTTTTCCATAATTCTTATCAGATGTGGATTTAACTTGGAACATAATTAAACCCTCACTTTTCAATACTCTTTTCACCTCTGATATGATGTTTTTTGTCTCTTTGTCTGTAAAATAATGTAATCCCAGTCTACTATAGACATAGTCAAATGACTCATCCTCAAATGGTAATTCCTCTAATATATCCTTAACTAGTGCTGTTATGAAGACATTATTTATCTGCTGGATATCATTAAATTGATTTATTGCTTCCTTAGAATAATCAATAGCACTCACTTTTAGGCCTTTTTTATGGAAGAAGATAGAATCTGCACCTTTACCACAGCACAAATCTAGTAATTTGCCTTTCTTTTTTATGAAATTCTCCACACATAGGTGGGCAAATTGTGTTACAGAGTTATATCGGCCTTTACTCTCCCTGTGTCTCACTTCCCACTGTTCTTTATCGAGCATACTTCTTGTTTTGTAGTACTTATTTATTATATTTTTTATTTTCTATATTGAAAAATTTACTTTTTCAATCTGAAAATTAAAAATTTTCCATATTGAAAATAATATATGATGGCTCACTTTTTGTAAATTTTTTTACGGTATTTTGTTTTAATGAAGTAGACATTATGTATTAATTAATTAAGACACAATATAATTATATATTAATATAAAAATTAATTAAGATAAAATATAAAACACAATACTATTGTCGTTATTATGTTTTAATATGAAATTTTCTATAATTTTGGAAAATACAGAAAAACATAAATAAAGATTAAAACCTTTAATCAAAACCAAAACATTATTACTTTTAATTTTAACCCTCTTTTTTCTTCATTGTTTCAGAGATTTTCTCTTTCTTGATAGAATTTTGCAGCTCTTTAACGTATTTTAATGTCATATCAAGATTATTTTGTACTTGTACTTTGGCTTTTTCAAATGCATTTTCTAATGTTGCCCCGTTTAATTTGTAGCCAACAATCACATTACCTTCATATATGTAGGTGGTCTTTGCTATAAGATCAAGATCTAGCCATCTTTTAATATAGTCATACATTGTCTGCCTGGTTATTCCGGCGAAATTACCCATGTCTTCCACAGTTAACACCGCTAATTCAGGTTTTTTCTCTTTGTTAGCTATTTTCATCCTCTCATATAATTCTATAAGAACACGATACATTTTATCAGTTGAGCCTTTCTTTCTGGGAGTTAAGCCCATTCTAGCCATAATTACTTTAGCTAATTCAGTGGAATCAGGATCAACAGAAGTTGGTTCTTTATGTGTTAAATATATTGCTCTCTTTGCCATAATATCACCTAGTCTTATTTAATTTAGCAAGTTTATATATTTTTGTATTTTACCGACATCCCTATATAAAACCCTATATTTTACGCATAAAGCTATTAAATTATTTAATCAGAGCAAAGATAAACATGTTTCTAAAGCATTTTATATGTCAATTAATATTAAACCACTTGCCAAACAGGCCCTTTTTTGCTATTTTTCATATGAAAAATATAGTTTAAAAAAAATTCGGTAAAATCCCGAATAACCTATATGCTTGTAAAATGGTTTTTTATGGGATAATCCCAACTGTGTCAGCATAATGCCGACCAGTAAAGTATAATGCCGACAAACTAGTTTAACCTATTTGTAATGAATAAGCCCCCTTCTTCAACTAAAAGATATGCTTCGAGGGTGTTTAGCATAAGTTCACCTTACTTTGTCGGGATAATCTCGATTAGTTAAAATAGTATACTTTTTTGGTTGTTTTCGGTATATAGCTCTAAAAGCCGGCTATTTTGTTTTAAATATGCTCATCTAGCTTTACTTTTTATTGTTGTTAATACTATCTAATAGGTAGGATCCTGTTGTCTGTTTTTTCAAATTAGTTTGTTAAGATATTTTGAAACATTTGGAAAACATGAAAAGTGAGATGTTATTTTACAAAGTATGTTTTATAATAGTATTAATTAAAAATATATGTTCAATAATAAATTATAAAATATATATGTTGTAAAATATTTTTCTATATTGAAAATTATGTCTTTATTTTTTGATTAAAAACTTTAATCAAAACTTAAAATTTTGTATCTGTTAATTTGATTAAATATTTTGATTATTTATTAAAAATTATTATCTTATGTGTCTTTCAAATTTTTACTATATTGAAAACAAATAGAAAAATATTAAAATTAACCTATCTAAGATAAATATATGGTAGACTTAAAAGATGAAAAACTCAATGAAGAACTAGAAAAACTTGAAAAAGAGGACCTTCCTACATTAAAAGAGCTGGAAAAAGAAGCTAAAGAGCTTGAAAAGTTAGAGGAAAAACTGAAAAAAGAATTCTTGGAAAAAGCTAAGAAAAAGACTTCTAAAAAAAAGAAGAGCTCAAAAAAGAAATCCAGTAAAAAAAAGAAAAAATCCTCTAAAAAGTCAAAAAAGAAGAAAAAATAAATATAAAGTAGCCTTTATATACTATTATGAAGGACACTGTTACTATTGAATTAGTGCACAAAATATTTTCTTTGTATTCTCCAGAATATCAACAAATTAAGAAGATAGCTGAACAAGACTTGGGTCAAGAGCTTATTGACAGAATTGAGAGATTTCTAGAGAGCAGGAAGATAGAAACACCTGTTAAGATAAACAAGGTTGTGTTTGAAGACCCTTCTAAAGTTCGAGATGAAGATTTAAATGATGTTTTAGACGCATTTGTTAAGATAAGAAATGAGGAGACACTTGAAGAAATTGACAGGAAGAGTATAGAGGATATACTTATTCTCTTCAATAAATGGGTTGAGTTTGGCAGTGAAGAAGGATCTTTAACAGAGGAATTATTGAACTTATTGCCAGAGAACAATCCTGAGACATTAGAGGCTCAATTAACAAGTATAAGACTTACGCACCCCAACATCATGTATGAGCTACAGCCGCTTCAACAACCATTAGAGATTTATCAACAGGGAGAAATATACCAACCAGGTCAAGAAGTTATTCATGAACATAGAGAAGTTAATCCTTTCTATCAGAAATCAGAGTATAAAATACACGAATTTGAACAATAATTATATAAAAACTTTTGATTTTAATTAAAGTATGGAACAAAGCGCAGAAGAGATTATGGAGTTACAGAAACAAAACTGTATTTTTTGTAAAATAATTAATGGAGAGATTCCCTCTCATGAAGTATTCTCTGATGATAAAGTAAAAGTAATATTAGATATTAATCCCGCTAATGAAGGCCATTGTCTTATCTTGCCAAAAGAACATTATCAAATACTTCCTCAGATACCTGGTGAGTTAATAAGTCATATGTTCTTAATAGCTAAAAGGGCATCTAGGACTATGTTAAGAGCGTTAGGCGTTAAAGGAACATCTATATTTGTTGCAAACGGAGCTATGGCTGGCCAAAAATCTCCACATTTTATGATTCATGTTATTCCAAGACAGAGGGGTGACATGATGTTTGATTTACCAAAATCAACAATGTCTGAAGAAGAATTAAATGAAATTTTATCTAAAATGCAAGTAGCATTATCTGGACAACCACAACAAACTCAGAGAAAACCAGTTGAAGAGAAAAAAGAACCAGAGAAAGAAGAGAAAGTTGAAGAAAAAAAACAAAAGGATGAAGATGTAGATCTTGATAGGATAACGGAGATGTTTGATAAATGACAGAATGTGATATATGCAAAATCCTGGAAAATAAAGAGACATTTAAGTTTGTTTATGAAGACGACAAAGTGTTTGCAATATTGCATGAGAGTCCTGCAGTTCCAGGCCACACACTAGTTATTCCTAAAAAACACGCCACCATAATTGAAGAACTTGATGATGATATTGTGCAGCATTTATTTAAAGTAGCGAATGTTATCTCAACAGCCCTATTTAATTCACTTGGTGCGCTTGGCACTAACATTTTAGTTAATAATGGTCATGATGCTGGCCAAGAATTACCGCATACAGTTATTAATGTTCTTCCAAGAAGAGAAAATGATGTCCTTGATATAGAGTGGGAGCCTAAAAAAGCAGATGAGAATCAGTTAAAAACTACATTGTCAATGATGCAGACATATGCTCATAGTGTTTTTTCTGGTAAAGACAAACTACCTGAAGTAAAAATTAAGGAAGAAAAAACTAAAGAAAAATCAGAGGACGAAGAGGAGGATTATCTTACAAAGTCCTTAAAAAGGCAACCTTAGTGCTTTTTCTTCTTTTTCTCTATTGAATCATATTTAGATAGGAAAGCAAACAAAACAACAATTCCAAATCCAATTCTCAATAGCGCTTTAAGCACACCAATCTCAATGGAGAATATAGAGATTGCAACATCTGCAAGCTCCGATAAAAAGAAAAGCGCAGAAGCAATTACAAAATATATCCATATACTGGATTCTTCTTTTTGCTTTTTCTTTACAATAAGAACTCCATAAAGAATAGAAAATAAGATTAAAAGCACATTTGATATGAGTAAAGTGCCCTCAATAAAGTTTATCATTTTCTTAGTTAACTAGCTTCCCCACTATTAATTGTGGGAGAGATCCAAGATACATCTGAACAATTGTCTAAGTCTGATAAATCATCACCATCCCATTCTAAGTTTGGTTCATTACATGTAACTATTGGATTTTGTTGGCTACCTGGTATCTGTGGCATCAATTGGATTTTTGAAACGTTTCCAGATACTTCAGTAAAGTTAAATTCAAAACTGTCTACAGTTCCTTTATCTAATCCTTCAAAGTCACCATTTCCGTCTATGATGGTATTACCAATGACTCTAAATCTCCAGTCACTAATGTCTTTTATACCTGTGTTTTCCAACTGTATAGCAAATTTTCCTCCATTATTTTCACCATACTGTTCCCAACAAACCCTATACTTATCATTAACAGACAAAACTTTAGTCTCAACATCTACACCACATTTTATAAATTGTTGTTGTGTTTGTATTGTACCCTCTTGTTCTTGGTAAACACCTTGAATAACTACCATGACTGCTGCTCCTATGGAGACTACAATCATTACTAGCAAAACTGTTGCAATTAATGGAGATACGGCTTTTTTGTTCATGAACATTTTATACTCACCTTTTTTAATTAACTAGGTCAATTTGAGTTTATAAACTTTTCGTTAAATAGAGCATAAGGTTTTTATATTGCTCCTATTTCCAAGCATAATATGGAAGGAATAATAATGAGTTTCAGAAGAGGAGTGCATACTCAAAAACCAAATCAGATGATTATAGAAGTTGAAACTATAGACGACAAGAAAAAGGCAGAGAAACTTGTAGGGAAGAAGGTAACTTGGGAATCTCCAGCAAAGAAAAAAATTATAGGAAAGATTACTTCTGTACATGGAGATTCAGGAGCAGTAAGAGCATTGTTTGATAGTGGAATGCCTGGACAATCCCTTGGAACAAAAGTTAAGATTGATTAAATATTAACAAGTTCTGTCATATCATTTCTTTTTGTCATTATAGAATTAATTTTCTTATTTACTAACTTATCAAAAGTTTCTCTAACAATATCTTCAGAATTATTGTTTTTGCTTAGATGAGCACCAAATACTGTTTTTAACTTATTAGATGAATGCTTCTCAATTAAAAGAGCAGCATCAATATTTGAGAGATGACCTTTCTCACTTAAAATTCTCTGTTTTATTGGATAGGGATAGAATCCTTTTAACAACATATCAATATCATGATTTGTTTCAAGCACCAGACAACTAGCGTTATTTATGACCTTTTTAACTGAGTTGTTGGCTTTTCCTAAATCAGTAAAAACTCCCAATGAAACACCATTCTCCATTATCTGAAATCCACAGGGATTTGCAGCATCATGACTTACAGAAATAGGATTAATTGTAAGATCTTTTAATTTAAGTTGTGTATCATTCTCAAAAGTATATGACCTAATCCCAACTTGTTTTTCTGTTTCTTTGTTCATATAGATTGGAACTTCAAATGTCCTGTTTAATCTCTCTAATCCATATGTGTGATCTGTATGTTCATGTGTAACAAAGATACCATCTAATTCAGATATGTCCTTTCCCAGTTTAGAAAGGGCTTTTTTTATTCTCTTGGCAGAAATACCAGCATCAATCAATATAGCAGATTCTCCAGATTCAACATAAGTTGAGTTTCCACTGCTTCCGCTTGCTAATACAATTGTTTTCATTATTAATCAGAATAAAGTAGGAATTATATTTAGGGGCATAATCACAAACTGCCATAAGTAAGGAGACGCAAATATTAATGCTCCTATGATTATTGTGTGGTAGAATCTTTCTCCAACCCTTCCGGCAATAGCTGCAGCTGCAGCAATTTTTAACATTGCTATTATTGAGATAACACCTCTTATTGCTAAATCAACATACCATGTCTCTATCCAGCCAAAAGGTAAAAATGCAAGAACCCAGCCAACATTCATATTGACAAAAGTGAATAATATTGTAAAAGGGAAAGCATGTAATCCATGCATGAACCAACCCATTCCAATTTCATCTGAATGGACGAAGAACATCTCTATTAATCCTATTACGGCACCAAATATTAATGCAGGAATAATGTATAACTCACTCATATAATTTCCTTGGGAATAGTGGTATTTATACTTTTTGGTTTTATTTTAAGAAACAATTCTACTAGTATTATCTGTCTTCGCAATCCTAATAATATTTTCAACATAACTTTCCATCTTTGGTTCATGACTTACTATGATGGTCTGTTTCATGTTTAGCTCACCTAAAACATCTCTAACTTTATCTAATTGCTCAGTTGAGAAACCATCTGTTGGTTCATCTAAGATAATGATGTCTTTTGTCCTTATTTTTCCTATGAGTTCATTAATGACTTTGTTTAGGGCAAGCCTATAAGCAAGAGCAACAGATGTTCTCTCACCCCCTGATAAATTTTCAATACTTGTCTCGTATCCGTCTTGAATTACTAGTGGAGAAAATTCTTCATCTAGTGATATATCTAAACCATCCACCAATATAGAGAACCATTCCTGCAATAAAGAATTGAATTCTCTATGTATGCTAACCATAACATGTTTTTCCATGGTTGTCATTAATTTCAAGAAAAAGTCTTCAAACCAGTTCTGTAATTGAGAGATCTCTTTTATTTTATCTTTTGTTTTTTCTAATTTTTCTAATTTTTCTTTTATTTCATTAATTTGTTCTTCTAAAGATTTCTTTTCCTGTGTTAGAGAAGCAAGTCTTATTTCAATATCTTTTTCTTTGGATTTTATCTCCTCTACTTTCTTTTTCTGTTGTAAATAATCTTCTTCAGTCTTCTTGTATTTCTCTAATAAAGAATTTAAATTGTCTCTTTGTTTTCTCAACTCAGTAATTTCTTCATTAACCTTTTTTATTTTTTCTTTTAAGTCCATTAAATTATCTTTTTCTTCTTGTTTCAATCCAAGTATGTTCTTTTTCTCACGAAATTTCATATTGTTTTCTCTAATCTTAGATAATTTTTTTTTCTTATGCTGAATAATTTTATTTAATGAAGCTGTATCTTCTGGAACTTCTTTTTTTAATTTCTCTATTTTTTCATATAATACGCTTAATTCCTTTTGTTTGTTTACAAGATGTTTTGTGCTCTCCTCTAGGAATATAATTTTCTCTCTTTTTTCTCTATATTCTGATTCATAATCAGAAATTTTATTGAGGTTGTTTTTTACTTTAGAAATATTTTTTAGAACTTTATCCAATAGATTCTCTGTTTTACTCTTTTTTTCCTTGTATGATTCAATTTTCATTTCTTGTTTTCCTATTACTTCTTTCCTATGTTTTTCATCAACTTCTTGTCCACAAGTTGGACAGATATCTGCATCTTCTATGTTTTCAATAATATTCTTTGATTCATCTATTTTAACTTTATATTTTTCAATTAGAACAGAAGCTTTCTTTTCTTTTTCTAGTAAACCTTCAAGCAGTTCATTTTGGTTTTCTTTCCTGCTTATTTTTTCTTTTAATTCTGACAATCTATTTTTTAACACTATAGACTCTTTTGAATCAGAGGTTGAAGATCCTATCTCTTTTTCAATCTCTTCTATACGCTCTTTTAGAGAGCTTTTTCTTTCTGAAAAAGCAGAACTTTTTTTTGTAATCTCAGTCAATTTGTCTTGTAATGAATTAACCTCATTCTCAATTTCTTCTTCAGATAATTTCTCTGTTATTGTTTCATATTCTTCTAACTTTTTTTTGTAGTCTTTTATTTTGTTTTCTGTTTTTTGTATTCTCTCACTCAATTCTTCTTTCCTATTTTTTAAACTCCTCAATTGAGTTTCTTTTATTTCTAAATTCTTTTTTTTCTCTTGATATTCTTTTGTTTCTTCTTCTAGGAATATAAGTTTCTCAGTTTCTTCTTTTAGTTTTTCAGTTACTTTATCTAATTCTGCTTTTGATTTTTTTATTTCTTCATTAAGGACTTCTTTTTTCTCTTTTTTCTCTTTTTTCTCTGCTTTTGTCTGGTCATAATTTTCTAACCTTATTTTAAGTTCGTTTTTTTTCCTCTTTAACTCTCTAATAAAAAGAACAGTATTTTCTTTTATGGATTTATATTTATCAATACCAAACACTTTTCTTAATGTGTCTAATCTAGTATCTTTATCTTCCAATAAAATGGCCTTCATATCCTCTTGTGGAGTATAAACCGTGTATCTGAAAATAAGAGATTTTGATCTTGAAATTAGTTCTTCAGGGTATCCCAAAATTCCAATAATCTTGGCTTTTAGCTCAACAGGAGTTCCTTCAAACTTTTTTCCATTAGTTATAATATATCCAGAATCCTGCCCAACAGATGTCTTTGTTCTTTTTAGAGTTCTTTTTACAACATATTTAATTTCACCAATTTCAAATATTAATTCAACAGAGCCTTTGTTTTTTCCATGTCTTAATAAAGCATTTCCAGTTAAACCCGAACGCATTATTCCAAAAAGGGCAAATTCTAGTCCATATAAAATTGAGGATTTTCCAGAACCAATATCTCCTGATAATAAAATAGAGCCTTCTGGAAACTCTATTCTTTCATTTGTGTAACTTCGAATATTCTCTAACTTTAGCGAGCGAAGAATCATACTAAAAATTATTTTTTAATTATATAAAAAGATATGGGTCAACCAGAAATACTGAAGCTTCTTAATGTATGTATTATGTCTTGACTGAAAACAAAATGACTTATATCAAAATATCTTGACAACTCAGTTTGGATTTCTTTCATTAGTATACATTTTACTATACTATTATAAAAATGTTTCTGAAGGAAAGTAATTTAAATGCCTCCTAATTAACTTCTTAATCATGAAAGTTGTAATATTTCACGGGTGGGGTGCTAATTCACAAAGTAATTGGTTTCCTTGGCTGAAAAAGGAACTTGAGAAACATAATTTAGAAGTATATTGTCCTGATTTGCCTAATTCACAATTTCCTGAGCAAGAAGAATGGTTACATAAAGTAGAGTCATTGACAGAATATGATGAGGATACAATTTTAATAGGGCACTCTCTTGGTACAGTGTTAATATTGAGACTTTTAGAAAAATACAAAGTAAACGTTGCTTTTCTTGTTGCAGGATTTGACAGACATCTTAACATAGAGGAAATAAAATCTTTTTTCAAAGAACCCTTTGATTATAATACAATAAAGAATAATGCAGACATCTATATGCTTAGCTCAGATAATGATCCTTATATTGAGTTAGATATTGCACAGAATCTTTCAAAAACTCTGGGTGCAGAGTTAAAGGTTTTCAATAATAAAGGCCATTTAAGTGCTGGTACAAAAAAAGGAGAATTTCCAGAACTTTTAGAGTTGATTTTGGATGAAACTAAAGAAGAATAAATCAAAATATTCTGGAATTAAGGCACTTAAATTAAATTCACCACTCTTTACAAGAATTTTAATGGGTTTGATTGTTTTGTTTTTATTGTCTTTTTTTGTAGACATAAAGCTTATTTTGTTTTTAATTTTAGTAATTGTGTTTAATGCCTGGCTTGCTAATTTTCAGATTAAGAGAGGATTGCCAACAGATTTTGAACTTTCAACTTTTTCAACAGTATTAATTACACTTACTTATGGGTTGGAGTGGGGTATTCTGGTTGCTATAGTTTCAAAGTTAATAGCCAGCTTATATTCTGGAAGTGTTTTAGCAGACCACTTATTTATGATTATGACTTACATTAATGCCGCTCTAGTCTCTTTCTTTATAGGGGGCAATGTCTTAACTATTGGTATAATTATTGTTATGATTAACAATGTTCTTATGTTTTTAATCTCAAAAGAAATACTAGGCATAAACATAACTGCTAACCTTTCTTACACAATCACAAACTTTATTTTCAATGTCCTAGTATTCTCAATATTTGCAGAACTAGTTTATTCTATACTTGGTTAAATCTTATCAAATATGTTTTCAAAGAAACTTTTGCTAGGGGATTCACCAGATTCTTCTGCATATTTTTTTAATAAATCTGTTTGTTTTTTGTTTAGTTTTTTTGGTGTCTCTATCCTGACTTTAATTAGTTGATCCCCGCGGCCATAACTATTTAGATTGGGTAGTCCTTTGTTCTTTAATTTGAATACTGTATGACTCTGAGTTCCTGCCGGTATCTTCAATTTTGTTTTTCCATCTAATGTAGGGACTTCAATATTGTCTCCAAATGTTGCCTGTGTAAATGAAATTGGGATTTCCATCCTCAAATCATCTCCATCTCTTGTGAATATTTTGTGTTTTTTAACATATATTATAACATATAAATCACCAGATTGGGCACCTTTCTTCCCAGCTTCTCCTTCTCTTTGTATTCTCAGTCTGGTTCCGGTTTCTACACCCGCTGGAATATCTATTTTAATTTTTGCTTCTTTTCTGACACGGCCTTCTCCTTTACATGTATTACAGGGATTTTTTATAACAGTGCCTTCACCATGACAGGCATCACAAGTGCTTGCTGTTTGGAACATTCCAAAAGGTGTTCTCCTAGTTCTTGTGACACGGCCAGAGCCATTACATTGGCTACATGTAATAATATCAGAGGCAGATTTCGCACCCTTTCCACCACATTCATTACATTTTTCTAATCTTGGAATTTTTATGGTTTTGTTGACTCCTTCAGCTACTTCTTCTAAATCTAGTTCTAAATCAAATCTTAAATCAGCTCCTCTATTCCTACTAGCTCTTCTTGAAAAGCCGCCACCACCAAAAAACATGTCAAAAATATCACCGAAATCAAAATCTGCTCCAAAATTCCTGAAATTTGAGAAATCACCAAAATCATAATTAGTGCCACCATAACTAGAGGCTCTTTTGAAAGAATCTGCATCTCCAAACTGGTCATACTGTTGTCTCTTTTCGTCATCACCAAGAACAGAAGCAGCTTCATTAATCTCTTTAAATTTATCCTGTGCATCCGGATCTTTATTTAAGTCAGGATGATATTTTTTTGCTAAATTCTTGTAAGCTTTTTTTATTTCTTTCTTAGTTGCGTTTTTACTTACTCCTAAAACTTCATAATAGTCTTTAGCCATGTTAAACTTTGGAAACTTGTTAGTTTTAAAAATCTATTCATAATAAGAGAAATAATACTGCTTTTTCTGTTATTATTGTGTAGATCATTGCTATAAAGAAACTTGGTACAAATGGAATACCATATTTTACCTTGATTTTTTTTATTTTTCCTTTTTGTTTTAATTTCAGTAAATGAGCAATTTGTTTTTTTGTTATGCCAAGATCCTTTGGACCAGTTATTCGTTTTTTCCCTACTATTATATCCTCTACAATCCAATCCCCCTCAGTCAATTTCTCTGGAGGAACTTGTTTTATCATAGATGTATCTTCAACAACCTTAACTAAGACAAACAAGTAGTTTAGAAAATAGAATACTAATATTGTTAGGGAGAATACAAATTTTATTTCTGCATTTATGTCTATGAAATTTAATGCTGCAAGACCTAAAATAGAAACAAAGCCAGAGATTATCCTTGTATTTTTGTATTTTTTTTCTTTTAGTTTTTCGACAAACTTTTTCCATATCTTTTTTCTATTTTTAATAGCAAGTACAGACATCCATATAATTCCATACAATGCACCCGCAAATAACATGTTGATTAAGAATTTCACAAAAAAATCTATTCTAAGTGGGTAATTTAAACCAAGCAATGCACCTAAACCAAAAAGCATTTTGCTGTCACCACCACCCCATTGTCCACTATAGTACATAACTAATCCGATGATTAATGCAGCAGCTAATCCAAACAAGGATCTTAGCATATATGTGAAATCCCAGAAAACAATAGAGAAAATTAGATTTCCTCCAACACCAAGTGCAATTAGAGAATAATTTAGCCAGTCAGGTACTTCATAAGTCTTAAGATCCGTATAAGAGCCTATACTGACAGCACAGAGTGCAATTATTTTAAAGATATTCATAATAGAGAAAATTCTTTTTTAGCTTATATAAAACTTTCTACAAATATATTCTTGGTCTCCAGATTTTATGTACTATTAAATAGAATCCACCAAGTACACTGCCAATAGCCATTATGTATGTGAATATTTGTTCTGGTAAAAACGGAAGGAAGTTTTGTCCTATCTGTTTTAGGAAGAATAAAATACCTGTTGCTAAAAAAAGCAAACCCAAAATAAATTGCATTGGTAGATGAAAATGTGACGATCCTGAACCGTGACTTCTATGTTTTATTTTTTCTGCCATACTTCTTTATTTGTAAGAGAGATATTTAAACTTTATGGATAGAAAGGTTTAAATATAGTATTTAGGATTATTAATTCAAGAGAAATGAGATTTATTAAGAGGTTAGCTAGATTTAGTCCTTTTGTTCTAGTTTCCATATTGTTTTCTAATCTTGTTTCTGCACAGTCTTTTAGAGATTCATTTGGACCATTTTGGGATTTAATTGATTACTTGTTTAATTACCTGCCTAATAATAGTGCTAGTCAAGGAGCATATTTCAAATTATTGTTGTGGTTATTGTTCTTTTCATTATATGTTGTCTTAGTTGGAAAGTTGGATATATTTAAGAGAGCAGAGCAGAGAAAACAAGGTAATATTGTGGCAATGATTTTGTCTTTGATGACAGTTCTTTTGATGCCTAACACTATTTTGGTCGCAATTTTTACAAGTTATGCTTATCTTGGTGCTTTTGTTTTGACATTTTTAGTACCTATTATTCTTATCTGGCTGGCTCACGAAACAAAAGAATGTAGACTGAAGGCAGGATCTTTGTTACTTGGTGGAATTTTCTTAATGGCTTTTACACCTGTGTTTTGGTCAGAGTTTACACAACCTTGGACTAAGACTATTAGTTCTTTTATGAGTATTGCTGGTGTTGGTTTGTTTATTTATGGAATAATTGCATTTCTTAATTGCAGGAAGGGACCCGGACCAGGAGGAGGAACAGAACCACCACCCGTTGGACCAAAACCACCACCAGATGGAGAGGGAGGTAATACGACCAATATTGCAGAAGGCGGAGATGCTACTGCGACAGGTGGAAAAGCTGAAATAGGGGATATAAAGACAGGAGATGTTACAATTGGTGATACAAGAATTCAGATAGATTTAACTAAACTTATAGAAGAACTAAAAGGAGATAGAACTACAATAATAAATGAAATCAAAAAAATTAATGGAGAACTTGAGTATACTTTGGGTGAGATTCTTAAGTTTCATGATGGTCTAAATGATAAGAGCAGTGGGTTAAATGAGGTAATAAAAACCTATTCTTACATAATTAAAAATTTCCAGGAACTCGAGGAAAAATTAACCAATTATAGTAAAATCTTAAAGCCCTTAAAACAAGGTGCTAAGCCAGAAGTACTAGATTCTGTAAAAGCAGCATTAACAAAACATTTGGTTGGCAGGGATAATGCGGAGAAAAATGATCCTATACAAAACATCTTGGCTCTTGAAAAACTAGATACTTACAAGACAAAAATTGATGGGATTTTGGGAACACTGGAATCTCAATTAGATAATCTTATTATTGATGCGCAGAGAAGATTATCTCGTGTTGAGTCAGCTTTGCATTTCAGAAACTATGATTCTTTAGAGCCTGTTGCCCAATCTCTTAAAAATGAAGTTGAACATTTAAAATCAGCAATTATTAGACTTGGGAGAACTGAAAGAAGACAAAGTAGAAGAATATATCAAGAAATAAATGATCATATTGGTAAACTTGATAAAGCAGGAGTTAGACAAACTGTTGGAGATGTTATTAATTATGTTAATAATTACCAATCTAAGTCTCATATTACAAAGGAAAATGGGAAATTTGTTTTTACATTAGGCCAAGCAAAATCGAAAATTTCCCATGTTATTGGCCACATAAAAGACACCCTTCCACACCATGTTACTATACAACAAAAGATGATTGATATAAGGGAGAAGAGACTACCTTCAGAGTATAAAGTAAGTGATGAGGTTATTCATAATTTTAGAAAGGTAATCAATGAGATAAATCAACTAAATGCACAATTAGAAACAATTATTTCTAAGATTAGTTCATAGATAAGGAAAGTTTTATATATATTATTTTCAATTAATA